>CAVUXI010000005.1:0-209636 GCA_963745385.1 uncultured beta proteobacterium
CTTTGTCGGGTAGGGATAGCTCGTTACCGAGCCATCCCCCCCTAAGAACCGGGCGTGCGAGTTTCCCCGCACCCGGCTCAAGCCTCTTCAAAGCCCCCTGTTACAGGGGCCGGCCCTCCAACGTCAAACCAGCGGCATGAAGTTGACGGTGGCAATTCGGGTGCAGCAGGACCAGATTAGCGAAGCTATCTGTACCGCCTTCACACTTCGGGATGCGATGGTGGATATTCCACCCCGTCTCCTTGGTGATCAGTTGGTCGCATAGTGTACAACGCTTGTTCTGGCTCCACCAAAGACGCAGGAGCTTCGCTTTTCCCTTCATGTCGCCTTGCATCTTCAGACCGAGTCGGTCCTCGAAGTAAGGCTCCCATTGCGGGTCAAAAGGATTAGCGTCACCCTTGATCTTGGCGTGTCGACGGATTGGGGTGTCACTCGCTTTCGCCAGTGTCACTCGTTTCCGCTTTCCTTCCGCACTTTCGAGCCGCGCTGAGAACACCCAACTTCTGCTGCCCGTCGTCACAAAGTACTTCTCCTTGATCCAACGAGCGCTCTTATTGGGATGTCTCCGCTTGGCCCATTGCCATGTCTTCAACCACAACCATGAGTCGATCGAGGCGAAAGTCTTCGAAGCACATGCCGCTCGGTGATAGTTCGCCCAGCCCCGAACCACCGGGTTTAAGACGCCTATCAGGTTCTCCTGCTTGGCGGTTTTGTTCTCCGCGAATATCTCCTTAACCTTGGCTTTGAACGCTTGGATGTTTTTCTTCGACGGCGTGACAATGATCTTGCCGCCGAAACTCCGCACGTTCTGACCGAGGAAATCAAACCCTTCCGCGACATGCGTCGTCCTGGTCTTCTCTTGCGAGAGTTCCAGTCCTCTGGTGGCGAGAAAGCGTTCCACCAGTGGTTTGACTTCATGGTCGAGAAGCTCTTGCGAACTTCCGGTGATCACGAAGTCATCCGCATACCGCACCAAGTTGACCTTGTACTTTCCAGCTTGGCGGCTGCCCTTCGCCCCGTAGTGGGTCGTGAGTTCCGCTTCCAGTCCGTCCAAAGTCCAGTTGGCCAACGTCGGCGAAATAATTCCACCTTGCGGCGTTCCCGCTTCCGTCGGAAAGAGCTTGTCCGTCTCGATATAGCCGGCCTTCAACCACTTTCGGAGAATCTCCTGGTCCATGCGGACGTGAGAGATCAACCAGTCGTGGCTAATATGATCAAAACAGCCTTTGATATCACCTTCCAGAATCCACTGCGCCTTGTCGTGACCTGACAGTATCGTGTGACACTGCCGGATGGCATCGGCCGTGGATCGCGCCGACCGAAACCCATACGAATTCCAATCCGCACGCGTCTCCGACACCGGTTCGAGCGCGAGCAAGTGTAGTGCTTGCATCGCGCGGTCGTGCAGGGTCGGAATACCCAGTGGGCGATACTTATCAGGCTGCCCGGCTTTCGGGATGTTCACCCGTCTCAGCGGACGTGGCTGATACCCACGTCGTTTGAGCGACTCGATAGCTTGTCGCTTCTCCTCCGGGGTGGACCACGTGATGCCATCCACACCCGGCGTGCGTCTGCCTTGGTTCTCCGTCACTCGTCGCACGGCGACTGCTTTGCCGCTAAACGAGCGGACCAGAAATCGTTGCAAGGCTTTCACCCTGCGCCAGTCTCCGGCCTGTGTTGCCTTCACCATACGCGCCTGTAGCCGTCTGACCGTCCCGTGTGTCCTGGCCCAATCGATCTGGTGCCATTCGCTCGGGGCGGCAGAGACCGCAGACGTCATCGTTGACGTTCTCACTTGCTTGTCTCCTTAGGTTGATCCTTTCGGAGAACAAGCCGATCCCCTTGCGGGGACTTCGCCTGTCCCCCTCGGGGTGTGATGTCGGTTCTACCAGCTCTCTGATGAAGAGAGACCATGCGGAAGTGGGCGCCCTTTCGGGTGGGGTAACGTTCAAACCCCTATCCATCCCATTACAGGACAGCATTCGCTTTTTCCGCGCTCCTTTACCCGCACATTCCCACAGCTTCTCTTGCGATCCGCCTACCCACGCAATTCTGTGGGCGGAACTACGGGCTTACCCTGTTCCTTCCGAGTGACACGAGTGGGTTAGACCTTGCCTATACGCCGGTGGCGCCAGTGTCAGCGTTTCCGATCTGCTAGCGGAATATCCGGCCACGTACCTTTTGGTTCAGGCCTGACAGCAGCTTGGGCCTGTCAATAATAACGACGCGTTAAACGGCAATTCACTTGTGTTGGTCTTACCACCCAGCCTTGCGCCTCATCCGCCTTGCTGCTGGCAGAATCATGACAATCCCTCACGGGATGTGGCATATGCCTGTACGGCTTGGCTACGTTGTCGGAGTCGCTTGGCACCTCCCCGTTACCGGGGACGCACCGACTCTTAGGCTACCGTCGGCTGAACGACGGGTCTCCTGCGGGGACAAACTCTCCCCCGAGACAATCATTCGAAAGGCTTTCGCCTCTCAGGCTTCCGCAGCACGGCGAAGTACGTGCCGCTACTGCTCGGGCTGCGTTTCTGCCAAGTTAACTGACCTGGCTAGGCGAGCTACCTAAGCGACACTCAGGTCGCACAGCGGAATTTGTATAGCGCCCGCAAGCTGTGAAGTTGCGAACTCGAGCAACTCCGTTTCAAATCAGCGCTGACAGCGAGTATGGCCGCAATCGCGGCCCGAGTCAAACGCGTTGCGAGGGCCTCAACAACGCGCCGGGCGGCCTTCAGCTCGTGGCGAGCAGAGGCTCGTCGGCTTCGTCACGAGTTTCGTCGCGCTCGCGCGCGAGGTGCGAAAGGTAATCGGGGGTGACGTCGCCGGTGACATAGTAGCCGTCGAAGCACGAGGCTTCGAATTCCTTCAGGCGCGGATTGGCGGCGCGCACCGCGCGCTTGAGCGCCTCGAGGTCCTGGTAGATCAGAAGGTCTGCGCCGATTTCCTGCGCGATCTCAGCCTCGGTGCGTCCTGTCGCGACGAGCTCGCGCGGCGTCGGCATGTCGATGCCGTAGACGTTGGGGTAGCGCACCGGCGGACTCGCCGATGCGAAGTAGACCTTGCGAGCGCCGGCTTCGCGCGCCATCTGCACGATCTCGCGGCTGGTCGTGCCGCGCACGATCGAATCGTCGACCAGCAGCACGACCTGGTCCTTGAATTCCATGCCGATCGGATTGAGCTTCTGCCGCACGGTTTTCCTGCGGATGGCCTGGCCCGGCATGATGAAGGTCCGGCCGATGTAGCGATTCTTGACGAAACCCTCGCGATACTTGAGACCGAGGCTGTTGGCGAGCTCCAGGGCCGAAGGGCGGCTGGAATCGGGAATGGGAATGACGACATCGATGTCCTGCGCGCCCGGAATTCCGCGGATCTTCTTGGCGAGCTCGCCGCCCATGTTGAGCCGCGCCTCATACACCGATGTGCCGTCGATCACCGAGTCGGGACGCGCCAGATACACGAACTCGAATATGCACGGGTTGAGCTGAGGATTCTCCGCACATTGACGCGCGTGGAAGCGCCCCGTCTGATCGACGAAAATCGCCTCGCCCGGCGCGACGTCGCGAAGCACCTGAAAGCCCAGCGGCTCGATGGCGACCGATTCGCTGGCGATCACGTATTCGGTCCCGCCCATGGCCTCGTTGACGCCGATGATGAGAGGCCGGATGCCGAAAGGGTCGCGGAACGCGACCAGACCGTAGCCCGCGATCATCGCCACGATCGCGTAGGCCCCGCGGCAGCGCTTATGCACGGCCGCAACGGCGGTGAAGATGGCATTGGCGTCGAGCCGTGCATGGTGTGCAGCGCGCTCGAGCTCGAGCGCGAGCACGTTGAGCAGAACCTCGGAGTCGGAATTGGTATTGACGTGGCGAAAATCGAGTTGAAACAGCTCGCGCTTCAGCGCTTCGCTGTTGGTCAGGTTGCCGTTGTGCGCGAGAGTGATGCCGAACGGCGAATTGACATAAAAGGGTTGCGACTCGAGCTCCGACGACGCCGAGCCGGCGGTCGGATAGCGGCAGTGGCCGATGCCGGCGTTGCCCATGAGCTCGCGCATGTTGCGCGTGCGGAACACGTCGCGGACATACCCGGGCGCCTTGTACATATGGAACACCGGACCTTCGCTGGTCACGATGCCGGCCGCGTCCTGGCCACGATGCTGCAGCAGCAGCAGCCCGTCGTACAGCAACTGATTGACCGGCATGTGAGTCACAGCGCCGACGATTCCGCACATAGCTTTAAGTCCCAGCCTGTAAAAGCATTACGTCCTCGGCCGCCGCGTGGTGCGCCGGCTTGGTCGGTGCGCGTTCGGCCGGCCGATAGTCCAGCCGGGCAGCCATGGCCTGCGGCAACCAAGGCCGCAAGCCCGACGCCAATGTCACAAACGTCGGGGCAAACAGTGAATTTTGCCACCAATCCTGCCGCGGCAGGACCGTGAGCCCGGCAATCAGCACAGCTATGACAACAATAAGCACGCCGCGTGCCATTCCCAGCAATGCTCCTAATATGCGGTCGAGAAACCCAAGACCAATAGCCCGGACGAGTTTTGCCAGGAGCCACCCGATGAGCGTACCCACCACCAGAATGCCGACGAGGATCAGGGCGAAGGCCGCGATGTAGCGCGCAGCCGGGCTCCCGCCGAATTCGGGAAGCATCTCTCCGACCGTGGACGAGTAGTGGATTGCGAGGATGATTGCCGCGACCCATGCGACAAGCGACATCGCAACGCGCACGAATCCGCGCCAGAACGCGAGCACCATCGACACGCCGACGACGCCTATTGCCATCAGGTCGAACGCCGTCACGTCGGCGCGCGGGTCACTTGGCGTTCGCCACGATACCGTCGTAGCCCGACGTCTTGAGCCTGGCAAGCGCTGCGTCGGCTGCGTCGCGCGAGAGATAGGGGCCTACACGCACGCGCTGCATCGCCCCCTGCGCGGTCGCAAACGACTCGGTGTAACCCGGATAGCCGCCGGCCTTGAGCTTCGAGGCGAGATCGGATGCGGCCTTTGCGTCGGCGAGCGCCGCAACCTGAATGACGAATCCGCCTGCGACGGAGGGCTCAGGCTTGCTTTCCGCGGAACTCGCTTTCGGCTGCGCCGCGGAGGCCGGCGATGCATCGACGGCGCTCGCCGGCGCTGCCGGGGCTGTTTGAACAACTGGACGTTGCTCGACGTCCTTCGCCGGCGCCTTGGGTGCAGCGTCCGCTTTGGAGCTCGCAGTGCGCTCGGTCGCCGTGGGCTTGCCGTCGCGCGTGGCTTCCGTCTTCGTTTCGATCGTCTTCGGCGGCGCAGGCGACAAGGGATTGACGAATTTTCCGGTGTCGACCGGCGGAATCTGGATGGAGACGTCGTCGCCCAGCGGCTTGGGATCGCTTTCCAGCAGGAGAGGAAGGATCACCGCAGCCGCCAGCGCGAGCACGACCGCGCCGACGAGGCGCCGCCGTGCGCGTCGTTTCAGCTCGTCGACCGCGGGGTCCGGCGGGTCAGGGCGTGTGTACATGAATCAGAGTGCGCCGGCGGACATCTGCGCGAGAGCCGCGGCGACGGTGAGGAACGAGCCGAAAACGACGATTCTATCAGCTTCGGCCGACGCTTCGCGCGCCGCGCGATAGGCGTCACCCGCGTCGGCGAATTCGCGAATCGCGGCGGGAGCGACGCCGGCAGAACGCAGACGCTCGCGCAGAGACTGCGCCGTGGCGCCGCGGGCGGACGGCAGCGTGGCGATATACCAAGAGTCGATGCGATCCTTCACCGCGGCAATGATCCGATCGATGTCCTTGTCCGCCATGACGCCGAAGACCGCACGAGTCTCCGGATGAAACCCCATCGACGCGAGCGTGGCGGACAAGGCATGCGCCGACTGCGGATTGTGCGCGACGTCGAGCACGGTCACCGGGCGCCCCGGCAGCACCTGGAAGCGTCCCGGAAGCTCGACGCTGACCAGCGCCTCGCGAATCGCTCCCATGCCGAGAGGCAGACGTTCGCGCAGCGCGTCCGCCGCGGTCAATGCGCTTGCCGCGTTGGCGAGCTGATACGCGCCGCGCAGCGCAGGATGCGGCAAGCCATGGCGCGCGCCGCCCGGACCCCAGTAGCTCCATTGCTGTTCCTGCGTCTTGAAGCCGTAGTCGACTCCGATGCGTAGCAGTCTCGTCCCCAACGTTGCGGCGTGTTCGAGAAGGCTTCGCGGAGGATCGCGATCGCCGCATACCGCGACGCGCCCCGCACGAAAGATACCCGCCTTTTCCCGGCCGATCGCCTCGCGCGTCGCCCCGAGGTAGTCGACATGGTCGATATCGACGGTGGTGACGACCGCGACATCGGCATCGACGATATTCACCGCGTCGAGGCGGCCCCCGAGGCCGACCTCGACCACAAGCGCATCGAGGCGGGCATTCGCGAACAGCCAGAATGCCGCGAGCGTGCCGAACTCGAAATAGGTGAGCGCGGTGTCACCGCGCGCCGCCTCGACCGCCTCGAACGCGCTGCATAGGGCGTCGTCGGCGGCATCGACGCCGTCGAGGCGCACCCGCTCGTTGTAGCGAAGCAAATGCGGCGAGGTGTAGGTCCCGACACGATATCCGGCGGAGCGCAGCATTCGATCGAGCAAGGCGCACACGGAGCCCTTGCCGTTCGTGCCCGCCACCGTCACGACCGGGCACGCGAGCTCGACGCCGAGACGCTCGTGGACGGCGCGTACGCGGTCGAGCCCCATGGCGATCGCCTTGGGGTGCAGCGTTTCGAGATAGGCGAGCCAGGCGGAAAGCGTCACGTACGGCGGCGCCTTCGAGCGCCGAATCAGGCGGAAGGAAGCGGTTGCCGTTGCAGCAGTGTCAGGAGCTTTGGCAGCTCGTCGCGCAACTCGCGCCGATCGACGATCATGTCGATCGCGCCTTTTTCGAGCAGGAACTCGGCACGCTGAAATCCATCGGGCAGCTTTTCCCGCACCGTCTGCTCGATGACCCGCGGACCCGCGAAGCCGATCAGCGCGCCGGGCTCGGCGATCACGATGTCGCCCAGCATGGCGAAGCTCGCCGAAACGCCGCCCATGGTCGGGTCGGTGAGAATCGACACGAACGGAAGGCGCGCCTTGGTGAGCTCCTGCAGGACCGCGGTTGTCTTCGCCATCTGAAACAGCGAGCTCACGCCTTCCTGCATGCGCGCGCCACCGCTCGACGTGATGCAGACATAGGGAATGCGGTTCTCGTAGGCGACGCGAACGCCGCGCACGAAGCGCTCGCCTACGACCGATCCCATCGAGCCGCCCATGAAGTCGAACTCGAATACCGCGATCACCAGCGGCGCCGAACGAATGCTTCCCTGCATGACGACAAGAGCGTCGGTCTCGCCGGTTTCTTCAAGCGCCGCCGAAAGCCTCTCGGGATATTTCCGGGTGTCCTTGAACTTGAGACTGTCGATCGGGAGCACCTCGGAGCCGATCTCGTAGCGTCCATCCGGATCGAGAAGCTGCTCGATGCGCTCGCGCGCGGAAACGCGGCCGTGGTGGCCGCACTTGGGGCATACGTTGAGATTCTTCTCCAGATCGGTGCGGTAGAGGACCGCCTCGCACGACGCGCATTTGACCCAGAGACCCTCGGGGACCGCCTTTTTGTTTACGCCGGGCGTGGCCTTGATTCGCGGAGGCAGCAATTTTTGCAGCCAGCTCATCGTCTTTTTCCTCGCTGCCTCACGCGGCGCGCCGCGTTACGGTGTCGACGGCATTGCGTATCGTCGCCAGCCACGCGCCCGCGCGCGCCGGCGCCTCCTCCGGCCTCCCGGCTTCGATTTCCTGGATGATGCGGCTGCCGATCACCACCGCATCGGCGTGCGCGGCGATCGCCTGCGCTCCCGCCGCGTCGCGGATGCCGAAGCCGACGCCGATCGGAAGCGTAACGTGCTTGCGTATTTCGGCAAGCTTGGCGACGACATCCGCAGTGTCCAGGTGCGCGGCGCCGGTCACTCCCTTGAGCGAGACATAATAGACATAGCCGCGCGCGAGACGGGCAATGGCGATGATGCGCGACGTCGGGGTGGTCGGCGCGAGGAGAAAGATCGTGGCGATTTCCCGGTGTGCCATCGACGCCGCGAATTCCGACGCCTCCTCCGGCGGATAGTCAACGACGATAACGCCGTCGACGCCGGCCAGACGCGCGCGATCCGCGAATCTGGCGATGCCCATGGACTCGATGGGATTCGCATAGCCCATCAAAACGACGGGGGTCGCGGAATCCTCGGCGCGGAACGCCGCCACCGTCTCAAGGACGTGCTTCAACCCTACGCCCTGTGCAAGCGCGCGCTCCGACGCGCGCTGAATCACCGGACCGTCCGCCATGGGATCGGAAAACGGCACGCCGAGCTCGATGACGTCGGCGCCCGCCACCGCAAGCGCACGCATCAGCGGCACCGTCGCTGCCAGAGAAGGATCCCCGGCGGTGATGTACGGAATGAGCCCCGCGCGGCCGGAGCTGCGAAGCCTCGCAAACGTGGCATCGATGCGGTTCACGGCCACCATCCGCGTGTGATGCCGAGGTTCGGCAAGGGGAGGATCGCTGCTGTCAAAGCTTCATGCCCGTGCGCTCGGCAACCGTGTTCATGTCCTTGTCGCCGCGGCCCGAGAGGTTGACGAGCAGGATCTTGTCGCGCGGCATCGACGGCGCGATCTGCGCCGCATACGCCAGCGCGTGCGCCGATTCCAGCGCCGGAATGATGCCCTCGATGCGGCAGCAATCGCCGAACGCCTTAAGCGCGAGCTCATCGGTGATGGAGACGTATTCCGCGCGGCCGTTGTCCTTGAGCCATGCGTGCTCGGGACCGACGCCCGGATAGTCCAGGCCCGCTGACACGGAGTGCGTCTCCAGGATCTGGCCATCCTCGTTCTGCAGCAGGTACGTGCGGTTGCCGTGCAGGACACCGGGCCGCCCGGCGCCTAGCGACGCCGAATGGTGGCCCGTGGAGATGCCCTCTCCCGCCGCCTCGACGCCGACCAGCCTGACATCGTCATGGGCGAGGTAAGGATAAAAAATACCCATCGCATTGGAGCCGCCGCCGACACAGGCGATGATCATATCCGGCTGGCGGCTGATCATCTTGGGCATCTGCCACAGGCATTCCTTGCCGATCACGCTCTGGAAATCGCGCACCATCATCGGATAGGGATGCGGCCCGGCGACCGTGCCGATGATGTAGAAAGTATTTTCGACGTTGGTAACCCAGTCGCGCATCGCCTCGTTCAGCGCGTCCTTGAGCGTCTTCGAGCCGGATTCGACCGGAACGACTTCCGCTCCGAGCAGCTTCATGCGGAAAACGTTTTGCGCCTGACGCTTGATGTCCTCCGATCCCATGTACACGACACACTGCATGCCGAATCGCGCCGCGACCGTCGCGGTGGCAACGCCGTGCTGTCCCGCACCCGTTTCGGCGATGACGCGCGGCTTGCCGAGCCTCTTGGCAAGAAGCGCCTGGCCGATGCAGTTGTTGATCTTGTGCGCACCGGTATGGTTGAGATCTTCGCGCTTGAAGTAAAGCTGCGCGCCGCCCAGGGTCTCCGACCAGCGCCGCGCATGATAGATGGGGCTCGGGCGGCCGACATAATGCTCGAGCTCGTTCTCGAACTCGGCGACAAAATCCGGATCGGTGCGGAAGCGTGCGTAGTGCTCGCGCAACTCGTCGAGCGCGCGAATCAGCGTCTCGGCGACAAACACGCCTCCATACGGACCGAAATGTCCGCGGGCGTCTGGAAGGTCATACATCTGCATCGCGAACTCCTCGGATGAACGCGGCAATCCTCGCCGCGTCCTTGATTCCCTTGCGCGGCCTGCCATCGTCCGCGACAGCCTCGACGCCGCTGGACACATCCACCGCCCACGGGCGCACCTCACGAATGGCTGCACCGACATTTTGGGGCGTGAGGCCGCCGGACAATATCACCGGGCGCAGCAGACCCGTCGGCAGCACGCCCCAGTCGAACGTGGTTCCGGTGCCGCCGGGCAGGCCACCCGGCTCGAACGCGTCGAACAGCAAGCCGCGCGCACCAGCGTAGCGCGAGGCGTAGTGTAGCAAATCGACTCCCGGTTTCACGTGCACGGCCTTGATGTAGGGGCGGCCGAAGCTTGCGCACATCTCGGGCGGCTCGTTGCCGTGAAATTGCAGCAGATCGAGAGCAACTTCGGCGAGCACCGCCCGGACCGCGTCGGGCTGCGGATCGACGAAAAGACCTACGACACCGACGAACGCCGGGAGCGCCGCGGCGATTTCCCGTGCGCGCACGTGGCTGACCTGGCGCGGCGTGCCCGACCAGAACACCAGCCCGATTGCGTCGGCGCCCTCGCGCGCCGCGGAAACGCCGTCCTCGACGCGAGTGATACCGCATATCTTGACCCGCGTGCGCATGTCATCCGTGCGTCAAATGAACGGGCGCCCGCGTCGCGGGAAGATTCCATCGAGCGGGATAGTCGACCCCTACGAGATAAAGTCCCGCGCTGGAGAACGTCGGCGCCGCGAGAGCGCGATTGCGTTCGGCGATGAGCTCCGCGATCCAGCTCGGAGGTTTCCTGCCGCTCCCGACGTAGACGAGCGATCCGACGATGTTTCGTATCATGTGGTGAAGAAATGCATCGGCGTGGAAATCGAAGCGGATCACGCCGCCATCCCGCGAGATTTCGAGCTTGTCGAGCAGGCGCACCGGCGATTTGGCCTGACACTCCGCGGCGCGGAACGCGGAGAAATCGTGCTTTCCATGCAGCGCCGCGGCGGCCTCCCGCATCGACTCCAGCGACAATGGCAGATGGTACCAGCCGACGCTTCCCGTGAGCAGGGCGGGTCTCACCGGCCGATCGACGAGCAGGTATGTGTAGTGCCGGCCCGTCGCGGAAAATCTCGCGTGGAACTCATCGGCGACCGGCATCGCCCAAAGCACCGCGATTGCGTCCGGAAGGAGCGCGTTCACTCCGCGAACCCAGGCCATGTCGGGGCGAAGCGCGTCGGTGTCGAAATGCGCGATCTGCATCGTCGCGTGCACGCCCGAGTCGGTCCGGCCCGCGGCGATGGTGCCGGTGGGTGCGTTGGCGATTTGCGCGAGCGCGTTCTCGAGCGCGTCCTGTACGCCGCTGCCGTCGGCCTGCGACTGCCATCCGTGAAATGGCCCGCCGTCGTATTCGAGTCCGAGCGCGATGCGCATCTTTATCGGCCGCGGGAGGCGTCAAAAAAGGAAAAAGGCGGCGAATCCGCGATCCGCCGCCTCAGGTATTGATCGAAGAGAGTGGGTTAGGGAACCTCTGCAAAAGCCCCACATGAGTCGCGTTTCTGTCGCAATGGCTTCAGATGCTAGGCGCCGCGGCGAAGCGAATAGTTCATCCTATTCGCAAGCCGCGCAACAACGCAGATGAGGCCATTGCGGCGAAACCCGGACGGGACGGGGCCTCATTTGGCAAGTAAGGGGCGATCTGCTTTGTCGCGCCGCTCGCCAATGGGAGCTACCATTGGCTTCGCGTCGCTTCGTGCATCTCATCCCGGCGAGCCTCCGTCGCGACCACGCGGGACTTATGCAGAGGTTCCTTAGCTCAAGCGAGCTTGGACAGAAGTCCCTGGGCCTCGGTCTTTTGCTGATCGTCGCCTTCGTGCAGCACTTCCTGCAGGATTTCGCGCGCACCTTCGACGTCGCCCATTTCCTGGTACGCCTTGGCGAGGTCGAGCTTGGTTGCCGCATCGTGCCATTGACCGTCGAGCACGGAAGGGGTGGGATCTTCGAAGGTCGAGCGCTGCGGATCGAAAGCGAGATCGAGCTTGTCGAGCTCGATTGCCGCGGCAGGCCGCGCCAGCTGCGGCGCAGGCGAACCCGCAGTTGCGAGTGCCGGCTCCGGGGTTGTCGCAGCGGGCGCTGTCGCGACTGTTTTTGCTATCGCCGGCCCGGGCTTGGAAGGTTCATCAAGCTTGAAATCGAGGTCGAATCTCGGGATGGATTCCGGATCGAAGGAAAAGGGTTCATGCGCCTTGGCCACGCTCGATTCGCCGCGCGCCACTGCTGCACCCGCGGCCGCGCCTGCGGCACCTCCCGCCATCGCCGCGGCCGAAATCGTTGAATCGCTGAAGCCCCGCGCCGCCTCTGGCGCAGCTCGGCTCGACTTTGCGACCTGCTCTGCCGCGCCGGCCAGAATCGCAGCGGGTGTCTTGGGTTCCGCAACGCCCGACGTAGGCGACAGAGAAATTTCATCGTCGAGCGTGAAATCGAGCGCCGTCGTCGCAGGCGGCTCCGGCTTGACTTCGGGCGGCACGGAAAAGACATCGGTATCGCTGGGCGGGGCATCGATCTTGGCGGACGCAGCCGTTGCCGCGAATGCCGCGGCACCTGCCTCGGCAAACAGCGGATTGGTCGGGTCGAGCTGACGGCCGAGCGCCATCGCCTTTTGCCACACTTCGCCTTGTCCGCCGGAAACCGCGTACAACTCGCTCGCGACGGTTTCGAACGCAGACGGTTTGTTGTGCTGTGCGTGGATCTCGAGCAGCTTGAGGTAAATCTCCTGGCGCTGCGGATCCTTTTTCAGCGCATCCTTGAGAATCTCCTCGGCTTGCGCATCGCGGCCGTACGCCAGATAGACCTCGGCTTCGGCGATCGGGTCGACTTCGTCGGTGTCGATGTTGCCGAGCCCTTCGCGGCTGAAGTCGCTCGCCAGCGAGTTGTCGCCGGTGTTGACCACGCCTCCGCCCGTCGAGCCGAAGACCGTGTTGGTCTTGATGTCGGTGCCGGAGATGATGCTGTCCTCGAACTTGGTCGTCTTGCGGCGGCGCGCGGCGATCAGGCCTGCGATGCCTGCGAGTACGACCAGCGCTCCACCACCCACGGCCCATGTCGGCGTGTTGCCGAAGAGGTCGTCTATGAACGACGGCTCGGCTGCTTTTTTGGCGGGCGCGGCGGTCTTCGTTGCCGGCGCCGTTGGCGTCGCGTCCGGCGCTTTGGCGACGGGAGCCACGACCGGCGCGCTCGAAACATCAGGCGCCTTGGCGACCGGAGCGATCGCCGGTGTGGTATCGGGGGCCTTGGTCTCCGGCGCCTTCGCCTGCGGTGTCGCTGATGGAGCGGTGGCCGGCGGCGAGACGACCGGCGCGGTGGCGACCGGCGCCGTCGTTGAAGGTGGCGTTACGGCGGGTGCCATCGCGGTGGGCGGGTTGACGCTGCTCTTGGGCGCTTCCGTTTTTGCCGGCTCGGCCTTGCCTGCTGCAACCTTCGGAGGCTCTGCTTTTGCTGGCGCCGGACTCTTGCCCGCGGCGGCGTCGGCGCGAGCTTGCAGCTCGGCCAAGGTTTGATTGCGCAGCTCCGCAGCCCGTTGCAGATCCCTCACCGTCTTTTCGAGCTCGGCAACACGCGAGTTCGCGTCGCGCAGCGCCTTATCCTTCGACGTCGAATCTTCCGCCAGCGCTGCTCCGGCGGCGGCACCTTTCCCGGCCTCACGCGAAACGCGAAGCTGGTCCTTGCCCGGTTGCGCCGTGCTTGCCTGATCCTGCACCGCGGTTGTGATCTTCCCGCCCGCGGCCTGGCTCGACGCGGTTGAATCGCTGGCAGGCGCGCCGGCCGCGACGCGGTCACGATACGCACGCCAATCGGCGGCCTGCATCTTCACAACCTGCGTCGCTTCGGGCTGCGCGAGAGATGCGATCTGGTCGCCCTGCGGAATCGTGATGATCTGCCCGCTGCGCAAGCGGTTCATGTTCCTGCCGTCGAACGCGCTTTCGTTGCTGCGGAACAGCGCGACCAGCATTTGCTCGAGGCTGACGTTCTCGGGTTTGTATTCGCCCGCGATCTTGGACAAGGTGTCGCCGCGCTTGACCGTGTACGTTCCTCCCGCCGCTGTCGTATCCGGTCCTGCAGCGGACGACTCGGCGGCACGGCGTGTCGTACCCTGTGCAGCAGCGGACTCGGCGGGGCGCCGGGCCTGACGCTCGGGTCGACCAGTCGCGGCTTGTGCGCGCAACGGCGGCGCAGGCTCGACGGCTGCCTGCATCTCTACTGCGCCCGGCGGATCGAGCAGGAACGTGTAATCACGAACGACGCGCCCGGTGGCCCAGCTCAATTCGATGATCAGGTCGAGATAGGGGTCGTTGACCGCTTGGGCCGACGTAATCTTCAGATAAGGAATGTTGTTCGGACCCTGCTCGAGGGAAACTCGAGCCCGCGCCAGCGCACCAGGATATTGCACGCTGTTATCGCGATAAACCGACGGATCCGCGATACGCGCTCGCAACGAATCAAGTTCGTCTTTTTGCGCAGCGGTGAGCTCTATGCTCGCTGAAAGCGGTTGTCCGAGGCCGGATTGCACGGTGAGCTTGCCGAGACCCAGCGCAAGCGCCGCGATGGGAAGCGCGAGAACGCCCGCCAAAAGGCCGCTAGTGATATAGGGTTTTATGCGCATGCTGACCTCAGGGTGCTGATAGCCTAAGCTAAACTAACATCATGGAGTTAGCGGTGCAAGCTAAACCTCGGTATTAGCTCGATTTTTTGCCAAAGTATAGATCCGGGGGCGGCCTTGGGATAAACACCGCAGAATCGGCCCGGGACCCCATCGGTAGCGCTCCGCTGCACATGCGTCCACAACAGATTGTGCGTTCTGGCAAAGCAGCGGGCGGGGCGTCAGGGTGTTGTAAGCGCGTCGCAGCGCCCCCGGGAAGCGCCCGGCGCGCCCTAGCGCCCGCGCATAAAACCGCGGAAAAACGGCAAGGGAGCGAGCAAGCAAAGCGGCGCTGTCATATCCGACAGCGACTCGGGCGTGGCGCTATCAGCGCGCGATCAATATTCTCAGCAAGCGCCTGAGAGGCTCGGCCGCACCCCACAGGAGCTGGTCGCCCACTGTAAACGCCGCGAGGTACTCGTCGCCGATCGCGAGCTTGCGCAAGCGCCCGATAGGGATCTCCAGCTTGCCGGTGACCGCGGCGGGCGTGAGCTCGCGCATGCTCGCGTCGCGGGTATTCGGCACGATACGCACCCATTCGTTGGCGCCGGCAAGGATTTTTTCGATTTGCGCCAGCGGAAGCTTGCGGCGCAACTTGATCGTGAGCGCCTGACTGTGGCAGCGCATCGCGCCTACGCGCACACAGATCGACTCGACCGGGATGGGCCTGTCCTCCCGCCCAAGTATCTTGTTGGTCTCCGCGCCGCCTTTCCATTCTTCCCTGCTCATGCCGTCGCCCATGTCCTCGGCGACCCACGGAATCAGGCTGCCCGCGAGCGGCACTCCGAAGTGCTCGGTGGGAAATCGCTCGTCGCGCAGAATGCCGGCCACTTCGCGATCGATATCGAGTATCGACGATGCCGGATCTCCTAGAAGGTCCTTCGCGGCAAGATGCGCTTCGCCCATCTGAAGCAGGAGCTCGCGCATGTTTTGCGCGCCGGCGCCCGAGGCCGACTGGTACGTCATGCACGTCAGCCATTCCACGAGGTCGTGCTGCAGCAATCCCGCGATGGCCATCATCATCAAACTGACGGTGCAGTTGCCGCCGATGTAGTTCCTCACACCCTTATCGAGCGCGGCATCGATGACGTCGCGGTTGACCGGGTCGAGCACGATGACCGCATCGTCCGCCATGCGCAGGGTCGACGCGGCATCGATCCAATAGCCGTTCCATCCCGCCGACCGCAGCGTACCGTGCATGCTGCGGGTCCAGTCGCCACCCTGGCAGGTGACGATGGCGTCAAGCCCCTCGAACGCCTCGGGATTCGACGCGTCCTTGAGCGGCTCGCTGCTCCTGCCGATCGCCGGCCCGGGTCCGCCTGCGCGCGAGGTCGAGAAAAATACCGGCTCGATCAGCTCGAAGTCGTTCTCCTCGAGCATGCGCTGGACCAGCACCGATCCGACCATGCCCCGCCATCCGACGAAACCGACGCGCATCATTTTTTTCTTTCCTTTCCGTCCGGTCCGGCGGTCATTCCTGCGCCGCGGGCGCAAATGCAGGATGCATTCTCGCCATCATGTAGGCGTCGACGTAGCGGCCGTCGCGGAACGCATAGGCACGGCACGTCCCTTCCATCGCAAAGCCGAATTTGCGATAAAGCGCGATAGCGGCCAGGTTGTCGCAGTAGACCCAGAGCTCGAGGCGCTGGAAATTGAGCCACCCATCGGACAGCTCGATGGCGGCCTTGACGAGCTCGCTGCCGACGCCGCATCCCTGCCGGTCATCGCGGACGGCAACGCCGACGGTCCCGACGTGCCGGCGCCGCGGCGATTTCGACACGCTGTGCAGTCCGAGATTACCGACGACTTCGCCGGCGATGGTGGCCACCAGTAAATAGTCATCCGCCGGAAAATCCGTGAGGCGCTTCTTCCACAGCTCCACTGACGGGTAAGGAATCTGCAGCGTGCCGGCGATGGCTTTGCGTCCGCTGAAGGTCGAGTGGATCGCTTCGGCGTCGGCAAGCTCGGCACGGCGGATGACGATGGGATGTCCCGAGACGCTCATGTTCGCGCCTATCTTCCCGGCATCGCGCCGACAACGGCGTCGCCCATCTCGCGCGTTCCGATCGCCGCCTCGCCGGGAAGCGCGATATCTGCCGTGCGCAAACCGTCCGCGAGCACTTTGCGCACGGCGCGCTCGATCCGGTCGGCGACGTCCGCATGGCTGAACGTATGTCGAAACATCATCGCCAGCGACAGGATCGTCGCCAGAGGATTGGCCTTGTCTTGTCCGGCGATATCGGGCGCCGAGCCGTGGATGGGCTCGTAGAGACCCTTGCCGTTGGCATCGAGCGACGCCGAAGGAAGCATTCCGATCGAGCCGGCGAGCATCGACGCCTCGTCCGAGAGGATGTCGCCGAACAGGTTGCCAGTGACGATGACATCGAATTGCCTGGGATTGCGCACGAGCTGCATCGCCGCGTTGTCGACATACATGTGCGAAAGCCGCACGTCCGGATAATCCTTACCCACCGCGGTGACGACTTCACGCCAGAATATCGACGTGTCCAGCACATTGGCCTTGTCGACCGAGCAAAGTCTCTTTTGGCGCTTTGTCGCGATCTCGAAACCGACACGCGCGATGCGTCGGACCTCGGACTCGCTGTAGTGCATGGTATCGAAGCCTTCTGCTTCACCCGCGGCATTGCTTCGCCTGCCGCGCGGAGCGCCGAAGTAGATGTCGCCGGTGAGCTCGCGCACGATCATGACGTCGAGCCCTGCGACGACCTCGGCTTTCAGCGACGAAGCCGCGGCGAGCTCGGGATACAGCAGCGCAGGCCGCAGGTTGGCGAACAGGCCCAGCGCCTTGCGGATGGCCAGCAGACCTTGCTCGGGGCGCGATTCGCGCGGGAGCACGTCGTATTTCGGCCCGCCGACCGCGCCCAGTACGACCGCGTCGGATCGTCGCGCGAGCGAGAGCGTCGCGTCGGGCAACGGGGATCCCGCCGCGTCGTAGCCCGCGCCGCCGATGGGCGCGGTTTCGGTCTCGATCGGGAGTCCGTCGCGGCGCAGGCGCTCGAGCAGCTTCGCCGCTTCGGCGATGATCTCCTGGCCGATGCCATCCCCGGGAAGCAGCGCGATTTTCACGATCTCCGCCCGCAAGGCAGCGGAGAGCACAGGACGTCCGCGGTGATTCTTGGTCGGTGTCCTGGTGTCCTCGGCTTCGATGCTCTTAGAACAGCCACGGTTGCTCGGCTTTGCGCTTCTCTTCGAAAGCGCGAATCTCGTCCGCATGTTTCAACGTAAGGCCGATATCGTCGAGCCCGTTCAGCATGCAATGCTTGCGAAACGGGTCGATGTCGAAGCTGAATACGCCGCCGCCGTCCGGCGTCGCAACCGTCTGCCGCTCGAGATCGATGGTGAGCTTGAATCCCAGGAAAGCCGCCGTCCGGTGAAACAGGCTGTCGACTTCGGATTCGCCCAGCACGATGGGCAACAACCCGTTCTTGAAACAGTTGTTGAAAAAGATGTCGGCAAACGAGGGCGCGATGATCGATCGGAACCCGTAGTCGCCGAGCGCCCATGGCGCGTGCTCGCGCGAGCTGCCGCATCCGAAGTTGCGCCGCGCGAGAAGGATCTGCGCGCCTCGATAGCGCGGCTCGTTCAACGCGAAGTCGGGATTCGGGCGGCGCTCGGCCGTGTTCTTGCCCGTTTCATCGTGATCGAGATATCGCCACGCGTCGAACAGGTTGGGGCCGAAGCCCGAACGCCGAATCGATTTCAGGAATTGCTTGGGAATGATGGCATCGGTATCGACATTGGCTCGATCCAGAGGCGCCACCAATCCCGTCAGAATGCGGAACGCTTGCATGACGCGACGCTCTAGCGAAGCCTGCGAACGTCGACGAAGTGGCCCGCGATGCCCGCCGCCGCCGCCATCGCGGGGCTGACCAGATGCGTGCGTCCTCCGGTGCCTTGCCGTCCCTCGAAGTTCCGGTTCGACGTCGACGCGCAGCGCTCGCCCGGCTCGAGCCTGTCATCGTTCATCGCAAGGCACATCGAGCAGCCGGGTTCGCGCCATTCGAAGCCCGCCGCGGTGAAGATGCGGTCGAGTCCTTCGCGCTCAGCCTGCGCCTTTACCGGGCCCGAGCCCGGCACGACCATGGCAACGCTGACGTTGTCGGCCTTTCGCCGTCCCGCCACCACGGAAGCGGCCGCGCGCAAATCCTCGATGCGCGAATTGGTGCACGACCCGATGAACACCTTGTCGATGCGGATGTCCGTTATCGCCGTATTGGGTGAGAGTCCCATATAGCTCAATGCGCGCTCCATTCCCTCGCGGCGCACCGGATCCTTTTCCTTGTCGGGATCGGGAACGCGGCCCTCGATGGTCGTGACCATCTCCGGCGACGTGCCCCACGTGACCTGCGGTGCGATGGAAGCGGCGTCTAGCGTGACCGTGCGATCGAAGACCGCATCGGGGTCGGAGGCGAGGGTTCGCCAGAATGCGACCGCGCGATCCCACTGCTCACCCTTGGGCGAAAACGTGCGGTTCTTGAGGTAATCGATGGTGGTCTGGTCGACCGCCACCATGCCTGCGCGCGCACCCGCTTCGATGGACATGTTGCAAACGGTCATCCGGCCTTCCATCGACAGCGCACGGATGGCCGAGCCCTGGAATTCGATGGCGTGGCCGCTGCCGCCCGCGGTGCCGATCTTGCCGATCACTGCCAGCGCCACATCTTTTGCCGTGCAGCCGAAGGGAAGCTCGCCTTCGACCACGACACGCATCGTCTTCACTTTCTTGGTCAGCAGGCACTGCGTGGCGAGGACGTGCTCGACTTCGGACGTGCCGATGCCGAACGCAAGACAGCCGAATGCCCCGTGCGTGCTCGTGTGCGAGTCGCCGCACACCACCGTCATGCCGGGAAGCGTCGCGCCGGATTCGGGGCCGATGACGTGGACGATGCCTTGGCGCTTGTCGCGGAAAGGAAAATACGCTTTCGCTCCGTGCTCGCGGATGTTCGCGTCGAGCGCATCGACCTGAATGCGCGAGGTCGGGTCGGTGATGCCTTGATCCCAGTGCTGCGTCGGGGTGTTGTGGTCGGCGGTTGCGACGATCGAGCCAACCCGCCACGGCTTGCGCCCGGCGAGCTTGAGTCCCTCATACGCCTGAGGACTCGTCACCTCGTGCACCAGATGGCGATCGATGTACAACAGCGCCGTTCCGTCGCTTTCGGAGCGGACGACGTGGCTTTGCCACAACTTGTCGTAGAGCGTGCGGGCGTTCATGACAAACCGATGCGCGGTTTCGCGGATGAGATTATTGCACGGCAGCAATGGCCCCGCCACCCGAGGGAAAGCGTCGCCGCTCGGCGCGGACCGCTACCCCTTCCGGACGTGGGCGTCGATCAGGCCTGCGACCCGATCGGACAGCCTGTCCGAAAGACTGTCGATCGCCAGCGCAGGTGTGGATCGCAACCAGGTCAGCTGCCGCTTCGCGAGCTGTCGCGTTGCGGCGATACCGCGCTCGCGCAGCGTGGATGCCCCCGCCGCGCCCTCGAGAACGTCCCAGACCTGGCGATAGCCGACGCATCGCATCGACGGCATGGAACCGTCGAGCCGGTAGCGCTCCCGTAGGGTGCGGACCTCGTCGATGAGCCCATGCTCGAGCATCGCGTCGAACCGCGCGGCGATTCTGCGGTGCAGCTCTGCCCTGTCCGACGGAACCAACGCGATCGCAAGAAATTCGGGCGCATCGTCCGCGACGCGCGCCCCCTGCAGCTCTGACAATGGAACGCCGCTCACGCGATAGACCTCGAGCGCGCGCTGAATGCGCTGGGCGTCGGTGGATTCGAGACGCGCTGCGGTAGCCGGATCGACGTGCGCGAGCTCACGATGCAGCGCCGGCCAGCCATGCTCCGACGCGCGAGCGTCGATCTCGGCCCGCACTTGCGGGTCCGCCTGCGGCAGCGCCGACAAGCCCTCCCGGAGCGCCTTGAAGTAAAGCATCGTTCCGCCGACCAGGAGCGGGACGCGGCCGCGGCTCTGGATGTCCGCGATGGCGTGCAGCGCATCGCCGCGAAATCGCGCCGCCGAATACGACTGGTCCGGGTCGATCAGATCGATCAGATGGTGCGCGACGCGAGCACGCGCACTTGCGTCGGGCTTCGCCGTTCCGATATCCATGCCGCGATAGACCTGCGCCGAATCGACGCTGACGATCTCGATGGGCAGCCGAGCCGCGAGCTCGAATGCAACCGCGCTCTTGCCTGACGCGGTGGGCCCCATCAGCAAAATTGGCGGTAGTGCGTTCACTAAAGCAATACGCGTGGACAAGGCGATGATGCGCGTCGTTAGTACGGCGAGAGCCGAGCGTCATTTGACAACTGAGAACAACAACGCAGACGCGCCGCGCAGCAGCGTAGCATCGCCTTGTTATCTGCCGCGCATGAACAGGCGGTCTAGGTCACCCAGCGTCAACTGATACCACGTGGGACGGCCGTGATTGCACTGGCCTGCCCGCTCGGTTTCCTCCATCTCACGAAGCAGCGCGTTCATCTCGCGCACCGTCAAGCTGCGGTGCGCCCGCACCGCACCGTGACACGCCATGGTCGAGAGGAGCTCGTCGCGCTGTTCGGTGAGCACGCGGCTGGCGCCGTATTCGCGGATGTCCGAGAGCACCGCGCGCGCCAGTGTGACCGTGTCGGCGTCCGCGAGCAGCGCTGGCACGCCGCGCACCGCGAGCGTCGACGGACCGAGCGCGGACATCGAGAACCCGAGCGCGGATAACACGGCCGCGTTTTCGTCCGCCGTGGCCACGTCGATCGGATCGGCCGCGAAGGTCACCGGAACGAGCAAGCGGCTGCATCGGAAGCGAGCGGTCGAGCGCTGTCTTGAGCCGCTCGTAGAGGATGCGCTCGTGCGCCGCGTGCATGTCGACGAGGACCAGGCCGTCGCGGTTTTGCGCCAGGACGAAGATGCCGTGCAATTGCGCCAAGGCAAAACCGAGCGGGTGATCGTCGCCGTTGGGAAGGTCGGGGCCGTCGGGCGAGGGTTCGCGCTCGCCGAACAATCGGGCGTAGAACGCCGCGGGCTCCGTGCGGACAGGGCCATCGAAGACTGTGCCGCGAGCGGGCCGCCTCGCCAATCCGAAGCGAATCGCGCGTCCGGCGACGGCACCAGCGGCGGGACTCTCGCCGCGGCGATCGCCCAGGCGCTCCGCCGCCGATACCGCCGGCTGCTCCGCCGCCGTCGATGCCAGACCTTTCTCGACCGCGTGGCGCACGAATTGATGCACGGCGCCGCTGTCGCGGAATCGCACCTCGGCTTTCGCCGGATGCACATTGACGTCGACGACGCGCGGCTCGATAGTCGAGCCACAGCGCGTACGCCGGCTGCCGCTCGTGATGCAGAACGTCGCGGTAGGCCTCGCGCAACGCGTGCGCCAGCACGCGGTCGCGCACGAAGCGGCCGTTGACGAAAAGATACTGCGCGTCGCGGGCGCTGGTGGCATACGCGGGTCGAACCACCCAGCCGGCAAGCGAAATTCCAGGGCCGTGCTCGTCGACATACGCGGCCTGCGCGGCGAATTCGTCGCCGAGAAGCGCGTCGACGCGCGCGCGCCGCCCTTGCGCGAGCAGGCGATAGCGTACGCTGCCGTTGTGCTGCATCGTGAATCCGGCGTCGGGATGCGAAAGCGCGATCCGCCGGAACGCTTCTTCGCAGTGTCCGAACTCGGTCGCCTCGGTGCGCAGGAACTTGCGCCGCGCCGGGCGTGTTGAAATACAGCTCCTGCACCGTCACCGTCGTGCCGCTGGCGAGCGCCGCCGGCTGCGGCACGCCGACTTCACCGCCGTCGACCTCGATGCGCCATGCGTGCGGCTTGTCGCGCGAGCGCGAGGTCAGCGCGAGCCGCGACACCGCCGCGATGCTGGCCAGCGCCTCGCCGCGAAAACCCAGCGTGCCGATCGCCTCGAGATCGCTCGCGCTCGCGATCTTGGAGGTCGCGTGGCGCGCGACCGCGAGCAGCAGATCCTCGCGATCGATGCCCATCGCCGTCGTCGGCGACGCGGATGAGCTTGACGCCGCCGCCGGCGAGATCGATATCGATCTGCGTTGCGCCCGGCATCGAGACTGTTCTCGAGCAACTCCTTGAGCGCCGCCGCCGGCCGCTCGACGACCTCGCCGGCGGCGATCTGGTTGATGAGCTGATCCGGGAGCGGACGGATCGCAAGCGCATCAGCGGACGGTGAGGCAGTCCTCGCGCCCAGTGGGCGTAGACATCGTCGGCGACGCGCGAAAGCGCGGCCAGCCGCGACGTCGACGTCCTCGAGGATGTCGGCCTTGCTCTGTATCGCGCCGGTCGATTGCGCCGGAAGCTCGTCGCCGCCGCTCGCGCACCAGTTCTCGACCATCTCGCGCGTCATCTCGATGTGGCATTGAAAGCCGACGTGCTTGCCGAGCGCAAACGCCTGCTCGGGATTGAAGCGCGTTGGTCAGAACGCGCGTGGCGCCCGGAGGCAGTCCGAAACGTCGTAGTGCCATTGGAACGTCCGGAAGCGGTCGCGACGGCCGAACCACGGATTCGACAGCGGCATCGATCACGCTCGACTTCGCTCCATCCGATTTCCGGTGTCGCCGTCGCGTCACGACGTTCGCACCCAGCGATTTCGCAAGCAACTGTCCGCCGAGACAATGGCCGATCACCGGCACGTCGGCGGAGACCGCGTCGCGAAGGAGACCGAGCAGCGGCGCGTTCCAGGGCAGATCGTCGTTCGCGCTCATCGGTCCGCCCATCATGCCGATGCCGGCGAAGGCACGCGGATCGGCCGGCACCGGTTCGCCGCGATCGAGCGCGATCAGACGCCATGCGGATGCCGCTGCGCTCGAGCCACTCGCCGAAATGGCCGGGACCCTCGGTGGCGGAAAAGCGGAAGATGGCGACCGGCTTCATGCAAGGCTGTCCGAGCGTCGAACACATCGCCCGAAACAAGCGGAAAGGGCGATGCGACATCGGCGGGCTCTCGCCATGGTCCTCGGGCAGGACGCATCGCTTCTACGCATCTTCCCGCGCGACTTTGGGCAACCGCATGGCAACCGCATGGCACCGCATCGACATGGATAATTGTACCTCGGTGAAGCGCGAAGAGCCGGCAAGGTCCGATGCGGACTGCACGGCGCTCTCGCGCAGCGCGATCAGCTTCCGCTCTCCCTGCGGCGATGCCGGGCGGCGGTTCGCGGTCTCGCGCTGCCGCCGACGACCTTGAACAAGCGCGTGTCGAATGGATAGCGCGCGGCGGATACGATCTTGAGCGCCTCGGAATCCCGATGCGAGGGATTGATGAGGTAGTTCCATACTTTGGGAACGAGCGCGCTAGGGACCCGCAGCAGCGGGGACGAGCGTTCAGCGAGCCAGCGGTCTCCGATGCGCTGCGTCACGTCTTCGTCGCTCTGCCACTTCAATGTCAGCGCGTGCGGAGGCAGGACCTCGATATGCAGCCTATCCGGCACTTCGATCTCGAGCAGTTGATAGCCATCCGGAAGCGCGGCGAGGTTGGCAACATCGAGATGCGCGAGGATCTCCAGCAAGGCGCTCGCGGGATGCTCGGCACAGTAGACGACCGGATGCCCTGCGGAGTGCCAGCGTGCGCCGACGCGCAGGCCGCCGGTGCCTGCGAGATCGCGATGATTGCTGATGCGCCAGATTTTCACGGCAAGGAACGTCGACGATGCAGCCGCGCGGTCGGCGCGCGTCCCGCATCCTGCAGGTCATTTCAGCGAGCGATGCACCGTCTTCGCCTCAGGCGAAATAGCCTTCGTCGATGCGCAGCAGCGCCTCTTCGACGAGCCGCGCGCCGGCTTCGGAAACCATCAGCTCGAACGCGTTCTTGCCCGCGAAAAGGCTGGCCGGCGCACCGAGCCACACCAACGCCTTGGTAGGGTCGCCGAAAACCGCGTCCGCCAGCGCGAGCAGCCGCGCCGCGCGGACGGCGCGATCCGATTCATCCAGCGTCAGACGCTCGCCCCTGCTCTTCCGGTGCGACAGCGTGCGCGGAGGAATGATGAATTCGAGATAGCGCGACGGAATGCCGGCGTCGACGAGCCGATCGATCGACTCCGGCGGAACGCGTCTTGCGACGATCTCCGGCAGGTCGCGCTCCGTCTTCGGCACCCGCGGCAGCGCGAGCAGCTCGGCTAGACGGGCAAGCGAGAGCTTGCTCGGACCTGTGTCGACATGGATGGGACGTGTCAGGGCGGACATGGAGTCGAGTTTCAGCAGAATGCCTACAGAATATCGGCATTTTGCCAAAAGTCAAGACCCGCTACTGCAGAATGCGCACGCTCTGGACGTCGGGGAAGCAACCCGTGTCGCGGGCGGCTATCTGGAACAAGAGAAACTGCGTCATCAGCTCCCGGGTCGGAGGCTCCTCGACCGCAACCCGGGTGTCGGTGACCACCGCGCGCTTGAAGCCGCCATAAGCGCCCGCTTTGGTTTTCGCGTTGACTTCGGCGCACATGCCGTTGAGCTTGGGGCTGAGCTCCATGCTTCGAACCTGCACCGACCCGGCGTCACTCATGAACTGGCGCAGCTTCTCGGTGTACTTGCGAAAGGCCTCGGTCCGCTCGGCCTGCGGCTGCTCGGCGGGGCTCGCCTCGGCGATTCGCGCGAGGTCGCGTTCGTGCGCGGCGGCTTCGCTCGCGATGCGCTGGCCCGCTTCCGCGGCAGCGGCTTCCAGCATTCGCCGGTCCTTCTCGCGCTCCTCCGCGACCGATGCGGCAAGCGCTTTTTGCATCGCGAGCCGTTGTGCGGTCGTTTCCTTTTCGATCTGCTCGGGCGATTTGCCGCAGGCGCTCAAGCCGGTCAGCGCCAGGCAAGCGAGCGCAAGCACCAACGCGAGTGCGCCTGCGCGAAGCAACGCGTCCACCGGCCAAGCGAACGCATCCATGAAGCGGACGGCCGCGCGTGGACCGGAATTCGTCAGTGCACCCACATCCCGGCGACTTTGCGGTCCCTGACGGCAAGCGTCAGCAGATAATCGTCCTTGCCGTCGCGAAAGTCGAGCTTCCAAACGTGGACGTCGTAACCGTCCTGGTTCAAGCTGCCCCAATAAGTGGCGACGTATCCCTGCTTGATGCGGCCCCCCAGCTCCTGGCGGATATCCTGCATCTGCTTGGTCATCGCGCTTTTGGCCGCGGGATCGGCTTGCGCGACAAAGTCATCCAGCGCATTTGCCTGCGCCGCGGACAACATGCGCTTCATGGTGTCTTCCACGGGCTGCGGTACCTGCGCCAATGCCGCATGGGTCGTCGCGGCGATGACGAATGCCACCCACGCTGCGCGAATCGAAAAGGATTTGCGGATCGTCATTGTTTCTCCCTGCAGCCCACGCGCCGGTGACAACACCTTCGCGACACGGACGCGGCGTGCGTTCGGCGGTCAAAGTACGCTCTTCGAAGAGGCGGGTCAAAACCGCTGCTTGCCGCATCATGGATCGATGAGCGCATACTCGATCCCGCACGTGGTCCCTATTGCGTAATTTCGGCGGCAGGCGAATAATGACATTGTCATTCACCGCCCGCCAGTAAGGAGAAGACATGCTCGGTATCGGTCGCCGCGATGGTTCCGTCGAAGTAAAGCCTTCCGTCAAAACTGTACTTGGACAGCCGCCCCAGCGCACGGGCGGAATCGCTCCAAACTCGCCGATGGGAACGTCGACGCGTCCTTTATCGCCTCAGACTCCGGCCGTTGCTCGCGAGCCGCAGCCGCCTGTCGCGCCCGCAAAAGAAATTCCTGTGCTCACCGAAACGCCAGCGGAGCGCGGAGTCTCCGCGACGGCGTCTGATTTCATGGAGACCGCGGGCAGCAAGTTGTTTGTCGGCGTCAACATTAAGCTCAAGGGCGTAGAAATATCCGATTGCGACGTTCTCATCGTCGAAGGCCAGGTCGAGGCGACCGTTCACAGCAAAGGCATGAAGATCGCCAAACCGGGAACGCTCAGCGGAACCGCCGTGATCGACGTCGCGGAAATATTCGGCGAGTTTTCAGGCGACCTGACCGCTCGCACGCGCCTGGTCGTGCACGGCACCGGCAGGGTGTCGGGCGTCATCCGCTACGGGAAGCTGATCGTCGCCGAGGGCGGCGAGCTGACCGGCGACGTCAAGCACCTGGACGGCACCGGGGACTCCGCACAACCTTCGCTGAAGCTGGAACCGGAACCGCGATCGGCGCCCACGCAGTCGATGCGGGGACTTAGCGACTTCAATACCTGAACACCGGGAAGGCGCGGGCATCGGCCACAACGCTCCGCGCTTCCCATCCTCACCGCGATCCCATACCCCGATTTATCTCGGCGTATGCCGAGTGATTGTGGATCGATTCGAAGTTCTCGGCGGCAACGCGAAATCCCGCGAAGCGTGAATCGTCCGACAGTCTCGCCGCTGTTCCGCGCACGAGATCCTCGACGAATCGCGGACGATCGTAGGCGCGCTCGGTCACGTATTTCTCATCGGCCCGCTTGAGCAATCCGTAGAGCTCGCAGGAGGCTTCGTCTTCCGCAATCGCGACCAGGTCCGCGAGCGCGACCGTCTCGCCGCTGCGCGGAATCACGCCTATGGTCAGATGCGAGCGCTGGTTGTGCGCGCCGTAGTCGGAGATGGCCTTCGAGCTCGGGCACAGGCTCATCACCGGAACGACCACCGTCGCCGAAATGGTCCGCTTGTCGCCGGTCTGGTCGGCCGAGAGTCTGACCTCGTAGTCCATCATGCTTCGAACGCCCGTCACCGGCGCGGTCTTTTCCCTGAACCAGGGGAATTCCAGTTCGATGCTTCCCTCGGTCGCTTCCAGCCGCGCGAGCATCTCGCCGAACAAACCGCCCAAGCCGTCGATGGTCAGCGGTTCGCGGTGCTCGTCGATGACCGCGACCAGGCGCGACATGTGCGTGCCTTTGCGCTCAGCGGGCAGCGCCACGTATACGCTGCACACCGCGATCGTCGGCTGCGGCTCCCCTCCAGGATCGGCAAATCGAATGGGATAGCGCAGGCGGCGAATACCGCACGCGATCGATGGCGAGCTCTCGTGCATCGGGACGCGATTGGACGTCGGGAATGGCCGGTGGCGATTCGGGGCGGTTCACGGCTGCAGCAACTCCATCGATCGATGCACTAATCGGATTTCACGCGTGGCTGTGCGCGAAGCATGGGCTCGACGCTGGGCGGCTTTCATCGCGTGCGCGCCGATATCCAGCCGCCGAGCTCGAGCAGCCTCCGCGCGGGCGGGCCAAAACGGGACAGGGCCTCGCTCGCCTCGGCCCGCAAGGACTCGATGCGCGCCTTTGCGGCGGCGAGCCCCAGCAGGGATACATAGGTGGGCTTGCCCTGCGCGGCGTCCTTACCCGCGGTTTTTCCAAGGCTCTGCGAAGTCCCTTCGACATCGAGCACGTCATCGACGACCTGGAAGGCGAGTCCGATCGCGGCGGCGTAACGGTCGAGGGCGTCGTTTTCCTCGGTGCTCATCGCGCGGCCGCAGGCTGCTCCGAGACGGACGGCCGCGTCGATCAGCGCGCCGGTCTTGAGCCGATGCATGCGCTCGAGCTCCGCCAGAGTCAACTCGACACCGACATTGGCGAGGTCGATCGCCTGCCCTCCCGCCATCCCGCGCGAACCCACGGCGCGCGCCAGAACCGCAACTTGCGCTTGCGGCGCTCGTGCCGCAGCCGACGCAAGGCGCTCGAACGCGATGCTCTGCAGCGCGTCCCCGGCCAGCAAGGCTGTCGCCTCGCCAAACGCAACATGACACGAGGGCTTGCCTCTGCGCAACGCGTCGTCGTCCATGCACGGCAGATCGTCGTGGATAAGCGAATAGGCGTGGATGAGCTCTACGGCGGCAGCGGCGGCATCGACCGTTTCCGGATCCGCCGATGCCAACTCGCCGGCGGCATACGCGAGCAGCGCGCGAATGCGCTTGCCGCCTCCGAGAACGGCGTAGCGCATCGCTTCGTGCAGCGTTTGCGGCGGCTCGGCGGCCGGCGGCAGCGCCGCTTCGAGGACATTCTCCACGCGTCGGGCGCGCTCGCTGGACCATACCGCCCAGGCGAGATCAGGGTTCATCGTTTCGGCTCGCTTCAGCGTCATCCCCGCCCGGCGCGAACACCTTGAGGACGCCGCGCTCGAGCACCTGGACCTGCTGTTGCGCGTCCTTGAGTGCCGCCTGACAGTATTGGAGCAACTCCGCGCCGCGCTTGTACGCGGCAAGCGATTCGGCAAGCGGAAGCTGGCCTCCCTCCATGGTGGCGACGATGGTTTCGAGCTCCGCCAGCGCGGATTCGAAACTCGCGGGAGGGTCCGCGGTCTTAGGGGCGATGTCGGACATCGGGCGAGCTAAAAAAGCGCGGCGCGAGGCCGGCATGGTGTGCTTGAAAAGCGCTCAAGAATACCCCATTTGCCCATAGCGGCCAACGATCGAGAACGCGCAGTCACTCCCGCGTCAGGCAGCGAAGCGGGTTTGCCCGCGTTCCATGGTTGGCGGTATAATCCACCGTTCATTTGACGACGCAGCCTTTGATACGAAAGTAGGCGAATCTTTTCGTAACGGGCTGACTTAGCAACGCGGTTGGGGGGCGGTCTTCACCGCCTCTTATATTGTTTGTTGGGTTGGCGGTTCACGAAAGGAAGGCTGATGTCCCATCTCGCGACTCGGGAGCAGTTGCGGCAAGCAACGTCGCAGCTCCCCGTTTCCTGGTATTGCGATCCGACGCGCTTCGAGCTGGAAAAACGACTGCTCTTCCGGCGCGGTCCGGGCTACGTCGGGCACGAATTGATGGTCCCGAATCCAGGCGACTATCAGGCGCTCGCCGTGCGGGACAACGCGCAGGTGCTGGTGCGCAACAGCGACGGCATCGAGCTCCTGTCGAACATCTGCCGCCACCGGCAGGCGGTCATGCTGGACGGGCGCGGATCGACGCCCAACATCGTCTGCCCGATCCATCGCTGGACCTATGACTTGAGCGGCAAGCTGCTCGGTGCGCCGCATTTCGAGGAGCAACCCTGCGTAAAGCTTCACAGCACGCCGCTGCAGCGCTGGAACGGCCTGCTCTTCGACGGACCGCGCGATGTGGCCGCCGACCTCGCCGGCATGCGTGCGGAGAGGTTCCTCGACTTCTCGGGCTACGTTTTCGACCGGGCGGTCGTTCACGAATGCGACTACAACTGGAAGACTTTCATCGAGGTTTATCTGGAGGACTATCACGTCGGGCCGTTTCATCCCGGTCTGGGACAGTTCGTCACGTGCGACGATCTCGCCTGGCAGTTCGGCAGCCGCTTCTCGCTGCAGACCGTCGGTGTCAACGCACGCCTCGCCAAGCCCGGAACGAAGACATACGAGCGCTGGCACAAGGCGGTTCTCGCCTACTACGGCGACGAGATCCCCGCGCACGGCGCGATCTGGCTCACGATCTATCCGAACGTGATGGTCGAGTGGTACGCGCACGTGCTCATCGTCAGCACCTTGATTCCGCGCGCTGTCGACCGGACGACCAACGTCGTCGAGTTCTACTATCCGGAAGACATCGCGCTGTTCGAACGCGAGTTCGTCGAGGCAGAGCAGGCGGCATACCTGGAAACCACGACCGAGGACGACGAGATCGCGAGGCGGATGGACGCGGGCCGCCGCGCGCTCTTCGCGGCGGAGCGCGACGAGGCCGGACCCTACCAGTCGCCGATGGAAGACGGCATGCAGCATTTCCACGAGTTCATTCGACGGGAGCTCGCCGCCAGTCCTTGACGGAAGCTTCCGCGCGGTCGGCGGAAGCCTTGGCTCGAGCGGTCGCTAGCGTCCGCTACCGAGATGCGTCGATACGATCGGCCGCGATCCCTTTTCCCATCCCGAACTTTAATCACGCACTCTTACGCAGGAACACGCAATGCCAAAATGGATAGCCGCAACGGCGCTGGCGATTTCGCTCAATACATCGCTCGAGGCCGCGACGCCGGAGCTGCCCTACGAGAAATATCGCCTGCCGAACGGCCTCGAGGTGATCCTCTCGCAGGACCGCAGCCTGCCTCTCGTCGCGGTCGACATCTGGTATCACGTCGGCGCAGCCAATGAAGAGGCCGGGCGCACCGGGTTCGCGCATCTCTTCGAGCACATGATGTTCACCGGCAGCAAGCACATTGCCCGGGGACTGTCCGACTCGCTGCTCGAAGCCGCCGGAGGAACCGATTCGAACGCGACGACGTCGTTCGATCGCACCAATTATTTCGACACGGTGCCATCGAACCAGCTCGAGCTCGCGCTGTGGACCCACGCCGACCGCATGGGATATCTGCTCGATTCGCTCGACCAGAAAGCGCTGACCAACCAGCAGGACGTCGTGCGCAACGAGCGCCGGCAGAGCATCGAGAACCGGCCCTACGGAATCGTCGACGAGGCGAGATTCCGTGCGCTCTTCCCTGCCGGCCACCCCTACCGGCCCGCGATCATGGGCTCGCATACCGACATCCAGGCGGCGAACCTGGTCGATGTGCGCGACTTCTTCAAGCGCTACTACCGCCCGAACAACGCGACGCTGACCATCGTGGGCGACTTCGAGCCCGCGGCGGCAAAGCGGCTGGTGGCGAAATATTTCGGCTCGTTCAAGCGAGGAGCCGACGTGCCGAAACCGACGGTGCCTGCGCCTTCGATTACGTCCGAACGCCGCCAGATCGTCACCGACAAGATCGAGCTCGAGCGGCTCGACCTCGACTGGCTCACCCCGCCGCGATTTCAGCCGGACGACGCCGAGCTCACGATCGCCGCGTATATCCTGGCAGGCGGCAAGTCGAGCCGTCTTTACAAGAAGCTCGTGTACGAGTTGCAGATCGCGCAGGAGGTCAGCGCCGATCAGGATGCGTACGCGCTCGCTTCCATATTCGACGTAGATGTGCTCGCGCGGCAGGGACACACCGCGGCCGAACTCCTTCCGGTTGTCGACGCGGAGATCGATCGCCTGATCTCCGAGGGTCCGGCACCGGTCGAGGTGGAGCGGGCCCGCAACCAGATCGAGCGCTCGCTCTATCAAAGCCTGCAGAAAGTCGGCGGGTCGAGCGGCCGCGCCGATCTGCTCAACATCTACAACCATTACCTCGGCGACCCGGGTTATCTGCCGAAGGACATCGAGCGCTATAACAAGGTGACCCCTGCCGACGTTCAACGCGCGCTGCGCGCGCACTTGCGCAAGGACGCACGCATCGTGACCTTCGCAGTGCGCGGTGACAAGAAACTCGATGCGGATCCGCCCGCACCGCAAATCGCCGCGGTACAGGGCACCGAATCGATCAACGCCGACGAGCCTTGGCGCAACGCCACGCCGAAGCCCGGCCCTGCTCGTGCGCCCGTACTCCCCACGCCACGCTCGTTCAAGCTTGCCAATGGCCTCACGGTGATTCACCTCGAACGCCCGAACCTGCCGATCGCGAGCATTCAACTCGTGGTCCATGCGGGACTGGCGGGCGCCGACCCGGCGCTTCCCGGTGTCGCCGACTTCGCTGCGGGGATACTCGATGAGGGCACGAGCTCGCGCACGTCACAACAGATCGCCGACGAGCTCGAGCAGCTCGGCGCGGGATACGCAGCGCAGACCCGTCGCGACGTGACGACGTTGCGCGTCGATGCCCTGTCGCGCAACTTCGCCGACGCGAGCGCACTGCTCGCCGACATCGCCCTGCGTCCGACGTTTCCCGCCGACGAGATCGAGCGCCAGCGCATGGCGCGCCTGAGCGACATCGCAGAGGCACGCGAGCATGGTGGAGCGCTCGCCGACGCGGCCTTCACGCGCGCGCTCTATGGCCCCGGCCACCCCTACGGTCCGTCGTCGATCGGCACCGAGAAATCCGTGCGAGGCATCGGACAGCCGGATCTCCGGGCGTATTGGGAGAAATATTTCCGCCCCGACAACGCGGCGATCGTCGTGGTTGGCGCCGTCGACGCGGAGAGCCTGAAGAAATTGGCCGAGCGGCAGTGGGGAAGCTGGAAGGCCGCAGGCGCTTCCGGCGCACCGCTCGCGATCCATCCGCCCAAGACGGTATCGACGCGGCTCGTCCTCGTCGACAAGCCCGGCGCACCGCAGACCGAGCTGCGCATCGGCCGCATCGGCACCGTGCGCACGACGCCGGACTTTCCTGCGCTTCAGGTGCTCAACGAAGCATTGGGGGGCGCCTACACGAGCCGCATCAACACGAATCTCCGCGAGGAGAAAGGCTACACGTATGGCGTGGGCTCGCGATTCGATTACGGCCGCATGCCCGCCCCCTTCGCGGTACGCACGGCCGTTCGCGCCGACGTCACGCTGCCGGCGATCAAGGAAGTTTTCGGCGAGTTGCGGAAGATGGAATCGGCACCCCTCAAAGGCGACGAGCTCCGTCACGCGCGGGGCTCGCTCACCCAGTCGCTGCCGGGTCAGTTCGAGACCAACGGCACGACTGCCGCGTCGCTCGGGGATTTGTTCGCGTACGGCTTGCCTCTCGACTACTACCGTAAGCTGCCGGCAGAGTTCCAAGCCGTCGGCGCGCCGCAAATCGAGCAGCTCGCGCGGCGCTATCTGGATCCTTCGTCGATGATTGTCATTATCGTGGGCGATCGAAAGACGTTCGAAGGCGATCTTCCCTCGCTCGGCCTGGGTGTCGTGGAAGTCTGGCCGGTCGACGACGTTCTCTGATCGAGCGCCGGCGATTTTGGTTACGACGCACCACCGCCGATCGCCATGCATTTCACGACGCTGATCAGCACCGCGGATCTGGCGCGCGGCATCGACGATCCCGATCTTGCGATCATCGATTGCCGACATGATCTCGCCGACGTCGGTGCCGGCGAGCGCGCGTATCTCGCCGGCCACCTGCCGCGTGCGCAATTCATGCACATCGATCGCGACCTGTCGGGCCCCAAGACCGGTGCAAACGGCCGCCATCCTTTGCCGGAGGTCTCCGCGTTCGTGGCGACCCTCGACCGCGCGGGTATCGGTAACTCGACCCAAGTGGTGGCGTACGATCAGAACAACGGCATGTGGGCGTCGCGGCTATGGTGGCTGTTGCGATGGCTCGGGCACGAAGGCGTTGCCGTGCTTGATGGCGGCATGGACAAATGGATGCGCGAATCGCGCGCGGTCACTCGGGATCTGCCGCGCGCGCGGCCTGCGATTTTCGTTCCTCAGGCTTCGGCCCCCGTCGCTTCTGCGATCGAGATTCTCGCCAGCCTGAACACCCGCTCGCTCAAGGTCATCGACGCTCGCGCGTCCGAGCGCTTCCGAGGAGACGTCGAGCCGATCGATCCGGTCGCGGGCCACATACCCGGCGCGATCAACCGCCCCTACTCCGCCAATCTCTCGTCGGAGGGAACGTTCAAACCCGCATCGCGGCTGTATCAGGAATTCTCAGCGCTGCTGGACGGCGCGACGCCGGCTTCGGTCGTGCACCAGTGCGGATCGGGCGTCACCGCGTGTCACAACGTGCTCGCGATGACCGTTGCGGGGCTGCCCGGGTCGCGCCTGTATCCCGGGTCCTGGAGCGAATGGATCGCCGACCCGACGAGACCCATCGCGCGCGGCGATTGACGCGCAGCGCCGCAGCATCGAACGGTTTGCGATCAGGGCCGGAGCTCTCGTCGCGGCGTTTGGCGACGCGCCGACTCAGTGCGCCAGCGGCCACTTTCGGACAACGCGATACTCCCGCCCGCTTCCGGCTGCTACGGAGGACACCAGCGCGAACGAATCGACATTCCACGCAAGGGGGTCGACGCGCCGCGGGCGCAGCGGTCGCACAATCCTGCGCGCCAGCGTGACGTGCGCCGCAAAAGGCCGTTCGTCACCCTCGAGTCCCATGGCCGCGAGCGCCAGGACGATGCCGTGCTCCAGCTTGACGAGCTCTGCCGGCACGGTGCTCGCGCCGAGCCAGGCGATGCCGTTCTTGGCCCAGCAGCCCAGCGCATCGAGCGCGAGCTGAAATCGAGGCACGGCTGCTGCCGCTCGCGGATCGACCGCGTTGACCAGCCGCGCGGACTGCTCACCCAGAAAAGCGAGGGTCAGATGAAGATTCTGCGGGGAGACGCTCCGCCCTCCCGTTTCGACCGTGATCTCCTGCGCGAGCGCCGAAAGCGCGGAGCGGGTTGACTCGTCGGGGCAGAGCGCGAAAAAAAGCCGCAGGGTCTTGTCCGCCATCCTCCGACTATAAAACAAAACGGCGCGGCGTCTCGCGACGCGGCGCCGTCGGTTGGCTCCGACTGCAGGGCCGAATTCATTCGGCCGCGGTGGTAGAAGAGGCAGCCCGTGCGCGGTGGTGGAAGAAGCAGCCTGTGCGAATGAATTCGCACCTACTGCTGCCCTCACCCCCGGCCCTCTCCCGCTGCTGGGCTAGGGGAGCATCGTGACGGAAATGGTCCTCAACCATTTCCGCAAGACCCAGCGGACCGTCAGCCGTTGGCGACCGACAACTCGACCTTGGGCTTGTCGAAGAACTGTTCGTCTTCGGTCGACCCCTTGAGCGCGGTCGTCGACGAGTCGCTGCCCTGGATGGTCTGCGTCACCGCGTCGAAGTAGCTGGTGCCCACTTCGCGCTGATGCTTGACCGCGGTAAAGCCCTTTTCGACGGCGGCGAACTCGGCTTCCTGCATTTCCACGAACGCCGTCATGTTGTTCCGTGCGTAGCCGTGCGCAAGGTTGAACATGCTGTAGTTCAAGCTGTGGAATCCGGCCAGGGTGATGAACTGGAACTTGTAGCCCATCGCACCCAGCTCGCGCTGGAATCTCGCGATGGTGGCGTCGTCCAGATTCTTCTTCCAGTTGAACGACGGCGAGCAGTTATACGCGAGCATCTTCCCGGGAAACTTCGCGCGGATCGCGTCGGCGAAGGCCTTTGCGAATTCCAGGTCGGGCTTGCCCGTCTCGCACCACAGCAAGTCGGCGTACGGTGCGTACGCCAAGCCGCGCGAGACCGCCTGATCGAGGCCGTTGCGTGTCTTGTAGAAGCCTTCCACGGTGCGCTCGCCGGTGCAGAACGGCTTGTCGTTGTCGTCGATGTCGGAGGTAACCAAGTCGGCGGCCTCCGCGTCGGTGCGCGCCAGAATCACGGTCGGAACGCCCATGCAGTCCGCCGCCAGACGCGCCGCGACCAGCTTCTCGATCGCTTCCCGCGTCGGCACGAGCACTTTTCCGCCCATGTGCCCGCACTTCTTCACCGAGGCGAGCTGATCCTCGAAGTGCACGCCTGCAGCGCCCGCGTCGATCATCGCCTTCATGAGCTCGAACGCATTGAGCACGCCGCCGAATCCAGCTTCCGCGTCCGCGACAATGGGCGCGAAAAAGTCGACGTCGTTCTTGCCTTCCATGTGCTGGATCTGGTCCGCGCGCATGAAAGTACTGTTGATCCTGCGTACGACCGCAGGCACCGAGTTGACGGGATAGAGCGACTGGTCGGGATACATCTCGCCGGCGACGTTGGCGTCCGCCGCGACCTGCCAACCCGACAGGTAGACCGCCTTCAGGCCCGCCTTGACCTGCTGCATCGCCTGATTGCCGGTCATCGCGCCGAGCGTGTTGACGAAAGGCTCGTCGTTGACCAGCTTCCACAGCTTTTCCGCGCCGCGGCGGGCGAGCGTGTGCTCGACCTGCACCGAGCCCCGCAGCCGGACAACGTCTTCGGCCGCGTAGGCGCGCTTGATTCCTTTCCAGCGCGGATTTTCCGCCCAGTCCTTCTTCAACCGTGCTGCTTCGAGATCGTAGTTCATCTTTGCTCCCATCGTTGCGTCGTGGCCACACCGGCAGCGCACCCTGTGCGTTGCCGGACCGGTCAGCGGAGCATTGCGCGAACAGGTCGCCCAACACTTCGCGGTGCGAGGCGCATCGCGACCGTAAGTCGCGACGTCCTCGCTGCACGGACCGGTGAAGATCGTTCAACCGGCCTGGCGGGCATGGATGGGATAGATGGCTCCAGGCCCTGCGCGCGATCGACGCTGAGGTATCGAAGATCGCGTGTGTGAGCCGACGGTAGCAAACTTAGAGGACGGACACAATAGGAATTGTCGCACTGCAATGTAAGAATTCAGCCGACAAATCATGAAGTTAAAAATGACTTCCGACAGGTGGAACGAAATTGGCTCGCGCGGGCCGAAGTGTTGCTGCGACGCACTCGTCGAGCGGCGAGGGCTCCCGCGTCGTGGGAGTTAAGCCGCTGATTAATTGTATGATCGTCGGAGGTTTCGGCGGTCGGGCCGATCGGCGACCGCTTCCACGGTTCGGAATTGGATTCCGCTAGAGTTTCGTGTGGACGCTCACGTAAGCATATCGGCCCAGATGTTCTGCGCCCAAGCCTCGGCGAGGATCCCTTCCGCCGCGTTGGCTGCCGAGGACAGTCCGCCGCTGTCCGGTACGACGACCATCGTCTTTTTTTCCGCATCGTAGGCATGCACCGACGCGATGTGCACGACTTCCTTGTCGTCGATGTAGCTGTAGCAGGTATTCGCAAAAAGCGGAGACGGATTGACTTCGCGGCCCGACAGCAAGTCGACGACCGCCGACGCGCATACCTTGCCGTGCTGGTTGGCCATGTGCCCGGACTTCGGCATCAGAGGCGCGACCTGAATCGCATCGCCGAGAATGTGAATGTTTTTTTGCGCGGTCGATTCGTAGCTGAGGAAATCGACCTGGCAGAAACGTCCGTTGGCGTTCGCCATGCCCGACCGGCGCGCGATGGCACCCGCGTGCTGCGGCGGAATGACGTTGAGCACATCGGCGCGCACGCTCTCGAAATCCAGCTTCACCGTCAGCGTCGACACATCCACGTCGACGAGCTCGCTGTTCGGACGGTAGTCGACATAGCCGTGGTACTTGCCGTCCCACGCCGCCAGGAACAGCGCCTTCTTGGACTGAACATCCTCGTTCGCGTCGAGGATGATGATCTTGGATTTCTTTTTCTGCGTCGAAAAATAATGCGCAACCTGGCAGGCTCGCTCGTAGGGCGCCGGGCGGACATCGGTACGGCGACTGCGGGACGTGGATCACGAAGACGCCTCCGTCGGGCATCGCCTCGAGCTGGCGGCGCAGCGCCACCGTCTGCGGACCCGCCTTCCAGGCATGCGGGATGCGCTCCTGAGCGGCGCTGTCAACCATGGAAGGAATTTCCTCCCAGCGAAAGTCGACGCCGGGCGAGAGTATCAGGCGGTCGTACTCCAGCGTCGCGCCGCCGGCAAGCTTGAGCTTGCGCGCCGCGGCATCGATGTCGACGGCAACATCGCGCACGCGGCGCACGCCCCACTTATCCAGCCCGTCGTACGGCACGGTGATGTCCGCGATCGTCTTGCTTCCGCCAAGCACGAGGTTGGACATCGGACAGGACACGAAAGACGCTTCGCGCTCGACCAGCGTCACGTCGATCCTGCCATCGCTCCACTTCCGGATGTACTTGGCCGCGGTCGCGCCGCCATAGCCGCCGCCCACGACGACGACTCTGGGCGCGCTGGCAGGGGTGCTCGCGCAGATTCCCGTCCCAAGCGCGCCCGATGCCAACAGCGCCGATCCGGCCCTGAGGAATTCGCGTCGCGTGGGACCCATCTCAGTTGGCTTTCTGCGCGGCGAAATACGCGGCGGCAGCTTCGATCTGGGCGTCGGTATAGCCCTTGGCAAGCTGCTGCATCACCGTCGACGGACGTCTGCCGTCGCGAAAGTCGCGCACCTGCTGCACGATGGCGGCCTTGTCGCGGCCCGCAAGCGCGGGGATCGCGCCGTGGCTCCTGCCGTCGGTACCGTGACAGCTCGCGCAGTCCGCGGCGATGTCGCGACCCGCGTCGGCCGCGCCTGCAAGGCTCGAAACAAGCGCGAGCGCTGCGGCGGCCAAGAGCGTCGATTTCGGATTCATGATCTATGCGCGCGCAGGATGCAACGAAATTCGGGCATGGTACTCCGGCTCGCGACTCCAGCGCGCAACGACCCTCGACAAATACAAGGGGAGCCCGCAGGCTCCCCTTGTTTCCTTGCTAGACAGCCGGCCCGTCACGCGACGACTTCGGGCTCCTTGGTCTCGTCGAACTCGAGCTTGATCTTGTCGTCGTCGCCGATGTCGATGGTCACCTTGCCGCCATTGGCGAGCTGGCCGAACAGGAGCTCGTCGGCCAGCGCCTTGCGGATCGTGTCCTGGATCAGCCGCGCCATCGGCCGCGCGCCCATCTGCGGGTCGAAGCCCTTCCTCGCCAGGAACTCCTTGAGCGGCTGCGTGAACGACGGCTCGACCTTCTTCTCGTGCAGCTGGTTCTCGAGCTCGAGCAGGAACTTGTCGACGACGCGCAGGATGACGTCGTGGTCGAGCGACGCGAACGAGATCGTCGCGTCCAGCCGGTTGCGGAACTCCGGCGTGAACATGCGCTTGATCGACTCCATCTCGTCGCCCGCCTGCTTGTTGTGCGTGAAGCCGATCGAGTTCTTCGACAGCATGTCGGCGCCGGCGTTGGTGGTCATGACGATGATCACGTTGCGGAAGTCCGCCTTGCGGCCGTTGTTGTCGGTCAGCGTGCCGTGGTCCATCACCTGCAGCAGGATGTTGAAGATGTCCGGGTGCGCCTTCTCGATCTCGTCGAGCAGCAGCACGCTGTACGGATGCTTGGTGATCGCCTCGGTGAGCTGGCCGCCCTGGTCGAAGCCGATGTAGCCCGGCGGCGCGCCGATCAGGCGCGACACCGCGTGCCGCTCCATGTACTCGGACATGTCGAAGCGCAGCAGCTCGACGCCGAGGCAATAGGCGAGCTGGCGCGCGACCTCGGTCTTGCCGACGCCGGTCGGACCCGAGAACAGGAAATTGCCGATCGGCTTGCGCGGATTGCCCAGGCCCGAGCGCGCCATGCGGATCGCCGCGACCAGCGCGTCGATCGCCTGGTTCTGGCCGAACACGACGTTCTTCAGGTCGCGGTCGAGCGTCTTCAGCGCGTTGCGGTCGTCGGAGGTGACGCTCTTGGCCGGGATGCGCGCGATCTTGGCGACGATCTCCTCGATCTCGGTCTTGCTGATGACCTTCTTCTGCTTCGACTTGGGCAGGATCTTCTGCGCCGCGCCGGCCTCGTCGATCACGTCGATCGCCTTGTCGGGCAGATGCCGGTCGTTGATGAAGCGCGCCGCGAGCTCGGCCGCGGTGGTCAGCGCCGCGGGCGCGTACTTCACGCCGTGGTGCTGCTCGAAGCGCGTCTTCAGCCCCTTCAGGATCTCGATCGTCTCGGCGATCGACGGCTCCGGCACGTCGATCTTCTGGAAGCGCCGCGACAGCGCGTGATCCTTCTCGAAGATCACGCGATATTCGTTGTAGGTCGTCGCGCCGATGCACTTCAGCGCGCCGGTGGACAGCGCCGGCTTGAGCAGGTTGGACGCGTCGAGCGTGCCGCCCGATGCCGCGCCCGCGCCGATGATCGTATGGATCTCGTCGATGAACAGGATCGTCTTCGGATTCTCGGTCAGCTGCTTCAGCACCGCCTTCAGGCGCTGCTCGAAATCGCCGCGGTATTTGGTGCCCGCGAGCAGCGCGCCCATGTCGAGCGAATAGACGACGAAGTCCTTGAGCATGCTCGGGGACGTTGCCCTCGTTGATGCGGCGCGCCAGGCCCTCGGCGATCGCGGTCTTGCCGACGCCGGCCTCGCCGACCAGCAGCGGATTGTTCTTGCGGCGGCGGCACAGGACCTGGATCACGCGCTCGAGCTCGTGCTCGCGGCCGATCAGCGGATCGATCTTGCCGGTCTTGGCCAGATGGTTGAGGTCGATCGTGTAGGCGTCGAGCGCGCCGGCGGGCTGCTGCTCGCCGTCGCCGTCTTCCTTCGACGATTCCTGCTTGTCCGGCTTCTGCTGCGCGTTCTTGGTGATGCCGTGCGCGATGTAGTTGACGACGTCGAGCCGCGTCACGCCGCGCTGGTTCAGGAAATAGACCGCGTGCGATTCCTTCTCGCCGAAGATCGCGACCAGCACGTTGGCGCCGGTGACTTCCTTCTTGCCCGACGACTGCACGTGCAGGATCGCGCGCTGGATGACGCGCTGGAATCCCTGCGTCGGCTGGGTGTCCGCGTCCGAGTGCGGCGACAGGCGCGGCGTGTGCTCGTTGATGAAGTCGGTCAGGACGCCGCGCAGCTCCTCGAGATCGACGCCGCAGGCCTTGAGCACCTCGGCGGCGGACGGATTGTCCAGCATCGCGAGCAGCAGGTGCTCGACGGTGATGAACTCGTGCTGCTTCTGCCGGGCTTCGACAAAAGCCATGTGGAGGGAGACTTCCAGTTCCTGCGCAATCATAGTTCTTTCCCGACCTCGTCACTCTCGCCCCGGCGCTCCGATAGCCCCGTCGACGTATTAACGCTTAAGTCTCCTCCATCGTGCACTGTAACGGATGCTGATGCCTTCGCGCGATGTCCCAAGACCTGATCGACCTTCGCGGCTGCAACTTCTCGCGTGTACGTTCCGCACACTCCCATGCCTTCGCGATGCACCTGCAACATCACCTGGGTCGCCTTTTCGCGGCTCATCGCAAACACAGTCTGCAACACCACGACGACAAAGTCCATCGGCGTGTAGTCGTCGTTGAGCAGAATGACCTTATACAGCGGCGGGGGCTTGAGCCGGGTCTTCTGGACTTCGAGAACATTTCCTTCCTGATCGTGTTTCGCCATCGCTCGTCCAGGAGACCCTGCCACCCGATTGCCTAATGTTTGATGATTGCAACAGATTTTTCAAGGGGAACCCGCGCGAAAGGCCGTCAGGCTTGACTTTGCAGGTGCGGGACGCGTAAAAAAACCTCGTTTGGCTCCAATATCTCTGCTGTCGGGCGCGCCGTGCGCGCGCCTCGGTGGAAGGTCTCGGCCGCTCAAGCGCGCGGATGGCATCCCGGCGCGTGGCGGCTGGACCTGTTGATCCGGGCGCTAAACAGCCTGCGCGCTGTTGAACCGGCCGTGGTTACCTGTCGCTGTCCAAACACCATTATCGTCAATTTGGGAGGGAAGAAGGCATATGGCAACTGGAACGGTCAAGTGGTTCAATGACGCCAAGGGCTATGGTTTCGTCACGCCCGACGATGGCGGGGAAGACCTCTTTGCCCACTTCTCGGCGATCCAGATGAACGGATTCAAATCGCTGAAGGAAGGTCAGAAGGTCAGTTTCGAGGTAACGCAAGGTCCGAAGGGGAAACAGGCATCGAACATACAGGCCGCCTGAAAGAATATTCCTTGCGTCCGTTGTAACCATCCGTACGTCTCAACATAAACCCGCCGCGAGGCGGGTTTATGTTTTGAGCAGTGCATCCGGTCGGGACCGAAGGTTGTCGCGTCGCCGCCAGGAGTCAACTTGGATCCCGGGCCTCGCGGAGCCTGCCCGGGATGACGCGCGGAACCACAAACCAACTTGGATCCCGGGTCTCGCTCGCGCTCGCCCGGGATGACGCCCTGTCTCCGATCGCGTTCGCGCTCTGCGCTCCGCTCTCGGACAGCCTACAAAGAAGCCTTAGAAGCGCCGTCATTCCCGCGCAAGCGGGAATCCAGCGGCTTTCACCCAGCGAACGACACTGGATCCCCGCCTTCGCCGGGATGACGCATCCGTTTCCAATCGCGTTCGCGCTCTTGACCCGTTGTCGTCCCGGCGCAGGCCCAAGGTTGCCGCGCTCCCATCACCGCAAATCAACTTGGATCCCGGGCCTCGCTCGCGCTCGCCCGGGATGACGCATCCGTTTCCAATCGCAGGCACATTGGTGCCCGCTCTTGGACGGATGCGTCACATCCTTTCGATCATGGCCTGGCCGAAGCCGGAGCACGACACCTGCTTCGCGCCGGGCATGAGTCGCGCAAAATCGTAGGTTACAACCTTGTCGGCGATCGCCTTCTCGAGGCTCTTGACGATCAGCGCTGCGGCTTCCTTCCACCCCATGTGCACCAGCATCATTTCGGCGGACAGAATCTCCGAGCCCGGATTGACGTAGTCCTTGCCCGCGTATTTGGGCGCGGTTCCATGCGTTGCCTCGAACATCGCGACCGTATCCGACATGTTGGCGCCGGGAGCGATACCGATGCCGCCGACCTGCGCGGCGAGCGCGTCCGAGATGTAGTCGCCGTTGAGATTGAGCGTGGCGATGACGTCGTACTCTTCAGGACGCAGCAGGATCTGCTGCAGGAACGCGTCGGCGATCACATCCTTGACGACGATATCCGCCCCGGTCTTCGGGGTTCTTGAATTTCAGCCACGGGCCGCCGTCGATCGGCTGGGCGCCGAACTCCTTCTCGCGCCAGCTCGTAGGCCCAGTCGCGAAAACCGCCCTCGGTGAACTTCATGATGTTGCCCTTGTGCACGATCGTCACCGATTTGCGTTCGTTGTCGATCGCGTACTGGATCGCCTTGCGCATGAGGCGCTCGGCTGCCCTCGCGCGACACCGGCTTGATGCCGATCGCCGACGTCTGCGGAAAGCGGATCTTCTTCACGCCCATGTCGTCGATCAGGAATTCGAGGACTTTCTTCGCGGCGTCCGATTCCGCCGCCCATTCGATCCCCGCGTAGATGTCCTCAGAATTCTCGCGGAAGATGACCATGTTCACTTTCTCGGGCGCCTTGACCGGGCTCGGCACGCCGGCGAAATACTGGACCGGGCCGCAGGCACACGTACAGGTCGAGCTCCTGGCGCAGCGCGACGTTGAGCGAGCGGATGCCGCCGCCCACGGGCGTCGTCAGCGGACCCTTGATCGACACGACGTAGTCCTTGATGATCGCCAGGGTTTCCTCCGGCAGCCAGACGTCGGCCCCGTACACCTTGGTCGACTTTTCGCCGGCGTAGACCTCCATCCAGTGGATTTTCCGCTTGCCGCCGTAGGCCTTCGCGACCGCGGCGTCGACGACCTTGATCATCACCGGCGTGATGTCGACTCCCGTGCCGTCGCCTTCGATGTAGGGAATGATCGGCTGATCGGAAACATTGAGACTGAAATCCTTGTTGACGGTGATTTTCTGGCCTTCGGCGGGAACCTTGACGTGCTGATACGCGGGCATGATCTCTCCTCGGTGCTGCGGACGCTCTGGTGGGAAGCGAGGGATTATCCGCGAATTTTCCGAAGGCTGCCACGCGCGCCGCGCCGGCCGTGCAGCGCTCCGGGGCAGGCGCCCGCCGCATGTTATTATGCGTGCGTGCATAGCACTTCCCGGCCGTCGATCCTTTAGACAGGCCAAACGCGTCGCGTCTGCTGCACACCCAATCCAATCCGCTCGATGATTCGCCGTCTTTTCGCGCGGCTGATGCCCGGCAGAGCCTCCACCGAACCGCGCATCTATGGTCCCGACGCGCATCCGGTCCGCCGCGCCCAGATTTCGCGCGGCGCACAAGATGTCATCCGCAAGCTGCAGCAGGGAGGCTTCAAGGCGTTCGTCGTCGGCGGCGCGGTGCGCGACCTGCTGCTCGGCATCACGCCCAAGGACTTCGATCTCGCCACCGACGCGACGCCGGAGCAGGTCAAGCCGCTCTTCCGCCGCGCGTTCATCATCGGCCGGCGGTTTCGTCTGGTGCACGTGCTTGCTGGCCCGGAGACGATCGAGGTATCGACGTTTCGCTCGCGGCAGACGGGCGACGATGCCGCCGACGAGCACGGCCGGCTGCTTTCGGACAACGTGTTCGGCTCGCAGGCGCAGGACGCGCTCCGGCGCGACTTCACCATCAACGCGCTGTATTTCGATCCGTCAACCGAAGAGGTCTGGGACTACGTCGGCGGCGTCGCCGACGTCAAGGCGCGCCGGCTACGCCTGATCGGAGATCCGGTCACGCGGCTATCGCGAGGACCCGGTGCGCATGCTGCGCGCCGCGCGGCTGGCGGCCAAGCTCGGTCTTGCGATCGAGAAGAAGACCGCGGCGCCGATTCCCGAGCTTGCGCCGCTGATCGCACAACGTTCCGCCGGCGCGGCTGTTCGACGAGATGGAAAAGCTGCTGCTGTCCGGCCACGCGGTCGAGTCGCTCAAGAGCCTGCGCCAGCACGGCTTGCACCACGGCGTGCTGCCGCTGCTCGACGTGATCCTGGAGCAGCCGCTCGGACAGCGCTTCATCGACCTGGCGCTCGCCAACACCGACGAGCGCGTGCGCGACCGGCAAGTCGGTGACGCCGGCGTTTCTGTTCGCGACCCTGCTCTGGCACGAGGTGCTGGCCAACTGGAATGCCGCGAAGGCCAACGGCGCGCGGCCGATGCCCGCGCTCTTCGACGCGATGGACAGCGTGCTCGCGCAGCAGGCCGAGCGCCTTGCCATTCCGCGCCGGCTTCGAGGCGACGATCAAGGAGACGTGGGCGCTGCAGCCGCGCTTCGAGCAGCGCTCCGGACAGCGGCCGTTTCGACTGCTCGAGCATCCTCGCTTTCGCGCCGGCTACGATTTTCTGTGGCTGCGCTGCGCCAGCGGCGAGATGGAAGGCGAGCATCGCCAAGCTGGCCGAGTGGTGGGAGCGCTTCCAGCACGCCGACCAGGCCGAGCGCGAGAGCATGCTGCGCCCCGACGAAGGTCCCGAAAAAGAAACGGCGCTCGCGCAAACGCAAGCGCAAGGACGGCGACGCGGGAACGGGAGCGGAAGAGTCGGCCGGGCCCGCACCCGACGAGCGATGACGGCGCTGGCCTATGTCGGGCTCGGCAGCAATCTCGCGCATCCGCGCCGGCAGCTCTCGCGCGCGCTCGCGGAGCTTGCCAAGCTGCCGCGCACGCGCCTGGTCGCGGCGTCGCCGAACTACGTCAGCGCGCCCGTCGGCTGCGCCGAGCCGCAACCCGATTACGTCAACGCAGTCGCGGCGCTGTGCACCGACGCTTCCGGCGCGGGCGTTGCTGCGCAGCGCTGCGACGCGATCGAGCGGCGTCACGGGCGACGGCGGCACCGGGGCGACCCGCGCAACGCGCCGCGCACGCTCGACCTCGACTTGCTGCTGTTCGGCGCGCGCCGGCGTCACGCAGCCGCAGCTCACCGCTGCCGCATCCGCGCATGCACGAGCGCGCGTTCGTGCTGCAGCCGCTGCTCGGACATCGCGCCGGCCGCGAGCATCCCCGGCCGCGGCGCCGCACGGTCCCTGCTGCAACGCGCTCAACGGGCAGCGCATTGCGCGCACGCGCAGCCACCTCGGCGCTAGCGCCGCGCTCGTCGACGGAAAACGATGATGGAACTCGACCAGGTGCCGCTACATCGTCGTCGAAGGGCCCGATCGGCGCCGGCAAGACCAGCCTCGCCCGCGCGCTGGCGCAGCGACTCGGCGCCGACGCGCTGCTGGAAGCGCCGGACGAGAACCCGTTCCTGGCGCGGTTCTACGAGGACATGCGCGCTTCGCGCTGCCGACGCAGCTCAACTTTCTCTGTTCCAGCGCGTCGACCAGATTCGCGGACTCACCCAGCTCGACATGTTCCGGCGGACGACGGTCGCCGACTTCCTGCTCGACAAGGACCCGCTGTTCGCGCGGCTCGAACCTCACCGACGACGAGTTCGCGCTCTACGACAAGGTGTATTCGCATCTGAAGCCGCAGACGCCCACGCCCGATCTGGTGATCTATCTGCAGGCGCCGGTGACGACGCTTGATCGAGCGCGTGCACAAGCGCGGCGTCGAGCTACGAGCGCAGCGATCTCCGAGCATTATCTGGCACGGCTCGCCGACGCGTACAGCCGCTACTTCTATCAGTACGAGGAGGCGCCGCTGTTGATCGTCAACAGCGAGCGGCTGAACTTCGTCGACGAGCCGGAGCACCTGCGACCTGCTGCTCGGCCGCGTCGCGAAGATGCGCGGGCAGCGGGAGTTCTTCAACCTGGGCGGGAGTTGATACGTGGGAGTTGCGCGTGACGCTGCGCTTATCGCGAGGCGTCCGGGACCTTCGAGCAACAAGGGGACGCGGGATGGAACAGCTATCGGGCTCGCATAGTCTGTTTCTTCACACCGAGCGTGGGAATGTCTACAACCACGTTGCGGCGCTCGGCATCTACGATCCTTCCACCGTGCCCGGCGGCAAGGCGGGCTTCGCCGAAGTGTTCCGTCACTTCAGCGATCGCATCCATCTGCACAAGGAGCTTCGGCAGCGGCTGTTGAGCGTTCCGCTCGGCCTCGACCGCCCGTACTGGATCGAAGCGCCGGAGATCGACCTTCAGTTTCACATCCACCGGGTCGTATTGCCGCCGCCGGGAGACTGGCAGCAGTTGATCGCCGAGGCGGCGGCGATTCATTCCCGGCCGCTCGACCGCAGCCGGCCGCTGTGGGAGATCCATGTCGTCGAAGGACTCGACGGCATGGCCGATGTGCCTCGAGGCTCGTTCGCGGTCATCCAGAAATACCATCATTGCGCCGGCGGGGAGCCGCTCGTTGCGCTGATGCGTGGAGTGCATTCGGTGTCTGCGCGATCCGAGACGAGCGAGACCGATCGGCCTTCAGCGGCTGACGAAGAGTCCGGCTGTGATGAAGCTGTGCCAGCTTGCCGTCAGGAACGGCATTCGCCGCGCGGTTAGTCTTGGCTTGCTATCTGGCGCGACCTTGCGTCGCGTCGCGCGCACCGCCGCCGCAGCGTTCGCGGTTCGCGACGCGCAAGACGGCTCCTCGACCGATCCCGCCATGTCGCTGCCGGGCTTCGCGCGAGCGCCGGTGACACGATTCAATGGAAAGGTGTCGGCAAGCCGGAGCGTGGCTTTGGTTGGGCTTCCGCTATCGGAGATGAAACGTGCGCAGACGAAGCTCGACGCCGTCACCGTCAACGATATTTTTCTGGCGGTCGTCGGCGGCGCACTGCGCAAGTATCTCGGGACAAAGGCGAGCTTCCGGACGAGTCGCTGGTGGCGCTTATGCCACTCGGCGATCGGGAAGCGCGAGTCGGGCCCATCGATCACGACGACGCGCCGGGTGTTCCGACACCCGTGGGTTCCGACATCGCCGACCCGGTCGCTCGTCTTATGGCCTGTCACGCCGCGTCGCGGGCCGCACGCGCTCGGGTCGAGGCGCTGACCAAGGACTTCCCGAGATCCCTCATGGATCACCTGCCGAACGGCGTTGCGGATATGTTCCTGCGCCGCTACATCTATCCGCACCTCAATGTCACGGTGTCGAACGTGCGCGGGCCGGACGAATCGCTGTACATGGCAGGCGCGCGGCTGATGCGGCTATATATATTGAGCATTGCGACCGACTACATGGGCCTGAACCACTCCGGGTTCAGCTATGACGGCACGTTGTGGATTTCAGCGGTGGGATGCCGAGAGATGGTGCCCGACGCCGACGTCTATGGGCAATATCTGCGGGAGAGCTTCAACGAGCTGATGAGCGGGCTCGATCTTCAGCCCGATGCCAGCAGCGAGTCTCACCGGTCATCGCAGACCGCCGAACCTGAGATCGCGGGCATTCCCGGCTGGAAGAATGCGTATCGCGCTCGCTGAGTCTTGCCGGTAGCAGGGCCTTTATCCATTGCACGATTCGCCCTCACTCCGCACTCATTGCAAAGGCTACCAGCCGCTGATCTCCACGGGTGCAGGAAGGCGTTCGGCGTCTAAAAGCGCATCCAGCTGGACGGTTCCACATGCCGCCCCGACCGCGCCGGTTGTTCCGTCGATCACGAAGGAAAGAGCCTCCCAGGTATTAATGCCTCGCTGGAGCGAGTAGTCGCCGGCGACGCGGGTACCATCGAGTGTTTCCTCGAGTTGATAGGTTTCGAACCGCTCCGGTTGCGAATTTCCGTTAGCAAGGTACAGCGGCGGATTGTTGAATCCGAGTACGAACTGGGCCGGTGAGTCCGCATTTCCAAGGATAGCGAAACGGACAAAGTGCCTTGGCGGTATCCGACCATCGGCGGCGCCTTGAGTCGCGCTGACAGTGACTTGATGTCCCGGAACACCGCCTGTGTAGCTTATATTCAGTGGCATATTTGCGCAGACATCCGACACCCTTCTAGGCCCGTGCGTCGTATCCTGGCACGTCTTGCTCAATTGCTTCCACAGCGAATCGTTCACTGCAACATCGCCGGCCTTGTAGCAGCTCGCGCCTATGGCAACATAGTCCGTGTCGTTATAGGTCGTTATAAACGTCGGCTCAGAAATGTCCCTCGTCGTCACGGCGACGGCACCTTGTTCGCTGCCGAGGGTGCCGCGGAAGACGACTTGTAGAAAGATGTCGGTTGCATTGATGGGAATCACCGTTCCGAATGTGAACTCGAGCTCCAGCTCTTCCTCGGGGTTCATCGCGACAATTTGAATGCCGTCCGAAACTGCGATCTCCTCTTCGGAGCTTCGGCAACTGAACAGAATGAACTCGCTTGACAGGTCAGGGCGATAACAAGTGTTGCGGCGAAACTTGACCACCGCCACAAGACTTCCGCTTGTCATCGCCTCGCCGTGTGTCTTGTTCTTGAGCTTAAGCTTCACCTTTCTGAAACCGCAATTATCCGCGCAGCTTTCCGTTGCGTGATCGACGACAGAGTACACACCGGCGCTCGGTAGATTGATCTCCATCTGTCCGCGGAAGAAGTAATTGATGAGTCCAGCGGAGTAACTTACGGCCTTGGGGATCAGGAATGGATAAGCAGCGTCGAAGTTCAAGCGATTCAGGCTGAAGAGCCGGCCTGTCTGAATGGTTCCGGTTTCATTGTCGTAGTTGATCATCAAACCGTTGAGGTCTTCGTCAAAAGCCGATTCGGTCGACGCTCGAGGGTTGACGGTAGAGGTGTTCGCAAGCATGTCGCTCACGATCGAAGACCAGAACGTCATCTTGCATTGATCGAGACCCACGTTGCTGCAGAACTGCCGTACGACGGCAGGCACCTGCCCCGGCGCAAATGCTTCGGTAACCGAGACCTCCGTTGCCGCCGCAGGCACGGGTCGCGGAAAACTAGGGTTTGCGTATGCCAATCCCGCCGCGTCAGCGACAAAATTGGTTCGTTGGCTAAGAAAGTTTCCGTTTGTGTATTCAGATATTCCGGCACCGTTCGCAAGCCAAAAGTCACGAGGCGTCCGTAATGTCGGGCGATATGTTGGAAACGCCGCATCAATTTCGCCGGTGTTCAGAGTCGAATCAATACGGGCCCTTCCTTCACCGAACGCGGAATATTTTTCGAAGCGGCTGGGATGTATAAATCCAAGAGTAAATATGGGACCTAGTAACCCAGAGAGACCGTCGTAGTGCGCATCGTTACGTACATGTTGCGGCTGGGCCATATCTTGCAAGTGATGAACAATCTGACCGAGCGTCTGAAAGGTTTTACCCCACAACTCGTCACGACCACCCTGAGCCGACGACATTCCCTTCGTCGTGAGTGCGCCATAGAAGTATTCTCGGGCTTGCCAATATGAATATCTTTGTTTTGGATCTCGATCGTCGATGTTGTCTTGTAGCGCCCAATCGGGAGATGTCTGCCATGACAGTCCCGCAACGGTGAGGGATCTCCCCTCGTGTGATGGATCAAAAAAATGATTCAACGAACGCATACCGGGAGCGTCTTCAAACATTGCGCCGCATGCCACGAGCCTCTGAATTGTTTCTGCGATCCAATGGCTACATGGCGGGATTGAATCGTTGAAATGTACATCGTAGTCCTTAGATCCGGTCGGCAGCGTAGTCGCGAACTTTTTCTTTTGGCTCAAGGACCGTAGTCCCAAGTTCGCCACTGTTTCTGGCAGGACCAAATCTGAATTGATGACGGCTACCTCTGTTAGCCGAAAATGCGTGTACATTTCGTAGCCGATGCAGTCGACGGATACCACGCTAAAAAATATCAACCAATAACTTGCAATCGAATGCGCGTTCATTTTAATAGATCGCCTAGTAGTTCTTTGGGAGAGCCACAATATTTGCCGGCATAACGCTCCTGAATTTCATCGAACTCAACAAGGTCATTCCATCCTCTAACCTTTCGCAACTGTTCGCCTTCCCTGATGAAGGCAGCGGTCATTCTGGGGACCTTGGCCCACCAACAGGCGCCGATCGCCATCCCGGATCTTGCTCCGTGCAAATGATCCAGGTATTTCTTGTCATTACCGCGAAATGTCTCAAGTTTTATTACCTTGCCATTCCAGGCGGACTCTCGAACGGCTTCTCCTGTCCAAGTTGGATCGTTTAGATAGCTGGTCGATTCATCACCTTGCACTTGTAAGAAGTGGTAACCAGGTTTGAAGATTTGTAGCCACGGTTGATCCGGATCGAGCCTGGGACGCAGCAGAGGATTATTCGACAAACGTGGCACTTCCATAGGCCCCCACCCTGCCATATAGAACGCGCCACTCGCGTCGGTGACTGCCTCTGTCACATTCAAAGGCCCGAGCCCATGTCCCCCGCTATCCTCCATGTGCCAGTACGCATTGACGATCACGCCTTCAAGCGGCAACCCCGTCTCGGCGTCGACCACGGTGGCTCGAATCGGCTTTGCTGAATAGCTCAGTGCCATACCTTCCTGAGCGCTCCAGCAAAACGCCACGGCAAACGCCCATAGCCAGAACCGGGCATATCGCTCCCGGCGCGTCACATCGAATCCAGTCTCCACACGCCATCTCCATCACGAAGGAAATCGAGCAGGTAGATCTTCGTCTTTCCGTTGATAACCCGTTTCAAGGCATATTCGGCAATATCGCTGCTCATGCTGACGCCGCCAAAGGCTTTGAACGTATCGACTATCTGCGGCAATCTAGCTTCCATCGCAGCGAACGCCGCGCCATATTTAGCGCGATTCGGCTCGGTGAAATGCTGCAATGCGCCGGCCCTATCTTTCACACTGAGCGCCGAAGTAAACCGATTGAACATGTCGATGAACATTCGATCCATGGCGGCGTTATCTCGCACCACGACGGCAAGCGTCTGACTATACGAAAATGCGGCGCCGTACGTAACTGTAATTTGTGGCAGATACATGCCGGGCGCCGCGAACGTCAGGGTGCCCAGCGTCTGTCCATCGAAGGTCGACGTGTCCAAGGTGGCTGTGCCAGCATTTGCAACTTGTATCGTCTTGGCGGGACCCACCCCGCGGGAAGTCGCGATCAGCGTCACCGTCAGCGGCACAAATCCACTGTTCGGCAATGCGCTTATCTGGAAGGGCGCGTTTCCACTGCTTGCAACCGTCAACGTCTTGGACGCGGTCGCGCCGTCGATCGTCGTCATTACCGCAACGATGGGATTGTCGCCGGCGCCCAAAGGAATTCCGTTGATTGCGAAGTTGCCGGCGCCGTCCGTTTCGGCGATCTCGCCATTGACGGTAACTCCCGTATTCGCAGGCCCGACATAGGTCCCCCGCACCGTCACAAAATCACTGTTGGCCGAAGCGCTCAGTCCCGGAGGAGCAACGGGAAAATCGATGGTCAGCCCGATGGATTGGACAGAAAATTGCACGATTGCAGAATTCGCAGAGAATCCGCCCCCGTCCCAAACACGAGCGCTGGCTGTGTGAGTGCCTTCGCCGACATTTGCCCATAAGTGCGTGTACGGCGGTTGGGCACTCGTGCCGACTATCACGCCATCGCCATAGAAATCGACGCGCGCTATCGAGCCCGCGCTTTCGGTCGGGTTGGCGGTGAAGCGAATCTGGCCGGGTGATGGATATGCCTGTCCGGCATTCGGCTCCGATAGCGCAACCGCCAAATCGACAACGTTGACTGTGACGGCGGCGGAGCTTGCACTCGTGCCATCCGCGGTCGTAACTTTTGCCGTGAGCGCATGCATACCCACAGGAGCGTTGTTCAAAGTCAAGTCGACGGTGGCCAGGGCCGGCCCGCCGGCAACGTTGATTATCCCTATCGGGCTTCCATCGCTGTAAAAATCTACTCGGCTGATGGCGCGAGACGGCGCATATGCCTCAGCTGTGATGACAATAGCTTGTCCAGGCCCGTAACTGGCACCGGCACTCGGCGAGGTAAGACTGATCGTCGGAAGCGATCCGTTGACGGTCACCGTCACGGGAACAGAAGTCGCGGTCGCGCCAAGGTTGTCGGTCGCTACGGCAGTCAGGCTATAGCTTCCAATCGGTACGCCCGTCCAGCTTGCATCGAACGCCGGTCCGGTGCTGCTGGCGATCTTGGTTGCGGCTGCGAAGAAATCGATCTTGACCACAGTTCCGTCGACGTCGGACGCGTTCGCTGCCAAGGCGATCGTCGCCGGCGCGCTGTATTGGGCGCCAGGCGCCGGAGAAGTCAGATTCACGGTCGGCGGCCGATTGTTCGTGACGTTGATAGCGAGGGGTGCCGAAATTCCGGCATTGCCTTTCAAGTCGAACGCTTTGGCAGTGAGGGATAGCGATCCGGCGCTGGGATTGCTCCAAACGAACTGATACGGCGGGCTGTTGGCGCTGCCGAGCAGCGCGCCGCCGGAATAGAAATCGACGCGTCCGATCGCGCCATCGGGTGCCAGGGCGGCGGCGGTGAGCGTAAGAGACATACCCGACGCAATCGTGGTGGATGGTGCTGGCGCGGTCAACACCACCGCCGGCGAGCGATCGCTCTCCAGCACCTGGATATAGGCAGCAGGCGAGGTGGCTGCGACGCCGATGTCATCAAACGCTTTCGCGACAATCGCAAAGTTGCCGGGTGGGGGATTCGGCCAGCTGGCGACGTAAGGCGGACTCAAGGCCGTTCCCACAACGGTGTCGCGGGTGACGAACTCGACTCGCTGAATCGTGCCCAGGCTGCTCGTCGCGGTGGCCGCCAGCGGCACCGCGTTCGGCGCTGCGAAAATCTGTCCCGTTGTGGGCGCCGCGAGGGAAACCTCGGGCGGCGGATCCGGTCCCACGATATAGACGGTGACCGGGTTCGTCGTCGTCGCGTAGCCCAGAGAATCGATCGCGCGTGCTCCAACCAGATGCGTACCTTGTGGTGCGTTTCGCCAGACGAAGGCGTAGCCGCTTGGTACGGCATTCGGTGTTGCGACGCTTCCGAGCACTGTTTCGCCATCCAGAAAGTCGACTCGTGCAATCGTTGACGGTGGCAATGTGCTTCCTGGGCTGGCCGTCGCATATAGAACCGGCGATGCCGGCGTCACGTAGCCGGTTTCAATATTCGGGACTATCAGGGTCACGCCTGGCGGCGGAGGCGGCTGGAGCAGCGTGAACGGGATCGCGACCGATTGGCGTCCCTGTCCGAGCGTGTTCTGAGCGATGGCCGATGCGAGGTAGTGAAGCGTCTCAGTCGTCTGAGATAGGACGCGATCGGGCTTCCACCGTACTTGATAAGGAGCCGTGGTTGAGCTGCCTACGGCCGTCAACTCCCCTGTGCAGGCACTTCCGGTGCTCGGACAAACATAAAAAGTGACCATGCGAATCGGTTCGTCCGGATCGGCAGCGGAGGCCTGCAGGAGAATCGCCGGTGTCGACACTTCGTCGATGACTGCGTTCGCGACGGGATACGTGATATCGACCGTGGGCGCGTCGGCGCCGGCCCGCAACGGAATCATCGTTGCAAACATCAAGACCCGAAGGAGTAAGCGAAAGCGGCGCATGGTCATTGGTTGATGATTTGCACGACTTCCGCGGAAGCCGAACCATCGAACGGACCCGCACCCCGGAAGGTGGCATTGAGCCGATGGATGCCGGTGGCAAAGGTCGTTGTTAATGTCGCGGCCCCACCGATTACGGGCGCACCGGCCAGCAGTTGAGCGCCGTCCCGAAATTCAATCGACCCATTGAAGCGGGCGTCACCCACATTTGCCGTTAACGTGACGGGTTGTCCCGTCGCGACTGGATTGGGCGCGGTGACCAGAAGCACCGGGGCTGCTCGATCGATGACCTTGGTGACGAACACCGAGCCGGGCGCGGCCTGTGCTGCATTGACTTGCGGCGGACCTGCCTCGTAGCCGGCGAGGTAGGCTGCGCCGAAGGCGTCGAGTGCGAGCCCGGTCACCTTTCCGGTGTTGACGATGACGGAATAGAGAAGACGTCCGCCGTCCGGCGTGAGCTTCATCAGAAAGCCACCCGTAAAGCGAAATGCGGCATCCGGACCAAACGTCGCAGCCGCCGATCCGTCGTCGTAGTACGCCGGAGACTGAATCGGCAGGAGATTGCCAAGCAAGTCCATCGCACCGACGGGCAGCCTATGCTCGGCGCTTCCGGCCGCGTAGATTGCACCCGCGCCGTCGACAGCAACCTTGACCGGCAAAGGATCTCCATTGGCGCCGCGCACCAGATTGCCGACGGCGCCGCCGATGGGCGCTACGAAGATCCACCGACTGCCATCGGCCGCGAGCTTGGCGACAAAGCCTGTTTCGCGGTTGACGAGCAAGTCCCCTGCCCCAAACTCAACCCAGAGCTGAAACGCGCCTGCGGTCCCGCGAAACGGCTGCGTCGCAGTCTTTCCACCAATGACGACGCTTCCGTCCGGAGCCAGTGCAATGCCGGTCGCTCGCTCGGCATCGGCTCCACCTAAGCGCGCAACCCACGAGATTGCGCTGCCGGTGGGATTCACTTTTGCCACGAATGCGTCGCGATTCTTGTCGTCGACGGTGTCCGGTGCGCCTGCCGTCACCGGGAAATCGCTGGCCTTGGCTTGGCCAGCGACATAGGCGTTTCCGATCGCATCCACGGTCAGTGCATACGCCGTGGATGCAGTATCGGTGGTCGACTGCGACGGGTCTGGCGCGAGGCTGGGACGACTGCCTTGTACCGACAGGTAGGTGGAATACGAGACACTCACACCGTCCGCTGAAAGCTTGATCAGATACGGCCCGCCCGCGGTTGCTTGGGATGATTTGATCGCGGCGTTAGCGCTGGTCTGCAGCCCGGGGCCGGCAACGCCGGTAAAATAAATCCCACCCGCTGCGTCGATTGCGAGCGCACGGATCGTTTGGACCACAGGATCGATCGCGGCTGCGAGCGGCTGTACGTCGCCATTCGCGGCGATGCGAAAGATGGCCTTGGAGCCCGTGCGCGCATACGTGCCGCCCGTGACCGGATAGGTACCGGCGTTTAGATATGCCGCGGCATAGACCGTGCCCGATGGACTTATCGCCAGCGCCTCGACCTGGTCCGGGCCAACGTAAACCGAGCGCCCGCTTCCGGTCATGTTGGTTGCGCGCGATCCCACAACGGTGGCGACATCGACCATGCCGCGATTTGGGTTCAACTTGGCGACATAGAGGAGATCGAGCCCTGCATTGGTGTAGGTCGCCGAGCTGAGCCCTGGGAAATACGTTCCCCCAACTGAACCGCCAACGAACGCGCTCCCATCGGGCCCGACGACAACGTCGAAGGCCCTGTCGACACCAAATCCATCCCGTCCATAACCACCCAGAAGCGTCGAGTATTCAATCATCGGTCCGGGCAGAGGCTTCGGTGCGTTATCGAGAATCCGGCCGCTTACCACCAGGAAACTGCGATCAGCCGAAACCGCGAGATAGATCGCGTTGCCTGCTTGCGTCGCGCGAATGCTGCACGTGCCTTCGGCGATAAGCGTGATCGTCGTTTCGATTGCCGTGCAGACCGAAGGTGTGAGTGCCGTGAGGGTCACCGGCAATCCCGACGACGCGGTCGCGTGCGGGCGCAACTGCGGATACAGCAGCGTCTGCATCGCCGGCTGAGGAAAAAGCAAGGATTGAAAGGCAGGCGTGACCGAGAAGGACTGATCTACATCGAGTGCCGCGGCATAACTCGCGTTGCCTGTCTGGCTTGCGCGAATGGTGCACGTCCCCGTAACCAGCACGATGACCCAGTTGTCGTTGACCCGGCAAATGAGCGGAGTGAGCGATACGAAGCTGACCGGCAAGCCCGACGACGCTGCCGCATACAATTCGACGGGAGGAACATCCAAGAAACGATTGCCCGGCGACAAGAAATTGATCGTCTGGTTGCTGGCCGTGACAAGAAAACTGCGATCCACATTCGCAGCGGGGGAATAGTTCCCGTTGCCTGCCTGCGAAGCGCGCACCGTGCAGGTGCCTGTCGCAATCAATGTCACGGTGTTGCCGTTGATGAGGCATATGGCGCTCGAAATGGAGGAAAGGCTCACCGGCAGGCCCGACGAGACGGATGCGCTTAGAACGAACGGCTGCGTCCCCAGTGGGCGATTTTCGAGCGGCGGGAAGGTGATCGTCTGTGGAACAAGTGTCGCTACAACGCCGAAGCTCTGGTCCACATTCGGTGCCGGCGCATACGTTGCATTGCCCGCCTGTGACGCACGGAGCGTGCAAGTTCCCACGGCGATGAGCGTTACACCATTGCCGTTGACCGTGCACGCGGCGACCGTGAGCGATGAGAACGTCACGGGCAGACCGGAGGAGGCCGTGGCGCTGACGCTGAACGGTCCCGCGTTCAGCGCGCGCGGGTCCAATGCTCCGAAGGTTATCGTCTGACTTGCAATTGGAGGGGTGACGTTGAAGCTACGATCGACATTCGGCGCTGGATCGTGCGTGGCATCGCCGGTCTGAGATGCGCGGATCGTGCACACACCGACCGCAATCAAAATCATCGTGTTGCCGCTTGTCGTGCAACTCGTTGGCGTGAGCGAGGAAAACGCAACCGGCAGGCCGGATGTCGATGTGGCGAGAAGCTGAATGTTCCCGGCGTTGACCGGCCGGTCGGGCAGCGATGAAAAGTTGATGACCTGTGCGCGACCCGGTGGTGCGATGACAATCGTGAAGAATTGCGTCGCTTGCGAGCTCGGGGGAAAAGGGCTGAATGCGAGGATCAGCCCTGGAAACGTCCCTGCCACTGTGGGCGTGCCGCTGATGACTCCGGTCGACGCAGCGATGCTCAAGCCCGGCGGCAACGAATTTACGGAAACCGAGAAGATCACAAATACTCCGGTCGCGCGAACAGTGAAGCTGTAGGGCGCGCCGAGGGTGCCATTGGGAGGCGGCGGGCTGGTGATGACGACGGGCTGCGCGCTCGCGGGAAGCGCGAACGCTGTCAGCAGCAGACAGAGCGCACAACCAGGAACCACCAGCAGCGGATAGCCGACGCGCCTCGCGTGTGCGCCACTTCGGCGCCACAAACGCGACACGTTCCAACCCGACGATTCCACCCGCGCTCCCACGAAAATCGAGTAGCTCGAGTTTGCCGAATGCGCAGAAACGCACAATCGTCCAAACGGATGAGTCGAACGCGCGGGAGATACAACGAGAGAGTCGCGTACGGCGCATGACCAACGTTACGCCCGTGCGAGTAGGTCAAACTAGTGTGCGAGGTTCCGGGATCGACTGTAGGAAGTGACCGTCGTCAAATGCCGCATTCGCGTCTAAGCCGATAGCTTCGGCCGCTTGTTGTGTCGATCATTTGCTTCCGAAATTCGAACAGCGAATTGCTACCGTAATAGGAAGGCTTTCATTCAACAACTTTGTCCGCCCGAAACAAAACAGACTGCGGAATTGTCACGCCGAGGTCGCGTGCCGTTCTAAGGTTCACATCCAACCGTACCTTGCTGAAGGATTCCACCGGCAAATTCTGCGGCTTCGCTCCGGTGAGAATCCGTTGGATGTATTTTGCCGACTGCCGCCCGATTTCGTGGTAGCTCACGCCATAGCTGACGAGGGCGCCTTGGGCAACGAGACTGGGCTCGTGAAACATCGTCGGCAACTTCTTCGTCCGCGCCGTGTCGATGATGAATTGAGCCTGGCTCGAGACCATCGCATCGTTGATATAGAAGTAGGCGTCGGACTCCCGCGGCTTGAATGCATTCACGCCCTGTCGCAGGTCTTCAACCGATACAACCTGTTGCTCGAGAAGCTCGATCTTTAGTTGCCGCGCTGCCTCCCGTGCCGGCTTGGCGACGAGCAAGGCGAACTCGTTTCTAGGATTGTAGAACGTCACCACCCGACGAAGCGATGGAAGTATCTCCTTCAGAATCTCGAGCCGCTTCGCTGTGAGATCAGCCGACAGATAGTGCACGCCCGTAAGGCGCCCGCCAGGCTTCGCGAAGCTCTCGACAAGCCCGGCGGCAACGGGATCGGCTCCGGCGGCGAACACGATTGGAACCTCCGATGTCGCCATTTTGACTATGGTAACGACCGACGTGGATACGGCGTAAATCACGTCGACTTTATCGCGTTCCAGGCTCCTCGCTGCATCGGCACCCGCGCTCCGATCGCCCTTCAGATCGCGAAGTTCCAATACGAATTGCTTGCCCTCTTCAAACCCCAACTCCTTGAGACCGTCTTTGAGCCCCTCGACTGCCACATGGAATGGGCCGCCTTCGTGGATCACTCCGACACGATAGACTTTGGCCGACTGCGCTTGAGCGAGATCAACAAAAGCCAGCGCAAGGGTGGCCAACAGAGCAACGACCATTTTCTCATTCATGAATTCTCTCACCACGAGGCGGGGCCCTTTTTCGGTTTCGTTTCGCACCAGTACGGGCCAATGGGCGCGCTTCCGTTAAGCACGCAGTGCTGTCGGCGACACACGATCACTGAATCACCTCGTCCGCGCGCAGCAACAGCGGCTGCGGGATCGTGACGCCAATCTCTCGCGCCGTTTTCAGGTTCACCGCCAACGCCACCCTGCTGAGTGACTCCACTGGGAGGTTCTGAGGGCTCGTGCCAGTTAGAATCCGCTGAACGTATTTTGCCGAGAGTCGACCTGTTTCACGGTAACTCACGCCATAGCCAGCCAGGGCTCCTTGTGCAACGAGACTCTGTTCTCCGAACATCGTGGGTAACTTCTTGGCCCGCGCTGCGTCAATGATGAACTGAGCCTGACTTACAACCATCGCATCGTTGGTGTAGAAATAAGCGTCCGCCTCCTGTGCCTTGAGCGCTTTCACGCCCTGTCGCAGTTCGTCCACGGACGCGACGTGTCGCTCAACAAGCTCAATCTTCAATTGCCGCGCTGCCTCCCCCGCCGACTTCGCCGCAGCCATTGCGGTCGCGTTGCCAGGATCGTAAAACGTCACGACTCTGTGGAGGTCCGGGAGTATCGCCTTCAGAATTTCCAGACGCTTCGCTGTGAGATCAGCCGACTGCTGATAGTGCACGCCCGTGAGGCGACCCCCAGGTTTCGCGAAGCTTTCGACCAGTCCAGATAGAACCGGATCACTCCCGACAGCAAACACGATCGGGACCTCCGTAGTCACCCGCTTCACCACGATAGCAGGGGATGTGGCTACCACAAATACCAAGTCGACTTTCTCTCGCTCCAGGCTACTTGCTGCTGCCGCGACGGCCTTCAGATCGCCACTTAGTTCACGAATTTCCAGGACGTAGTGTTTGCCTTCTGCAAGCCCCAACTCCTTAAGACCGTCTTTGAGTCCATCCACTACCACATAGAACGGACCGCCTTCGTGAATAACTCCGACACGATAGACCTTGGTGGACTGCGCTTGAGCAAGATGAACAAAGGCCAGCGCAAGAGTGGCCAACAGAGCAACGACCATTTTCTTATTCATGAATCCTCTCCCTACGAAGCGTGGCCTTTTGCGGGTTCCTTTTCGCACCAGTACGGGTTAACGGGCGCTCTCCGTAAACACGCAATGCTGTCGGCGGCATACGATCACTGAATCACCTCGTCCGCGCGGAGCAGCAGCGGCGGTGGGATTGTGAGCCCGAGTGCCTTCGCGGTCTTGAGGTTGATGATCAGCTCGAACTTTGTCGGCTGTTCGACAGGCAGGTCGCCGGGCTCCGCGTCCTTGAATATCTTGTCGATGTACGTCGCCGCGCGCCGATAGAGGTCGGGATAGCTCGGACCGTAGGCCATCAAGCCGCCGGCTTCGATGAACTCCATCGATCGATAGATCGCCGGCAGCCGGTGCTCCGCTGCGAGTTGGACGATCAGTTGTCGATACGCTTGAAAGAGACCTTCCTGTCCGACGATGAGTCCATCGGCACGCTGCCTGGTTGCCGAATCGAACGCGGGCCCAAAGTCGTCGGGCTTGCGCACATCGAGGAGCTGGGGCTGGACACCCAGGGATCGCGCCGCAGTCTCGATCTCTTTCCACTGTGGCGGGTTGGCAGCGCTGCTCATGTTGTACAGCGCCGCAATTCGCGCGATGCCCGGCACCAGCTCTCTGAGGAGCCCGAGCCGTTTCGCCTCTATACGGACGCTCAGACTGCTCAGGCCCGTGATATTCCCGCCTGGATGCGCGAGACTGCTCACAAGTCCGGTTTCCACAGGTTCGCCCGCATTCGCTATCACCACGGGGATCGTCCTCGTGGCCCGTTTGGCGGCCAGCGAAGCCGGCGTTCCTCGTGTCACGATCAGGCCCACCTTCAGACGGATCAGCTCGGCCACCAGACCCGGAAAGCGTTCGCTGCGGCCATCGGCCGAACGATATTCGATGATGAGGTTGCGGCCTTCGACGTACCCAAGCTCGCGTAGTCCCAATTGGAAGGCGTCGAGATTGGCGGCGTTGAGGTCCCGAGATACAGTCTCCAGCATGCCGATGCGCCAGACTTTGCCTTGCGGCTGCGCGAATGCGGCAAGCGGCACCGCGAGGACGCCACCTGAAACGCTGCCAAGGAACGTCCGCCGATCCATTACAGAGTCAGCTCTTCGATTGGAGGTCCAAACATATTACGCTTTCGCACGCGGAACTCATCGCGACCGGCGAATGGCAGAGCAGCGTGGCCGGTCCGCGACGGCAAGACAAACGGCGCAATGCGACCCGTTGCAGACGTTGAGAATGAGTTCAGGGAAAAATGACATTGATTTCGCACTCGAAGGAACAATGCCTCTCGAATCTTGCCATTTTCTGAAATTGGGTGTTTGATTTATCGCACTGATACCAGGAGCTAACAATGAACGATGCCGCTCTCGAATCTAGCCAGAAATTCACCGTCAGCCATCTGGATGAGACCGATTTCAAAACCGGAGGACTGCGCAGCTACTCGGCATACCGCGATCTCGGCATTGCGGCGGCGACCAACGGAGTGGCGACCGCACACGTGATTCGCATGGTCGCACCCTTCACTGAGGAGTTGAGCCAGCGGCATCATCACAACATTCAGTTCCAGCTCGTGTATGTCCTCAAGGGCTGGTTCAGGAGCGAGTTCGAGGGACATGGCGTCCACACCATGAAGGAAGGTTCGTGCTGGATTCAACCGCCCGGCATTCGCCATACCGTTCTTGGTTGGTCGGATGATTGCGAGGTGCTGGAGGTCATCCTTCCGGCGGAACACGAAACGGTCGACGATTCCCAGACGCGGCGAGAGTGAGTGACGCTCTTTACCTGTACATTCAACAAATGCCCGCAATGTCCTAACGCTATCCATCCGAGCCGCTACCCTAGGTATTGCAAGTGAACGTTATTGGTACGAAATCAAGCGAGGCATGCCTCTGGCTGCCTATCGCGCAACGACGCGCCGAGCGGGGCTAAAATAAGAACTGCAGCCGGACGCGATGTTCCGCCGATAACAAGCGCCGGTCATGCCGCGAGCCGCGACTTCAGCGCGTTTCGCGTACCAACTGTGAGGAGATCAACGATGAACCCTGTCATGCTCAATCGAAATCGTGCTCGTCGCTGGACCACTTCCTTGGTGGCGTGCATTTTCGTAGTAGGCACCGCAATAGCGCTTCCCGCGTCCGCGGCTCCCAACTGGATAACCTCCTGGGCGGCTTCTCCCCAGGGGCCCTATCCGAGCGGTGCTGCGGTAGCGCAGCCGGACCTTTCGTTCGCGTTCCCGGATAACGCTGCTAACGACCAGACCTTCCGTCTTATCGTGCGTCCGGGCATATGGCTGTCAAGGTTCATCCGCATTCACTTCACGAACTTGTTTGGCAACCAACCGATTACCCTGGATGGCGCTTTTGTCGGTATACAAAAGACTGGCGCGGAAATCGTGGCGACTACGAACCAGCCCGTTACGTTCAACGGCGGTTCGACGAGGCTTACTCTGCAGCCTGGGGAAAGCGTGTGGAGTGACTCGGTGAAATTGCGGTACGTGAATGGAGAGGGGCAAAGCGCCGCACTCGACAAAACGGCCATGGCAGGGAGGAAGCTTGCGATCAGCTTCCACACGGTAGGTTCCACAGGGCCGATGACATGGCACGCCAAGGCGATGACGACTTCGTATGTGACCGACCGAGGGGCCGGCTCCGTTGGCGCGACAGAGGGAGACGTCTTTCCCACGAGCACCACGTCTTGGTACTTCATGGACAAGATCGATATGGATGCTCCTCAAGGAACGCAACTCGTCGTTGCTCTCGGAGATTCGATCACCGATGGGACGAGTTCGACTATCAACGGCGATGATCGCTGGCCAGATGTCGTCGCGCGTCGTCTCCAGGCGACTTACGGCGACACCGTGGTGCTGGTTAATGAAGGGATCGGCGGGAACCAGATCGTGGGGCCCACGCACTACGACCCTAACAATCCGGTTGCCGGTGGTCCTTCCGCATTGGAACGTCTCGACCGCGATGTGATAGGGCTTTCGGGGGTCACCGCTGTCATCTGGCACGAAGGCACCAACGATGTGAGCGCGGGAACGAGCGCGGCAGCAATCGAAGCCGGTATCGTGACCGTCGTCCAGCGGTTGCGTGCAGCGATTCCGGGCGTGCGGATCGTGGGTACGACGATCACGAGCGAAGTCGGCGCTGCGGGTAATGGTGGAACCGCCGCAGCAGCTGCCGAGCGGATCGAGCTGAACCAATTCATTAAGTCGAGCGGACTGTTCGACGACGTGGTCGACTTCTATGCCGTCACAACCGATCCTGCCACTGGCGCGATGAGGGCCCAGTTCATACCCAATACGAGTATCGGTGGTGCAGGCGATCACGTGCATCCAAACCGCGCCGGGTACTTGACGATGGGGAATGCGGTCAACATCGGAGTCCTGGTGCATTGACGCCCTGTTGATCGAGCAGCCGAGGTTCGCGCTCGGATCGCGCTGAGCCTCGGCTGCGTTGTGCCGCACCCAGCGAGCGAAAGCCGCTTGGTCCGCGGGTCACCTCCAGGTAGAGCGCGGCTCCTCCCAAGACCGCGTGAAATTTGCTGCGAGTTCCCGAGGTCGCGCAGCATGCGGCCGGCTTCGGTGCGGGGATCGCTCTCGACCGTCCGCTTACCGCAATATTCCGCGGCGATGCCGACGGGCAGCTTATGGCCGGTCAGCGATATTCGCGAACGACAAAAACGACCCACTCCAGCCGTTGCGCCTGCCAGCGACCGGACATTCAACCGCGACCAGCTCGGGACGTTCGGCTACTGGACGGAACCGGCGCGATGCGTCGCCGGGTTCGGGGTGCTATTCGCCCTTGATATCGGCGTCGCGAGCAATCTTCGCGAAGCGCTCAAGATCGGTTTGTACGATGCGCGCGAATTCCTCAGCGGTGGGCTTGACGCCCTCGGCGCCGAGCGCCTCGAAGCGGGCAATGACGTCCTTTTGCGAGACGATGGCCGTCACCTCTTCGCGCAACTTGTGAATCACCGCCGCTGGCGTGCCCGCCGCAGACGACAGCGCCACCCAAGTGCCCAGATCGAAGCCCGGGTAGCCTGACTCGGCCACCGTCGGCAATTGCGGGAAGAGGCTGGTGCGGTCCTTGGTCAGCACGGCCAGCGCTTTCGCTTTGCCCGAGCGCATCTGCGGTGCTGCTACCACGAGTGTGTCGAAGGAGATAGGCACTTGGCCACCGACCAGGTCGTTCATTAGCGGCGCGCTACCTTTGTAGGGCACGTGCAGCATTCGGACCCCGGTGGCCGCAGAGAACGCCTCGCCGGCGAAGTGCGAGATGGTCCCCGCACCGAACGAGCCGTAGGCGTACTTGCCCGGGTTCGCGCTGGCGAGCGCGACCAACTCCTTTACGCTGTTCGCGGGGAAGGATGGATTAACGAGAAGCACCATCGGCGTGCGCGTGACGATGCCGATCGTGACAAAGCTCTTCAGCGGATCGTAGGGCAGATTGTGCAGCAGCACGGGGTTGACCGTGAACGTGCTTGAGCCGGTAAAGAGCAGCGTATAGCCATCGGGCTGCGCCCGCGCCGCCGCCTCCGCCCCAATGACCGTGCTCGCGCCAGGGCGGTTGTCGACGACGAACGGCTGTCCGAGACGCTCGGTGAGACTCTGCGCGATGATTCGCGCGGTTGCGTCGGTATAGCCGCCCGGCGGGAATGGCACGATGATGCGTGCCGGCTTGGATGGATACGGCTGTGCCGACGTGGCCGGTAGAGGAGTCTGCGCCACGGCCGTAGCCATCGTAAGAAACAGGGACCCGGTCAGTCCGAAGAGATATTGTCGCAAGGTTGCTCCGTTCGTGACGTGAAACTGAGGATGGCCAGGAACCCGGCGCACAACGCCGCCGTCAGCGACAGGACGACCGCTCTCATGACACCCATCCTCGTTCTTCCGGCCTTTGCGCAGCAGCCGTGCGCCGCATCGATCTTTTGTGACTCGCCAAGTTTCGGTCCAGGGGCGATCTGGCTTGCGACGAGGCACTGTACTCCAGAGGCGGTCCGAACGTCAGCAGAATGTCGACGGTGGGAAATGACGGGCCGCAACTAAGGTGGATGACTGCCCGATGACGGACGACAGGTCAGGCGATAGGGCTCACCTTTTTTTGTGGTCAGAGGTTGACTATGGTTCTCGAATGTCGGCTTCGGCGAGAAATCGCCAAGGTCGGCTCCTGGGCCGTTGGCAGCCGTTCGCCATGGCGGATTCCCGCGTGATCCGACAGGGGCCAAGATTCACGGGGCTTTACCCTCTCGCCATCAGATGGGCGGAAGAAGGCTGCGTAGTCGACCCACCCTTGAAAGTCTGTCAGTGCCTCCCAAGATAGGCATCTAGTCGGCTGAGGCTAGCCCTACAGAGGACGAGCGGAAACGTGGAAACGATCGGCGGCGATTTACGGCAAATGCAGCGAACCCCGCTGTCCGCATCTCACGTGCAGGCGTTGCGCGAGGCGGGCAAGATAGCGACCTATCCTGCAGGTACGTTTCTTGCGCGGCCCGGCGAGCCGATAGATCGTTTTGTCTATGTTGAAGAAGGCGAGATTGAGGTTGTCAATCCCTATACCGATAAACGCCATTTGCCATCCACCTTAGGTCCGACACAGTTCATGGGCGAGATCGCCTTTTTGAACGGCGGCCCCTGGTCGCTGCCGATGCGCACGGTTCGAGACACGCGGGTAATCGAGGTGCCGCGTGAAGCGATGCTGACGCTGATGTCTCAAATCCCAGAGATGTCAGACATCATCATCACGGTGTTTTCCGCGCGCCGTCGACGTCAGCTCGACGATCGTGACGGCGTTCTACGACTGATCGGCGAAGATGAGGACCGCAACGTGCGCCGTATCGCGGAGTTTGCCAGCCGTAACCGCATTCCCTACAGCTCGCTGCCACTGCGAAGTCCTGAAGCAGAAGCGACCGCCCGCAGCTGCTCAATCGCATCCGACCGTGCCCGCGGTGATATTCGGGCAGAACGCTGTCGTGACTGATCCCACGCCCGACAAGGTCGCGCGGCTGCTCGGCCTGCATCTCGACTTCCGGAACGACGAGACGTTCGACGTGCTGATCGTGGGTGGCGGGCCCGCTGGGGTCGCAGCGGGAGTTTATGCGGGAGCCGAAGGTCTGTGCGCGCTGGTCGTGGAAGACGTTGCGATCGGCGGCCAGGCCGGGACCTCGAGCCGCATCGAGAATTATATGGGCTTCCCGACGGGCATTTCGGGTGCGGACTTGGTCTGGCGCGGCGAGGTGCAGGCGATGAAGTTCGGGACGCGCTTCGCGATGCCGCGACGGGTGATTCTCCTCGAGAAGCTCTCGGATCAGAGCTTCTGCGCCACCTTCGACAACGGACAGCGCGTCCGTGCCAGAGCAGTGGTGGTCGCGACCGGCGTGCAATATCGCCGGCCGCCGCTCGACCGCCTAGCCGACTTTGAAGGCGTCGGCATTTATTATGCCGCGACCGAAATCGAGGCGCGCTATTGCAAGGGAACGGAAGCGGTCATCGTTGGCGGCGGCAATTCGGCGGGACAAGCAGCGATGTTTCTCAGCCGTTCGGCGAGTTGCGTGCGCGTACTAGTCCGCGGGCCTTCGCTTGCAGCGTCGATGTCGAGCTATCTCTCCAGCCGGCTCGATGCGGATCCCAGAATAACAATTGAGTATGGCGCCGAGGTAAGCGCGTTGCATGGCGGCGAGCATCTCGAGGCGTTGACCATTCGTGACGTGAAGACGGGAGCGACCCGCCTCGTCGACACGCGCGCGCTGTTCATCATGGTGGGCGCTGCGCCTAATACCGAATGGCTCTCTGGCCTAGTGAAACTCGACGACAAAGGTTTCGTGATCACGGGTTCCGGCGAGGGCTCGGCATCGTCGCCCTTCGCCACCTCGCTGCCCGGCATCTTCGCGGTGGGCGATGTGCGCGCAGGCTCGGTCAAGCGCGTTGCATCCTCGGTCGGCGAAGGATCGGTCGTGATCTCTAAGGTGTGGGAGTTTGTCAACAGCAAAGCCTGACGAAGCTACTGGGCGATCCACGCTTATCATTGGCTGAGGTCGCACTCCGCTGCGGATTCTCGGACAAAGTCACTTCACCCGCGTGTTCACGGCGACGAGCGGGGCCAGCCCGGGCGCTTGGCGCCGCATGTAACGCTAGTTCTCTGAGGCCGACGAGAATGCCGGCCGGGCTCGCCTATTTGTTGCTCCTCAGTGCCGCGATCTCGTTCCGCGCCTGTTCGCGCGCATTGGTCACAATCAGGGGATCGCGCACAGCTGCGATAGCGCGCAACATCGCGCGCACCGGTCGGGGAGCCAATGCACAATGTGTCTTAGAGTGCCGGGCTTATACGCTAATCAACTGATTGCCGTTGGAAGCGCGAAACTCCGGGGCATCGGGGTCTCGATTTTCAGACCGATTTTCCGTACGGCTGCTTCCGACCGAGGCTGTGTGGAAAGGCTTGAATCGTAGGTGATGGCGTGCTGGGCGTTAAAGAGCCGCTCGGATTGTGGTTTTCGGCGCGTTTGGTGCCTTCTTGTCGGCTTCATCCGTCACCTGAGCTCGGCAGCGATCCGAGGTCCAGTGGCGTCGCAGAAGCAGCTTACGCTGCCGCGATCCTTATCGCTCTTATCGTCCCCGCGATGCCGAGGATCTGCATCACCCGCTTCAGGTTGTATGCGAGGACGTGCAGACTCATCTCGGTACGGACCTTGGCCAGAGTCTTCGTGAGGAAGTGGGTCGACCCCATCCAGTGCTTGAGTGTGCCGAAGATGTGTTCGACGGTGCGTCGACGAACTTTCATCTGATCGGGCTTTCGATCCAGTCGCTGTTGCATGGCATCGAGGACGGCCTCATGCTCCCATCGCCGCACCCGCCGCTCCTTACCGGTGGTGCACTGGCGCTTGAGTGCACAGCTTGAGCAAGCCGACGTGTAATAGACGTTGATCTTCATCTCGTGTTCGATGGTCGAGTGATGCCAGACCAGTCGCTGGCCCGCAGGGCAGCGGTACTCGTCATCCTTGGTGATGTAGACAAAGTCCAGCTTGCTGAAGCGACCGGCGGCTTTGCTGTTCGATGTCTCATTCTTGGGAACATAGGTCCTGATTCCGGCTTCGTCACAGGCCAGGATTTCTCGCCCGCTGTAGTAACCTCGATCAGCGATCACCTCGATCTTCTTGGTGCCTATCGCTTCATGCGCCTGCGTCGCCATGTTCGATAGCTGATCCCGATCGTGACCCGTATTGGTCACCTCATGCGCAACGATCAGGTGGTGCTTCGCATCGGCTACCGCTTGGACGTTATAGCCAACAATGCCGGTTCCGCGGCCACTGGTAGCCATCGACCGAGCGTCCGGATCGGTCAGAGACAGTTGCTCGTCAGGCCGAGTCTTCAGTTCGGCTTCAATCTTGCGCAACCGCCGCATCTGCTGCTTGAGTTTCTTCAACTTGTCGTTCAGATGTGCCGTCTTCGCCTCAGCCTCGGCCGGCTCAGTTCGATCGATCGTATCCAGCGCACTTAGGTAGCGCTCGATGCTCTCGTCGATCTGTTGCATGCGCTGGTCCAGCTTGTGCGGCGTGAAGTTCTTGTCACGGTTGTTGACCGCCTTGAACTTGCTTCCGTCGACCGCTACGATGGCTTGGGTAAACAGCTTGAGCTGCCGGCACATTAAGACGAAACGCCGGCACACATTGCGGATACCCGCACCATTGTCTCGACGGAAGTCGGCAATCGTCTTGAAGTCTGGCGATAGGCGACCGGTCAGCCACATCAGCTCAACGTTGCGCTGCGCCTCGCGTTCCAGGCGCCGGCTGGATTGAATGCGATTCAGGTAGCCATAGAGGTAGATCTTCAGCAGCACACCAGGGTGGTACGACGGCCGCCCCGTCGCCGCCGGCTCCGCGCGCAAGAAGCCAAGCACATGCAGATTCAACTCATCAACAAAGACATCGATCACGCGTACCGGGTTGTCAGCAGCGACGTAGTCGTCAAGACATTCGGGTAGTAGCGTAACCTGAGTGCGGTCTTCGCCTTCAACGAATCGCTTCATGCTGCCCTCCGAAGAAACCTGCTTCTTCAGTCTAGGCAATCTTTCGGTTTAGGCAACCTTGGCGTTTCCACACAGCCTCGACCCAAAGCGGAAGTAGCCATTGCCAAAAAGCGGACTCCCAAACTAAATTAGCCGCTGAGGTTACACTGGAGCGGCCTTCAATCGTTTTGAGATCATGCTGCCATGAAAGTCGGCCTAGTCGGTGTCGCAGGCGTCCCGCTCGGGAAGCACAAGGTCAAGGATGCACGCCTGGATCAGGCTGACAAGCTCGTCAAGGCTGACAATAAAACCTACGCGTTCGTCGATGTCGTCGGAGAAGAGGAGGCCTCGACCGCGGATGCGATAGTCGCCTCACCGGAGGGCCGATTTGACCTGATCGTGAAGGACTTGGAATTCGTGGAAACGCGGCTCGAGCGCAATCCACCCGCGGCAGAAAAGGCGGTTCTCGAAAGAATCAAAGCACACCTGGAGAGCGAAGGGGTCGTCGCCGAAGCCGGATTGACGCCGGAAGAATTGCACCTCATCGAGTCGCACGCTTTTGTGACGGCGAAACCGATAGTGGTGGCCGAGGCGGCGGACTCTGCGACGTTCGACAATTTTTGGGTCCACGTGGTAAGCGCGGGCGGGTATATTAGTTTTCTCACGGTCGGCGGCTCGGAGAACCGCGCATGGTTGATTCGCAAGGGCTCTACGGCGCAGGAAGCGGGTGGTGCGATCCACACTGACATCCAGAAGGGATTCATCCGGGTAGAGATCATTGGCTACAACGACTTCGTCGCCGCGGGCGGCGAAACGCAGGCGAAGCATGCCAACAAGATGCGCGTCGAGGCGAAGAGCTACGTGATGCAGGACTACGACCTTGCGAATTTTCGCTTCAAGAAGTAGCGCTCCCTTAGCGAGGTTCTCAATATCGTCCCCGGCATCCGTGAGGCATCATTGCGGGAAATAGCGCCTGCGGTGGTACGGTGGTGCACCGCGATTCAACGTCCGCTTTTGCGGAAGTTCTTCTGCACACTTCGACCGACCGTTGATGGCCGGCCAGCGCCCGGTATAGGGGACGCTCACCGGCAGCCCAGTCGCACTTCAGTCTGCTCTGCGATCTCAAGAGCGTCATCCACCTTGATTCCGAGATACCTCACGCGAAAGTGACGGCTTACCTGGTCGGCGTCGAGCATTGGACCGCGTTCAACGCGATCTACGCCGAAGCTTTTGGCGAACACCGCCCGGCACGGTCCGGCGTGCCGGCCCCTGCGCTGCACGATGGCTATCTAATCGAGCTCGAGGCCATCGCCGCGCGCTGAAGCTTACGCCAGCCATTTGGTTTTCAGTGAACAACGACCAGGTCTTCAATCGATATGAGTCATGAAGCGCGCCAAGCACGGTTGCGACCGACGCTAATATCCTTCGACGTGTTCGGCACGTTGATCAGCGTCCGCGAAAGCTCCTACAGCGCATTCGAGCGCATTCTTGCCGATATCGGCGCGCATCGCGTCGACGTGAAAGTATTCTGGGAACACTGGGAACACCGAAACATCGTCCACTATTGGGAGCAGTACCGAACGTATCGCGAGATTTGCGAGCTTTCGCTCGAGGAAACGTTCGCACACTTCGGTCTCACTGGCGAGAGACGCCTGATCAACCACTATTTAGATGCGTTCCCTCGCTTCGTTCTCTACGACGATGTGGTCCGTACGCTCGACCGACTGTCGCGCCGCTACAGGCTGGCGGTCGTGTCCAACATCGATGATGATCTGCTCACGTTGACGCCGTTGCAGCGAGAGTTCGACCTCGTGTGTACGGCGCAACGGGCGAAGGGCTACAAGCCTGACGGCACGCTGTTTCGTTACCTGATCGAGCATGCCGGCTGCGCCAAGGAAGAAATTCTGCATGCCGGGCAATCGCAGTTTACGGATCTGGTTGGCGGCAAGCCGCTCGGCTTGACCATCGCCTGGATCAACCGACGCCAAGTGGCGCTGGATGATTCCGTACCGCGACCGGACTTCATCTTCGGCGACATTCAATCACTTAGCGATGTAGTCGAACTGTGACGATCTCTTTGATATGCGAGGAGCACCCTTAAGCGAGTTGGAGCTGGCAGTCGCGTGGTGATTGATGGCCGAGCGCGGAATTGATCCGCCTCAGCTTATTCAATTGCCTCATTCGTGGAGTCGGATCGAGTCGGGTCACCACGTCTGTCAATCGACGACCGCTAACCGCAATCGTGCTGACCGACTGCTCTTGGCCGCACTCGGCCTGATCGTCGACAGTCTCCGTTCGACCAAAGCGGACACCTCGCATTTCCTGTCCACGAAATCGAAAATATTCCGAATTGCGGTGCCTAGATTCAGTCGGCATCATGTACAACTTCTGATCGGGGAGAGCGCACATGCGACAGGATCGAGATCGTTATCGTTTGGTTCTGACCCGCCGGCGGCTGTTGCAAGCGGCTGGCGCCACGGTGGCGTCCTGCCTGCTGCCCGCGGGACGGTCCTTTGCCGCGGACGACCTCACCGGTCGGTTGGCGGTTTATATGGTTGCGTCTCGCGACCGCGCTCTGCCTGACCGCGTCCTGCTCGATGCCAAGCATCGCATTCTGGACACGGTGGCGGCGATGGTGTCCGGGTCGGCCCTGCCACCCGGCGTCATGGCCACGCGCTTCATCCGCAGCCAAGGCGGCGTTCCAGAGACGTCCGTCCTCGCCAGCAACATCAGGACATCCGCTATCAATGCAGCGCTGATAAACGGCATGCTGGCCCATTCGGACGAATCCGACGACTTCGAACCGATAACCAAGGCGCACCCCGGTTCGGCCGCCGTTCCGGCGGCTCTGGTTATGGCGGAGAAGGAGCATCGCTCTGGATCGGAAATGATCCGCGCGGTGGCGCTGGGCTACGACGTAGGGTGCCGGTTCCTGCTGGCCCTCGGACCGGACCTGGTCCGGCGCACCCATCGTGGAGCGGAAGGGTACGCCGCCACCATGAACGCCATGGCAGCCGCAGCCTCACTGGCACGTTTCGATGAAACGAACATGCGCTATGCGATTTCCTATTCGGCGCAGCAAGTATCGGGTCTGTGGAGTTGGGTCGACGATCACGACCATATCGAAAAGGCGTTCGACTTCGGCGGCATGGGGGCGCGCAACGGGGTCACCGCGGCGGTCATGGTGCAGGCGGGGTTTACTGGCGTGCACGATGTCCTGGGCGGCACGCACAACCTTCTGCAGGCGCTGTCGACCGAGCCCAAGCCAGACGCATTGCTCGCCGATCTGGGAAGCCGCTACTTCATCTCGGAATCCGGCATCAAGACCTTCCCGGTGGGCTATCCCAATCAGTCGCCCCTGGACGCCTTGTTGAAACTTCGGCGCGAACACAATCTCACTCCCGCCACAGTCGACCGCATCGTCGTCCACCTGCCCGAAGATGCCGTAGGCATCGTGAGCAACAGCGCGATGGCGGACGTCAATTGCCAATACCTGATAGCCACCGCCCTGGTGGACGGCGGAGTCTCGTTTGCCAACGCACACTCGCGCGAGCATATGACCGCACCGCAGATCCGTGCCGTCATGGAGCGGGTCAAAGTGATCGGTGATCCCAAGCTAAACGACCCCGCTGCGCCGCGCGGCGGCCTGGTCGAGGTGGTGCTCAAAGATGGCAGAACGGTCAGCAAGCACACCCGCTTCCCTCCGGGAACCAAGGAAAACCCGTTAGATACCGAGGCCGTGAACACCAAGGCGCGTGACCTGATGGGCCCGGTCCTCGGCGCCGAACGGACCGAAGCCGCAATACGACAACTGAATGGACTGGAACAGGTGGGCGACGTGGCTGAGCTCGTTCGCTCTGTCCTGACCGGTTAGGTTTCGTGACTGCGTTGCCGAACAGGCCCGTTTCTGCAGGCGTTAGAACACGGCACCGAATGACGGCTTCCAACCCCTTGCTGACTTTCCGGCGCAACCGAAGCGGACATTCGCCCTCAGGTGGCAATATTCCCGGCGCGTCAGCTTTGCTGAGGACTCCGATCACGAGCTCTGCAGGGGCTAGCACGGAGCTCAAGCTGGCCGGATATTCTGATTGAACGCGAAGAGATTCGCCGGATCGTAGCGCCGCTTTAGCTTCGCCAGGCGCTCGTAATTGGGTCCATAGGCTGCGCGCACCGCCACCGAATTTTCTCGGTCCATCATGTTGACATAGCTGCCACGGCTTAGAGGCGCGAGGCGCTTAGCTAGAGATATGGTCCATTGCGTCGCTGAAATACGTTGCGCAGGCTTATCCCATTGCGCGGTGATGCCGTACCCAAAGCCCTGCCCGCGCAGCGAGATGGCTGTTTCACGCACGGGTACCGCAGCGGCGGCTCCGTGAAAGTGAACGAGCCAAATAATATAGTTGGCCGGCGAATTGGCGACAGCGTCCTTCAGGATAGCGATTACGTCATCGCCTAGTTGCGTTAGAAAGCCAGTACGGTTCTCGCTCGTCGAGGGCGGTTCATTGGCCGGAATGCTCGACTGTATGGAGAGGTAGGATTGCCACTTCACGCTGTCGGATAGGAGGTGCTTCGACTGTCTGAGGGCCGCCAGTGCCTCCTCGCCCCTTGCCTGCTCGCCGCAATAGCAGACCTCAATCCCAAACACGGGCTTCGCATCGTCGCCCGGTAACACCAATCCGAACAACGTGAGCTCGTCCGGTGCGTTGGCAGTTGCGGCCCGAAATTCACGCAGGACCTGTCCATCATCGTCCATACGGAAGAAGAGGTTTCCGGCGAGAACGTCCTTCATCGGGTGTAAGCGAAAGGTGAAGGTTGTCACCACGCCAAAGTTTCCGCCGCCACCCCGCACCGCCCAGTAGAGATCGGGATTTTCTTGCGCGCTTGCCGTGGCGATGCGCCCATCCGCAAGCACCATCTCAGCGGTCAGAAGATTGTCACACGTCAGCCCGTACTTGCCCATCAGCTTGCCAACTCCGCCGCCAGTGGCGAGCCCACCTATGCCAACTCCTGGGCATTCGCCGAGCGTCGTCGCCAAACCGAACGGTGCTGTCGCCTTGTCAATGTCTCCAACAAGAACACCGCCGCCGACACGCACGGTCCGCGCCTGCGGATCGACGAAGATCTCGCGCAAACCGGAGAGATCCAAAACCAGGCCGCGGTCACAGCTGCCGAAGCCGGCATAACTATGGCCTCCGCAACGCACCGCGAGCGCCGCGCTGTGCTTACGCGCAAAGGTCACCGCCTTGGACACGTCTCGCGCCGACTTGCAGTGCGCAATCGCAGCTGGGTGGAAATCGAACTTGCCCGCATCACCGCGCCGCAACCGGTCATAGTCCGGTGCTCCGGGCAGCGAGGCTCCACCGCTGAGCATGGAAGTGAGCGCTGCAAAATCGGTAGTCGGACCATTCGTCGGCGCCGCCCGCGCGGGGAAACTGCCAGTCTGGGCGAGCGTGAGCGCGGCTGCCACTTGCCCCATAAACTTGCGGCGGTTCGGCCGGTGCTGAGACCTAAAACGCATTATCCAGATCCCATCTACGGGCGGCAGCAGGCGATCGCGGGGTTGTTTGCCAACCAGCGATCATACCCCCAGCGCTTCTTAAAGCCCCCGCTTCGAGGCAGCATGCCGCTCCTTCACCGCGTCAGTTGCCTCATGCCGTACCTGCCCATTTCTGGGATTGCAGGTCCGCTTTGCGGCGAGGTTGCGGAAGACGGCTTCTGGCCGAAGTGCGACGTTCTAGTGTCGACGCATTGCAGCCAGTCATGCGTTCTGAGAGCTGATCACGGGAGTAAAATGGCTCGTCAATTTGCACGAGGGGGAGCTAGCATGGGACTGATTCGGCTAGGCAACAAGCCACCCTTGACGGTAACTCCGGAGGATACGGTCGTCCGAGCGGCGCGCGTGATGACCGAACGCCACGTCGGTGCCGCGGCCGTCCTCGAAGGGACTGGGGTCGTCGGCGTGGTGACTGAGCGTGACGTGATGGAAAAGGTCGTCGCCGCCGGCGGCGACCCCAATACCACGCGCGTGCGGGACATCATGTCGAGTCCGGCGCTATCGGTTAGCGTGAACACCTCGGTGGCCACAGCCGCAGCACTGATGCGCAAGCATCACATCCGCCATCTGGTCGTCCTGGACGAGCACGAAACGCTGGTCGGCATGCTGGCCCTGCGCTACCTACTTTACGACCTCATGGACGACATGGAGCGCAATGTCAGCGATCTTATAGGCCATATCATGACCGACGGACCGGGCGGGTAGGTGGCCGGCGCTCGTGGCGGAGCTCGGTTCAGAACCATCTTGACGCTCGATTGTGGATGCAGATCGGCAAAGCACGGCGAGGCCTCAGGTGCGAGTGAAAGGGCCAACGGAAAATTCATCGGCTGCGCCGGAGCCCGCCACCCTCGCGCTTCTTGGTCTCGGCATCGCCGGACTCGCTTTGAGAAAGCTTAAAAAAACTGAGTGCAATAGCAACAATGTCAGCCCCGCTTTGGCGGGGTTGATTGTTTGTGGTGATGGAGCGACCGGCAGATTGTGGCCGGTCAGCGACATTCGCGAACGACAAAAAACGACCCTGATCGGCCATAGCGGAATTGGAAACCAGACGCAGCTAATCGGGCCGCGCCAACGCGCGCAAGTTGAAGCCACAAATCGGCGCGTCCGGTTGACCGCCGGGTTGGGCGGCACGTTGAACGGGAAGCAGGTATAAAGCCTTGCATCAACGAGCCGCCGCAGCCACTTCAGACAACAACGGCACGGAGCTGGGATGTGTCACGGTCCTTCGGATAAGAATGTCGGTCGGTAGTACGTTTGTTCTCCCGTAAAACGCATCGTTCCATGCCACGTCTGTGCTCGCGACCGTGCCGTCGAGGTTGACGCCGCCGTACAAGCCCTTGGCTCGAGTAAACGCAACCAGATCGGCGGTTACCGTCGACTGCGCACCTGCGCCCACCGGCCCCACCGCGATGCTGGCATCGCCACCGACCTTGAACGACGTCGACAGCAGGGAATTGAGACCCTTCTCCGTCATGACCAAGATCACCGCCTCGGATACGTCCACGCCGGCCTGAAATCCGACACTCGCGGTGGCGAGATCGTAGAACGCAGGACCGGCCCATGTGCGGCCGTCTGTCGCGACGAGCACGGCGCGGCCGCCCGATCCACCAACGATGAATCCGGCTCGTACGATTTGCGGAGCAATCAGAACGCCTCGCGCGCGGCTAAGGTTTTGCTGGATCCAAGTTTGATTGGGATCGCGCAAGAAGCTGAACAATACAATCCGCGCCTCGGACGCGAGCCTTTCGGCTTCCACATTCGGCTCCAATCGCATGCTCGCGCATGCGGTGACGCCGAAGGCGACCGAAACGCACAGAATCATCCGGGTAATGTATTGAAAACGCTTGAACCAAAGCATTGACATATTCACGTTGGCTCTCCTTTCGTCGTGGCGTTCTTGGCCGCACGCGTCGATGGGATGCAGGTCCCCACGATCGCGGACGGGTTGCGCTTAACCAAAGACGCGGTTAGTTGCGGAAACTCATACGGGGGTGCCCAGTGTACGTCGATGACGATGTTCTTGCCGTCGATCCATCCAAACTCCCGAAGCCCCTCCTTGAATGCGCCGAGAAACACCCCGCGGTCTACCTACGACCCTTGGGATAGATAGGCAATGTGCGGGATTCTTGCACCATACACTTGCGCTAGAGATGCACATGGCGCCACCAGCGCGCTGGCTTCAAGGGCTAGGCATACTCTGCGACGGATAACCATGGTTCTTTCGACAGATCGTAGAAATGATCCGCTGGGGTTATTCTAATCACATGCGGCGTGCGGCGCGCCAGGTGCCAACCGGCGTACTCAGGGTTAAGACCTTTTGGGGTAGCGATACGCGTACGACCTGGCTGCAACCCGAACGAAGACGACTGGCGTCTGACGCGCATGGTGAAGCGCGACTGGCCGCTTTGAAGGAGAAGGCACTACAGCCGGTTGTGGCCGAAGTGCGACGTTCTAGTGTCGACTCGAAGTGGTCGCCTCAGCCGAGAATAGGTCAGCGTGCCGACAGGGAGCGCCGAACGCGATGGCGACGTTTGAAGTCGCCGGATTTCTCGCGCGCTTCGCGTTACAAACCGGAAAGGAATGCAGCACCGATGCGGACTACTCCTGCACCGAAAAGCGACGCCAGTCGAACGCTTCCGCGGCGCGATGATTCAGCGCGCGACGGCATCGCCGCGCGAAGGCGCGAAGGCCTTCTAACTGTCCGCGTCTACTCGATGACTTCGTCCGCGCGCACGAGCAGCGTCTGCGGGATCGTGAGACCCAGCGCCTTCGCGGTCCTGAGATTGATCACCAATTCGAATTTCGTCGGCCGCTCGATCGGCAGATCCGCGGGCTTCGCGCCCTTGAGCACGCGGTCGACGTAATACGCCAGCCGCCGGTACGATTCGCTGAGGCGCGGCCCGTACGTGCAGATCGCGCCACTCCGGGCGAACACCGGCCAGCCCGAAATCACGGGCGCACGCTTGCCGGTGGCGAAGTCGATGATGCGCTGGCGGTTCTGGATGGCGAAGCCGTCGGCGAAAAGCGAGATCGCCTGCGGCGGGTCCTTCGCCATTTCAGCCAACGCAGCCGTGAGCTCGTCGCCGGTGCGCGTCGCGAAATACGCCAGCGCCAATCCCAACCGCTTCCCCGCTTCTTCGCAGTAATCGCGCTCGACGTTCGCGCCGGGATGATCGGGATTGCCTACGATTGCGACGCGGTGCACCTTCGGCATGATCTCGCGCAGCATCTCCAGCCGCTTGCCGTTGAGCTCCGCCGCCATGAACGTCAATCCGGTCATGTTGCCGCGCGGATGCGCGAGGCTGTCGGCGAATCCGGCAGCGACCGGATCGCCGCTGAAGACATAGACGACGGGCACCTTGAGGCCCAGCTTGCTGATGACGGTGACCGCGTCACCCTGCGCCATGATGAGATCGACGGGAATGCGCTCCAGCTCGGCCGCGAGCGCGGGCACGCGCTCGATCGCGTCGTCACCGAAGCGGAACTCGATCGTGAGGTTTCGCCCCTCGACGTAACCCAGATCGGCCAGCGCCGATTGCAATGCGTCTATGTTCGGCGAAAGGCTCGCCGCCCGCTGCGCCGTGATCCAACCGATGCGCGCAGCCTTCGGTGCATTCTGTGCAACGGCCGCGCGCGAGGCGGCAAGCGCCAGGGTCGAGACGACAAACGAGCGTCGCTTCATTCGATCATTTTATCTGACGGCGAAAAGGGACCGACGATCGATTGTCCGTCCGCAATCGGACCCGTTCCAGCCCTTCGCGCGACTGAGAAGCGGTCGTTCCCGACTTCTCTGAACGGCCCGAATCGGAGATTATGGCTATTGAATCACCTCGTCCGCTCGGAGAAGCAACGATTGCGGAAGTCTTAGGCCAAGTTCCTTCGCTGTGTTCAGATTGATCACAAATTCGTACTTGTCCGGGCGGTAGACGGCGATGGACCCAGGGGCAGCACCAAGAAGAACGCGGTCAACGTACTCGCCGCACCGCACCCCGTTGAGTTGTTCCTCGGCATGCGGAAGTCCGTAGCTGAGCAGGCCACCGGCTTTCACGAACCCTCTATCGAAGAAAGCGGTGGGCAGACGGTGTCGTAGTGCAAGAGCGATGTAGCTCTTTACTGTGTCGGGTGGAAGACCCGAGAGAGCGGCCATCAGCGCTTGAGCCGACGAAGCTACGATCTCCGCGAAGAGCCGATTGAGGTCCTGATCCTGTCGTACTTGGTGAAACCGAGTTTCAAATCCAGCTTGTCTCGCTGCCCTTACGTACGTCGGAATCATGTCACGCGGGTGGCCGGACACCGTCTCCAATGAAAAATACGCCGCTAAGGCTGTCCAGGAAAGGCGAGTGGCGAATGGCACGATCTGTTTTAGGAAATCGAGCCTCTTCGTTGTTACTTCGAGATCCGTATAAAGTGCAACGCCAGTGGCGTTCCGTCCGGGTCGTGCGTACGAATCGATCAAGCCGCGCTCAAGCGGCAACAGGGTGTTCACGAACACGATCGGAATCATCTGAGTAGCACGCGCAGCGGCTAGGGGCGCGCTGTTACCGACGGCCAGAATTAGGTCAACGTGCTTGCTTACCAAGGTTTCAGCGAGATGCTTCAGAACGCCAGCGTCGCCGTCGGCAAAGGCGCGTTCCACAAATAGATTCTCGTCACCTATCCACCCAAGCCGTTGTATCGTGGTCCAAATGGGCTTCTCAAGGTCCTCCACCTCGCTCGGACTGCCGCCGTATAGGAGCCCGATGCGTTTCTTCGAGCCTGCCTTACGCATCTGCGCCCGGATAGCCAGCGCGTTGCACGCGAGTGGCAACGCGATAATCGCTTGGCGGCGTGTGAACAAACGGGACCCCGAGCTTTATTGCGCTGGATCTAGTCTAGCCGATTACAACCCCGAGTCATGTCGGCTGCGGGCTCGATGGGACTTGAGCGTGCCAAGCGTAAGGCTCTCGTCCTGGCCCATGAGGCGGGAATAGCCCGCCACATCGGCCGAGACGATGCCGCTAACCGACGCTGCTCCCGCGCCGCTCCCCCGGCTGACTTTGGGTGTCAGCGGACTATAAGCCGGGCGCTCACGATCAGCAATCTCGGGGAAACGTCCGCTTCGGTCGATAGCGCCACTGACCGGCTGCTTTCGGGCATCAGGGCGTAGGGTCGCAGTTGGCCGAACTGCGACATGTCGCAAATCGACTCGTTCAGCCACTCGCGCCAACCAGGAGGGGACATTCGCTTATCAGTGCTGAGACGTAGTAGCACATCCGGTCCTGGACACTGTTGCACGTCGGCGAGCAGAACCGCTTGAACGCGATCAGACTCTGGTCGATCCGCGAAGCGGTGCCGACGACAATGCGGCCTATCGGCGAGTCGACTTCGCTTCAGACTGTCGCGTCCTCGATTGGTCGGTGATGCTACGTTCGCACGACTTGGCCCGGCCTGTCGCCGACGGCCCGCCGCCTTGTCTCCGGGAGGTGCCGACGTCCAGTCCGATCAGCGAATCGATGCGCTGCTCGACGGAGCGAAGCACTCGGGGACGCGCGTCACCCTCTTGCCGGCGATGATCATGCCCAGCACCTCGTCTTCAGTGACGTCTGCGGTGCGGTAGGTGCCGACGGTCTTGCCATTCTTCATGACCGATAGCCGGTCGGAAAGGCCGAACACGTCGGGCATGTCGTGCGAGATCAGGAAGATGCCAACGCCGCCCGCTTTCAACTTGCGTACCAGATCATGCACCATGCGCGTTTCCTCCGGCCCGAGCGCGGCGCAGGGCTCGTCCATGATCAGTGCGCGTGCGTTGAAGTGCAGAGCGCGCGAAATGGCGACTATCTGACGCTGCCCGCCCGATAGCGAACGCACCGGCACGCGGATGTTCTTGAAATTGGGGTTGAGGCGGTGAAACACTTCGCGCGCGGCTTTTTCCATCGCATACTCGTCCAGCGTGCCCCAACGTGTCGTCAACTCCCGCCCGAGGAACAGGTTGGCCACGCTGTCGAGGTTGTCGGCCAACGCCAGTGTCTGGTAAATGGTCTCGATGCCCAAGCGCTGCGAGTCGGCCGGGCTCTCGATGGCCGCCACGTTGCCCGCCACACGCACCTCGCCGCTGTCGATCGGGTATGCGCCGGCAAGTAGTTTCATCAACGTAGACTTGCCTGCGCCGTTGTGACCAAGCAGCGCGACTACCTCGCCGGGGTAAACCGTCAGGCTTACGTCCGCGACAGCATGCACGCCGCCGAAGGCCTTGTGGATGCTCCGCATTTCGATCAGCGGCGAAGAGGTGTCGTGGCTGCTCATGTCATGCGTTCCCCAGTGGCGCGGCGGTAGAGAACGTCGAAGACAACGGCCACGATCAGCACCTGGCCGATGATGACCATGCGGTAGCCGATGCTCACGTCCAGCAGCAGCATGCCACTTTCAAGGAATTGCACGATCAGTGCGCCCAGCACCGAGCCTAGCACCGTGCCGCCGCCGCCCGACAGTGCCACGCCGCCGATGACCGCCGCAGCGATCACATACAGCTCCAGGCCCGTACCCAGCGAATTGGTGCCGGCATTCAGGCGCGACACCTGCACGACTGAGGCAACGGTTACCATCACTGCGAGCAGCAGGAATAGCATGAGCGTCACCTTCTTGACCGGGATGCCCACCAGCAGCGCCGCCTCAGGATTGCCGCCGATCGCGTAGACGTAGCGGCCGAAGCGTGTGCGGTTGGCAATGAAGGCCAGGCTCGTCACCACCACGCCCCAAATCAGCACTGGGATCGGAATGCCCTGGCCGGCGCCTTTGTCCGCCAGCACGTAGGCGTTCATAGTCGCCACGAAGGCGAGTAGCACGATGATGAAGAACAGCGCCAAGCCGGCGTCGAACCACAGCGGTCGCAGGGGGAATCCGTGCACCTGCGCGCTGCGCCGGCGCGACAGGGTGTTCCAGGCCATCAGCGCCGCCAGCGCCAAGCCCAACACCCAACTCGCGGTGGGGCCAAGTGAGCCGTCAAGGCCGCCACCGAGCTTCAGGAAGAGCGGGTCGCTTACCGGCTGGGTCTTGCCGTCGGCAATCAGGAAGGCGGCGCCGCGAAATGACATCAGGCCGCCCAGAGTTACCACGAACGAGGGCACGCCCAGGTATGCGACGAGCCAGCCTTGGTACAGCGCGATCACCAGCGACACGGCGAGCCCGGCCAGGCAGGCCGGGACCCAATGCCAGCCCTTGCTGTACATCAGGAAAGCGATCAGCACGCCGACAACGCCCAGCACCGAACCGACCGACAGGTCGATCTGGCGCGCGACGATGATCAGCGCGATGCCCGCGGCAACGATGCCGACCACGGCCGTCTGCTGTGCGATGTTGTAGAGGTTCTCCGGCGTCAGGAAGTTGCCCGTGAACGCGTGGAAGACGAGTGCCATCACGACAAGCACGCCTGCCATGATCGAAAGGCGCAGATCGAGTGCGCTTATTTGCAATCGATTCAACATGCGTCGGGCGGTGCCGAACAATAGGCGCCGCGGCGCGAGGCACCGCGACGACCGCGGCCCGCGCAGGGCGCGCCTTACTTGCAGGCGGCCGGTGCGGTGGCCGGCGCTACGCCCCTGCAGGCGACTTCTTTGGTGATGTGACCGGCCTTGATCGGGATGTCGAGGTTGGCCTGCGTGACGGGAACGGCCTTCAGGAACATCGCGTTCATCGGGACCTTTTTCTCGCCCTCGGCCCACGTGACCGAACCGTCGACCTTCTTGCCGGTGGCGAGCAATACCGCCGCGGTCGCGGCTTCGCGGCCGAGATCGCGCGAGTCCTTCCACACCGATACGGTTTGGGAGCCCAGCGCCACTCGGTTGAGGGCGGCGATGTCACCGTCTTGGCCCGACACCGGCACCCCTTTAAGGCCACGCGCCGACAGGGCCGCCACCACGCCGCCGGCCATGCCATCGTTCGAAGCCACGACGGCGTCGACCTTGTTCGAGTTCTTGGTCAGGATCTGCTCCATGTTCTTCTGCGCGACTTCGGGTTTCCAGCCCTCGGTGTATTCCTCGCCGACGATCTTGATGTCGCCCCTCTTGATGGCGTCAGCCAGCACTTCCTGTTGGCCCGAGCGCAGGAAGTCGGCGTTCGGGTCGGTAGGCGAACCCTTGATCATCACGTAGTTGCCCTTCGGCTTGGCCGCCAGAACGGCACGCGCTTGCATGCGGCCGACTTCCTTGTTGTCGAAGGTGATGTAGAACACGCCCGGCTGCTCGATCAGGCGGTCATAGGCGACGACCGGGATGTTCTTCGCCTTCGCCTTGGCCAGCGCGGGAAGGATCGCGTCCTTGTCCATGGCCAGGATGATCAGTACCTTGGCGCCTTTGGCGATCAGGCCATCGATGTCGGCCAATTGCTTCTCGGGCGAGCCGCCGGCGTCGGCGCTTACGTAACTGCCGCCGATCTTGGCGAGTTGGCTCTTGATGGCCGCCTCGTCGGTCTTCCAGCGCTCTTCCTGGAAGTTGGACCAGCTCACGCCCACAATCGTTTGCGCCAGCGCGATGGCGCCGTACGAGCAGAAGAATACGCCGGCGACGATCTGCTGCTTCAAGTTCATGCTGCCTCCTGTTGAAAGAACAAATCTGTTCCGGCGCCTTGGCCGCACCGGCCTGCAAAAGATGTCACAGCGAGGCGTTGCCCTGCACCTCGCTCTCGCGACACCGGCGATGTTTTGCGCCGACTCGTCCAGGGCCGCAGCATCCGGTTGACTGCCGGGTCAGACCCCAACGCATTGACGTGTCCCTGAGTCTTCATTCTTTGGAGGCAGCAACCCTGGCGAAGAATTCATAGATGGCGGTGTCACCCATGTTTCGAGCATCCGCTAGTTCGCCGGCGCGAGTCGCGTACATGACCTTCCCAGCTGGAGAGAGCATGACAACGGCGGGAATTCCGTTCTTCAGCGGCAAGCCGTAAGACTTTGCGATGTCAACGTTTCGATCGAATTTGCCGACGTTGACCTTGACGACTTTGAAGTTCTTTTGAACGAGCGGTGCGCTGGCACCGCTCTTGAACGCCATGTCGAGAACCTTGCAGTCCCCGCACCAGTTGGCGCCGAAGACCACAAGTACAGGGACCTTGGCGCGCTGGGCCTGGACGAGGGCGGATTGGATCTCGGCCCTGGCATCAGCCGCCTCGTCATAGGCCGGCGCGGCGGCACTGGCGTGCGTGGCGGTGAAGAGTACGGCTGCTACAACGAATGTACGCATGGCAGTTGGTTTGTTCTGGAGTCTAAAGTGATGTGTGCCACGAATTCGCCACGTGGGAACGGGGCGCTTGCGCTGTATTAGCGGCTCCGACGGATCCGGCAGAAGATCTTGGTCGGATATTACAGCGTCCGCACCGGGGAGAGTTATTGCGGCTGAAGGAGAAGGTTTATCAACGCGCACGGCAACGACCAAATGACCGCAACGGGGCGCCAGGCGCTACGTCCGAAGTTGGCCGAACTGCGACTTTCCAGTAAGTCGTAGATCGACCCCTTCCCGGACGCAGGGGGCCGCAGGCCATTGGCTGTGAGCAACACAACGCGCGATCCCCCTGGCGCGCTTTCCCGTACCGAGATCGCGGCGATACGAACAATGTTGGGGCCGCCTTTCATAGTTCGATCGTGAACGAACCTTACTTTTTCTGCGAACCTTATGTCACGTCAAGCGCGCAGGGGCCAAGGTTCTCCGGAATAGGCCGCGACCGCCGGGTTCTTATATCATTTGGACAATCCCACCGAGTTTCCCGCATGCCACCTGCCGACAAGAAATCCCCCAACCGCTTCACGCCGTACCAGACGTTTGTCGTAGCCTCGCTCGCCTTCCTGCAGTTTGCCGTGATCTTGGACTTCATGATCGTGGCGCCGCTGGGGGCGTTGGTGATGCCGGCGCTCAACATGTCTCCGCGCGATTTCGGGTTCATCGTGTCGGCATATGCATTCAGCGCCGGCGCCAGCGGTCTCCTGGTGGCGGGCTTTGCCGACCGCTACGACCGCAAGAAGCTGCTGCTGTTTTTCTACACGGGCTTCGTGCTCGGCACGCTGTGGTGCGGCCTGGCCAACTCGTTCCATGCCCTGCTGGCCGCCCGCATTGTCACCGGCATCTTCGGCGGCGTTATCGGCTCGGTGGTGATGGCCATTGCCACCGACCTGTTCGAGCCGGATCAGCGTGGCCGCGTGATCGGCTTCATCCAGACGGCGTTTGCCGCGAGCCAGATCCTGGGGCTGCCCGCGGGCATTTACCTGTCCAACCACTGGAACTGGCATGCGCCGTTTCTGGTGATGGTGGTGTTCGGCATCGTCGGCGGCCTGGTGGTCGCGTGGAAGCTGCAACCGGTGGTGGCGCATCTCAAGGAGCGGCAGGAACGCAGCCCGTGGATGCACCTGTACGACACGGTGCGCGAGCCGCGCCACTGGAGCGCGTTCGTCACGATGATGCTGCTGGCGACCGGCGGCTTCATGCTGATGCCGTTCGGCAGCGCCTTCATCGTAAACAACCTGGGCATCGCGCTCACGAGCTTGCCGACGATCTACCTGATCACCGGCGCATTCACGATCTTCATCGGACCGCTGGTGGGCAAGCTCGCCGACAAGCAGGGCAAGTACCCGGTGTTCGTGGCGGGCAGCATCGCTATCCATCGTGATGGTGCTGATCTATACGCACCTACCGCCGGTGTCGCTGACGGTGGTGATCGTCGTCAACGTGGTGCTGTTCGTGGGGATCTTCTCGCGGATGATCCCGTTCCAGGCGATGTCGACCTCGGTGCCCGAGATGACCAAGCGCGGGTCGTTCAACGCGCTGGGCGCGGCCATCCAGCAAGTTTCAGGTGGGATCGCGTCGGTGATCGCCGGCCACATTGTGACGATGGCACCCGACGGCAAGCTCGAACACTTCCCCGTCGTCGGCTACGTCGTGGTGTGCGCCACGCTGACGACGATGTTCACCACGTGGAAGGTGAAGCAAGGCATCGAGCGGCGCGCGGCGACGACACGGCCCGCTACTGCGTAGCATGCGCGCCGCGGTGATGCAATGACGGCTTCTGGCCGGTACGCCCTGTACTAGGAAGCTCACCGGCCCACCGCACTAGACTTCAGTCTGCTCCGCGATCTCAGGCGCGTCATCCACCTCGATTCCGAGCTTCAAAAACAATAATTTTCGAGCGTTGTCGAAATCGGACTTCACCAAACGACTAAGGGAGTAGGACAACAATTATTAACCAGGAGAAATACCATGAAATTCATGATGCTGATGATCCCCGCTGTTTATCAAGGCGGCAAAAAAGTAGACCCCAACTTCGTACCCGATCCGAAGAAGATGGAGGAAATGGGCCGGTTTAATGACGAGATGGGCAAGGCCCTCCGGATTGAGTCTTTGAACGGACTCCACCCGCAAACCACCGGCGCCCGCGTCTCGTTTGGCCAAGGCAAACCCACCGTGACCGATGGACCTTACATCGAAGCCAAAGAAGTGCTCGGCGGTTACTGGATGGTGGAGGCGCCGTCAAAAGAAGAAGTCGTGAAATGGGCGCAGCGTTGCCCGGCCGAACCCGGTGACACGATCGAAATCCGTCAGATTTTCGAGGCGGCAGATTTCGCGATAAAAAAATAGGAGGTGTGTCATGAAATACATCTGCCTAGGTAATATCGAAGATTAAATATTTCGGTGGGCCGACGGCATAGCGGTCATCGGTGCCGCTAGAGCCCAAGGTCGGTCTAGACGATCGCGGCCGCGAGCATCATCACTTGCATCGTATATCGAGTTGTTGTTCCAACCCGCAAAGCGCAATAGAAAGGAGACGTTATGAGCACGAACAATACCTATCTCGCAGTGTTCCTTGGCAGCAAAACCAGTCCGCGACGAGTGGCCTGGGACGCCCTTCCCGAAGGCGATCGCCGCGCGAAGGAACGAGAAGGCATGGCGGCCTGGAAGGCGTGGGTCGAGAAACATCACGCCGCCATTGTCAGCATGGGCGGACCATTGGGGAAGACCAAGAAGGTCACGCAACGTGGGATCGACGATACGAGCAATGACATGGGCGCATTCACGGTTGTGCGCGCGGATTCGCACGAGGCCGCTGCCAAGCTCTTCGACAGGCATCCGCACTTTTCCATTTTCCCTGGCGATTCCGTCGAGATCATGCCCGTGCTGCCCATTCCAGGCGCTTAGGGGAGGTAGTGCGCGCGGGGTGATCTGCAGCTGGAGCCTGCCCGCGCGCACTGCATCATCGAGCTGTGATTTCTACAACCCCGGAACGCGAAACCGGAGGAGAACTGACCATGCCCAACACCGTGCGACTCCATCGAGTCTTGGCCATGAAACGCGAGAAGGTCTATCGCGCGTTCATCGAGCCAGACGCGATGGTCCCGACATGGCAACCGGGGCTGCTCCACTGTCGCAGCCAGTTGGCCGCTCTGGGTTGACAGTGCTATCGAACGTCCGCAGTCGGCAACTTCGTCGCCTGGCGCCAGTTGGCCGGAAGCGGCCGCTCAGCGGCGGCGGCGCATTCCGCGCACGGGCCACGCGTGAGACGGCAAGCGCCAGGGTCGAGACCAGAAACGCGCATCGCTTCGTTCGATTATTTCATCCGATCGCGAAGCACCGGCATTCGAGCATCCGAAGATGAGGAGCGCTTCGCGATGAATCGTCCGCGCAGGATCACGCCGCTGGTCGAACCTCGCCCGACATTCAGTTGCGCGCAGCTTCCGGCAAGGAGTGCAGATAGGTGTAAAGGGCCGCGGTCTCCGAATCAGTGAGGTATGACAGGTTGTCGCGCGCCATCTCACTCATTACCGCAAGGTTTCTTCCCCCGAGCGCAACGCCCGTTCGCATCAGCTGAGCGAACGCTTCCGCGGGATAGGCCGCGACCACCCGCAGATCCGGACTTGTGAATTCCGGATTGGACGTGCCGCGCAGATCTGTCCCATGGCACGAGGCGCAGATGGTCCGCGCCAGGTATCGTCCGTAGGCGGCCTCTTTATCTGTTGCCTCAGGAGGCGGGACGGTATCGGCGATGAGCTGCGCCACCATGTTGAATTTTCCAACGGCTAACCCGACTCGCCCGATCGGGCCCAGCGAGACACTCGGCCCCGGCCCCGCCACCTCCGGCAAGCTCTTCAGAGACGCGACGATGCGGCCCAGGTCTGCGTCCGTCAGTCCCACGAATGCCTCCGACGGCATGATGACCATGCTTCGCCCCCCGGGCCGCACGCCATTCCTGATGATGACGGCGAGCTCCGCATCGCTGTATTTGCGCACGGCGGCCGTGAGATTCGGCGCCACGACACGCGCGATGATCGGCTCGTCGAACATGACTGCGCCCTCGCCCTGCTTGCCGTGGCAACCGTGGAAGCAGCCGCGGACCGTGGCCAGCCGCTGCCCTTCGACGATCGATGCCGGGTCCGTCGGAATCGATAGCGCAACTGTCGGGATCTCGTAAGTGCGCCGCAGCACGCGCTCGGAGAGAATGTACAAGACGACGCAAGCGATGATGACCAACCCGGCCAAGCTTCCCAAGCCTATGCCGATCCAGCGCAGCGCACGTTTCATTCGATCCCTTCGGTGGCAGCCGTTGGACGACTCAGGTCAATCGAGCAGCGCAGTCCGGCTGGGCACCTGGAAGTGTTCGATCACTGAATCACCTCGTCGGTCCGCACGAGCAGCGTTTGCGGCACGGTAAGCCCTAGTTGCAGTGGCTCTTACTCAATGACTTTGTCCGCGCGAAACACAACAGACTGCGGAATCGTGATGCCAAGCTCTCGTGCTGTCTTGAGGTTTACCGCCAACTCTAACCTGCTGAGCGACTCGACCGGCAGATCCCGAGGACTGGTTCCAGCGAGAACTCGCTGGACGTATTTTGCCGACAACCGGCCAATTTCTCGGTAGCTCACGCCATAGGTGACCAAGGCTCCGAGCGTCATGAGACCGGACTCGTTGAACATCGTCGGTAACTTCTTGGCCCTCGCCATTTCGATGAGGTACTGAGCCTGGCTCACCACCATCGCGTCGTTCGTGTAAAAGTAAGCTTCCGCATCACGCGCATCGAGCGCCGCAAAACCAAGTTGTAACTCGTCGACCGACCTGACGTGCCGCTCGACGATCTCGACCTTGAGCCGACGCCCTGCTTCCCGCGCCGAGTTCACGGATCTCACCGCGCTTTCATTGCCGGGATCGTAGAACGTCACTACTTTACGCAGCGCCGGGAGTATTTCTTTCAGTATTTCCAGCCGTTTTCCTGTGAGATCCGCCGAGAGAAAGTGAATGCCCGTCAGGCGCCCTCCGGGCTTGGCGAATCCCTCGACCAGTCCAGAGACGACCGGATCACTCCCGACGGCGAACACGATCGGCACCTTCACTGTCGCTCGCTTCACTGCGGTAGTCGGAGACGTCGATATTACGTATATCAGATTGACGTTGTCTCGCTCCAAGCTCCTCGCTGCTTCTTCTGCTGCCTTTGTATTGCCCTTCAGGTCATGGACTTCCAGCACGTAGCTCTTACGCTCTTCCAGCCCCAATTCCGTAAGCCCGTTTTTCAATCCGTTAACGACGTCGTAAAAGGAACCCCCTTCGTGAATAACCCCTACGCGGTACACGTTGGTTTGTTGCGCTTGGGCGAGATGAGCAAGAGCCAGTGCAAGAGTGGCCAACAAAGCAACGACCATTTTCTTACTCATGAATTCTCTCCCCACGAAGCGGGGCCCTTTCGGTTCCTCTTCGCACCAGTACGGGTTAACGGGCGCTCTTCCGTGAACACGCAGTGCTGTCGGCGACACACCATCACTGAATCACCGCGTCCGTGCGTAGTAGAAGCGGTGGTGGGATTGTGGGCCCGAGTGCCTTTGCGGTCTTGAGATTGATCACCAAGTTGGCCGGAAGTGAACCCCCGCACTCCGGGACGAAATGCGGGGTATACCGGAGAGCGCGCTAACTTACTTCAGCGCACCGTTTTCGACGACCGTCTTTCCGTCAGCCTTCACGGTCGCTCCGCCGATCTGCGTCGCCAACCCGAAGTCGCTTGCGTTCGTTCCGCCGAAGCCGCGGTTGTCGCCCAGGCCCAGCGTCACCGCGCCGGGTGCGGTCCAAACGATGCGGCCTGTTCCCACTGGCAGCTTGGTCTCAGGATTGAGGCCGATATCGATGTATCCGAACTGGTCCTTTCCACCGCCCGCAGCATCGTAGCGCGCCTTCAAGTTATCGATGTTGGATGCGGCGGTCATGGAGGTGAGTCTGCCTTTGCTGTAGGTCAGCGTGAGACCGCGAACCTCCTGGCCGCTCCAAAGCATTTTGTCGATGACGACTTTCCCCTCCGCGGTGCCCGCAACGGTAGGAAGAATCAGCTCTCCGGCAGGAAGCCAGGTACTCGCCGCCGCGCTGCCCTGCTTCACTTTCTCCGCCGTGATAGCGCCGTCGGACACGAAGGCGCGCCCGGCGTCGACGCCGAACGTCAGGTTCGTGCCGTTCGGGTGTGTCAGCGTCACCTGTTTGGCGCCGGCAAACGCGGTGCGGACGGTTTCTCCGTTGGTCCTTAGCGTCTGGGCAGGAACACTCGCACCTTTCCAGAAGGTCGACGCCAGCTCCGGTTGCGGCACGCCGAGCCGGCGCGAGAGCGTCGCGGTCGGATAGAGTCCGTTGCCGAGATTAACGAGTCGCACATTGCGCTCAAAGAATGCCTGATTAGCGGGCTCATTCGCTTTCGCCCGCGCCGCCTGGCGGCTCTGTGGAACGCCGGACAGAAGGTCCTCGGCTTCCCCTACGTCGAGCAGGATTTGAACGTCGAACATGTTGATCAGCGCAAGGTTGAGCGTCGCCGGAAGCGAGTCATAGCTCGCCGGCACCTCATCGTAGGACCGGCGCGTCAGGCTGTCGCTCCCAATCGAGATCATCGGCTGGCCTCCGGCTTTCATCGTCTCGATAGCGATGTGCTCCATGAGTTTTTCATCGCGAACGCTCCCGGCGATCAGCACCTTGTCACCGGTCTTGACCATTCCTGCCTGAACAAGATTGCGGGCGACTGCCTGGAGATCGTTGGGCTGAGCAGCGGCGGCTGTGCTCAGCAGTAACAGAGTGACTGCCACGATAGTTCCCCGGAGCTGTGTGACGTAGTGCATAGAACCTCCCTTGTTGTAGAAATCCCCAACACGTTTCGTGTTTCGCTTCCCAGCGACGCGGACAGTCTACTCTCGCTCCGCCTTGGGTGGCGGCATCCGTTGCTCTGCGCTCGTGTGAATACAAGGGCCTTCCCAGGTCGATCCTCGGACAAGAGAATTGTGTACGTTGCGTCCAAAACGAGGAAGGAGTGCCGTCGCCGATTGCGAATACCGGAAACAATGTTCAAATCCCCATCAGCGACCGGAATCGAACCTTGGATTCAACCGATGAACCAGCAACAGCAGCCGGTCCGCGCGACCTTCTGGACTCAGCGCGTTCTCGGGCGGCTTGCAGGCCCGCTTCGTCGCACCGCCTCGTCGCGCAGTCAAAACGCAGCCAGCGTCGCCGCATTTTCTTTCCGAGCGGCTCGCTGACCATCATGGGGCCACCTCGGCCGGCAGAACCGCGATCACCGACTCGCGGCTTGCGCCCGCATGTGTATCACGTGCAAGATTGGCCCCTGGAACTCGAAGCCTCACGAGGAGACGAAACATGATCAAAGTGAGTGTCATGTACCCCAACCTGCCTGGCGCTCGGTTTGACCACGAGTATTACCGCGACAAGCATATGCCTCTCGTGAAGGCTCGAATGGGAGACAGCTGCAGGTACTACACCGTGGACAAAGGCATTGCCGGCGGAGACCCCGGTGCACCGGCTACCTACGTCGGCATGTGCCATATCCATTGCGACTCGGTCGAAGCGTTTCAAGCCGGCTTCGGCCCTCATGCGACGGAGATCATGGCGGACATTGCGAACTACACCGATCAATCTCCGGTGATTCAGATAAGTGAAGTGGTTGTCGGCTGATCCGACGCGCGCGCGATCAGGCCACATTGATCGATAAGGCGTCTTTGAACGAAGAGCTGTCCATGAAAACGCGGCGCTTCCACTGGCTAGTCCTTGCGCTGGTCGGGTTGAGTGTTTCGCCTTTTTCTCATGCATCCGACCTTACTGCAGACAAGGTGCGTGAACTCCTGGCAAAGGCAGACAGACAGAGTCCCGTCGATCTGGCGGGCAAGGATCTTTCGGACCTTGATCTCAGCAACGTCGATTTCAAGCGCGCTAACCTCACCGGCGCGAATCTGTTTGCTTCTCGCCTGGTATCGTCCAATCTTGCCGGCGCAAAACTCACCCGTGCGAATCTGAACGGCGCGTGGTTGATGGGCGCAACCTTCGCCGGCGCCGACCTTTCGGGCAGCAGCATGCTCGGCCTGGTGATACTGGGCGGGCCGGTGAGAGACAAGCCGAACTTCGCGGGTGCGAATCTATCGGGTGTGCGCATGATCGCCGACCTGCCGGGAGCAGACCTTCGCGGCGCGGATCTGAGTCAAGCCAACCTGGGTGTGGACATCAAGAATCAGGGCATGGGCCAGATGCGCACGGATCTCAGCGGCGCGAAGCTGACAGGAGCCAATATGCGCAAGACGAACCTGAATCGGGCAGTCATGATGTTTGCCGATCTCAGTGGAGCAGACTTAACCGGCGCCAACTTGTTCCGAGCAAATCTGTCTGGCGCCGATTTAACCGGCACAGACGTCGCAGGTGCCGATTTCACCGAGGCGGACCTGGACGGGACTATCCTCAAGAACGTCAGGGGCATAAGCACGGCCAAGGGAATGGACAAGGCAACGAACCGCGACAGGGCCGTCTATTAGGTCCGGGACGAGCGCTTCGTTGTTCCATGGATGAACGTGATTGGTTGACGACGCCTATAGAGACAATTTTGATTTGCCAATCGTCTGCCTCTTAGATGCCCGAACGTCTGCTGAGGGTTGTGGACACGTGCTTCTGGCAATCTGACCGCTCGCGATAGCGCCGACTCGCAATACTTACGCGTTCGGTTGCGAGTTCCCGCACTCCGCTGAAAGTAAGGTTTCGGCCACAAACACCGTTGCAGCTCGTGCCTCGAAGCGGTCGTTCGTCGTGGGCCAATCGCATGACCTTGCATTCGAATGGGCCACGCGGCCCCTCGGAGGCTGAGATCTGAGGACCAAGCCCTACCAGCGTAGACTAAACCACAGCGGGCAGCACCGATTTCTCCCGCCAATCAAGTCTCGCTTCTACTGGGGAAGACTTATTCAGGAGAACCAATGCGATTCACAATAGTTGCAAGTGTCTTAGTTTGCGCGACGGCACTCGCTGCCTCCGCCGCAGGACAAACCCCACCCGCTGCACCGGCAACTGCGCGAACGGTGGTGGCCTCAACCAGGTTGCCGACGGTCGGGGATACGCCGGTTCATTTCAAGGCAGTGAGTGTCACCATTCCCTCAGGGGTAAGCAGCAGCGTCCCTTCGACCAACGGAATCGTCTACCAACTCTCGGGGTCCACCGAGGTTTCGATCGGCGGAGAGGTCAAGACATTGAGCCCGGGTGAGGGATTGTTTATCGCCAGCGGTAACACAGCGACGCTGAAGGCCGGAGACGGTGGGCCTTCGACCTTTCTGCACTTCCTGCTCACCTCGACCGCGGATCTCGATAAACTGCTCGAAGCGCCACCCGCCGTCGTGCAAGAGCTCTATCGAACCGCAGCGCCTCTTCCCGCGCTGAAGCCCGGCGGTTATGACCTCAACTTGACGCGAGTGACCTTTCCGGCGCAGATGCCGTCCAACGCTCCACACCATCGATCAGGCGCGGCGCTTTATTACATCGTCTCTGGAACGGGCGCAAACACAGTGGAAGGTAAGTTAGAGGCCAAGCCACCCGGTTCTTTGATCTATGAACCGTTCGGTCTTGTGCACCAGTGGGGAAACCCAGGCACTGAGCCGTTGACATTCTTGGCGTTCAACATCAACCCAGAAGGTGTGGCCGCTGTCCTTCCTGGTGCGCCCGCGAAGAGTCAGTAGTGCGTCAGCACGCTACAGTTTTTTCATTGGCCGGGTACTGAAGTGCTTCATCGTCAGACCCCTTTCTACGGCACGATCCCCGGGGAATGAAATGACCAGAACAATTCGTCTGGTGCTCGCTGGCGCGCTTATCGCCGGATCGTGTTCGGCAGCCACGGCGCAGACGATGCGCATGAGCGGGACGATCGAGAAGGCTGACGGCAACGTGCTTTCGTTGAAATCCAGCGACGGCGCTGAGGTCAAGCTGACGCTCACCGAGGATGCAATGATCATCGCCGTGGTGAAAGCCTCGATGGCGGACATTAAGGAAGGTACCTTCCTGGCAGCGCGGCAATGCCGCAGCCGGACGGTAGTCAAAGGGCCTTGGAGGTGCACATCTTCCCCGAACAGATGCGCGGTACCGGCGAAGGTCACCGGCCCTATGCACCCGTCCCGAACAGCACCATGACCAATGGCGCGGCCTCCGCAGCGACGATCGCGGGCGTCGATGGCTCGACGATCGTGGTCAAATACAAGGACGGCGAGAAGAAGATTGTCGTTCCGCAAAATGCACCTATCCTCCGTTACGAGATCGGAAACAAGAGCGATCTCAAGGCCGGCGCGCGGTTCACCGTACTCGCAGCAACCAAGAAGCCGGACGGCATGCTGGAGGCAAACCGCATCAACGTTGGCCGCGATGGCGTCGTGCCGCAGTAGTAGGGGTTAATTTTGGAACGGCCGTGACCGGCCAACTGCGGTCTTTGCAACTCGCGCTCTATAGCAATGGGATGGACCCCACCTCACCTAAACGGCATCTAGGTGCCAAACTGGAAGTTCGCGCAACCAGTTAACAGGGAAGAGGGGTCCACCATGAAGCTTATTCGAGTCGGGGTCGATTTGGCAAAGAGCGTCTTCCAAGTGCACGGTGTCGATTGCAGCGAGAAGGTGGTGTGGCGGCGTAAGCTGAGCCGTGCGGAGTGGATCAAGGTGGTGCAGCAGAACGTGCCGCTCGAGGCGGAAATCGGTATGGAGGCGTGCGGTAGTGCGCACCACTGGGCGCGCGAGCTTCGAGCGCTCGGTTACTCCGTGAAGCTGATCGCACCGCAGTTCGTAAAGCCTTACGTCAAGAGTAACAAGAACGACGCCACTGATGCCGAGGCGATCTGCGAGGCAATGAGCCGGCCGGGCATGCGCTTCGTGTCGGTCAAGACGGTCGACCAGCAGGACGTGCAGGCGGCCCACCGCATTCGATCTGAGCTGATGGATCAACGCAAGGCAAAGGTGAACCAGATCCGCGGCCTGACGGCCGAGTATGGCCTGGTCGCTCCCCGAGAGATCTTGCATCTGCGGCGCGCAATACCGCTCTGGTTGGAAGACCAGGAGAATGGTCTGAGTCCGCGGTTCAGAAGGCTCCTGACTGGCCTCTGGGATGACCTGCGCGTCCTCGACGGCCGGCTCGTTGAGCTCGATCAGGAGATCACCACCATTGCAGCGTCTGATCCGGTGGCTAAACGTCTGCAGCAACTGCGCGGTGTTGGGCCACTGATTGCCACGGCACTCGTGGCGACCGTTGGCGACGCCTCGCAGTTCAGTAACGGCCGACAGATGGCCGCATCACTCGGACTCACGCCGAAACAGAACAGCTCGGGTGGCAAAGAGAGGCTACTCGGAATCAGCAAGCGCGGAGACTGTTACGTGCGTTGCGTGCTGATCCACGGGGCCCGATCAATGATCAATAGCGCCAAGACCAAGACCGATCCCCTGAGCTTGTGGGTGCTACGAATCGCCGCCACTCGACATCCCAATGTGGCAGCCGTTGCGCTCGCCAACAAGACGGCGAGGATCGCCTGGGCGATGATCAGGCACGAAGCGGACTACCAGCCTGCGCTGGCCGCACATTAGAATCGATCGTCAGCAACAGCTAACGTAGGAGCTCAACCACGGTTGCGAAACATGCCGCTTGATGGCCAACAGGTCGAACCGGCACCGAACGAACCCGAGAATGTCCGAGGCTCTAAAGCCCGTCATAGCGATTGGGGGTCGGTGCGCGAATAGCCCATTAGGGTCCAGCATCCGAGGATGGATGCGGTTGTGAGAGACCGGATATACGTGTGCAGTCGTACCTTGACGCCAGAACAGCGACGTGTTTGCAAACGAGGTGGGGTCCATATACGGTTATTCGATGTCGCAATCGACCCATATTAGTCGATCCCACGTAGACTTCCCGCGTCCGTAGAGGAAGGAAAAGTATGGACTTGGGACGGTCGGCCTTCAGTTGCGTTATTTTCGTCGGCATAGTGAGTCAATGAATCGTCGCGGTGCGCTCGCAATGCTCGGCGGCACGCTCATTCTCGCGCGGACCGCTGGCACGAGGGCGGAAGCGGCGGAAAGCGTCCGCCACATAGGTAGCTTGTCACTCGGCATCAGGCCAAATCCTGCGTACCTTCAACAGATGTGGGGCCCCACGCGCGAGCTTGGCTGGATCGAGGGTCAAAACTTGATCGTCGACCGCCGTTACGCCGGCGGCAACGCCGAGTTGCTTCGGCCCATCGCAGAGGAACTCGTCCGGCTCAATGTGGAACTCATCGTTACAAACGGCACGGATGCGGCCCTGGCTGCCAAGAGCGCCACGACACATATTCCTATCGTGATGTTTTCCGTTGGCGATCCAGTGCGCAGCGGCCTCGTTGCGAGTCTCGGCAGGCCAGGCGGCAATATTACCGGCTATTCGATAGTTGCCCCCGAACTCGACGCCAAGCGGCTAACGCTTCTGCGTGAGCTGTTGCCGACCACGCAACGCGTCGCCGTGCTCGTCAATCCGGCCAATTCCTATAGTAAGAACACGCGCGAAGGGTTTGAGCGCGTGTGTCGATCTTTCCGAATGCAACCGATCTTCGTTGAAGCGGCAGAGACCAACGAGCTTGAGAACGCCGTTGCCGAGGCAGCTCGACGACGCGCCGAAGCGTTGATTGTTACCGCCGAAAACGTGTATTGGTCGAACCGGGTTTTGCTCATGCGCACTGCACTCGAGCATCGGCTTGCGACGATTGTCGGCGATAGAGAAATCCTGGAGGCTGGCGGATTGTTATCGCTCGCCCATGATGCGGCGGAGCAATATCGCGCTTTGGCCTACTTTGTGGACCGCATATTACGGGGTGCGAAACCGGCCGACCTTCCCGTTCAACAGCCGAGCAAACTGCTGCTGTCGCTGAACCTCAAGACGGCAAAGGCGCTCGGCATCACGATTCCCCAGTCACTACGAGCGCGCGCGGACGAGATGATTGAATGAACGCTCCGTTGAACAAGACCGCCTAGCGGTGCTGGTTCGCTTCGCGCGTCGTCGCGATCGATTTTAATGTCCGCTTCCAACCTGCGCTTATAGCGGCGAAGGGTCGTACTACGACGTTCGGCATTAGGGACCGAGTCCGGCCAAGAAGCGGACTTCCCTGCGTCTTGGCAGCACTCAAGAGCGCGCGAGACGACTTTTCTTAAAGTCGCCGTCACTGCCGCCACCGGAAGATCGGTGGCGGCAGTTGGTCTAAGGGGTAGGTGAATCGATGAGCCGAACAGCTCCTTCGAGATCATTCGAAGACGCGCTCGACTTGTCTTTTCCCGGCATCAGTCAGTGATCTCAACCTTGAGAATCTTACCCAGGGGCGGACCGAAACCGACGTTGGAGATGTACAGCGCGCCGTCGGGTCCAAAGGTCATACCGGTAGGGAAGAATAGAGGGCCACCGCTATCGATCAGGGTTTCTTGGTTTCCGTTGGGCAGTATGCGGATGAGGCGGCCCGTGAATGGTTCGGGACCGGGGTCGCTCGTCGAATACGACGTTTCCAGCACATACATGCGATCGCGGCCGTCAAAAGCCAGGCCGAGTACCTTGCTCAAGCCGGTGGCGACGACCTTCAGCTGACCACTCGGCGTAATTTTGAAAACGCTCTGTGTGTTGAGTTGGTCAGGATCGAATGCGCCCAAATTGCTGACATAGAAGTTGCCGTGGTAGGCCACCACAGTCGGAACAACGTGTCCCTGCGATGCCGAGATGTCAACAACCCGTTTAATCTTTCCGTCGGGTGTGATTTTGTCCAGCTCGCCATGGTTCGGCTCGACAGCATACAGAGCGCCGCCCACCGAGATCATGCTGTACCAAGTACCGTCCGGCTCGAAGTCCCCGGTGATCGGGTCTGTCGGATTGGCGACCGGATTTGCCTGCTGAAACGCGCTGAGATTGGCGATCATCGTCGGGCTGCGGTCGGGGTTGATCCGAAGGACGCCGTTCGGGGTGGCCACGCCGTGCGAGCATCCGGAGCCGGCGAGGATGGCGTACATCGTGTCACCGATGAATGCAATGTCCGCAACTCCGCTGGCGAGGTCTCCGGCCTCGCTTGATGGAAGGTTGTCGACGAAGGTCTCGACGTTGCCCTGAGTATCTACCTTCAGGATCCGCGAGCCGGTCCGGCTACCGAAATAATCCCCAGGTCCGTTGGCACCGGCCGAGCAATTTCCACCAAGGCCGGCTGGGGCGGGTGTTATCGGGGGAACCGGAAAGCCGCCTTCGGCGACATAGAGATTTCCGTCCGGTCCGAACTTGAGTCCGCGTGGATTGGTCAATGGGCCCGGGACGAACGTGGACACAATGACCGCTGGATTGGCCACGCCCTTGGCTGGGATGGGCCCAGCGCCGAACAAACCGACCCCGAACACCAAGACCACACCCAAGATCGTCGCAACAGAAAGACCAAATCGGGAACTGCTCTTGTTCGAAATCATTGCGCACCCTTTCGTGGTTAAGTACTCAATCAGGTACGCCCGCGAAGACGCGGGCAGGTGGAACCTCGAACTTCGTGCAGCGCTCCTCCGAATGCTTGCTAGTGCCATGCCGGGTGGAATTATGTTTTCCACCTCTCGTACGAGGACTTCGCTGGCTGTTCGGTGGCAGGCAGCGCAAGTAGCAAACGATTGTGCGTGCTCGGCGCCTTGCCGCCGACGACGTTGTGCGACCATACCGCCCAAGGTGTCGCAAAATGGATTTCGCGGACCGCGAATCGGGATTCGACCAGGCTCGTCTAACAGCTCGGGCCATAGACCTAAGACCCGTACTTTGCCCTTCCCCTGGGAGAAAAACGAGAAGCATCGCACGTGCCATGAGCGGGCGGGGTGCAAGAATCAGAGGTTTACATTCCCCGATTCGCTTACGCGTCCGTGACCCGTAAGAATTCCCGACGAGTAATCTGTCAGGGCTCTGTCAGGGTATGGAAGATTCCTGGCGACGGGGGCGAAGTGGTCGTCGTGTCAACGATCAAACAACTGGGCGATCTGCTGCAGAGACTCACCCTTCTGCCAGCGCTCCTACATCAGCGCCTTCTGGCTCTGCGTGTAATGCATCCGAGGTCTTTGCTTCTGCAACACTCCTCTGATTGCTCAGACCATAGTGTGTTGCATCCACCAGTTGAATCCACAACCCGAAGCCGACACACGCGCCGCTCTAAACCGGTCATTCTCACTGACTGCCATTCCAGGTTCCGGTCCCGGTCGGGGCGCGCATGTAGGGGACGGCGCCCGATTACAGGGCACGCCGACTTTTCTCGAAACGGTACGACTGAATGGAGGTGGCAGGTCCCCGCTTGCACGGTGATCCAGACTCGCAGGTGCTGGCCGATCTCTTGCCGTCCCATAGAGCGAAACCGCGCCGCGTCGCCCGTGCGCTTCAGGAGCAGAACGGATTGACTGCTGCAACGATTCACTGGACCGCCGATTCATGCCGCCCTGCATGCGCATCACCACGGCAACAGGACCGCGCCCGCATGCTCGGATAGCGCTACTGATCGCTCCTCACGCCGCCGATCTGTCCTGTGCTTTGACAACCTCTGCTGGTACTCGCGGCCGATACGCGCATTAACATCCCGACCGGAGTGACGATCATGTTGGCCGTGTTGAACGTGCCCGCGTCTCCATTGGCACAGGAATAGGTACCGGAAATATTGCCGAACTGACCGGATTGGGAATAGGCACCGGTGTAGGTGCAGCCAATCTCCACGAGCGTCAGGGTGATGGCAGCGCCATTTTGAGCGACAGGCATCGTAGCCGGGCCATCGAAGGTGCCATTTTTTGTAGGATCGGTGCAGGCGGTCACGACGAAGTGAAGGCCCACGGTATACATTCCGGTGTAGTCGTCGTTCCTGATGGGTTGCCGGACAAGGGTCTTCGTGACATTGACGCCGTTGACGGAGTAGGTGAGTGTGCCGGGCTCCCCGCTGCTCTTCACCCAGGTCATCTTGCCGACGATGGCGCCGCCGAACGCCGCAGGGTTGTACGGAACCATGCCGAACCACGACCCGTGGGTGGTAAAGAGATCGCCGGTAAAGGTGAGGACGCCGTTTGCCTTCGTCCCTTCCATCGTCGCGACATAAAACGTCGGGTTGCCCGCGGCGTCGTAGACAAACATCGTGGCGAAGATCGTGCTGCCGCGCTGCACGAACTGGATGCCCCACCCGTTTTCGGTGGCGTTCCACCACAGGTCGCTCTGATCGTTCGAAAATGAGGTCGCCCGTGCGGGATATGCGAGGATCGAGGCGGCAAGCAACGATACGGCCAGCATACAGCGAATCAATTTCATCATTTCCTCCGCGAGTTGTGTGGATGATCCAAGGCCGAACCTAGGGCACCCTATTTACGCCCCACGGCGGGTCCGGCTCCGCTGGCCAGGTTCAATACCCGCCGCTCTGATTTTGTCGCACCGATGATCTCTATTCCTATGCGGCCCAGGATGCTTTCCAGTGGTAGAGCCACACAGAAGTCCACGAGGGCCGGCAACCCGGACGCCGCCAGGCGCCCCACAACTTCGATCATCTGGAAGTCAGGCATTTCGCGATAGGACAAGGGCTCGAGTGTCACGCGAAGATCCGCCCACGATTTGATGCCCGATACCAACAGCAATCGGCCGCCGAGGCGCGTCGCCTCACGGATTTCGACGCGATCGAAGTCGACGCGCCGGCACGTCTGGGCGCAGGGTAGCGAATCGAAGGAGCCTTCCAGCGGTCCCATTCAGCTTTGGCGATCGGTGGCAGTTCTGGCCAATGTCCTGGGTAGATCCGGTACTATTATCGACACCCGGCGCCGCTGCGAAAAGAGGCGCGGGGTATCCAAAAGGTTGCAACGGCGTCCCGGGGGGCAATGGCCCAATGCGCGACGGGGACTACATCACGCGGGAGGCGCTCGCGGTCGAGCTCGATCGGATCTGCGAGAGTCCGCCTTTCCGCCACTCGCTGCGGCACCAGCAGTTCCTGCGTTATTTGCTCGACTGCAAGGCCGCGGGCAGGCTTGCGGCGCTGCGAGAAATCGCGCTCGGAATCGACTTCTTTCGCCGCCCCGCAAGCACCTATGATCCAAAGACCGACCCGGTCGTGCGTGTCGAGGCTGGTCGCTTGCGTCAGCGCCTCGACCGCTACTACCATGGTGAGGGCACGCCCGCGCCCTTCGAAATCCTGCTCGACAAGGGCAGTTACGTTCCCGTGTTCCGCGTGCGCGCACCCGCCGCGGTGGCGATCGGCGCGCAGCCCTCCGCGGTTGTGCTGCCAATCCCCCCGGCGACATCCGAAGCGGCTGATCTGCGTTTCGCCGCCGGTCTTACCGATGAGATAGCGCAGACCTTGTCACGCTTGCCACAGGTACGCGTCTTTGGACCGGAATCGTCGATCGCCGGGGATGTCGCCGCTTCGCCTGCGGAAGCGCGGGACCGGCTCAGGGTCGAGTGGATCGTGCGCGGACGATGGGTCGACGATGGACCACGAACGCTGTTGCTCGAAATCGTCGGCACGCCGAGCAGCGACACGCTGTTCGTGCAGCGCATCGACGTCGCGGCCACCAACGCTCTGGCTGTTCATCAGCGTGTCCGCACCGAGATGCTGCACTATTTTGTGCCGTTGCTCGCGACGCGGCACGGCGGGGACACGCTCGCAGCGAGTCCGCCGCGACCGGTCGTACCGACACGCGATCTGGTGGCCTTCGATCTCTACCAGCGTGCTCGCTACCTGCTGAAGCAGCGCAGTCAGACGCTACTGGCAAGGGCGATCGAGCACCTGGAAACAGCGGTCCGCGCCGATCCCGGCTTCAGCGCCGCGTGGGCGGAACTTGCCAACGCTTACGTCCATCGGCGCCAACTCGTCTTCGACGTCGCGCAACGGGATCCAGGCCCGGCGAAACGGGCTGCGCAGCGCGCCATCGAGCTCGACCCGGACGCCGGACCCGCGTATGCGATTCTCGCCGGGCTCGCGTACGTGTCGGAGTTCGACTGGCCAGGTGCCACTCGGCTGTTCGAGCTCGCACTCGCCGTTACGCCACGCGATGCGACGGTGCGCAGCGCGTTCGCGACTTTCCTCATGTACAGCGCGCGCTTCGATGAGGCGCTGCGCGAATACGACGTAATCCAGGCGCTCGATCCGCTCGATCCTGGCATCCGCTGCCAGAAGGGGGCTTTGTACTTCTACTGGGGTCGCTATGATCGCTCCGAGACGCTTCTCACCCAGGCGATCGAAATGAGCCCGCATGACGTGTACGCGCGCCTGCTTCTGGCAGACACCTATGCGCAGTCGGGGCGTCCCCAGGAGAGCCTCGAGACTTCGCGCCAACTCATCGAGATCGCACCGAATTATGCCAATTCGTATGTCTATCAAGCACGAGCCCTGCAAATGCTGGGGCGCGCGGAAGAAGCGGCAACAATCATGAATCGGGCACGCGCACGTTTCGACGACACTGCCATCACCGAGTACGAAGAGGCGATGCTCCACGTTGCTCGTGGTAACGTCGAGAGCACCCTGGAGTGTCTGGAGCGCCATGCTCTTCGCAAAGCCAACGGCGCACACTGCATGGTAGTCGATCCAACATTCACGGTGCTGCATCCTGACTCGCGCTGGCGTTCGATGCTCGAACGTGTCGGGCTGCCTGATTTTTCCTCGCGCCTCTGAAGGCGGCATCCGTCATGATTCCGGTGAAGCGGATGATGGTCCGCATCACCCCCCGTCCGCGAACTCTCGGTGTTGTGTTACGGTTCCAGTTTTGGGCCCGCTTGGAAACTGCCAGGAGAAGCGTATGAGGGGGAATTCGGTGGTCTGGAGGGCAGCCGTCGGCTGCATGGTCACATTGATTGCGCAGGCAGCGTCGGCGGCCAACGTGAAGGTGACGCCGCTCGGCGGTCAGGACGGCGAATTTTGTCCGCAGGACAGGGCGCTGATCTTCGAGGATCCGAACGGCACGCGCATACTCTACGATGCCGGCCGTACGGTCGCCGGAGCGAACGATCCTCGGCTGGGTAAGATCGACATCATCCTCGTCAGCCATATGCATGGCGACCACGTGGGCAACGCGCACAACAAGGCACCCAACTCGGGCAGCTGCGCGGATCCTGACGTCTCGGTGTCGGCGCTGCCGAATTCAAACACGGTAAACATCGCACTGGCCAAGAAAGCGAAGATCGTGACGGGCAGCGAAATGCCGCCATTCTTCGCCGGCAAGCTGAAGGCCAATGGCGGCGACCCCAAGGATTCGATCCTCGCGCGTTTCGGCGGAAGCGTGAAGGTCGGCGGTGTAACGATTGCGACGGTGAATGCGCTGCACAGCAACGGCCTCGATCCCGACTACATCGGCGGCGACCTGGGCAAGAACATGAAGGACGCGGGAATTGCAGGCTACGTGGGCGAGGCTACGGGTTATGTGCTGACGTTCAGCAACGGCTTGGTCGCGTATCTGTCCGGGGATACCGGTGTCACGGCCGAGCAGGACACGGTCGTGCGGCGCCACTACAAGGCGAAGCTCGCCGTCATCAATATTGGCGACACCTTCACGACGGGCCCGACGGAAGCCGCCTACGTTATCAACGATCTGGTCCAGCCTGCCTCGGTGATCCCGTCGCACGCAAATGAAGTCGGGACCAAGGACGGCAAGGTCGTGCCGGGGACCAGGACCGACACTTTCATGAAAGCCGTCAAGGTGCCGGTCCACGTTCCGCTCAGCGGCAAGACGATGGAGTTCGACAGCGCCGGAAAATGCGTCACGGGTTGCTGAGCTCGCTGTGCAATGACTCACCTCGAGGGTGACGCGGCTATCCGCGTCGCCCCCTTGCTTTTGAAAGGCTTGATGAATCAGGTCGCGCACCGATGACCGCGGTCACTGCATTTCCTTTCGACAATTCTTTCGCTCGCGAGCTTGAAGGGTTCTACGTTTCGCGCCGTCCCGCGGTGGCGCGGGCACCGCGGCTGCTTTTTCTCAACGATTCGTTGGTCGAAGAGTTGGGCCTGGATCTCAGCTGGCTCGATGACGCCGCGAGGGCCGCGATATTCGCTGGAAACACACTGCCCGACGGCGCAGAACCGCTCGCTCAAGCCTACGCGGGGCACCAGTTCGGTGGATTCTCACCGCAGCTCGGAGACGGCCGCGCGCTCATTCTCGGCGAGGTGGTCGACCGGCAGGGACTCCGTCGCGACATCGCCTTCAAGGGCTCCGGCCGCACCCCGTTCGCCCGCGGCGGCGACGGCAAGGCCGCCGTGGGACCAATGCTTCGGGAAGTGCTGGTCAGCGAGGCAATGCACGCGCTGGGCATTCCCACAACGCGCGCCCTCGCGGTCGCGGCGACAGGCGAGGAGGTCTACCGCGAGCGCGTTCTTCCCGGCGCCGTGCTGACCCGCGTGGCGGCGAGTCACATCCGCGTCGGGACCTTCGAGTTTTATGCCTCGCGCGGCGACGTGGAACGCGTGCGCCAACTGGCCGAGTACACGATCGCGCGGCACGATCCCGCGCTCGCGAGCGCACCGCAGCCTTTCCTGGCGTTCCTGCGGAATGTCGCCGAGCGCCAGGCTGCCCTGATCGCACAGTGGATGAACGTGGGTTTCATCCACGGCGTAATGAATACCGACAACATGACGATATCGGGCGAGACGATCGACTACGGACCGTGCGCCTTTATGGAAGCCTACGACCCCGCCACGGTGTTCAGCTCCATCGACCACCAGGGACGCTACGCCTTCGGCAATCAGCCCAGCATCGCGTGCTGGAATCTCGCACGTCTGGCCGAAACGTTGCTGCCTCTTTTATCCGACGATCCCGACGAGGCAGTGGCGATGGCCAACGAGGTCATCGCTGCGTTTCCGGCGCGGTACCGCAGGGAGCTGCTGCGCGGACAGCGCCGCAAGCTCGGGCTGCGCCGAGAAGAAGCGGGCGACGACAACGACACCGTGCTGGCCGAGGACTGGCTGACCCTGCTTCATGCTCATCGGGTGGATTTCACTCTTGGATGGCGGCGGCTGGCAGATGCAGCGGCCGGTGACGAGACACCGTTGCGCGCGCTGTATGCAGACGCGTGCGCACCTGATGCGTGGCTGGCTCGCTGGCGGGCGCGCTGTGCCGGCGAGGACGCCGGCGCAACGCATGCCGCGGAAATTGCCGGCTCTGAGCGCGCCAAGGCAATGCGCACCGTCAATCCCGGCATCATCCCCCGCAACCATCGCGTGGAAGAGGCGCTGGCTGCCGCGTCGGACGAAGATGATCTCGTGCCATTCCAGCGCTTGCTCGACGCCCTCCGCCGGCCATACGATGACGCAGACGAATTGGCGCCCTACGCGGAGCCGGCACCAGCCGCCGTGACAGCGGGTTATCGCACGTTCTGCGGCACCTGATCATGAGCTGCGAGGGCGATCGACTACAACCGAGCACCGTAGGTGCGAATTCATTCGCACGGGCTGCTTCTTCCACCACCGCGGCCGAATGAATTCGGCCCTACAGTGTCTCGACGCCCTCCCCTTCTTTCCTCCGCATCGCGAGCGATGCGGCCGCTTTCGCACGACTCAAATGTCGGGCCCGGCGCTGCTCCGTGAACCAACGACGTAGATAGGAGGGAAGCGGTACAGTGGCTTCCCATCCACGAACTCCCCGGTGAACACACCGACGTAGGGCGCCGCCTCCGAAGCCGAGCTGCTCGGCTTGGGGCCCAGTTCAGCAGCACAGCCAGCGAGTGCTAAAACGAGAAGAGTCGCAACGACAATCCACGTGCCCGCACGGGCTTGGCACTCCGTCTGCACGGCTCCTGGATGCATGCTGCTCTCGACTGGCATGTCTGTGCGATATGTTACGCCGCCTGATATCCGATGTCCGCAACCCGGATCGAACTGACACCCTTCTCCCGGCGTCACGATCATCAATCGGGTCATTCCCAGCCCCAGATTCTTCCCAGGCTCAGCCAACCCGCAATGCCAACTGTCACGAGAAGGATGATCATCTGTGCGGTCAACGCACGCGAGACAACTTTGAACAGGCTGACCCTTGCGGCATCCGGCTCCGTTGCGTAATCGATCTCATCACCTCTGATACGGCCTTTGACCGACATCACGATCACGCCGAGGACGACGACGATGGCGGCGAGGAGAATGCCAAGCGTGCGGACAAACTCATTGCCGGCGTCGAGCTTGTCGATGTAAACCAGTGCGCCCGCACCGAGGCCTGTCGTGTATTTGTTGAATCCGGCAAGATCCTTGAGATTGACGTAAGACATCAGGGGCACCCGCCAATGAAGAGCTTGCACCAGATGTCTCTGATCCGAGACGACGCGAATGCGTGGATCGCTGCCTTGGCCGACATAGCATTGACGATTTGATTCGAATCGTCTTCGCCGAGAATCTGAATTCCGGCTTCGCTCCCTCGACCGCCAGGCGGAATGCTGTCGGCAAGGGCCACGTAGAACGAGAATCGGTCCGCTTCCGGGAAATCCCTCAGCTTCGAGAAGTCGACTCTGTCGACCAGCTGTCCCAGCGAGTGATGACTGATTGCAAACCCGCGGCGAAACAGCTCACGCTCGAATTCCGCAACATAGATGCCGTGTTGCATGACCGCCCTCCTCAACGTGCGAAATTGTTCAACAACGCCTTTGCGCTACCGGCACTCAAATTTGCGCTCAGAGGGCACGAATTGGCGGTCTTCAGTTCACCGCGACCGGCGGCGCATCCTCGACGTTGCGGAATCCGGCGCACGCCTTGCGGATTCCGAGCAATGTCGGCAACGAGCGCACGCTGAGCTTGAGTACCCTTGCGATTCGCGCGGCCATGGACAGGCGCCGAGTCGCGGGCACCTCGCCGACGTAACGCTCGAGGTCGACGTAGAACGTTGCCATGCTGCCCAGATCATCGAGCTCCAGAGGGTGGCTGGCCGACCGTTCGCGCATCGAGGCGTCGACGCGCTCGTGCACCGGTTCGGTCATGAGCATGTACTCGGGGATCGGCACGTCGTTCTTCAGCATGCGGTGGACGAGGATCACGTCGACGCCGGCAATCTCCGTCAGTTTCTTGACCTTCTGCACCGCGGCCTCGCCGAGGTGGCCGACCAGCTTGATCTTGAGATTGCCCGCCTGCGTGCAGCCGTCGCACCGGCACAGGTTGTTGATCTCGAGGTCGGAAACGCGTGCGTGGAATGCGCGATAGATGGCGGCAGCCTGTTCCGCGACGAACTCGAGGTCGGGCTCCGACCCGGGAGGAAAGGCGACGTAGAAAAACGCGGCGTCCCCCTCGAGCTTCGCCAATGTCAGACGCGAGCTCGTGGCGTCGATCACGGCCTCCAGCAACTGCGCCACGATCTCCTGCGCGTGAGCGAGGCTTGCCCGATGGAATTTCATGAACCGGGTGTAGCCGGCGATGTCGGCGATGAACAGGAAGGTCGGCTGGACGGCCATGATCGCGTTTCCGGACAGAAAGGAAGTCACCGCACGGACCGGAGTATTTCCGCTTGGCCGGTCCGGGTCAACCACTAGATTCCTGCGCAAAACACGCGGTTGGAGAGAGTCCCGCGAGAACGAGGATTGCCCAGGCTATTGATCGATCCCTTGTCGGCCCGGAATCGTCGAGTCGTCTCCGGAATCTACGAGGAAGCCACGAACATGAACCCCAGGATCGACGGCGTCCGCCAAAGCACTCTTTCGACGCATGTGTTCGAAGGCGGAGGCTGGGAGCCGGGGTATTTCTGGGACCCTGCGAGGCTCGAGAGCAATCCGCCGGCGTAGAATCCATTCTGCGGCGGCGCCGGCAGGTCCTGCGGCCGCACGAACAGGTTGTCCGGCACCCAGGTAAATGCCGAGAAGTCGTACTGCGGCGGCACGTACTTCGCGATGAACGCGGTGACGAAATCGGTGGCGAGGCCGGGAACGTGATAGCAGTCACCTGGCTGGCTGCTTTGGGCGCACGTCGGCGCCGTATTCAGCCGGAGGTAGTCGCCGTGATGGCCTTTCATGAACACGACGGCGTGCTTCGGCAGGCCCACGGAGTCCCACAGATGACTTTGGCTCATGTCTGCATCGACGCCGGCATCGTCGTTGTCGTTCCAGCAGAAAAGTGACGGCATCTGGATGCGCGAGAGCATGGTCTGCGGCGTCTCCCACAGTACCTGCCCGAACACGCCGCTGAGCGAGGCGAATGCCTTCAGCGGTATTTCCGCCGCCAGCTGCGCAGCGAGGGTCGCGCCGTAGGAATGGCCGATGACCGCCGTGTTGGGCGGCGCCATGATGCGATCCGCGTGCTCCCAGTAGGTGCGCAGCCAGCTCTCCGCTTGATGCAGCTTCAATGTATCGGACGTCTGCCCTTGCGAAAGCACGCCGCCATACTGCGTGACCGCAACCACGTACCCGCAGCGAGCGAGTTGCGCCGGCATGAGGTCCCATTGATAGTATGGATTGCCGCCACAGTCGCCGTGAACGAGCAGCACGAGCGGAAAGCGCTCGCACAAGTCGAGAATCGCCGCACCGCTTGGCGTTCCGTCAAGGCTCGGGTAGTAGACCCGCATCGCCGGCCGCACTTGATCGTAGATCGACGGCGGCACTGCTCCGGGCGCGAGTCTCGGAAACGCGCTGATGCATGAAGCGCCGCTACATTCGCTGTAATCCTCGTAACCGTAGAAGACCGGAGCGGTCAGGCTTGGCGCCCAGTTGATCGGGCAATTCGGCTGCAGGTCCTTGAGATTGACACAGCCGGGCAGGCCAGACGCAAGGCCGAGCGCGATGAATTGACGGCGAGTCAGCATCGGAGGATCAGATAAATCTCCGCTTGCCTGCCTGTTCGAAGCTTACGCCGCTCGCCTTTCAGTTGTCTAGCATCTAGCGCCGGGCCTCCACACTCCTTCGAGATACGCGCGACCGCCTAGGACTTGATGAATGCCAGGAGATCAGCGTTGATCGTAGCGGCCTCCGTGGTCGGCATTCCGTGCGGAAAGCCCTTGTACGTTTTCAACGTACCCTTCTTCAACAATTTGGCGCTCAGCGGTCCCGAATCGGCATAGGGCACGATCTGATCGTCGTCGCCGTGCATCACTAATGTGGGGACCGAGATCTTCTTTAGATCTTCGGTGAAGTCGGTCTGGGAAAAGGCGACGATGCCGTCGTAGTGCGCCTTGGCGCCTCCTTCCATGCCCTGGCGCCACCAGTTCTGGATGACCCCTTCAGATGGTTTAGCGCCGGGGCGGTTATAGCCGTAGAACGGACCCGCCGCGAGATCGCGATAGAACTGCGACCGGTTGTTGGCGACCTGCGCCTGGAATCCGTCGAAGACGTCCTTGGGCAGACCTCCCGGATTCGCAGGCGTCTTGACCATAATCGGTGGCACGGCGCTGATGAGCACCGCTTTCGCCACGCGGCTTTCGCCGTGACGCGCCACGTAATGCACGACCTCGCCGCCGCCGGTGGAGTGGCCGACGTGGACGGCGTTCTTGAGATCGAGATGCGCGGTGACAGCCGCGAGATCATCGGCGTAATGATCCATATCGTGACCGTCCGCCGTCTGCGTCGAACGGCCGTGACCCCGGCGGTCATGCGCGACGACGCGAAAGCCATTGTTCAGGAAGAACATCATCTGCGCGTCCCAATCGTCCGCGCTCAGCGGCCAGCCGTGCGAAAAGACAATCGGCTGGCCCTTTCCCCAATCCTTGAAATAGATCTGCACACCGTCTTTGGTCGTTACCGTGCTCATGTTGGGTGCTCCTCTGCTCTGTCGGATGAAGTTACAGGCTTCGTATGCTGGGCTGTTGCGTTGATTGTCAATGTCGGAAGGCTCGCGGCAGCGACAACGCCACTACTGCCAACGAGAGGCTTGCGGCGAAACGGAGCGCCACGGACGACTCTGTTCGGGCCGTTCACGTTGATTCTCCGACCGTTGGCTCTTCAACTCGGAGGACCCATCCTCTCGGTCGCACATGTCCGGTTCATATCACCGGCAGAGTGCGACATGTCAGGCGACAAATTCGGATTGCGGGTGCCATACCCGTCGGCAGCAAGGAGTCGGTGCTAGAGGTCGCGGTCGCAAGGCGAGATGCCGAAAGGGTGCACGAAACGCGTCGTGTGCCGAGGGATTCGTTTCGATTGTCGTGACTGCCATCGCGCTCGCAAACGCCCGGGAAGTACAATTCGAAAGCCGTGTCCCCTTCGGTGGCGGTTATTGCCAACGTTCTTCAGGAGGATGTCTCATGGTTCGCCGAATCACCGGTCTTGTTCTCGCCTGCGCGCTACCGGCCTCGCTGGCCCTTGCGCAGGCGCCGTCGGCGTCGCGACTCGACGACATCATGAAGAGCGGCAAGCTGCGCGTCTGCACGCCGGGCGATTACAAGCCATTTAGCTATCTTCGGCCGGACGGCGGCTACGAGGGCCTCGACATCGATCTGGTGCAGTCCGCCGCGAAGGCGCTCGGCGCCGAAGTCGTCATGGTCAAGGCGCCCTGGCCCTCGCTGATGAAAGACTTCCTCGAAAAGTGCGACCTCGCGGTCGGCGGGATCTCGGTCACCACCGACCGGCAGAAGACTGCATTCTTCACCACTGCTTACATGGTTAACGGCAAGGCGCCGATCACGAAATGCGAGAACGTCGCGAAATTCCAGACCATCGCCGACATCGACAAGCCGAACGTAACGGTCATCGAGAATCCCGGCGGCAGCAACGAACGCTTCGCGCGCGCTAACTTCAAACAGGCGAAGATCGTGATCTTTCCGGACAACGTGACCATCTTCGACGAGATCCTGAAGGGCAACGCCGACGTGATGATTTCGGAGTCCGTGGAGACGATCGTTCAGCACAAGCTTCGGCCCGGGCTGTGCGCAGTCAATCCGGACAAGCCGCTGCAGTACGGCGAGATGGCGTGGCTGCTGCCCCGCGGCGACGGGGCGATGAAAGAGTGGATGGACACCTGGCTTCATCTCGCCAAGGCATCCGGCGAGTACGACCGGCTCACCGGGCCGTGGCTGCGCTGATGGCGATGGCTTGCACGCCATCATTCTGGCAACTCGCCCTCTGGGTTGAGCTGACCAGCCGACCTGGGCGTTCGAATAGCCCCGCGTCGGATCAGCCGACCTGAGTTACTCGATAGATTACCGAACTAGGTCGTCCGCCTGCGCGAGCACCAAGGCGCCTTCCCAAGACCACGCTCGCCGCCGAAAACGTTGGCGGCGAGCGTCCGCTTTCGAACAGCCCTCTGCCGTGGCCTGAACCGGGATTCTGCGCTGCAGCGGCAGTGAGTCCGGTTCAGCGGCGCGTGATCAGCATGCCGAAAATAATACCAACCGCTGCAGAGATACCCACCGCTTGCCATGGATTGGCCCGCACATAGTCGTCGGCGGCCTTGGTTTGCGCAGCCAACGCTGCCTGAAGCTCGGCGAGCCGGGCCTTTGCGACCTTCAGCGATTCCTCCGCCTTGGCGCGCACTGCCGTGATTCGCTCCCCGGTCTGAGTGGCCGTGACCTTGAGCAATTCCTCCACGTCTATGAACACCGTCCTCAGATCTTCCATCAGTTTTGCTTTGGTGACTTGCTCCATCTCCGCCGTGATAGGCGTTGCCGGTTCTGTCATACCCATACAAAGCTCCTTTCTGCTGAAACGTAACCGCTTGGCTGAAAGGACGCGCCCTTTTGTGGGGCGTCGCGTTCCGGCGCTGTCGGTGTCCGCAAATGTAACTCAGCAACAACGCAATAGACCGCGCCCGCGACCATGTGTGCGATGAACGCGAGATAGGGTACAGCAGTCACGTCGGCGAGCAGACGAAAGCTCATCGCATGGGAACGTGCCGCGGCACGCGCGACCGCGCGCAGCCACGGCCACTGAGTGCGACCGCTATTTCTGCCGTTTGCGCTTTCTAGCCGCTTCTCGTGGCGCATGTGAGTCCGGCCGGTAATCGCCGATGACGGTCTTCACCGGGCATACGCGGAACGCAGGGCATTTCTTGCAGCTGACGGCAAGCGCGATGGGGCACAGAACCACGCCATTCTCCGAGGGGCCAAGACCACTAGCATACGCGCTTTCGCGGGCCGCGCCGCAGCGCGCTTACGGGCTCGCGCAGATCGCCGCCGGTATACATGAGGCGGCCGTTCTGTCCAAAAACTCGCGCTCAACGCCGAGCTTTAGCGGCCCGCCCAAACTCTCGCCGGCGATCGAATTGTCAGAGTGAGGGCGGGACTGTCAGAGTAGATAGTACGCGCTACCGCCGAGAACACCGGTAGATGGTGCTGTTGAGTGGAGTCGCACCACCGACGTACCGATTACGAATCAATTTTTCAGCGAGAACACTGTGCATTGTTTTATTGCGCATTTCGCCTGAGAGTTGGTGACAAATCTACAACCATTGCCAGTCGATTGCCGTAGGGCCACGGCTCGGAGTTGTCGCCGAGTTGAGCGCGCTCCACGCCTGACAACCCATATCAGCTTAAACGTCTGCATTCGGGTTACGACAGGCCGTTCCCGACCGAGGCTGTGTGGAAAGGCTTGAATCGTAGGTGATGGCGTGCTGGGCGTTAAAGAGCCGCTCGGATTGTGGTTTTCGGCGCGTTTGGTGCCTTCTTGTCGGCTTCATCCGTCACCTGAGCTCGGCAGCGATCCGAGGTCCAGTGGCGTCGCAGAAGCAGCTTACGCTGCCGCGATCCTTATCGCTCTTATCGTCCCCGCGACGCCGAGGATCTGCATCACCCGCTTCAGGTTGTATGCGAGGACGTGCAGACTCATCTCGGTACGGACCTTGGCCAGAGTCTTCGTGAGGAAGTGGGTCGACCCCATCCAGTGCTCGAGTGTGCCGAAGATGTGTTCGACGGTGCGTCGACGAACTTTCATCTGATCGGGCTTTCGATCCAGTCGCTGTTGCATGGCATCGAGGACGGCCTCATGCTCCCATCGCCGCACCCGCCGCTCCTTACCGGTGGTGCACTGGCGCTTGAGTGCACAGCTTGAGCAAGCCGACGTGTAATAGACGTTGATCTTCATCTCGTGTTCGATGGTCGAGTGATGCCAGACCAGTCGCTGGCCCGCAGGGCAGCGGTACTCGTCATCCTTGGTGATGTAGACAAAGTCCAGCTTGCTGAAGCGACCGGCGGCTTTGCTGTTCGATGTCTCATTCTTGGGAACATAGGTCCTGATTCCGGCTTCGTCACAGGCCAGGATTTCTCGCCCGCTGTAGTAACCTCGATCAGCGATCACCTCGATCTTCTTGGTGCCTATCGCTTCATGCGCCTGCGTCGCCATGTTCGATAGCTGATCCCGATCGTGACCCGTATCGGTCACCTCATGCGCAACGATCAGGTGGTGCTTCGCATCGGCTACCGCTTGGACGTTATAGCCAACAATGCCGGTTCCGCGGCCACTGGTAGCCATCGACCGAGCGTCCGGATCGGTCAGAGACAGTTGCTCGTCAGGCCGAGTCTTCAGTTCGGCTTCAATCTTGCGCAACCGCCGCATCTGCTGCTTGAGTTTCTTCAACTTGTCGTTCAGATGTGCCGTCTTCGCCTCAGCCTCGGCCGGCTCAGTTCGATCGATCGTATCCAGCGCACTTAGGTAGCGCTCGATGCTCTCGTCGATCTGTTGCATGCGCTGGTCCAGCTTGTGCGGCGTGAAGTTCTTGTCACGGTTGTTGACCGCCTTGAACTTGCTTCCGTCGACCGCTACGATGGCTTGGGTAAACAGCTTGAGCTGCCGGCACATTAAGACGAAACGCCGGCACACATTGCGGATACCCGCACCATTGTCTCGACGGAAGTCGGCAATCGTCTTGAAGTCTGGCGATAGGCGACCGGTCAGCCACATCAGCTCAACGTTGCGCTGCGCCTCGCGTTCCAGGCGCCGGCTGGATTGAATGCGATTCAGGTAGCCATAGAGGTAGATCTTCAGCAGCACACCAGGGTGGTACGACGGCCGCCCCGTCGCCGCCGGCTCCGCGCGCAAGAAGCCAAGCACATGCAGATTCAACTCATCAACAAAGACATCGATCACGCGTACCGGGTTGTCAGCAGCGACGTAGTCGTCAAGACATTCGGGTAGTAGCGTAACCTGAGTGCGGTCTTCGCCTTCAACGAATCGCTTCATGCTGCCCTCCGAAGAAACCTGCTTCTTCAGTCTAGGCAATCTTTCGGTTTAGGCAACCTTGGCGTTTCCACACAGCCTCGACCCGAAGCAGTCTAAGGGGCCTGAGTAAAGCGGACGTTCACGAGGTTTGCTGTGCGGCCACAGTAGGCATTCGCCGTCGCTTCTGTCGGAGTCTGGCGAAACGCTCGTCGTCGCGGTTCGAGCTCCAGACTTCTACTGTTCCGGGACACCGGCCTTGCGCAGCCCCGCATAGAAATGTGTCTCGTTCTGTTGCTGAAAGATCGCGTTGTCGGAGAGCTGAAGATCCTTGAGCCATTTGATCGTCAGCTTGGGCGTACGCTTCAGCGCCCCAGCCTTCGCGGCGGCAGCCTTGGCGATTTCACCCTTCTGTCCGTACGCAGCGGCGAGGTAAGCATGGACGGCCCAGAATTCATCTTCCGCCGCCGATTTCTCGCAGGCTCCGATCGCATCGTCGTACCGGCCCAGCGCGAGATACGCGCGGCAGGCGACACGCAACTCGAAGCTTCGGTCTGCCGGGTTGATCTCGATCGCCTTGGCGGTCAAAGGTAGCGCTTCCGCCGGCCGCCCAGTCCAGATCATGTACAGCGCGCGCATTCCTAGCGTACTGGCGCGAGCCGGGTCTAGCCTCAGCGCCGTAGCATTCGCGTCCAGCGCCGCGTCCCAACGGTATTGCAGCCGCAGTGCTTCAGCCCTCGCCCGCCACGCGAATGCATCGTCTCCTGCAATCGCCAACGCACGCCGCGTGAGGTCATCGGCTTCATGTGCCATCCGTTCGCGGTCCGGGTTCGGCGAGTCGAGTTGTTCCGCGATCATTTCCGCGCGACCGTACATGGCCGGCGCGAAGTTGGGGTCGAGGCGCAGCGCTTCGTCGTACAGCTTCTGTGCCTCCAGCGCGTTCGCCAAGGTCGTTTCTTTGGACCAGATCGCACGCGCGCGAAACGCAAGCTCCGCGGGGCTGTCCCGGCGCACCGGTTGATGGTCGATACGGCGCGCTTCAGCGGCGTAGAGCGCGGTGCGAATTTGTGCCGTCAGTCTAACCACAAGGGCGTTTGGATCGACGGTAAGCTCCGCGTCTGGCACTTCCAAGCGGCCGCTCCAAACCTGGGTTGCGCTGCCAGTATCGACAAGCTGCGCGGCAACGACGAGTCGGTCACCAGTTCGGCGAATCTCACCTTCGGCTAGATAACGCACGTTCAGTTCTCGGCCGACGGCGCGCGCGCCGACAGGTTTACCTTCGTGAGTCGCCGCACCTTGCAAAACGGTCGGGGATCCAAGATGGATGGTGTGCGCTAGCCCCGCGGTGAGGTCGCGCGTAAACGCGTCGGCAAACTGCTGCTCGGCAGGGCTACCGGGCGCGGTAAAAGGAAGGACGGCGACCGACAGCAGAGGGGCCACCATCGTGGATTCCGAACTGGTCGGTTTCACCCAGAACCAGGTTCCTACGCTCGCCACAACCAGTGCGAGCGCACCCACGGCCAACAGGCGGCGCGAACCAAGCTTATTCAATGATGGCCATGCTCGCAGACGGGCGGCGATTTTCGGGCCGCCGCTCTCAAGTTCCACCCGGTACGCCTCAACCGGACGAACGATGTTCTTGACCTGCTGTGGCCCAAGGTCCGCGAAGGTGAAGCTCAGCTTGTCCAGCACCTGGTCGCGGACCACTTTACTTGCGCAGATCCCACCCGGCTCGGCCAATGCTTGAAGTCGCGCGGCGACATTGACTCCGTCACCGAAAATGTCATCGCCGTCGATGATGATGTCACCGACATTGATGCCGATACGAAAATCGATTCGCTGATCAGGCGGCACAGCGGTATTGCGCTCGGCCATGCCCCGCTGGATGTCGACGGCGCAGCGCACCGCATCGACCACACTAGGGAACTCCAACAGCAGACCATCGCCGGTCGTCTTGACGATTCGACCGTCGTACTCGGCAATCTTCGGGTCGATAAGCTCGCGCCGGTGGGCCTTTAGCCGCGCAAGAGTGTCGCTGTCGTCCCGACCCATGAGACGGGAATACCCCGCCACATCGGCAGAGACAATCGCTGCAAGTCGGCGTTGGTCCCGCACCATCCGTGTCCTTCCGCTGAGGCTGAATGTCAGCGGACTATAGGCGGAGCGGGGGGAATCTACAATTGTCATACTTGGAGGGCGGTGCGCGCGACGAGGGCTACTGGCATCTTCATAGTATTGCTAGACCATCCGCCGACTGACAGCTTCACCCCCCGTGGGGGTCGATTGCGCCGATCAACGTCCGTTTACGGGCCGATTGGCTTAAGACGGCTCCTGGCCGAAGTACGACATTCGGGTGTCAACCCGAACCGGTCGCGTCAGCACCGGATGGGCCGTGCCTGCACTGAGCACGTAGTGCATGGTGCGGGCGGCCTCCGCCGCTCGGGTCATCGCCCTGGCACTTGCGCGAGATTGACGCGACTGCCTCTGTCGGAAACAATCTCTGTTGCGGCGAGGCGTCTGCCGGGCCCGTCTCCGAGGAACATCCCGATGTCGCTGAACACACCCGCCGCACGCCGCGACCAGTCATTCCACCTTCATCCGTCGACCAACCTGCGGGCAGTGCAGAAGGAAGGCCCGCTCGTCATCACGCGCGGCGAAGGCGTCTACGTCTACGACGATGAGGGCCGGCGCTATCTCGAAGGCATGGCCGGGCTGTGGTGCGCGTCGCTCGGCTTTTCCGAGCGGCGGCTCGCCGACGCCGCGTACCGGCAGATGTGCGAGCTGCCGTTCTATCACAGCTTCGGCGGGAAGGTCCCGGCGATCAGCACCGAGCTCGCCGAGCGGCTGATTCGGCATCGCGCCGGCGGGCATGGGCAAGGTGCTGTTCGCGAACTCGGGTTCCGAGGCGAACGACACCGCGATCAAGCTGGCGTGGTACGTCAACAACGCGCTCGGCCGGCCGCAGAAGAAAAAGATCATTTCGCGGCAAGCGCGCGTACCACGGCGTGACGATCGCCGCGGCGAGCCTGACCGGACTCGCCTTCGCGCACGACGATTTCGATCTGCCGATCGAGCGCATCCTGCACGCCGATTGCCCGTACTACTACCGCGGCGCGCAGCCGGGAGAGAGCGAGGAAGCGTTCGCGGCGCGGCTCGCCGGCGACCTCGAGCAGATGATCCTGCGCGAAGGTCCCGACACCGTCGCCGCGTTCTTCGCCGAGCCGGTGATGGGCGCGGGTGGCGTGATCGTGCCGCCGGCGACCTATTTCGATCGGATTCAGCCGATCCTCGAAGAAATACGAAATCCTGTTCGTCGTCGACGAAGTGATCTGCGGCTTCGGTCGCACCGGCAACATGTTCGGTACGCAGACCTTCAATCTGCAGCCCGACATCATGACTCTGGCGAAGGCGCTGTCCGCCGGATACCAGCCGATCTCGGCCAGTCTCCTGACGAACGAGCTCTACGAAATACTGGTCGCGCAAAGCGACAAGCTCGGCATCTTCGGCCACGGCTACACGTACTCGGCGCATCCGGTGCCGGCTGCCGTCGCGCTGGAGACGCTGAAGATCTACGAGGAGCGCGACATCGTCGCTCAGGTGCGGCGGGTCGGCCCGCGGATGCAGGCGGGAATCCGCAGCTACGCCGACCATCCGCTGATCGGCGAGGCGCGCGGCATCGGGCTGATCGGCGCCGTCGAGCTCGTCCGCGACAAGGCGACCAGGCAGAGCTTCGACCCCAAAGCCGGCGTCGCCGCGTATCTCGTGCGCCGCGCGCAGCACCACGGGGCGATACTGCGCAACATGCCCGGCGATATCGTCGCCTTCAGCCCGCCGCTGATCATCAGCGAAGCCGAAATCGACGAGATGATGGGCTGCTTCGGCAAGGCGCTCGACGATACGTGGGCGATGGTGAAGGAAAAGGGACTCGGGTGAGTCAGCACGCATGAGCGGTTCGGAGCCCATCGTTCGCTTCGTCGGCATCGGCAAGACCTACGACGGCGTCACCCGCGTCGTCGACGAGCTCGATCTCGATATCGAGCGGGGCGAGTTCCTGACGCTGCTCGGGCCTTCGGGATCGGGCAAGACGACGACGCTGATGCTGCTCGCCGGGTTCGAGACGCCGACCGCCGGCGAAATCCTGCTCGAGGGCAAGCCGCTGTCGCGCGTTCCGCCGTATCAGCGCAATATCGGCATGGTGTTCCAGAACTACGCGCTGTTCCCGCACATGAGCGTCGCCGAGAACATCGGCTTTCCGCTGTCGGTGCGCGGCGTGCCGGCGGCCGACATCGCCAAGCGCGTCGAGCGCGCGCTCGACATGGTGCAGCTCGGCGGCTTCGGCCGGCGGCGGCCGGCGCAGCTCTCCGGCGGCCAGCAGCAGCGCGTCGCGGTGGCTCGCGCGCTGGTGTTCGAGCCGAAGCTGATCCTGATGGACGAGCCGCTGGGCGCGCTCGACAAGCAGCTGCGCGAGCAGATGCAGCTCGAGATCCGGCGCCTGCACCAGCGGCTCGGCGTGACCATGGTCTACGTCACCCACGACCAGGCCGAGGCGCTCACGATGTCGGATCGCATCGCGGTGTTTCACCGCGGCAGGATCCAGCAGCTCGATACGCCGGAACAGATGTACGAGTACCCGAAGAACGCCTTCGTCGCCCGCTTCATCGGCGAGAACAATCGTCTCGACGGCAGCCTGGAGACCAACGCCGACGGCCGCTGCACGATCCGCATCGACGGCAGCGATACCCGGATCGACGGCACGCTGGTCGAGCCGGTGCAAGAACGGCGACGCGGTCACCGTATCGCTGCGGCCGGAGCGGGTGCAAATCCACGCGGCGGGGCATACAATCGACGGGCATCCCGGATGCCGCCTCGCCGGGTCGCTGCAGGAGATCATCTATCTCGGCGACCACGTCCGGGCGCGCGTCGCGCTGACCGGCAACGAAGAGTTCATGGTGAAGCGCCCGATTTCGCGAGGCGCAGACCTTGCCGCGCATCGGCGCGGCGGTCGAAGTGTTTTGGGCGCCCGAGCATTGCCGCGCGTTTGCGCAGGAAAGCTAGCGGCGCCGATCACGTCTTATCGGAGGAGGCCAACATGCAAAGCAGGAAAATTTGGATCGTGGCGCTGGCCGCGGCGGCGCTCGTGCTGTCCGCGACGGCGCTGGCGCGCGACCTGACCGTCGTGTCGTGGGGCGGCGCGTACCAGGACGCGCAGCGCGAGGTCTATTTCAAGCCGTTCATGGAAAAGACCAAGATCAAGATGACCGAGGAAAACTGGGACGGCGGCGTCGGCACGCTGCGCGCCAAGATCCAGGGCGGCAACAACAACTGGGACGTGGTCCAGGTCGAGTCGGAAGAGCTCCTGCTCGGCTGCGAGGAAGGCCTCTACGAAAAGCTCGACTGGGCCAAGCTCGGCGGCAAGGACAAGTACCTGCCCGACGCGGTCAACGACTGCGGCGTCGGCGCCATCGTCTACAGCTTCATCCTCGCCTACGACGGCGACAAGATCAAGGGCGACGCGCCGAAGTCCTGGGCCGATTTCTGGAACGTGCAGAAGTGGCCGGGCAAGCGCGCGCTGCGCAAGGGTCCGAAGACGACGCTCGAGATCGCGCTGATGGCCGACGGCGTCGCGCCGAAGGACGTCTACAAGATGCTCGGCACCAGCGAAGGCGTCGAGCGCGCGTTCAAGAAGCTCGATCAGCTGAAGCCGAACCTGGTGTGGTGGGAGAAAGGCTCGCAGCCGCCGCAACTGCTGGCCTCCGGCGAGGTCGCGATGACCGATGCCTACAACGGCCGCATCGCCGCGGCGAACGACAAGGACAAGAAGAACTTCAAGATCGTGTGGACCAACAACCTCTATACGATCGATTCGTGGGTCATCATGAAAGGCTACGCCGAACAAGGCGCAGGCCGAGACGTTCCTGCGTGTTCGTCAACGATCCGCAGAACCAGAAGAACCTGCCGCCGAAGATCCCCTACGGCCCGACGACCAAGGCGTCGACGGCGCTGATCGACAAGAACGTGCTGCCGAACCTCGCGACCGCGCCGCAGAACATGGCGTCGGCGCTGTACATCAACGACAAGTTCTGGCTGGAGAACCTGGACAAGCTCTCGCAGCGCTTCAACGCCTGGGTCGCCAAGTAGCGGCTGAACGGCAACGCGGGGGCGCGATGCTGCGCGGCGCGCGGCGGCGCTCCACGCGGCGCTGGCCGGCGCCGATCGACGACGCCGGCGGCCTGCGCCGCGCGCTGAGGAGGAGCCGCCGCCGCGAGCAACTGCGGGCGGCGGCGCTGGTGCTGCCGCTCTTCGTCTTCCTCGCGGCGTGCTTCGTCGTGCCGATCGGCGCGATGCTCTCGCGCGGCGTGATCGACACCGACATCGCGCGCATCCTGCCGACGGTCACCGCCGCGCTGAAGCAGCTGGGACGGCCGCGACCTGCCGCCGGAATCCGCGTACGCGGCGCTGATCGCCGACATTCGCGCGGCGCGCGAAGCGGGCACGCTGGCGAGCGCGGCGACGCGGCTCAACTACGACGTTCCGGGCTTTCGCACGCTGCTGTTCGGCACCGGCCGCCAATTGCCGGCGGAGCTGACGGGATCCGCGCGCGACACGCTGATCGGCATCGATCCGAAGTGGGGCGAGCGCGAGACCTGGGCCGCGATGCGCCGCGCCGGCGGTCCGGTCACCGACTTCTACCTGCTCGGCGCGCTCGACCTGCGGCGCGACGCCGACGGTTCCATCATCGGCGCGCCGCCCGAGCAGCGCGTGTTTCGCGACGTGCTCGGGCGCACGCTGTGGATCTCGGCGATGGTGACGCTGATCTGCCTCGTGCTCGGCTATCCGGTCGCGTACGTCATCGCCGCGCAGCCGCCGGGACGCGCGGGCGTGCTGCTGTTCCTGGTGCTGCTGCCGTTCTGGACCTCGCTGCTGGTGCGCACCGTCGCCTGGGTCGTGCTGCTGCAGAAGGAAGGCGTGCTCAACAGCCTGTTCCTGTCGCTCGGCCTGGTGAACGAGCCGCTGAAGATGATCTTCAACCGCTTCGCGGTGTACGTGGCGATGGTGCACGTGCTGCTGCCGTTCATGGTGCTGCCGCTCTACAGCGTGATGCGCAGCATTCCGCCGTCGTACGTGCGCGCCGCGTCGTCGCTGGGCGCAAAGCCGTTCACCGCGTTCCGGCGCGTCTACGTGCCGCAGACGCTGCCCGGCATCGGCGCCGGCTGCCTGATGGTGTTCATCCAGGCGCTGGGCTACTACATCACGCCGGCGCTGGTCGGCGGCGCCGACGACCAGATGATCAGCTACTTCATCGCCTTCTACGCCAGCAGGACCGTCAACTGGGGCATGGCCGCGGCGCTGTCGATCATGCTGCTCACGGCGACGCTCGTGCTCTACGCGGTGTACAACCGGCATGGTCGGCGTCGAGCGGATGCGGCTGGGATGAAGAGCAGCGAACCGACAACGACGTCGGGGAACGCATCACCGGCATCGGCCTCGCCGTGCTGACCGGCGCGGTGCTGATGTTCCTGGTCGCGCCGATCCTGACCATCGTGCCGCTGTCGTTTTCGTCGGGGTCGTTCTTCTACTATCCGCTGCCGGGCTTGAGCCTGCGCTGGTACGAGGACTTCTTCACCTCGTCGTTCTGGCTGCCGTCGCTGAAGAACAGCCTGATCGTCGGCATCTCGGCGACGGTGCTGGCGACGGTGCTCGGCACGCTGGCGGCGCTCGGCATCTGGCGCGCGCGCTTTCCGGCGCAGGCGCTGGTGCTGGCGATCCTGATCTCGCCGATGGTCGTGCCGGTGATCATCGTCGCGGTCGGCGTCTATTTCGCGTTCGCGCCGCTCGGACTCACCGACGGCTATCTCGGCCTGATCCTCGCGCACACGACGCTGGGCGTGCCGTTCGTCGTCATCACCGTGCTCGCGACGCTGTCGGGCTTCGACCGCACGCTGATCCGCGCCGCGGAAAGCCTCGGCGCGTCGCAGACTCACGACGTTTCGCCGCGTCATGCTGCCGCTGATCCTGCCGGGCGTGGCGTCGGGCGCGGTGTTCGCGTTCGCGGCGTCGTTCGACGAAGTCGTCGTCGCGCTGCTGATGGCGGGACCCGGCCAGCGCACGCTGCCGCGGCAGATGTTCGCCGGCATCAACGACAACATCAGCCTGACCATCGCGGCCGCGGCGACGATGCTGATCGCGATCTCGCTGGTGCTGATGATCGCGGTCGGCTGGCTGCAGCGGCGCAGCGCGCGGATGCGGCAGAGCGGCGGCTAAAGAAGCTGTGCACAAGCCACCGTTCGCCCTGAGCCTGTCGAAGGGCGACAAGGAACTGCTGATGTCGATGCGCCGCCCGTTCATGGTTTCCTTCGGCAGGCTCAGGACAGGCTGGCTCACCACGAACGGATCTAAGGGGCGCGCCTCAAGGCTTGAACATCGCGTTGATTTCCGCGTAGGGAACCGCAGTGCGCGCGAAGTCAAAGGTGCCTTTCTGCTTGATCTCCCGCGCGGCTCGCAGAAATGCGCCGTAGGCGGCGCGCGCGAGCGACGAGCCCAGGCTTACGCGCTTCACTCCCAGGCTTGCGAGCGCATCGAGCGAGAATGAAGGTCCCGAGAGGCCCATGACGACGTTCACCGGCTTCGGCGCTACGGCGCGAACGACCGCATCGATTTCCTCTCGCGTATTCAGGCCGGGAGCGTATAGGACATCGGCTCCCACCTCGGCAAACGCGGCGAGGCGCCGAATCGTATCCTGCAGGTCCGGGCGTCCATTGATCAGATTCTCCGCTCTGGCGGTGAGTACGAACGGAAAGGGCAAAGACCGTGCTGCTTTCACCGCAGCCTGCACCCGCTGGATCGACAAGTCGAATGCATAGATGGGATCGCCGGCACGTCCGGTCGCGTCTTCGATGGACCCTCCGACGAGCCCGACCGCGGCCGCCCGCACAATGGTTTCTGCACAACGATCCGGGTCATCACCGAAGCCGTTCTCCAGGTCCGCCGAGACCGGTAGCGAAGTCGCGTCGACGATCGCCCGGGCGTTCGCGAGCGTTTCCTCGCGACCGATCGCACCTTCCGCGTCAGGCCTGCCGACGGAGAATGCAAATCCGGCGCTGGTCGTTGCCAGCGCTTCGAATCCGAGCGTCGCGAGTATGCTGGCCGATCCGGCGTCCCATGGGTTGGGAATCGCGAAGATCCCGGGCCTATCGTGGAGGGATCTGAAAGCAGCAGCGCGTGCCGATTGAGAATCCACAGTGCTTACTCCGACCATAGAGCGTAAGAAACTGCAGCCGAACGGTCGCACCTCAAAACGGCGACGGCACGCGATCGACCCGGACCTGACGCTCGGGTTCCTCAAAGCGCCCTTGAAGATAATGGACGCAGCCGTTCTAGCTTCCAGCGAGCTGCAATGGGGACGCGATGATCAATATATGCAAAGGAGGGGTCAGGAAAGCGTTTGAGGTGATACTCAGTCGGTCGTGTTGTTCGCGATCATCTTCATCTGCTCGATTGTGGTGTTGCTGGTGTTGCTTCGGCTTTGTTACCGCTGTCGAGCGGCAATCTGCTCGGGTCGGCGACGTACCTCGCCACCCTCTGCGCTACGACGTTGGCGTGCAGGTGGTTGACCGTTCGCTTCCCCGGCGAGAAGGGCGCCCCGACGTTCGAGTTCTCTCGGCCTTGGACACAATCCTGGACACGCGGCGGTCAACACGCGACCCACCCGCGAGGCGGGTCTTATTTTGGCAAGCGCGCCAGCGCTCTCGTAGCGAGAGCAGCTCGCGCGCCCCGTGTTGAAACAACCCGCGATGCCGATGCCCGCGGTTCCTGGGAACAGCGCCTGGATCGGTGCTTGGTTCAGGTCCGCGGACGGCGTCGAACAAATCCCAGCAGGCCCAGTACGCTTATGCTGACCAGGGCGATTGTCGAAGGCTCAGGGACCGTCGCGGGCCTCACGACGACCGCGCCCGCCACGATTTGGCGATGCGCACCGCTCGGATCTTGTTCGAAGCTATCGAAGGTGCCGATCTTGATGGGCCCGCCAAGGGCGGTGAGACCGGTGAACGTCACCTGAAGGAGGTGAGTGAGACTCGGTGTTTCCAGCACCAGTATGGCCGGGAGCGAGGAAAAGCTGACGGCGACCCCGGTCGTGTAATGGAATCCGACTAGCGATCCCCCTGACGTCGTAACGTCGAAATCGACCAAGGCGTTCATGGCATCGTTGGTGGTGAACGTCCCCGTGAGCGTTCCGCCATCGCTGAACGTCGCGCCCGAGAAGGTGTACAGGATGGTCGCCGATGCGTGTCCGGCCGCGAAGGAGCCGGCCAATGCAAGCAGGAAAACGAAGCGCCTGAGCGCCCGAGGAACGGTTCGCATGTTGTCTCCAGCTGGTGAACGGTCGCGTGGTTCACGCGCGGTAGCATACAAGCAAAGACCAGGCCTGCGGCGACAGCCTAGCCGGAATCAGTCACTTATCCCATTTGGATGACTCCAAAACCTCGCTTTTGTAAAGTCTTTCGACAAAGCAGTGGGTGGCGGGTCTGTGATGTCCGCGTCTGCAATCTGTTTGCAGGCAATAGACGCACGTTCGCGGTTCGGACATCTCGCGATAGTAGCGTCAGCTACATGAAGTCGCCGACTTGCGTCCTTGATCGCCGGCCGGTAAGTGTGCCCGCGAAGCTCCAAGAGCGAACTCGATGTGAGGTTCGGCGAAAGCCATCGTAGCGCTTGATCGTGATGAAGTGAAACGGAGCGGCGACTGCAAGTGGCCGCAAACGATCCCCATGCGGCAGACTACCTTCTGCATTGCGGACGAGTCGATGCGCCATGGAGATCACTGTCCGTGATCGTTGGCGACGTCCCTCGCGCATTCCGGCGCATCGCCCCAATGGCCTTCGCAGAAGCGTCGGCGCACGCGCTGGTCGCACACGATGCGATCGATCAGGTCACCGCCGCAGCCGGCCAGGCTTACATGCATCCCCTGCCACGGATCCGGCTGCGGTGCTTTGCGGGTTTCCGCAGCCAGCGCACCGACGTGTGCGGCGGCAACGGTTCGTGCTGCCGGTGGGGTCGCGCCTGCTGGCGCCTGCCGTTGACGTGCGCTTGCGTGCTTCGTGGCGGGAGCAGGCGCCGGGCGTTGACGCGCGCTTGCGTGCTTCGTGGCGGGAGCAGGCGCCCGGCGTTGACGCGCGCCCACGACCTTCGGCGCCTCGGGGTCGGTAGTGAGAATGGGCGCCCGGAGGGCGACGGTTGTCTCAGGCTCCACAGGCTTCGACTCCACGGCCATAGCCAGGGCAGAAGCCGTTGTGGGTACGTTGTGCTCACCGGCACCGCTCGGTTGCGAGGCGACTCCCACCGCGTCGGGCGTCACCGCATTGATGCGGTACGCGGCATAGGCACCCGCGATCAGGATCGTCGCGATGGCAGCCAACTGGCTGGGCCTGAGCAAGCGCCAGCCCGCTCGCGACACGGCGGCGGTGAGCGGCGGTTGCGTCACGGTTGCCGCTACGCCCGCATCGCCTGGCGTTGCCCATGCAGGCGCAGGGTCAGCGGCTGGCAACACTGGCGTTGCCCCGGGTGTGGTGAATAACGCTGGATATTCCGCGCCGCACTGGAGGCAGTTTGTCGCTGCCTGATGATTGACCGCATCACATTGGTTGCACGGCTTCAGGTGCAGCGGCCAGCCACAGTCGTTGCAGAACTTGGCAGCAGCCGCATTGTGGTGGTCGCAGAAGGGGCACACCCGGTCGCCAAAATACCTAGCGCGCGCGGCGTAGGTCCCGGGTGCGGGGGGTCGCGAGTCCATGTCGGCATTTTAAGCTCCCGCAAGGAATCGCGTTAGGGCTGATGAAAGTGCTCCCGCCGGGGCGGGGATCCTACGAAGCCGTTACCCCACTTTGCGCAGTTCTTGCGCTTGATTCGCGCGGATGTAAGCTAGGTCGCATTCATCACGAGCAAACGCCGACGCGCCGCTGCTTGCTCTTGATACGCAGTTCGCGTCCACCGGCCTTCGACACTACTTCGGTTTCGGCAGTGTCCCCGTAGTACGTTCTTACGAGTGATATCGTGAACCCTGACTCTCCGGAACCGCATGTTTTCACCACAGAGAGGGTGTTCCCCTGTAGCTTGAAATTCTTGACGGTGCACAGACCTTGGTTTTCTTCTGAAACGGCCCTTTCAACGTACACTTGAACCGTTGCGGCGTCGCTGTTCATAACCCGTGCTTGTTCCGGCGTAATGCAATAGGTAGTCGTAATTGGCGTCCCATCCTGCATGAAGGCGATTTCCCAGAGCCCGGCCTGCACGCGGTCTCGAGCTATCGATCCACCCGTCGCGATTCCAGTGCACGCGAAGCAGGCATATGCGACCACGCATTCCCATTTGCGTGGGCTCACGTTCTGTCTCCCACAATAAAACGCCCGGCGGCCCGTCACTACAATTAAGGTATCTGTCCTGTTGAGTGAGCATCAAGCGTGCCGTTGAGTAAAATATGTGCAGGATCACTTGATTGATTACAACTCATGGGTGCCCTAGGGCGGAGCCTGTAACATTTTCCGACGGTCAAATCTCGACGACCTCGCGGTCGCGTTGGGACTGTTGCCTACTACCTTGCTGCTGCACTAGGTGACGCCGGGGCCGTTTTAAGGGACGTCCGCGCTTACCTGTCGGCTGTGCGCCAGGCCTGGCGCGATAGATGATCGTTCGTCCCGTGCGGTGCAGATGAGCGCACCGAGGATCAGCACGACGAGCGGGAGCCCATGCACGAGCGCTTACGAGCGATCGTCTCCGCCCGGTCCTGCGAGACGCCGAATCGTATCCTGCAGGTCCGGGCGTCCACTAATCAGATTCTCCGCTCTGGCGGTGAGTACGAACGGAAACGACAAGTCCCGTCGGTTGTGATTCGCGAAGATACCGGGCCGATCGTGGAGGGATCTGAAAGCAGCAGCGCGTGCCGATTGAGAATCCACAGAGCTTATTCCAGCGCCAAGCACGATTGGATCGCCCAGCATTCCAGATCTTCAGTCCACCGCGCGCGTCTTCTGGCGCGCGCGGTGTCGAGTTCTAAATTGCTCCCGCTACGTGGACCTCAGCGGAATCGGATAAAGCTACCAACGCTAGGGATTTACGTCGCGTAGCGGTCCGTGATCGTCCGGGAAGTTACTCGTATTCAGCGCCTGAATACCCGCATTGTGCTCTCCATTAAACGGAGTCACCGTGGCGGGGCAGCCCGCCGCCTGAGCGGCCGACGGGGAGTCAAACCAAAGCCCCAAGTGATACATCTGGATCGGGTTGAACGCAGGATTCAAGCTGGCATTGGGAAATGGCCCATTGAATACCACTGGCGCTGGCGCAGAGCCCGGCGCCACCGCGAAAGTCTCGATGCTGAAGACGCCTGCAAAATACTGCTGTCCGTGGCCTTGATTGTCGGTTTCGATGTCACCCTGATACCAAGCGATCCCGAACGGCGCTTTCGGGACTTGAATGACAAAGAGATCGAAGACCGTGTTGGGAGGCATACCGTCGATGCTCACTACCATGAAGTCGATAGCTCCCACAGGGCTGATTTTCACTGTCCCCTTCGCGTTCGGCAGGCAGGCCGTCGCACCGGCCGAAACAACCATGTTGAAAGTCCCGGCCATCAGTGGAGACGCTGTCACCAGTACGCCAAGGCTGGTCAGAGCTAGTAGGAAGAGACGCGAGTTGTTGAACATGGATACGTCCTTTCGCGGGTTAATGGTCGCCTCACGCTTTAAGACAGGTGAGAGCCAAAAAAGGGCGAGCGACACGGCGAGGATCTATCCGAGACATTAGCTAGGCCCCGTCACGCTCGCGTCCGGGGAAGCGGCTAAGATTGCCTCTTCAATTCCAGCTCCCCGGTTGTTGGTGTCTTTTGCAGGTCGCCGACCACGAGCGATCGACTCCTGTTGATGCGAACATAAAATATAACATGATGCCGGGGCGTGAGACTCATGCTCGAATCATCGAACGACTTGCGGCGGCTTGCTCTCATTTGCCGACGGCAGACAGCGTTCCCTGCAAGACTCAAGGGCAAGCTTACGCCCTTGGTTTGCTGACTGCGATCATGGCGATCCGATGATCGAAGAATTGACTGAGCGGAGCCTTCTGGCCGCGAGCCGCCTGTCGAGCGATCGTCTCCGCCCGGCCTGCGGTCCTTCCGGCTGCACTACAATACGCGCGGCGGGTCGTCCCGCCTTTTCCATTTCAAGGATTTCAGATGACCATTTCCATGTATCAGGCGAGCGTTCCGCGCTTCGTCAACATCCTCGGCAACCTGTCGAACATCCTCGACAAGGCGCAGGCCCATGTCGACGCCAAGAAAATCGACGCTGCCACGTCTGACCAACTATCGCCTGTTCCCGGACATGCTGCCCATGACCACGCAGGTGCAGATCGCCTGCGATGCCGCCAAGGGCGTGGTGGCGCGCCTGGCCGGGGTGGAGATTCCCGTGTTCGAGGACAACGAGAAGACCCTGGCCGACCTGAAGGCGCGCGTCGCCAAGACCATCGCCTTCATCCAGACCGTGACGCCCGGCGCAGATCGACGGCACCGAGGACAAGGAAATCGTGATCAAGCGCGGCGACAAGGAAACCCGCTACAACGGCATGCAATTCCTGCTCGGCCATGCGGTGCCGAATTTTTATTTTCACGTCACCACCACCTACAACATCCTGCGCCACAACGGCATCGAGATCGGCAAGCGCGACTACCTGGGCAATCCTTAGTACGCGCATTGTTCGGATTGGTTGAGGGTGCGGCTTGCTTGCCGCGCTCGCTAGCACCCCGAAAAGCAGTCGTCGGGTGGCGTCGGCTAAGGGCTCGCGGTTACTTCTCTGCCGGGCCTTCTACGCCGGCTCTTGCTCGCGCGTGCTGTGGAGAGGTCTCCACGAGGAAATAGATCATGATGCCCACGTCCGCCACGAGCATGCCCGCGGCCGCCGCGGCCCAGAAGCCCGGCACGCCCAATGGCGCCGCGAGTCCCACGACGGACAGATCGAGCGCATCGGTCAAGCCGATCACATAGCCGCCCGCAAGTCCGACGCCCCACAATCCCCCGGCGTTGATGATCAGCGGCACGACGGCTCGTTTGTATCCGCGCAGGGCGCTCACCGTCACGGCCTGCAGCGCATCGACCACGTGATACCCCGCTACCAACACGAGCAATGTGGCGGCAGCCGCCTGCACGCTCGCATCGGAGGTGTAGAACGCCGCCACGCCGCTTGCGCCGAGCATGAGCGTCGCTCCCGAGAGGCCGGCGAGCGCCAGCGCAAGCACGATGCCCGTTATGCCTGTCGACCTAGCGAGGGTAAATCTTTTCGCACCGATGGCTTGGCCCACCAGTACGCCGACCGCGTTTCCCATTGCCAAGGGGAGCATGTACATGACCGCCGCCACGTTGGCCGCAATCTGATGTGCGGCCGAGTTGACCGCTCCCAGTCGCGCGATGAACAGCGCCATGAATGTGAACGCGGTCACGTCCACGAGAAAAGTCATTCCGATGGGGACGCCGAGTGCCGTCAATCGCCACTGATCGCCCCATCGTGGCCAGGACCAGCGCGAGAAGACGCGATGACGACCGTAGGCCGGCGATACTCCGCACCACAACCAGGCAAGGATACAGATGATCCAGTTGACGAGCGTGGTCGACAGCGCGCATCCCGCCGATCCCATGGCCGGTGCCCCCAGGTGCCCGAATGTGAACATCCACGTGAGGGGCACTTTCAACGTCAAACCCAAAAGATTCAGAGCCATCATCACACGCGGAAGCGATACTGCGGTCGTGTAGCTCGCAAACAGACGAAACGCCAGCCCGGCCGGCGCGCCCCACGCGGCGATCGCGAGGTAAGCCCGCACCTTGTCAGCGACCACGGCCGGCGCCTTGCTCATCGCCAGCAGCGGCTCCGGGTAACGGAACAAGAGGATCGATACGAGAGCCAGCGTAAGTGTCAACCACATCGCCTGGCGTACCTGTTCTCCGATCTCATCGTAACGTCCAGCGCCCAGGAGTTGCGCCACCGTCGGTGAAACCGCCAGCAGCACTCCCATGAGCGCCACGAAGACGCTGAAATAGATCGACGCTCCGATGCCCACCGCGGCGAGATCGTCGGTGGCGAAGCGGCCGGCCATCATGGTGTCGATGACCGCATAGGCCATCACCGCCAATTGCGCGATCAGCACCGGCCACGCCAAGTGGAAGATTTCGTATGTGAGCTTGCGTGACACGAACAAGTCAGCCGCATTGTTAGATGGAGTGACAGCTCAAAAACACGCGGTTCCGGACGCGAGCGCATCAGGAACCGCAGAAGGCATTGTAGCGTGAGAGGACAGGACACCGAATCAGCTCATCCCCACGCAGCGCAACTGCGCGATCGTCAGGCCGAGCGCCCTTGCGGGTTCACGTCGATCACCAGGCCGAACGAGCAGACAGCCGCACTTCTCCCAGGCAGACGGTCAACAAATCAGGTTGGGCGGCAGACCGCCGCGACAAAAGTCACCTTTGTCCGCTCCCGGACAGAGACATTCCCGAGACGCGGTTTGAAACGCGGGCCGTCGTACTGTTTTGAATTACAATGGGGCAAGACCGCTTCAAGAAGATCACGTGCGAGGGAGAGTCATGGGACCGATGAAACGGACGCTGCTGACGTCAGCGCTGGCAGCCGGAATGGGATTGGTGCAAGGATCAGCATCGGCGCAATTCAACCAGTTCTATTTCTTCGGTGACAGCCTCACCGACGCCGGCGTCTACGGCGCGCGTTTCACGGTCAACCCGGGGCTCGTCTGGGCGCAGGATCTCGGTAATCGCTACGGCATTACCGTAACGCCATCGACACAGGGTGGCGTCGACTTCGCCCAAGGCGGAGCGCGTGTGACCCAGCCGTCGCCTCTGATTCCACCCGGCGCGCCACAACGCTCGCTGTCGGTTCAGATAGACGAGTTGCTGCGCGCGACACCGACCCTCAATCCCAGCGCGGTATACGCGGTCTGGATCGGCGCCAACGACATCCTCGTCAACGTCTCCGCCGCCGGTGCGGGCTTGATCTCCGCTGCCCAAGTGCAAGCGAACATCACCATGGCTGCGACTGACACTCTTGCGCAGATCGCGCGGCTGCGCGACGCAGGAGCGAAACGGATCATGGTGTTCAACCTTCCGGACATCGGGAACACTCCGCTCGGCAAGTCCACGCCGACCGCGCCATTTTCGGCCTTGTCCGGACTCTACAATTCGACTCTGCAGGCGGGACTCACCTCGCTGAACGTCGACATCATTCCGATGAACATGTTCGGCCTGTTCAACGAAGTCATCGCCAATCCGGCGTCGTTCGGACTGACTAACGCGACGTCGCCGGCGTGCACCACGCCGAGCTCGCTCAACTGCACGGCGGGAACGCTGGTCGCACCCAACGCGGACAAGACGTATGCCTTCGCCGACGGAGTGCATCCGACGCCGGCGAGTCATCAGATCATTGCCGACTACGCGGCCGCGATCATCGAAGCGCCGCAAAAAATCGGTCTGCTGGGCGAAGCGCCGCTGCAGGTCGAGCAAGCCAACTTCCGCGCCATCGACGGCCGCATGTGGTCTGGACTCAACACGCCGCGTCCGCAGAATAAGTTCGACGCCTACGCGGTGTACGACTACGGCAACTACGACCACAGCGGCGACACGGGGGGCAGCGACAATCAGCTCAACAGCGTAGTCGCCGGCGTGGATATGAAGATTTCCGACCAGATGCTCGCGGGAATCGCGTTCGGATACACCGAGGACAAGGGATCGTTCGGCAACGGCGGCGGCGGCTTCAAGCTCAACGAACCGTCGATGACCGCCTACGTGGGCCACGGTTCCGGGCCGTGGTACGTCGGTGCAAGCCTCGGCATCGGCGACCTGGATTTCCGCAATATTCGACGCAGCTTCGCTCTCGGCGCAGGCAACCGCACCGAGAGCGGCGAGACGCACGGAACACACCTGATGGGCCGGGTCTTTGGCGGCTACTGGTTCAATACTTCCGGCGCGTGGATCCATGGCCCCTTCGCCCGCTTGACCTATGAGCAAGCCAAAGTCGACGCATGGTCCGAGTCGGGAACCAGCAGCAGCGCGATGACATTCGGTGAACAGAAACGCGACGCGCTCATGTCGAGTCTGGGCTGGCAGGTGAGCGGCAGCATCGGCGCGCTGCGGCCGTTTGGGCGCGTCACCTGGGAGAAGGATTACAACAACGACGACCGGAGCGTGCGCGCCGGACTGGTCTCGATGCCCGGGACATTCTCGATACCCGTGTTCAGGGCCGACGACAACTATTTCCTGTTTAACGTCGGCGCGAGCGCCGATCTGGGCAGCAAGCTGGTCGGCTTCATAAGTGTGAGCGCGACCGCCAGCAAGGATGACGGCAACTATCAGGCGGTGACCGTAGGCGTCCGCATGCCGCTGTAGCGCCGGCTAGAGACTAGTCTTTGGGAGACCTAATGTCCTGCATCGGAATTCGATTCATGAAGTTGAGCGTCGCATTGCTCTGCCTTTCCGCGGTTCTCGGCCTTTTGCTTCCCGCACCCGCCGCGCACGCCACGCCGTTTGCATACATCACAAATAACAGCTCCAACAACGTCTCGGTGATCGACACCGCCAACAACGCCGTCGTCGCCACCGTGGCGGTGGGAGCAAACCCCACAGGTGTGGCGGTCCACCCTGCCGGCACCCGGGTCTACGTGGCGAACCAGTCCAGCAATACCGTCTCGGTAATAGACACCGCCAGCAACACCGTCACCGTCACGGTGCCCGTGGGAGGATTTCCCACAGGCGTGGCCGTCAACCCCGCCGGTACGCGGGTCTATGTGACGAACCAGGCCAACAATACTGTCTCGGTGATCGACGCTGCCAGCAGCGCCGTTATCGCCACCGTGCCGGTGGGACCGAGCCCGGTAGGTGTGGCGGTCGACCCCGCCGGCACCCGGGTCTACGTGGCGAACCAGTCCGCCAATACTGTCTCGGTAATAGATGCCGCCAGCAACACCGTCATCGCCACCGTGACCGTAGGGGCAAATCCAGCAGGCTTAGTGATCAATCCTGCGGGCACTCTGGTCTACGTCACGAACTACACGTCCAACACCGTCTCGGTGCTCGACACTGGCAGCAATACGGTCACCGCCACCGTGGCCGTGGGACTGCACCCCGTGGGCGTGGCGGTCGATCCCACCGGTACCCGGGTCTACGTAGCGAACCAGTCCGGCAACGCCGTCTCGGTGCTGGATGCAACCAACAACACTGTCATCGTCGCCGTGACGGTGGGGATATTTCCGGTAGGCGTGGCGGTCACTCCGAGCGGTAACCGGGTCTACGTCACGAACTTCAGCTCCAACACCGTCTCGGTGCTGGACACCGCCACCAACACCATCATCGCCACGGTGGCGGTGGGAAATTCCCCTTCTTCCTTGGGACTCTTTGTCGGAGGTCTGCCTCAGACCGTGGTCGCCGTCGAGTACTACTACGCGGCCTGGAATTTTTACTTCGAGACTGCGTTCCCGGATGAGATCGCGGCGCTCGACGGCGGCGCGTTTGGTGGCGCGTTTCAACGGACCGGACAAACCTTCATGGTATGGCCGCAAACCAACCCGTCTGCGGCGCCTACCTGCCGATTTTTCAGCACGGCATTCGACCCCAAGAGCTCGCACTTTTACACGCCATTCGCAGCGGAATGCGCTGCGGTGAAGACCTATCCGCAGTGGGAATATGAAGGCATTGCGTTTTACATCAAGCTGGCCGACCCCAATGGACTTTGTTCGGGCGGCACAATCCCGCTCTACCGGTTCTACAACAACGGCATGGGCGGAGCGCCAAACCATCGTTACACGACGAGCCTGGCGATTTTCAATCAGATGACTGCGGCTGGCTGGACATTTGAAGGAAACGGCGACACTCTGGTCTTTGCCTGCGTTCCCCAGTAGAGCGACGCCTGTATCGACGAGTATTCAACATTAGTCCGGTCTGATTCGTGGTGCCGCGGTGCACAGTGCGCCTCATGCGAGGAGTCAGCAGGGTGGCACACCGGGGTTCGAAAGCCGACCAATGCAGCGCAGACTGACCGCGATTCTCTCGGCCGACGTCGCCGGCTACAGCGGCTTGATGGAGGTCGACGAGGCCGGCACGCTCGAACGGCTGAAAGTCAACCGAAGCCGGATCTTCGATCCCATGCGTCGCCGCTCAGGGCGGGCGCGTGGTCAAGCTCATGGGCGACGGCGCGCTGGTCGAATTCGGCAGCGTGGTCGCGGCCGTCAACTGCGCACTCGCGATCCAGGAGGCGACGGCGCGCGCCGAGCCGGAGCGTGCCGAAGACCAAGCGCATTCGCTACCGGATCGGCATCAATCTCGGCGACGTCATCGTCGAGGGCGACGACATCTACGGCGAAGGCGTCAACGTCGCCGCGCGGCTGCAGACGCTGGCGCCGGTCGGCGGGATAGCGGTCTCGCTCACGGTGCGCGATCAGGTCATCGGGAAGGTGTCGTGCGCGTTCGATGACCTGGGCGAGCACACGGTGAAGAGCATCGAGCGTCCGGTGCATGTCTTCTCCGCGCTTCCAGCCGGACAAGGCGCGGCTGAAGGAGCCGAGGACGGAGCGCGCCACGACTTGCCGTCTGCGTTCTGCCGTTCGCCAATATGAGCGGCGATCCCGAGCAGGAATATTTCTCGGACGGGATCAGCGAGGACATCATCACGGACCTCTCCAAGGTTTCGGCGCTCTGGGTCGCCGCGCGCAATACCTCCTTCACGTTCAAGGGCAAGCACGTCGACGCGCCGCAGATCGCGCGGCAGCTCAAGGTCAGCCACCTGCTCGAGGGCAGCGTGCGCAAGGCCGGCGGACGCGTCCGGATCACGGCGCAGCTCATCGATGGCGCGACGGGCGGACACATCTGGGCCGAGCGCTACGACCGCGACCTCAACGACATTTTCGCGCTGCAGGACGAAATCTCGCAGGCGATCGTCGCGGCTTTGAAGCTGAAGCTCCTGCCGGAGGAGAAGAAGGCGATCGAGCAGCGCGGGACGAGCGATCCCGAGGCCTACAAGCTCTATCTCATGGCGCGCCAGTACAGCGTCACCGGCAACTTCGGCGATAGCCGCCGCAGCGACGCGATCATCCGGCTGTGCCGCCGCGCCATCGAGATCGACCCGAACTACGCGCGAGCCTTGGGCGCTGATGGCCGGCGCACAGATCAACTTGCGCTTTTTCTCCGGGCGGGACGGCGACGCGGCTCAATGGCGGCCGAACGGGCAATCGAGCTCGACGCGAATCTGGCCGAGGCGCATGCCGCGAAGGCGCGGGTCCTGGCGCAAGACGAACGCTTCGACGAGGCGGTGCGCGAAATCGATATCGCGCTTCGCCTGGATCCCGAGTCCTATGAGGTGAACCACGCGGCGGGACGACTGCATTACCAGATGCGCGACTTCGACAAGGCGATCCTGCATTTCGAAAAGGCGGCCACGACGGTGGAGACGGACTTCACCTCGGCCGGCATGCTCGTCAGTTGCAATACGGCGATCGGCGACAGGGAAGGCGCCCGTCGAGCGGCGCGGCGATCGCTCGAGCGCTGCGAGAAGATCGTTGCCGCTCGAGCCCGACAATGGATCGGCGATGGGGTTCGCGGTCGGGGCGCTTGCCGTGCTCGGCGAATCGGAGCGCGCGAAGGAATGGGCCGAACGCGCGCTGCTGCTCGATCCGGACAACGTGAACCTGCGCTACAACTTCGCGTGCACGCTGATTACCGATTTGCACGACGTCGATGCCGCGCTCGATCTGCTCGCCCCCGCGTTCCAGCAAATGCGGATCGAATCCGTGAACTGGGTGAAGTCCGATCCCGATCTCGATAGCATTCGCGACCATCCACGCTTCAAGGCCATGCTCGCTTCAGCCGAAGCGCGCTTGGCGCAATCGTCATCGTAGATAAAATCGGAGCGCATTAAACGCGCGCGGCGGGAAGCTTTCAGCCGCCGACGGCCTTCAGGTCGAGTCGGTAGCTTCGACCGAGCCAAATCGCGCAGTCCCGATGGTCGCGCAGCTCGTTGTCGGTATTAGGATGCACGAAGACGTCGAGCGCTCCGTGATTGAGGACAAGCCAACCAACGACATCGGAAAACTGCATCGGCTCAAACGCGATCTGGTAGCTCCAGCGTGGATGGGGCCCGACCTCTCGCTCGTGAAAGCGACCCATCTGGATCTTATCGCCAAAATGTGCGGTCACCACGTCGCGAAATTCCCTGGCGGCATCGCGGGTCTCCGCATCGAAATAGACATGTGCATGCCAGCTCTTGATACGCGACACATCGAAATACGCCATCGCCGCCCCTCCGCTTGGCTAGCGAATCCCTTCGGTCAATCCGGGCGTCCTGGACATCATCGAGGATCGTGGTGCAACGGGAGGAAACACGCGGCTGATTCGCTTGCGCGGTCATCCAAGCGAGGTTATCCGCCTATACCTTGCCGTCGCGCGGTCCGAGGAAAAACCACAGGATCAATCCTAGCAGCGGCAGGAGCACCACGACCAGTATCCAAAGCAATTTCTTCTCGTTGGAAACGGAGCTCTGGAAAATATTGATAATGGCCCAGATATCTCCGGCGAGAATCAGAGCACCTAAGATACCGCTGTATCCGAAATTCATCATTTTGGGGTTCCTTCACAAGGACTCGGTATCTGTTTCAGCACGACATCCCTACGGCTTGACGACCTGCTCCCGGCCATCCTCGTTTCTCAGTGTCAATGAGCTCGCCATGCCTTTCGCCTCCAAGATCACGTAGGTGTCCTTCGTTCCTGAGGGGCCTGCGAAGCTTACTCCTGCAGATTGTTCCGAGGCGCCGATTTTTACCGATGGGCGTCCATGCTCGGTGATCAGGCGCAACAAAACGGTCTCAGACGATGTCTCGCCGTTCGCCTGCGTGCTTGCCGGCAGCACATTGAGCGACGCCCGAACCCGACCGAGCTCGTCGACAATTTCAAGCGAACGCCCTCGCAGTACCGGCGCCGCGTCATTCGCCAACGCGGGCCCGATATGCGACAGGAGCAGCAATACCAGGAGTCCGAGATTGACGACGCTGAGAACGAGTAGAAGCCGCTGCATCTTCATAGACTTTCCTCCTCGGTGGATCCACGCAGCCATGGCGGGCCTGCAGAGGAGGATATTGCCAGACCTGCGGCTTCTGCGAGTGATCGACTCCATGCTTACATCGCGGGATTTGCGCCGATTGCTAATCGAGCGTGATCCACACGGGCGCATGATCGCTCGCCTTGGCGCGAGCGCGAACATCGCGATCGACACCGGCGGCGGTCAGGCGCGCCGCCAGGGGTGGGCTCAGAAGGAAGTGGTCGATGCGAAGGCCTGCGTCGCGCTCGAATGCGTTGCGCAGGTACTTCCAGAAGGTGTAGACACGCTCGCCGGGACGCATCGCTCGGATCGCATCGACCCAGCCCTGGGCGACCAGGCGGCGATACGCCTCGCGTACCTCAGGTCGGAACAGCGCGTCGTCCACCCATCGCTCCGGCGCATAGACGTCGAGTTCGGTGGGCATGACGTTGTAGTCGCCGGCCAGCACCACCGGGGCATTGCTCGCCAGGAGGTCGGCCGCGTGCAGCATCAGGCGGTCGAACCAGCGCAGCTTGTAGTCGAACTTCGGTCCCGGCGCGGGATTGCCGTTCGGCAGATACAGGCAGCCGACGACGATGTCGCCGACGTCCGCCTCGATGTAGCGGCTGTGGAGATCCTCCGGATCGCCCGGCAGCGCGCGCCGCCGCTCGACAGGGTCGGACCCGCGCGCGAGTATCGCGACGCCGTTCCAGCTTTTCTGGCCGTGCCAGACGACGCCGTAACCTGCATCGCGTATTGCGGCTTCGGGAAACCGCTCGTGCGGCGCCTTCAACTCCTGCAGGCACACGATGTCGGGACGCGACTCTTCCAGCCAGCGCAGGAGAGAAGATAATCGCGCGGCGATGCCGTTGATGTTGAAGCTGGCAATTTTCATGATTCAGGCGAGTAGGTTTCCGACGCGCACATCTCAATGACGCCGTTCGGCGATCAGACGGAACGATGCAATGCGCGTCCTGCATCGGCGCACCTATCACCGCGTCAACATAGCGAAATAGAACTTGTACAGGGCCAACCAATCGGCATGACGTTGAAATCCAGTTTGTCCATGTAAGGTTATTGGAAATTCGAATAGTCGCTATTCGCCGCTTCCTATTGACTTAATGTTTTGGGAATCCAATAATTCAGCGTCGGAATCGCAGGCCGCGATGCGCAAGCTGCATCGTACATTAGAGACGAGTCCGCAGGCACTAAACCAGCGCGACCGCGATGACGTGCGGCGACGTGAGTGAAAGAATCGCCGTTGCCACAACGGCCGACATCGGCAGTTCAGCTTGATCACCGAAGGAGGAGCTCATGCAAGTACGAATTTCTCTCGTTCTGATGGCGGCTTTATTTGCATCGGTCGCTCACGCGCAAGGCATTGCGCCGATCACGACATGCGACACGGCCGGCATCGGGCAGGCGCAGCTGGTTTCCGATCTGCCCACGGCTCCGTCCACGAACCCCCCGAGCGATACGTCGGTGGTGATCACGTCGGTGTCGACCGGCACGACTGGCGGAATCCCATACTGCCTGGTCAAGCTGCTGGTAAAGCCGGCAATCAACATCTGGGTCGGGCTGCCGACGGGTCCCAACTGGAACGGCAAACTGCAATCCGAAGGTGGCGGCGGGTACGCCGGGGCTGTTGGAATTGCGACCGGGTCGATAGGCGCCGGCTACGTTGGCGTGCAGACCGACACCGGCCACACGGGCGGCAGCGGCACCTTCGGCTGCGTGAACGACTGTGCCGGTGCCACGCAGGCCAGCCCCGGTACGATGGACAAACAGCGGCAAACCGACTTCGCCTTTCGATCCGAGCATTTGATGGCCGTGCTCGGGAAGCAGCTTGCGCAAGCATTTTATGGCCAGCTGCCCGTGTACTCGTATTGGAACGGCTGCTCGACCGGCGGTCGGCAAGGTCTTCGGATGGCGCAGCAATTCCCGACCGACTACAACGGCATTCTTGCCGGTGCGCCGGCGATACACTGGGATCGCTTCCAGGCATACCAGATCTGGCCGCAGATGGTGATGAGTCTCGACACCGGGGGAGCGATCTCAAATGCGAAGCAGACGCTCGCGACCAACGCCGCGGTCGCCGCTTGCGGGACGTCATACCCGGATGGTACCAAGGACAACTTCATCACCGATCCGCGCAAGTGTACCTACAACCCCGCGCTCGATCCGACCATTACGACGGCCTCGTGCACGTCCGCGAACAACACCTGCCTGACGCCTGCCGAAGCGGGCGCAATCCAGAAGATCTGGCAAGGCGCGAGGAACACGTCGAACAAGTTGCTGTGGTTCGGCGTTGAGCGCGGCGCAGCGTTGAGCGGCCTTGCCGGCACGACTCCGTTCGCCATCGCGGTCGCGCAACCGCAGTATTGGGTGTACTTCTATCCGCAGTGGGATTGGCACACCCTTACTTACGCCAACTACGAAGCGTTCTTCAATAAGACCGTGCAATGGGTCGCTCCTATCATGTCGAGCGATGTTCCCAACCTAACCGCATTTCGCAATACCGGCGGCAAGATCCTGACGTGGCAAGGGTGGGCCGACCAGCTCATCATGTCGCAGGGATCCACTTCGTACTACGATAGCGTCACGCAGTTCATGGCGGGCGGCGACTATTCGCAAATCCAGCCGTGGTACCGTCACTTCATGGCGCCCGGCGTCGGCCACTGTGGCGGCGGCACTGGACCGCAACCTCAGAATCTCTTTGGAACCCTGGTCAACTGGGTCGAGAATGGCGTCGCGCCGGCAACGATCCTGTCGTCGCGAACCGTCAACGGTGTCACTCAGACCCGTCCGCTTTGCCCGTACCCGGCCTCCGCGATGTACTCGGGAAGCGGCAGCACGAACGACGCGGCCAGCTTTGTTTGCGCCGTCCAATAATCGACGATTCTTGGCATGAGCGTTAAGTAGGAAGGCGGCGACCGAAACCCGGTCGCCGCTCACTCCTGCGAGAACGCCAATGACCACGTCTCACGCCGTTGTGATGTCGGACATAGCCCGATTGTCGCGCCCGCGAATTTACCTGCTTCTTGTCGCGAGCGTCGCCTTGTTGGTGGTGTGGGCGTGGCATGAGCGTGGACCGCTTCCGGCAAAGATTCATTCGTCGCTTTCTGTAATGGAAGCGGTCACGCCGCGACCGGCGCCCCTCCAAGATGCGATCGGTGACGGTGAGCGCGCGGGAATCGGGATGAAGCAGCAAAGATCGATCGGTCCGCTCGTGTCACCGGCTCCGGAGCCGCTCATCGCATCAAGCAGCGAACCGGCATTGCAGACGCACCGCTTTTCGTTGACCGGCACCACGCTCTCGGGCGATCTGCGCATTGCGTTGCTTCGCGAAAATGCGAGTGGCGAGTCGCGCGAGGTCGTGGAGGGGGGCCGAGTGGACGATATGACGGTCGCGGTTGTCGGAAGCGATCGGGTCGAGCTCCGCGCGGGCTCGCGAACGGAGGAATTGGAGTTGCGCAGCAATTCGCGCAAAACCGAAGCGCGACAGGAGCCTTCATCGTCACCCGGGATGCTAACGATCGACGATCTCCATGCGAACCACTCGGACCTCGCGAGCGTGCCGATGATTCCGTCAACCGAAGTCGATGCAGGCGCTTTAATCGAAGACGGAAAGTCTGTCCCGAATCCCAGCTGATCGTTCCAGGCTCATGGTGCAGCGCCGGCGTCCGAGCCGATTCAAGGAGCGCGGGGCGAGAGTGCAACAGGCGTCGAAGTTCGGCGGAGTGCGTCCCAGTCGATGTGTGACGATGTGCCGCAAATCGTGACCCATAGATGGATCGAATGGCCCTGATCAAGGATTCGAGGTCGCGCGAAGCGGAAGCGATTGGGGCGAACGTCCTCCCGAAACGCACGCAGGTTGGCATCATCGGTGCTGGCCCCGCCGGATTGTTGTTGTCGCACCTGCTGCACCGGGCCGGCATCGCCTCGGTGATATTTGAATCGCGCAGTAGGAGAGAAGTCGAATCGACGTTGCGAGCCGGCGTGCTCGAGCAGGGGACCGTCGACCTGCTGAACGAGACCGGCGTCGGGGAGCGAATGCGGCAGGAAGGTTGCGTTCACCATGGGATCGAGCTTCGTTTCGATGGTCAGCGCCATCGCGTCCCGCTCTCGGACCTCACGGGCGGACGCGCGATCACGCTGTACGCCCAACACGAAGTCATCAAAGACCTGGTGAAGGCACGACTCGATGCTGGCGGCACCATCGCGTTCGACGTCAGCAACGTCAGCATCCGGGATTTCGATTCGACCAAACCCTGCATCCGGTTTGATCACGGCGGGACCACGCGCGAGCTCGCGTGCGACTTCATCGCCGGGTGTGACGGGTTCCACGGGACCTGTCGGCCGAGTGTTCCGGCGCAGTTCCGCACCGAGTACGTCCGGCATTACCCGTTCGGCTGGTTCGGCATACTGGCCAAGGCGCCGCCATTTGCACCGGAGCTGATTTACGCCCACCACGCCCGCGGTTTTTCGCTCGTTAGTACGCGGTCGCCGGAGATCCAGCGCCTGTATTTCCAATGCGATCCCAACGACGCCGTTGAGAACTGGACGGATGAGCGCATCTGGAACGAGCTGCAGGCTCGCCTGACGACCGATGATGGTTGGGAGATGGCACCCGGAAGCATCTTCCAGAAAGCGATCATCGCGATGCGCAGCTTCGTCCTCGAGCCGATGCAATTCGGTGCGTTATTCCTGGCGGGTGACGCTGCGCATATCGTTCCACCGACCGGCGCGAAGGGGCTGAACCTAGCCGTGGCCGATGTCCACGTACTGGCCACGGCCTTCGCCGAGTATTACGCCTCGGGTCGCAAGGGTCTGCTTGATCAGTATTCAGCCCTGTCGCTGGAACGAGTCTGGCGTGCCGAACATTTTTCCTGGTGGATGACGTCCATGTTGCACCGTTTCGATGACGATCCCTTCCAGAACCAGCTGCAAATTGCGCAGCTGAAGTACATCGCGACTTCTCGCGCAGGCGCGACTACGTTGGCCGAGAATTATGTTGGTTTGCCGCTTGCAACGCTGGTTTCGGATAGGAAATCGGCATCGAAGCTCGACCAAGCGGAGCCGACCTTTCCCCCAACGCTCCGCGGCGCGCGCGATGTCGATGGCGCGTTTGGCGGATGGACCAACTGGGAAGGGATCCGGCGCTGATCCTGACTATCCCTGTCGTCCGACAAATAGTCGATCATGCGAGAGTCGGCGCGCACGGTTAGTCGTGATGCAATCCGCCAAGCACCGATTTGGAGGACCGTGCGCGGGCGCAACCCCTCACCGGCTCCATTCGTCGGACGCGTCGTTGAACAGGTCGGCGACCTGATTACGCAGCCACCGGTGGCGCCGGTCCTGCCGGAACCGCTGGTGCCAGTGCTGCTTGACCACGATCGGCGGCACGCGAAACGGCGGCGGCACCGCCTTGATCTCGTCGTTCCAACGCGTGAAGAACACGCCCATCGCGTGCGGAACCGTCGCGACGAGCCGCGAGCGCGCGATGATCGTCGGCAGGCTCATGAAGTGAGGCGTGGTGAGCAGGACCTTGCGCGCGATGCGATGGCGGACGAGAAACTGCTCGAAGATTTCCTGGCTGCGTCCCTCGGGATGAACCACCGCATGCTCGAGCGCGAGGAAGCGCTCGCGGGTCAATCCACCGCGCAGGGCGGGATGACGCGAGCTCAGCAGGCAGCAGAAGTGGTGCGAGAACAGGCGCTGTTGCATGAAGCTCTTGTGCTGCAGGTCCGGGAAGTAGCCGATCGCGAGGTCCACTTCGCCGTGCTCGAGCGCGCGTTCCAGCTCGCGCGGCTTGAGCGCAACCGAGCGCAGCGAGGCGCGTGGCGCCGCGCTGTGCACGCGGTCGAGCAGTCGCGGAAGGAACACCATCTCGCCGACGTCGGACATCGCGAAGGTGAACGTCGTGCGGGTCGATGCGGCGTCGAATTCCTCGTCGTGCAGCAGGCCGCTCCGTACCTGAGCGAGCAGCGGCCGCACCGATGCAACGAGGCGCGCGGCGCGCGGTGTCGGCGTCACTCCCGTCGGACTACGCACGTACAAAGGGTCGCCCAGGACGGCGCGCAAGCGACCAAGCGCCATGCTGACGGCCGACTGACTGCTGCCAAGCGACTTGGCAGCCTCAGTGACACTTTCACAGTCATATAGCGCGACTGCGACAGTGAGAAGGTTCAAATCGAAAGTCGATTCGACGTTGCGGCCCCTGCGTCTTGAGTTGCTCGAAGTTGCCATGTAAGGCGTATGGTTCGGGACCACGCGGGAAGGCAGCGCAGGGTCGGGGGCGCTGGCGGCGCACCATCAGCCGGCGAAGCGCACAATGGCAATCAAAGTGGTAAATAAACGATATTCGATAATCGGATTCAATTCTCATTTACAACGCACGTCAAGCGCTAGTCCTGGCGAGAGCATGCTACTGGCAGATGGTCCCGCCGGGTGGATGGAATAGTTCGCGGGTGATGTTCTTGGTTTGCGTTGCTCCATTGACGGTGTACATGAACGTTCCGGTATTGCCGTTCGAGAAGGTGAACGTCGCGGTGCCGACGTTGATTCCGGTCGCGCCGCCGGGACTGCCCTGCGGCGGAAAGGGCACGCTGCTGAAGGGCGGTCCGGTCAGACGGAATACCTGGTTTCCCGAATAGGCGCCAGGCGCGGTCTTGTTGGCGGTGACCACCAGCCACATCGGCGTGCGGTCCTTGTCGTAGGTAAACCAGGAAGCGAAGATCGTATCGCCCTGGTGCGTGAGATTGATTCCCCATCCGGCTTCTGAGCCCGCCGGGACGGCCCACCACAGATCCTGGTAGTTGGTCGCCAGTGCGAAATCGGGCTGCGCACCGTAGATGCATATGGGCACGGCGCCGAAGACTTCGCGCGTGATGGACTTGGTTTGGGTAACGCCGTTGACCGTGTAGGCGAAGCTCGCGTTGTTGGCGTCGCTGAAGGTGAGCGTTCCGGATCCGACGGCGGTTGGCACTGCGCCGCCGGGACTGCCGATGGGCGGAAACGGGACCGAGTTGAACGGCGGCCCGGTCAATTGATACAGCGTTCCCGAATACATTCCGTTGCCGGTCTTCGTGGCGGTCATCACCAGCCACCATCCCTTGCCCGTCGCGTCGTACGTGAACCACGAGGCGAAGATCGTGTCGCCCTGGTGCGCGAAGTTGATGCCCCATCCGGATTCCGATCCCGCCGGCGCCGCCCACCACAGTCCCTGATAGTTGTCGGCACCGGGACCGGCTGTGATGGAAAATGTCCGCGACATGAATTTCCGATCCGTAGTCACGTCGCAGCCATTGAGAAAGAACACGTACCCGGTCAGAGCAAGGTGGCCCGAGGTCGAGCCCGGCGACATAAAAGATGGATACCAACCGTCGAACGACGCGCCGTCCGCGGTGCTGCCGGGGCAGGGCGTATAGAGCGGAAATTGCGAATTCGCGACCATCTGCGGAACGGTCCAGTCCTGCAGATCGAGACTCGTGGCGGTTGAAAAATACCACGCTCCTTGCGGAGGCATAGCAGTGGCTGACCCGCACGCGAACGTCATCAAATAGAGCCCCAGCAGATCGATGTAGCTGATCGCACCCATGTGCTGGGCTCCGATGCAGCCTCCCGAAGGCAACACACCGCTGTCCAGGCCGCCGATACCCGGTTGATTGAACGATCCGTTGTACCACTTCAAGAAAGTGAGTTTCCCAGCCCCTCCGAGCTGAGCGCGGGCCACGCGCAACTTGCCGTCTCCTGTCAGGCCAGGTCCTGGAGGCGCAACGTAGGTCACGTAGACATAATTATTCTTGTCGACGAACGCGGCGGGAATCGCGTTTCCCATGGGCGTAGGCACAGGCTCGGAAGCAGGCTCAGGGGCCGACAGCTTGAGAACGGGGTAGCGATTGGGGCCGCCGAGCGCGCCATTCTCCGGTTGCGGCCACGTGACGCCGTTGTCGGAGGATCGGGCAAAGCCGATCGTCGCGTAGAACGGTTGTTGCGAGACGCCGCCCGGGCAATGGTTTTCCGCCTCGTAGAACATCATGAGATTGCCGGGTGGTAGCGTCGGGTCCTGCAATACCGAGCCCGGGTCCGAGTAGTTCTCGTCGAACTCCGAGTCATAAGTCGGATTGCACGAGGTGAACGCTATTGGCGGCGACATCACCGGGCTTGAGTAGCCGGCCGCAAGCGAAAAGGTAGTCAAGTCGGTCGTTTCCAGAACCACCGTTCCTTTGTGGGTCCCGACATTGCCCGCGGCGAAGACGAGATACTTGTTCGAACCGGCTGCCGGCGGGATAAACGTCGTGTGCTCGTCGGGAAGAATCGCCATGTCGGTTGGATAGGTCAGCGCCTGATCCGGCCCCACCGAAATCGAAATGGTCTGCGCCGACGCACAAGCGGCACCAATAAGCGCGATAAGCGAAGCGATTGTGCCGAAAAAACAGGGCGTCGCTTTCAACATCCTCAAATCAGCTGCCAAGGGGGAAGCTCCATTCGAAGTTCGGGGCAGGGCCGTCGGCTTGGCAGGTTGCCTGAACCGTGGCCGCAGCGCAGGCCCAATACAGATAGGGCTGCATGTTGTGAAACGGACAGCAACATGGTGCCGCCTCCGATTCGCACTCGCTTTATTCTACATAGCGATTCCCTTCTATTGCGCCACCTGATCGAATCGGAAACGACTGCTTACAAAGTTTCGCCAGCGATGTGACTCTTCACTTGGCCGCTTGCTCTAACCGGGATCCAGCGTGAACAGTTCCTGCGGTCGGGCGATGCCCTTCATCGCGTAGCGGCCGAGGCTGACCAGCGAGCTCCGTGCTTCGCCTGCTGCGTCGGCGAACGCCCACGACACGATGACGTTCTGCTCGAGCGAGGCGCACAGCGACTCGATCCGCGCCGCCTCATTCACCGCCGATCCCAGCACGGTGAAATCGAGTCGCCGCGGGCTGCCCAGGTTGCCGTAGAGCAGTTCGCCCACGTGCAGAGCCAGATGAGTGTCGGTAGTCGGCAGCCCGACGGCTTCGCGTCGTTCGTTCAACGCCGCGATCCTGCGGCGCATATTGGCGGCCGCGTCGAGCGCGCATTTGCATGCTCGCCTCGTGTCGTCGTCGGGGAAGATCGCGAGGATCCCATCGCCCATGAATTTCAGGACGTGTCCGCCGCGGGCCTCGATCTCCTCGACCTGCGCCTCGGCATAATCGTTGAGCAGCGCAAGAAGGACGTCGGAGCTCAATGTGTCGGACAGCCGCGTGAAGCTCACGAGATCGCTGAACCATACGACGGCGCGGATCGCCTGGGCGCGGCCGCGCACGATGTTGCCCGCAAGCACGCGCTCGGCTGCGTCGGTCCCGAGATAGGTGGTGATCAATGCGCGCGCGGCGCGGTTAGTGGTTCTCAGGATGAACGCCAGCGTCAGCACGGGCATGATCTCCGCGAGCATTTCAACCTGTTCGTCGGAGAATCCCGCCGGCGCGTCGGTCGTCCACGACGCCACCATCCCTTCGCCTTCGCCCAACAGAACCCTTTCGCCGACCCGCCGGGCAAACGCTAAATAGTCGGTGACACCTTGGTCCCGGAAATCGTCGAGCATCGGAAACTCGCCCGCGCAATACGTTGCGTCGAGACGCCGGCGGAAGGAGGGCTGCCGGCTCTCGATCAGGAAGAAGAACGGACTGCGCATCCACTCTTCGCTTGCCGGGTCGTCCGTGCGCGGAAAGGCTTCCTCGACTGCTCCCTCGCCACGATTCCAACGCACCGCGCGCGCGTCGATCGTCGGGTCGAGTAGGTTTGTTACGATCGAGGACCGCACCAGCGCAACGCCGGCACTGCTCAGCTGGTGACAGACGCCAGCAACGACTTCGATCTCGTCGGCACCCGCCAGAGCCGCGCTGACGATCCAGTCCTTGATCTCGGTCTTCGCGCATGGTTCCATCGCGCTCGAAGCTACCACGCCACGGGAGCGACTTCAAACCGGCGCGACCCTCGCCGAAGCGCTATTGCTTGCGGTCCTTACTCGATTACGTTGTCGGCGCGTAATAGAACCGACTTAGGAATTGTGACGCCCAATTCATGTGCCGTCTTAAGGTTTACGCTCAATGTCACCTTGCTGAAGGCTTCCACCGGCAGGGTCCGGGGCTCCGCGCCGGCAAGAATCCGCTGGACGTATTTTGCCGACAGCCTCCCGATTTCGCGGTAGCTCACGCCGTAACAAACCAACGCTCCTTCAGAAGCGAGACTGGGCTCATGAAACATTGTAGGCAGCCCTTTGCTCCTCGCTGCATCGATGATGAACTGGGCTTGACCCGCTACCATCGCGTCATTGGTATACATATAGGCGTCCGCCTCCTCTCGCCCGAGCGCCTTCATCGCGAGCCGCAGATCTTGCACCGACGCGACCTGTCGCTCAATGAGATCAACCTTCGCTCGCGTTGCTGCGGTCCGAGCCGACTTCGCGGCGGCCAAGGCACTCTGGTTGCTGGGATCGTAGAACGTCACGACCTTGCGCAGCTTCGGAATGATCTCCGCAAGAATCTCCAGACGCTTCGAGCTCAGGTCAGCCGTCGGATAGTGAATTCCCGTAAAGCGTCCGCCCGGATTTGCGAAGCCGGCCACTAATCCTGCCGCGACTGGATCCCCGGCGACCGCAAACACGATCGGAATCTTCGTGGTTGCCCGTTTCACCGCCTGAGTTGCCGAACCGGTTACCACGTAAACCAGATTGACTTTCTCTCGCTCGAGTCGCCTCGCTGCATCTTCGACCGACTTCAAATCTCCTTTTGCGTCGCGAATCTCCAGAACGTAATTTTTGCCCTCTTCGAACCCGAGTTCCTTTAGACCATCTTTGAGGCCGTCGACCACCACATAGAAGGGGCCACCTTGGTGAATAACTCCGACGCGATAGACATCGGCTTGTTGTGCCTGGGCAGGATGGACGGACGCCAGCGCGAGGATCGCGAACAGGCGTAGAACTATCGAACGCCAGCCGTCCATTTGAATCAAGTGCTCCGAGAAGGTGGACACAGATATCCCCCAGTCGCCTTGACCCCGCAGGCTACGCGCACAGGGGCGAGACCGCCAGAACAGCAGCCGAAACGATTGGCTTGGCGGCCGTCGGCTGGACGGGGCAATTCGCGAACGATCGAGACCCGCTCTGGCCGGTCTTTCAATAGTCGTAACGCGGACATTCGTCTTGGGACGATACGAACGGCCCGGCCCGCTTACAATCGGTACACGAGCGCATGCAATGTCAGCGTTCTGTCAGCAACAAGACGAGAGGCGTCGCATGTACCATGAATCCCTGAGACGTCGGTCGACGTATTGTGCCGACGAGCGTCGGCGTTGGCGAGAGCGAGCATCAAAGTGGCTGGTTGTGTTGGGGTGCGTCTGGGTACCCTTTGTCATTCTGCTGATTCCGTCGGTGTCGCCGTTCATCCTTTCCACGATTCGTCGCTTTCCATCCGGCGCAATCTTGGTTGCGCTCCTGGTTCTTGGCTGCGTTGTCGGCGGGTGTTCCAAATACTGAGCTTTGTGGAAATGAGCGACCGTGACGCTGCAGGGCCGAATTCATTCGGCCGCGATGGTGGAAGAAGCAGCCCGTGCGATGGTGAAAAGCAGTCCATGCGAATGAATTCGCACCTACCCTCACCCCCCGCCCCTCTCTAATCATTTCCGGTCCTGCGAGTCCCTCATCTGACTTCATATGAATGACCGAAATCTTGTCAGGGGCCTGTTCCTCATGGCGATTTCCCTGGCCTTTGGCCTGGCGTCGCTGCGTTACCCGATAGGCCAGTTCAGTCGCGCGGGGCCCGGCCTGTTTCCCCTTATTGGTGAGTTGCCTGCTGTTCTTGATCGGCCTGATCACCGTGGTGCGTTCGCGCTTCGTCGAACGCGTACACCTGGACTTCAACATGAAGAACATCGCCCTCATCCTGGCGAGCCTGTGCGGATTTGCGGTGATCTCCGAGCATCTCAACATGATCGCGGGCATCGTGTTCATGGTGTTTTGCGCCTCATTTGCCGGCACCTCGTCGTATTCGGTGATGCGCAACCTCAAGATCTCGGCCGGCCTGATTGCCGTTGCCTTGGCGTTTCAAAAACTGCTTGGCTTTAACCTGCCCCTCTACTGATGGACGTCCTGCACAACCTCGCGCTTGGTTTTGAAGTCGCGCTGACCTGGCAGAACCTCATGTTCTGCGCCATCGGCTGCACGGTCGGCACGCTCGTCGGCCTGCTGCCCGGACTTGGCCCGCTGGCCACCATCAGCATATTGCTGCCGCTGACCTATTCCATTCCCACAGGTGGCGCGCTCATCATGCTGGCGGGAATCTACTATGGCGCCCAATATGGCGACAGCGTGAGCGCCATCACGATGAAGATTCCGCACGCCAGCAGCATCGTGGCCTGCATCGATGGCTACCAGATGACGCTCAAGGGCAAGACCGGCCTGGCCCTGTTCACCGCGGGCGTTTCCAGCTTCATCGGCGGCACGGTGGCCATCGTGGTGCTCTCGTCGCTGGCCCCGACTCTGGGCGAGGTGGCACTCTTGTTCGGGCCTGCCGATTACTGCGCCCTCATGCTGGTGGGGTTTGTGTGCGTGAGCTTTGTCACCACCGGCAGTCTGCTCAATGGCATGGCGATGTGCCTGATCGGCGTGCTGCTCGGACAGATCGGCACCGATGTCAACAGCGGCATGCAGCGCTTCACCATGAACTTGCCGTTCCTGGCTGAAGGCGTCGGCCTGGTGAGCATCGCCTTGGGGTGCTTCGGCATTGCCGAGATCACGAAGAACCTCGACAACCGGACGAGCGCACGCCCTTCAACGGCAAGATCAATCTCATTCCTACCTGGGCGGAGTTCAAGCGCATCATTCCCAGCGCGTTGCGCGGCAGTGTGATCGGCTCCTTCCTGGGCATCCTGCCCGGCGGCGGTCCCGTGATCGCCCAGTTCGCCGCCTATGCCGTCGACAAGAAAGTCAGCAAGTACAAGCACGAGATCGGCTCCGGAGCGATCGAGGGAGTGGCCGGGCAAGCCGCCGCCGACGAGGCGGCCGCACGCACCAGTTTCATTCCGCTCATGAGCATCGGCATTCCCGAGAACGCGGTCATGGCCCTCATGATGGCCGCCTTCATCATCAAGGGCATCCAACCCGGACCCAACATGATCGCCGGTCACCCCGATTTGTTCTGGGGTCTGGTGGCCAGCATGTGGGTGGGCAACTGCTTCCTGCTCATTCTCAACGTGCCCTTGGTGCGCTACTGGCTGTCGGTGTTCAAGATTCCCTACAGCGTGCTGTTTCCGTCGATTCTTTTCTTCTGCTGCATTGGCACCTACAGCGTCAACAACAGCCTGGATGACATTTTCATCACCGCCACCTTCGGCTTCATCGGCTACATGTTCCTGCGCCTGGGGTTGGATGCCGCTCCGCTGATGCTGGGCTTCATCCTCGGCCCCATGCTGGAAGAAAACTTCCGCCGTGCACTGCTCTTGAGCCGCGGGAGTTTCACCACGTTCGTCACCCGCCCCATCAGCGGCACCTTGCTCGGCCTTATCGCCATCTTTATCGTGTGGCAAGTGGCGGCGTTTTTCGTGCAGGCTCGAAAAACGACTGCTCATCATCAGCAACCTGCATAGCGATCCCCCGGCGAAGCGGCCGCTCTCCTCCCTCGCCGAGCGCGGCGCAAAGCTCTTTGCCCGGCGCGCGGTCAGGATCGCCTCAAGGCTCCCGCCGACCGCGTTTCGGCAGGCGGCGGCGATGTGGGCCTACGCAGCCCCTGACGTGAAGCAGGATGGGATCAGTCCTTGTACTTGTCGCGATGCCGGATCCAGCCCAGGAGCCCGTTGTCGTCCTCGTCGCGCCCCTTGGGCACGAGATCGAGGTAATTGTAGGCGGTGTTGACGAGGTCGATGCCGCGCGCGTAGGCCGAGTAGGTATGAAAGATCGCGCCAGCGGGGTCCTTGAAGAAGACACTCGCGCCTTCGCGCTCGGTGGCGATGGGATTCTGCATCGCGTAGTTGTACAGGGCTTCTTTGCTCGCAACCTCCTGCGGCGTGAAAGCCACGCCGTAGTCCCGGTTGAAGCCGTTGTCGCCGGACGAGACCCATTTGAAGCTCCAGCCCATGCGGTTCTTGAACGCCTCGAGCTTTGGCAGCGCGGCACGCGAGATCGCGACCATCGTAGTATCGCGTTGCTTGAGGTGCGCGACGATGCCGTTGAAGTTGTCCGCCCAGAACGAGCAGGCCGGGCAGCCCTCGTCCCAGTCGACGCCGAACATGAAGTGGTAGACGATGAGCTGGCTTTTTCCTGCGAAGAGGTCGGCGAGCGTCTCCTTTCCCTTGGGGCCGTCGAAGACGTACTGCTTCTCGACCTTTTCCCAGGGCAGCTCGCGGCGCTCGCGGCTCAGCGCATCGCGCTCGCGCGTGAATGCCTTTTCCCGGGCAAGAAAGCGCTGGCGTGCTTTCACCCACTCGTCGTGGGACACGACGCGATGCGCGCTCATAGCCGCGCCTCGTATTCGCCCTTGAGCTTGGCGTGCGTGGTCCAGAAGGGCCGCGGCTCGACGCCATTCAGGCGGTCTTCGAGGATGCGCACATGCGCATCCCAACCGCTCGCAAGACCGATCTTCGTCTTGCGGTCCACGACGCGACGATGGGTGAGGACGAGCAGGACGTCCTTGCCCCGCGTCTCCAACTCGAACGTAACTTCCGACTCCGGGCCTCCGTGCGTGAAGGTGTAGCTCAGGAGGCGCGGAGGCTCCACGCGCGTGATCGTTTCAGACCAATCGCTCCTCTTGCCCTTGTACTCGTCGGGCGTCTTCTCCGACGAAATGTTCGAGTGATCGAAATGCAGGTCCGCCTTGCCGCCCACGCGCAGGTCGAATATACCGCCCGCGAACCACGTCGCGCGTTTGTCGGATTCCGTGAGGTAGGCCCAGACGCGTTCGATCGGTCCGGGAAGCAGACGCTCGAGGCGGATCGTGCCTTGCTCGGTGGTAGTGCCAAGGTCGTTCATTTCTTGCTCCTTCTGCTTGACGGGTGGGTCGATTTTTCCTTCGCGGCCGCCACGGCATCCTCCGCGCGCAGCGCCGCTTCGAGGGCGTCGAGCCTCTCGGTCCAGAAGATGCGGTGGCGTTCCATCCATTCCACCGCACTCTCCATCGGTACGGGATTGAAAGTGAGGAAGTGCTCGCGTCCCGACACGCGGCGGCGCACCAGCTCTGCGCGCTCGAGGATGCGGATGTGCTTGGAGACGGAATTGAGCGAGATGTCGAACGGCGCGGCAAGCTCCGTCACGCGGGCCTCACCCCGGGAGAGGCGCTTCAGGATGGCTCTGCGGGTGGGATCCGCGAGGGCGATCAGGGTGTGGTCGAGGTTCATGGCCGCATTATTAACCCTTTTCGGTGAATAACGCAATAGCCCTGTGAAAACCAGGAACGGGCCCGGTATTTCCAGGCTTTGAGCGCGCCGAGTTGCGCTAAGCGCCGCGCCGGCGAACGCGAGCGCTCACTCGATCAATGTCCAGGAAATTGACACAGCGCAAGCACGGGATGGCCGAGCCTCTCCAGCCGTTCGCGGCCGCCCAGATCAGGCAGGTCGATGACGAACGCACAGCCGACGACGGATCCGCCGGCGATGGCGATCAACCGCAGCGCCGCGTCGGCGGTGCCGCCAGTCGCAATCAGATCGTCGACAAGCAGCACGCGCTCGCCGCGCGCAATCGCATCGCAGTGGATCTCCAGCCGGTCCGCGCCATATTCGAGCTGGTAGTCCTGGCCGAAGTTTTCGGCCGGCAGCTTCCCCTGCTTACGGATCGGCACGAAACCGACATTGAGCTTGTAGGCCAGCGCGGCCCCGATGATAAAGCCGCGTGATTCGATCGCCGCGATCTTGTCGATGGGCAGACCGCAATACGCGGCGCCAAGCTTCTCGATCACCGCGTGCAGCCCATCCGCCCGCTTGAGCAGCGTCGTGATGTCGCGAAACAGCACGCCCGGCTTGGGAAAGTCGGGGACGCTCCGGATCTGCGCCTTAATGTCGACGACGTCCGTCACCTCTTCTCCAACTGCTCTCGATAAGCTTGGACGCGAAACATATCCGATGCGCTCCGGCATTCTTCAAACCAGGCCCGCCACGAGATTGATCATCAGCGCCAGAATGCCGGTGGCGTAGAAAAACCCCGCGGCCCCGTGCAGGATCACGATGCGCCGTATCTTCGCATCGGCGATTTGCACGTCGGAGACTTGAAACGTCATGCCGATGGTAAAGGAAAAATACAGGAAATCGCCGTAGGTCGGCGACTCTCCACCCGGGAAGATCAATCGAGACGGCTCCGGGCTTGGTGCCGGGTACGTAAGGTCGACATCCATGTAATAGTCGTGCGCATAGTGCAGCGCGAACATGGTATGGATGAAGGCCCAGGACAGCACGATCGTATAGATCACGAAGATGACGCGCGCGATCTGCTCGACGCCGCTGGCATTCTTGACCAATGGCATTTCGGCGGCGATCACCACCAGGCTTGCGACAGCGGCGAGCATCGAAAGAACCAGCACGGCCCACTTGCCGGCATCCAGCCGCAGCGCGTTGCGCTTCATGGCGTTCGGAGGTGACTTGCGCAACCCGATGAACAGCAATAGAAGCGCAACGCTCGCGCCGAAGTCCCACGCAGAAATAAAACGCAGGCGCCAGGACAGGTCGGGAACAAAGAGCAGTACAGCGTAGACCGCGAGACCGGCGAAGAGTCCCGAAGTGAGCCTCGGCCGCCGGAGCCCGCCCCACCATCTGGACCAGCCTGCAGGCGAAATCTTGTTCACCGGATCGACCGGTGCCGTTTGCTTGGCGCCGGAGCCACGGGCCCGCGTCCGCCGATAGCGCTTATTCACGGCGCGTCCTGGGGCCGCGATATGGCATCGGCTGCCCACCTTCCGACCGGCAGTGGCGCGTGTCCGCGCGGAATCGAAGCTGTCACGTTTCCAGGGTGACCACGTGCGCCTGGATCTTGCCATCGACCGCACCCCGCCCGAAGCGCCGGGCGAGGGCTTCCTCCGCGGCGTCCGTCGCTTCGCCGAGCCGCGCGGCATCGCGCGCCTCGATCTCGCTCCGTAGCGGCGTGCCCTGGCAGAACGCCATCGCCGGCACCCGCGCCGAGGTTGCACGGCTGCGCGCGGCAACGGTGATGATTTTCGGTGGGACCGTGAACCCGCCGTTTGCGAGATCGCGCTCGATGGTAGAACGGTCGTGATAGCCGTGGGGTATGCGAGCCATGAAGCGAGGCGGGTCGTTCGGAAAAACAGATTCTAGTGCTGTCGTGACAGTGCCGGCGAATTCGTTTTCCTCGATCCGGTCCCACACGTTGAAAATGAAAACGCCTCGCGGACGAAGCACTCGGCGTGCCTCCGCGTATGCCTTCGCCTTATCGGGGAAGAACATCACTCCGAACTGGCATACGACGGCATCGAACGCCGCGTCCGGGAAGGGCAGTTGCATGGCGTCGGCGTGCCGCCACTCCACGGGGCGCTTGGTCCCGATCGCGGCAGCTTGATCGAGCATCGGCTGGTTCAGATCCGTGGCGACGATGGCGATGTCGTCGGGGAGTACAGACGCCAACATGCGGGTGACGGCACCCGTGCCGGCTGCAATCTCGAGCACGCGCGCAAGCGGTCTCGCGGCGAGCCGGTTCGCCAAGTCCGCGGCATAGGGCTCGAAGATCAACGGAACCAGATAGGTCTCGTACAGCTTGGGAATCGAGCCGGCGAAAACCTTGTCCTTGTCGGCATTGCTCATAGTGTTTAACCCGTCGTGCGATGCCGTTCTCGCGCTGCGTCGATATGCGATGATCGGTTGCGTCAAAGCGTCATGAATCCGGCCGGGGCTTTAGACTTGCTGCGGCCCAGGCTGTTGCGCAGCCACAGTGTACCGGCTTCGCATCGATGCCACCGTCCATTGAAACGTAAACATGAAATCCCAGGGAATCGGGATCGGTATGGCGTTCAGGATAAACGGAAACCGGCGCTGCAGAGGCGTCGAACGCACATAGCGCCGGCGCTCGTCTCCGACGGCATTCCATAGACGATGGCGCAATCCTGCGCAGCTTCGCCAGTACTGGCGGATGTGCCAGGGAATCCCGGCATGGCGCTCACGGACGAAGTCACGGTAACGATTCAGGCCGTTCTTTGAAAATCGACTCGCGTCGGTAAGGTGACTGTGGCTGGAGGCAGCCTTGCGCATGCCGAAGCGTTCCCGCGGCAATCCAGCCTCCTCGACGATCCGGCGCGGCAATGGCCGATCGTAGTTCCCGCCCACGGACCACGGGCGCATCTCTTCCGATGTTGCTATGTCATGGATCGCCCGGTTGTGCCGGATCGCGATCGCCGCCGGCGCAAAGACGTGATATCCCACTCTCAACCGGAATTCGATTGCGCTGACCCCGAGCGTAAATCGAAGCCATGGTTTGGCCAGTTGTTGGAACACCTTGGCTCGTTTCGGATCCCAGATGGGATCGCCGTTTTCGCCGACGATCAGCAGACGCCCCGATAGCTGATCTTCCACGACGGCAATGGGCGCGTTGGAGCTTGTCGGGCCATAGCCGAACTCGGCTTCCGGGCAATTCTCCGACTCCAGATACTGCCAGCGTCCGTATTCTTCGCATCTCATTCCAAGGTATTGCGCATTCCCTGCGCCGTTGTCGCGATTCGGATCGCCGCTGCGATCGTCGATGAACGTGAAAGCCTCGGTGCACCCGCCCGATCTGGCCAGCACCGCTCCGGCGGTGGAGTCATAACCTCTGGAGAAGGCCGCCAGGGGCGCGTACGTTCGCCTCCGCGCCGCGTCCGCTCCATTCTCGAGGACGCGTCCGACGCCTTTGAGGAGCAGCTCCTTGTAGCTCCGATAGTCGCGAGGCGGTTCGCACAATCGATGGCTTTCGAACCCGACGGAGCCCCGCGCGTCGATGGTGATGATGGTCGTGAAATGCACATGCAGCGCGTTGCGTGAATGCAACGTCAGCCGGCCGTCCGGGCAGTACAGGCCTTGGCGATAAATTCGGAGAAGGTCGTACGGGTAGAAAGGATAGATGGCGTCGGGCTCCTCCCCCGCCGCGATCATCGCAAACGCCGGCGAGTTGGAGACGTAGATGGAGCCGGCTTTGGCAATGCTGAAGAGTGGACCGAGCTGGTCGGTGCTGGCGCTGAACCGGACGCGGTCGCGTTCCAGCACGCCTCCCGTTCCGGCGACGATAGTGGCCGCGGTGAAATCGAGCGATGCAAACGCGCCGTCCCAGGCACCTTCGATGAATCCTCGGGGATGCGTCTCCACCCGCGTGCCGTGGAACACTGCGACGGCGTCGCTCGGCGGGTTCACGCGAGCGCACCATGCAAGAGGTGGCAGCGAGGGGATGAGGTGATATCGGAACAGCATGTCATCTGCGGAGCTAAGCCGGATGATATCGTGGACAAACCGGCGCATCCTGGGATGATGTGCACATTCGCGATCGTCGGCGATCGACACAATGTATGTCGCGACCCGTCGGCGTCCGACGCTCAGAGGTTGCGCGGCGAAGACTCTTTGGTACCCTGTCTTCATGGCGAAGTCCAAAGTCGCTATCTACGGCGCGATCGCGGCCAACGTGGCGATCGCCGTCACAAAGTTCGTGGTGGCCGGCATCACGGGCAGCTCCGCGATGCTGTCGGAAGGCATCCACTCCGCTGTCGACACGTTCAACGGCGTGCTCCTGCTCGTGGGACTCAGGCTGAGCCAACGCCCGGCCACGCCCGAGCATCCTTTCGGACACGGGAAGGAGCTGTACTTCTGGAGCCTGATCGTCGCGGTGCTGATCTTCGGCGTGGGCGGAGGCTTGTCGTTTTACGAAGGCGTGCAGCACGTTCGACATCCCGAGCCGTTGCGCGACCCGATGTGGAACTATGTTGTGCTCGGCGCCGCCGGCGTCTTCGAGGGCTCGAGCTTCGCCATTGCACTTCGGCAGTTTCTCAAGCAGGCGGGCGATGCGCCATTTTGGGAGGCGCTTCACCGAAGCAAGGACCCTACAACCTATACCGTGCTTGCGGAAGACGCAGCAGCGCTGGTGGGCCTTGTCGTTGCCGCCCTCGGAATTGGGTTGAGTCATCGCTTCGGCGAGCCTCAACTGGATGGCGCCGCTTCGATTGTCATCGGACTGCTGCTCGCGGGCGTCGCGGTAGTGCTCATCTGGGAATCGCGGAGCTTGCTGATCGGCGAAGGTATTCGCCCCGAGACGGCCCGCGCGATTCGCAAGATCGCGCTGGAACAGCCGAAGGTGCGCGATGTGGGTCGGATACTGTCGATGTATATCGGGCCCGACGACGTGTTGGTCACGATGGACCTGGATTTCGAGGGGGGCACCGCCGCGGCCGATGCCGCCGCCGCGATTGCGGCTACCGAGCGGCAGGTGCGCGAGCGCTACCCGATGATCAAGCGGCTGTTCATCGAGGCGGGCGCGGCGCCACCACAACAACGCTGGACTCGGCCGGATTCGACACAAGCGCCACCGGATTCGACACCGGCGCCTGAAGATTCGAAGTAAGCCGCCGATCACTTCCGGTCTTGAGATCGACAGCCGCACACTCGAAAAATCGAAGCATGGCGCTACGGCAGGGAACCGGCCAGGACGCTTTCCTGCACTTCAGCCCTCCCGCCGCGCATTGTGTCCTGCCGCGCTGGAGCCGGGCGGCCCCCTCCCGTAACCTTGCTCTTCGACAGCTAAGCGACCCGAGGGCACCAAGATGAATACCGACCAACGCAGCCCAGGCACCGACAACGCCGCCGAGCGCGGCAACAGCGATCCTGCCGCGCAGCCCGATGGGAATCCGGCAAGCCCTGCGCGAGATCCGCAAGGGCATCGTCGTCATGTGGTGGGGCTTCTTCGATTGGGTGGCGGTGGTGTCGTGGAAGACGCTGCTGCTCGTTTCGTTCCTGGGCCTGATACTCGGGCGGCATATTCAAGCTTCCCGACGCTGGCCTTCCTGCTCATCGTCGCCTCCTTCATCATCAAGGTGGTGGCGGGCGGCAAGCGCAGGGCGGAACTGACCGCCGAACGAGGCCACCCAGCGGGCCGAAACCGAACAGCTCGAGCGCACCGTGCTGGAAGCGCGCATGGAAGCGCTGCAGGCCCAGATCGAGCCGCATTTCCTCTTCAATACGCTGGCCAGCATCGACCAGCTCATCCAGACCGACCCGCCGCGCGCCTCGAAGATGCAGCAGAGCCTGATCCGCTACCTGCGCTCGGCCATGCCGCAGATGCGCGACGGCAGCCGGCCGACGCTCGGTCAGCAGGTCAATCTTTGCAGCGCGTTCCTGGAAATCATGGCGGTGCGAATGGAAGGACGCCTGCAGCCGGTAGTGAATGTTCCGGAAGGCTTGAAATCGGCGGTCTTCCCGTCGATGATGTTGCAGACGCTGGTGGAAAACGCGATCAAGCATGGCCTGGAACCGAAGCCCGAGGGCGGCCGGCTCGAGATCGGCGCCGAGATCGTCGACGGCCAGCTGGCCGTCCATGTGCTCGACACCGGCATCGGCTTCATGCCGAAAGCCGAAGCCGGCGTGGGACTGGCCAATGTCCGCGAGCGGTTGAAGGCCTTGTACAACGGCCGGGCCGAGCTGATCATCAGCGTGCCGCCCGCGGGCGGCACCTGTGCCACGATCAAAGTGCCCTACGAAATCGCCCCAGCCCACCGCAGCCTGATTGAACGAGTGCCCGCATGCGCCCTCAGCCCGCCCCCACCGCCGTCGTTGCCGACGATGAACGCCTGATGCGCGAGCAGATCATCGACCGCCTGAAGGAAGCGTGGCCCGAGCTCTTGATCGTGGGTGAGGCCAGCAATGGCCGCGAGGCGGTCGCCCTGGTGCAGAGCCTGGAACCCGATATCGTCTTTCTCGATATCAGCATGCCCGGGATGGACGGCATCCAGGCGGCGCAGGCGCTGGCCGGCCAGGCGTCCATGTGGTCTTCGTCACCGCCCACGACCAATACGCCATCAGCGCCTTCGAGCACGGCGCGGTCGACTATCTGCTGAAGCCGGCGGAGCCGGAGCGGGTGGCGCTGACCTGCCAGCGCCTGCGCGCGCGGCTCAAGCAGGCGCCGGATCCGATGAACGACCTGCTGGCGCAGCTATCGCAACGACTCGGCGCCGGCGGCCTGAAGCCGCGCGAATACATGCGTTGGGTACAGGCCAGCGTCGGCGCCAACATACGGATGATCCCGACCAGCGACATCCTGTTCTTCCGCGCCGAGGACAAATACACGCGAGTGCAGACCGCAGGGTTTCGAGGCGCTGATCCGCAAGCCGATCAAGGAGCTGATCGATGAGCTCGACCCGGACGAATTCTGGCAAATCCATCGCGCCACCGTGGTTCGCGTCGATGCGGTCGAGCAGGTCAGCCGCGACTTCCGCGGCCATCAGATCGTGCACGTGAAGGGCAGCGACGGAAAAACTCGAAGTGAGCCGCACCTTCAATCATCTGTTCAAGCAGATGTAGGCTCCGGAGAAAGTCCGCGCATCTTTCCGACGCGCGGCCATCCTAGTTGCGCTTCTTGCGCCAGACATCGATCAGCGACCCCAACTTATCCGAAGCACTGAGCCGCTCGTCGGATACCGCCTCCAGGAAATCCGCGAGCGCCTTGGACTTCGCCAGCGTATAGAACAAGAGTGCGGTGACCGCAGCAATCACACCCGCCAGAACCACCGGCTGCCAAGGCAGCGGTATTTCGGCGAAGCCGAATAAGTTCATGCCGAAGATGCCGGTGACGACACTACCGATCAACCCTAAGATCGTGACCACCGTGAGCCGGACGACTGTGTTCGCCTGCCGCCGCAGGGTGTCGGTTTCGAGATACTGGGCCATGTCCTCGATCTCGTGTCGAACCTCGACATACAGCGAGTCTGTGCCGAGGTAAGACGACGTCATCCGGTAGATCTCTTTCGCCTGCGGCTGGTCCGATACCTCATGGAACCAGTAGCGATGCGTGAAGCGCAGGAAGATCTCCAGCAGCTGCCGCATGGTTCGCTTGAACCGGCGCACTGAATCGGAATCGCTGATCGCAAGCTTGTTCAACGCGCTGACCATCCTGTCGGACAGCATCAGCAGCGTAGCCTTGTGAATATGCGGGATCAGGAACAGGAGGAAATATTGATGTCGAAACTGGGCCAGCAGTCCGGCGTCGGGATTCATGAAGAACGGATCGTCGCCGTCGCCTACTATCACGAGTCCGTGCCCACATGACATGAATCGGGTACCCGGGCGTCCACTGCGCTCGTCGTTCCAGAACTGGTCGTAGCAATAGCGGTCTTCGAAATCGCGCATGTAGCGCGCGGAATAGGGAAGGACGTCGGACTTGCCGGGGCCGGTCACCAGTCCCAGGCGCACAAAATCCGCTCGCGTGAGCGACCGCGCGTCGTCCATCGCGAGATAGGCCATCAATGGCATGCGCGCGTATTCGATTTGCCGGTAGCGGATCAGACCCTTTTCATCCGAATAGTCGGGCACGAGGGGCCGCAGCAGATGCGTCCAATGGGCCGCGAAGAGCGGCGCGCGGTGCTGGCCGACGAAGCGCAGATACTTGTCGCGCTGCTCGTAATCGGACGCAGCGAGCACGGAGCCGTCCGGACCCAGCCATTCGGCAAGATTGACACAGTGTCCGCCTCGGCAGTCTTCTGCCCAATAGGTGGGATAGGCGCGGCCGAACCGGTACATCGCATCCTGCGCGCGGCCGAGACTTATGTCGTCGGCAAAGATCTCGACGACCAGAAGCACGACGTCGATGTCGTAGAGGAAGCAGAGGTCGACGCGCGCCACATCGAACGTCTCCGGTTCGGATTCGTGCTCCGGAAAGGTCATCCGGACCTTGGCGATGTCGCTGCGACGGAACACTCGAAGCGGCGACTCCGCGCCTCTGGACGTTCCGCCGCGACTCGCTCCTTCGCCATACAGAAAGCGCCGGACGTACGGCAGGAATGTCACGAATTCGCTGTAATGCCTCTCTTCGAAATCATCCGGAGTGCACCCAAACTCGTCCTGGCGTTCGCGCCAGCAATGTTCGCTCTGCGAGTTCTGGAGGATGTCCCAGGGCTCCTGGATCTGGGCGCCTTCACGGATGGGCATCACCTGTAACGGCCAGATGAGGATCTGCCGAAAATGGCGGACCGGCTGCGGCATCGGATACCCTCCGCTTTTTTTAGCGCGAGCGCTGGTTTGGACGGCGGCAGGCAGATCGCGCGACGCCCGTTCGGCGATAATCTTACAACGTTACGGAACGAAATCCGGAAACATAAGAGTTACTGACAAACCGTTCCGGGGCTCGCGAAAACCTGCCGCGTGATCGCCTTGCTCTGCGTCACGCCGTTGACCGTGTAATCGAACGTTCCCGTATTGCCGTCGGTGAAGGTGAAGGTCGCAGTGCCGACGGCGGTGGGCGTCACACCGGCGGGAAGGAACGGCTGCGCGTTGAAGGGCGGTCCCGTTGCCCGATAAAGGGTGCCGCTGTAGGTTCCCGGCGCGGTCTTCGGCGCCGTGACGGCAAGCCATAGCGGCGTTGAATCCAGGTCGTAGGTGAACCACGTCGCAAAGATCGTGTCGCCCTGGTGCGTGAGATTGACGCCCCATCCTGCCTCGGAACCCGCGGGCGCCGCCCACCACAGATCCTGATAGTTATAGGCGAGCGTCAGGTCGGACTGAATGCCGAAGGTGCACGTCGGCAGCTGGCCGAACACTTCACGCGTGATCGGCTTGGTTTGCGCAATGCCGTTGACCGTGTAGGCGAATGTCCCGGTATTGAGATCGGTAAAGGTCAGCGTTCCGGTGCCCACCGCGGTGCTGCGCACCTGTGCCGGGTTGAACGGCACCGAGTTGAAGGGCGGACCTGTTTCCGCAAACAGCGTTCCCGTATACACACCCGTTGCAGTCAGCGGCGCAGTCATGGTGAGCCACCACGCCTTGCCGGTGAGATCGTACGTAAACCACGTCGCGAAAATGATGTCGGCCTGATGCGCGAAGTTGATGCCCCAACCGGACTCCGATCCGGCCGGACTCGCCCACCACAGACCTTCGTAGTTCGGGGGGCCGGGCGCAATCACCTGAACGTTCGTCGCGGGAGACGCGGCCCCAAAGGGCGCGCCGGCCGGCGTGCTCATCTGCCACTGGAAATTGTAAGCGCCCGCCGTGGCCGGCACGACGATAAAGAACGTGAAGGTCACCGTCGCGTCCGGCGCCACGGATGCCGGCAACGGCACCGGGCTCACGCCCCATGTCGTGTTGCCTGCGGGTCCTGCCGCCGCCAGTGTATAGCCGTCGGTCGTCTGCCACGTCGCCGTCGTGGTGTTCTTGAAGGTCTCGGTGACCAGGACGGTCGCACCGGCGGGCACGACAGCGGGAACCTGCTGCGAGACGAATTCGGTGGCGGTCGACACCTCGACTTGCGGATCCGGCGTCTCTTCGCCGAAGGTCCCGTACAGTTGAGAAAGCATACGAAACCGCAGCGGCGACGCCGCAGCAAAAAAACATCCCAGCGGCTTTACCACGAAATTGAAAGTGACCTGCTGGTTCGGCGCGACGTCGGAGGGAAGGAGAACCCGGTTGCCGCTGTGACTGCCGTATTTGTTGTCCTGAATGCACCAGTAGTAATTGTCCTGCGGTTCCTGAGTCGCAAGGAAGACGTCACCGTCGGCGCGGTACCAGGTTGCAGTGCCCGTATTCTGCATCGTCACCGACACCGACGCGGTGGTCTGGATCTCGATGAAGGACGGCACCGTCTGCGAAACGAACGCTGCCGAATAAGCCGGCTGCGCCTGCGCCGCGGTGCTCAGCACCAACGAAATTGGCACCAGCGTTGCGGCGATAAGCCGCACCAGCGTCGCGGCATGCGTGCGCGTGGAATTGCCCGCGACTTCCGCCATGTCGATCAATCCGACCAAGCCATCAAATTCGCTTCCATACGTCCAGCGCGATTGGCGCTATTGAATCACTTTGTCGGCGCGGAGCAGAATCTCTGGCGGAAATGTGATACCGAGCGCTTTGGCGGTTTTCATGTTGATGACCATTTCGAATTCGGTTGGCTGTTGCACCGGGAGCTCACCCGGCTTGGCACCTTTGAGGATCTTGTCGATATAGCTTGCGACGACGTTTTCAAGATCGTGGGGGTTCGGTCCGTAGCTGAACAGTCCGCCCGCTTCCACTTGCGCAGAATACTGATAGATCGCCGGCAGTTTCGCCTCCGCCGCGCGTTCGGCAATCCTTTGCCGGTTAACGATAGTGACGGAATCTGCAATTACGATCAGCGCCTCTGCTTTTTGTTCCGCGATCGCGGCAAAAGCACTGTCGATTTCGGCAGGCGACGTCACGGTAGTCGGCAGAATGGTCACCCCGAGCCCCTTCGCCGCTGTCAGAATTTCCTTCAATATGGCAGGAATGGCGGGGTTGTCGGGCGCCAGAACAGCGATGCGGACCGCCCTCGGTACGAGCGTGTGCAGCAGCTCCAGGGGTTTCGCGGCCATATCGAGGCCCATGTTGGCGACGCCGGTGATGTTGCCGCCTGGGCGTGCAAGGCTTGCCACAAACCCGGCACCCACGGGATCGGAAATCCCGATCATGACGATCGGAATCGTCGCCGTGGCTTGCCTGGCGGCGCGAGTTCCGGGCGTCGCTCCAGAGATGATAACGTCGGGTTTCAGCGCAGCCAGCTCGGCGGCCGAGCCCGCAAGGCGCTCGGGCCTGCCATCGGCATAGCGAAAATCGAACGCAATATTCTTCCCCTCACTGTATCCGAGGTTGCGCAGACTCTTCTTCACCGCGTCGATAAACTCCCGATCGGCGGACGGCGATCCGGTTTGCAGCCACCCCACGCGATAGACCTTCACCGGCAGCTGCGCGAAGGATGCCAGGGGCACCTCAACCAAGCCTACGGCAAATGCAAGCAGCAAGGTTCTGCGCAGCTTCATGGTGTTGGTCGGCAATTCAGCTTGGATTGCGATGGGATTCGCCAAGATAATAACGTGTTCCATGGATCCATTTGGACAGTGGACAGGAAGTTGCGGCGCCCGCGCCTTTGACGATGGTAGGCTTCGTCGGCGTTGGTCCGCTCAATCCAGGTTGCTCATTGCCTTGAGGTTGCGCTCGAGCAGGCGCGGCGCCTCCATGCGCTCCGTCCACGAGGCGAATGTCTTGGTCGGGCCGCGCCACTGCAGAGTATTCACATCGCGGAACAAGGGCGCGTCGGTCCGCAGCGTCGCCAGATCCTTGAACAGCAGCGCCAGCTTGCGGCGCTCGCCCAGCAGCGACGGCGGAAAGTCTTCGATCCTGCCGTGCCGGTTGAGTAGCTGCGCCGCCGTCACCACGCCGATCCCCGGAATGCCCGGATAGCCGTCTGCCGCGTCGCCGACGAGCGCGAGAAAATCGGGGATCAGAGTGGGCTCGACGCCGTATTTCTCGCGAACGCCTTCCGCATCGCGGATTTTTTTGGCCCTCCGGTCAACCTGCACGACGCGATCGCCCCGGACGCACTGCGCCAGATCCTTGTCGGGCGTCCAGATGCAAACTTTCTCCACGCGCCGATCTTCCGACGCGATGCGGGCGGCGGAGGCCAGCGCGTCGTCGGCTTCCAACTCGATCATCGGCCACACGACGACGCCCATGGCGGCGAGCGCGTCTTCCAGCGGATGAAATTGGGCGAGAAGCGCGCGCTCGATGCCTTCGCCCGTCTTGTAGTCCCGCCACATGCGGTTGCGAAAGGATTCGATAACGTGATCGGTCGCGACGCCGACGTGAGTTGCACCCTGCTCGATCATCTCCAGCACCGTCGTCAGCACACCGACTACGGCGCCGAAGGGCTTGTCCTTCCCTTTGTTAAAGCGGCGCAGGCCGTAGAAGTGGCGAAACAGCTCGTACGTGCCGTCTACGAGGTGAACGATCATGCGTCATTATGCGGCGTAAGCTGAGCGCGAGATCAGGCTTACCCCGATCAGCTCGTCAGCGCGCAACAACACCGACTGCGGGATCGTGAGCCCGAGTGTCTTGGCGGTCCTGAGGTTGATGACCAGCTCGAATTTTGTCGGCTGCTCGACCGGGAGATCGCCGGGCTTGGCGCCTTTCAAAATGCGGTCGACCTGGATACACATCTCGCGAACAACTTCGGCCTGCGTCGGCCCGTAAGCCATGAGTCCGCCTTCCCTCGCGGACTCTGCCCACTGATAGATCGCCGGAAGCCGATTCCGCGCCGTCTGATCGATGATAGGCTTCCGCAGGGCATCGAGGAGCGGCGAGGCGAGGGTATTCAGGGCCTCCGCATGCCAAGCTCGCGCTGATTCAAATGCGTCACCGAGATCTTCTGCACGACGAACCTCCCGAACGTTTAGCGCCACTCCGAGCTGGGCAGCTGCGGCGTGCAGCGCCGGCAGGTGGAATGTACCGGTCGCAGGATCCCACAGGGCGGCCACGCGCACAGCGGTCGGCACGACCGCATTCAGGAGCTCGAGCCGCTTCGCGTTGAGCTCCGCCGCCAGGATGCTGACTCCTGTCACGTTGCCTCCCGGGCGGCCCAGGTTCGCGACGTGCCCTTCGCCGGCAAGATCGTCGGCTACCGCAATGATGGGCGTCGTCGATGTCGCTTGCCGGGCCGCTCGGATCGCCAAATCACCAGCAGCCATGATTGCATCCAATTTGAGCCTCGCCAGTTCAGCCGCAAGAACCGGCAAGCGGGCACTCTCACCCTCGGCATAACGCCATTCGATCACGATACTCTTGCCTTCCATGTAACCGATATGAGCTAGGGCCCGCCGAATCAGGATAGTGTTGACGGGATCGGAAGAGGGGAAAGGGTCCAGGACGCCAATTCGGAACATCTTCGCCGTCTGCAGTGCGATGACGTCGAGCGGAGCAACAACAAGACCGCCCGCAACGGTGCCAATGAAGCGTCGCCGGTTCATCACCTAATCACGTCGTCTACGAATAGAAGTTCAAGCATACTCTCCGGCCCTTGGTGTCTGATCACCATGGAGCTCATTTAGAAAAGCCGACCCCGCACCCACGAAGGTGATACCGTGAGCCGTGCGATAACCTACGAAGGCGGATCGACTATGAAAACCAACCATCCGAAAACGCTGCTCCTGATTGGCCTGCTTGCCTGCATCGCCTTGCCGGCTGCCGCGACCGATCGCATTCGCGCGGGCCAATGGGTCGGGACGACGACCATGCCGGGCAGGACGGTCCCTACGTCCACCTGCATGTCGCAGAGCGATGCCGATGCGATGAACGGCGATGCCGAATCGGTCCGGGCCTATCTGGAAAAAGTCATTCCCCCGACGATCTGCAAGTTGACGAACATCAAGGTCAACGGCGGCCAGATCGTCTACACGTCCGCCTGCGGTGGCGCTGCGGAGAGTGTGATAACGACAAGCTACCACGGCGCAAGCTTCGAAGGGACCGGCACCAACGGTACGAAGACGGAGGGGAAGTGGGTCGGCGCGTGCAAGTAGACAAACGGCGAACTCGCTCGGCCTGACGATCCGGCAGACTATTCTCGTTCGCGCGAAGGCGGTGATTCAATAATGCATCGCAGGGCGTTCATTGGCACCGCAGCGGTGGGTGCCCTCATGCTGTCATCCAGCGCCAACGCGCAACGCGCTGAAAAGCTGCCGCGTGTCGCGCTCGTCTTCAACAATATCCCCGCCGCCGAGATGCCCGGTCATCGGCTCGCCCGGGCGTTCGTCGATGGTTTGCGTGACCTCGGGCTGATTGAGGGGCGAAACATCATCATCGAGCGCCGCTCGGCGGAAGGGCGGTACGAGCGCTTGCCTAGCCTGATGCAAGAATTGCTGGCATTGCACGTCGACGTGATCGTGACGACCGACCGGGCGCTGGGGGCAGCGAGGCGGGCGACCGACACGATTCCGATCGTGGCCGTGGGTGCGGACGAACTTGATACCGAGGGAGGCGGCGCCGCGAGCCTTGCACGGCCGGGACGGAATCTAACCGGACTGAGTAATGACGCAGGCTTGGCAATGAATGCCAAGAGGCTGCAACTGCTCAAGGACGCTGCTCCGAAGACATCACGGGTGGCCGTTCTCGGACCAAACAGAAGACCGAGTGCCCCCCGCTCCCGTCCCGAGACCGAGGCTGCCGCTCAAGCGTTGGGGCTGACGCTCTTTCGGGTTGGTGCCGACGCTCCCGAGGAGTTCGAGGCCGCGTTCGCGGCCATCGTCAAGGACCGCGCAGACGCGCTCTTCGTCGATGGCACGGCTGTCATCTATGTCCACATGCATCCGATCACCGAGTTTGCGGCGAGGCTGCGGCTTCCCGCCATCTACCAATTCCGCGAAGGTCCCGAGGCGGGCGGGCTGATGTCCTACGCGTCGAACCAGGCCGATCTGTTCCATCGCGCGGCCACGTTTGTCGACAAAATCCTCAAGGGCGCCAAACCCGGCGACCTGCCGATCGAGCAGCCGACGAAGTTCGAACTGGTGATCAACCTTAAGACCGCAAAAGCACTCGGCCTGACGATCCCGCAGTCGCTCCTGGCGCGGGCGGACGAAGTGATCCAGTGATGGATCGGCGTGCGTTTGTCGGAGTGGCAGCCGGCGGTTTCGTCGTGGCGGCATGCGCGACCGGCGCGCAGCCGATACGCAAGACCGCGATCGTCGGAATCCTGCACTCGTCTCCCTCTGCCACTTTCAGTAGTCAGGGCATCACTGCGATTCGCACGGGCTTGCGCGACCTCGGTTACGTCGAGGGCCAGACCGTCGTGCTGGAGTTCCGATCCGCCGCTGGAGGACCGGAACAACTCCCCGGCTATGCGGCCGAGCTGGTCCGGCTCGACGCTGACGTTATCGTTGCGATCGGACCGCCGGCGCTGCGCGCCGCGAAGGATGCAACGAGCATGCTTCCTATCGTAGCGATGGACCTCGAGACCGACCCGGTCGCAGATGGGTACGTCCGCAGCCTTGGACAGCCAGGCGGCAACATCACCGGGCTTTTCATGGACACCGGGCTGGCGGGAAAGTGGCTGGAGCTGCTACGAGCGGTCGTTCCGGAGATTCAGAACGTGGGCGTGCTCTGGGATTCGGGAACCGGGTCCGTCCAATTGGACGCGCTGAAGGCCGCGGCGCAAGGAACCGCCGTGAAACTGCAGGTACTGGAGATCCGGAGCGCCGGCGATCTCGACGCGGCGCTCGATGCTGGATCGAAGGGCGGCGCGAAAGCCCTCGTGATCCTGTCATCACCTCTGGTGGGCGCGACGGTCAACTCGAAACGCCTCGCTGTGTTCGTGGCAGGCAATCGGCTGCCGGCAATCTCGCCGTTCCGAAGTTTTACCGAGGCGGGCGGCCTCATGTCCTATGGCCCCAACATCCTCGACGTTTATCGGAATACGTCAACGTTTGTCGACAGGATCCTCAAAGGCGCAAAGCCGGGTGATCTACCCATCGAGCTTCCCAAGAATGATCTGGTGATCAACCAGAATGCCGCCGATGCGCTCGGCGTCACGATTCCGCAGTCGCTGCGCGCGCAGATCATATAGCCATCGTCGGCATTGCTGGCGAGTTTCGCTGCGCTCGCTCTACGGCTCGGCCTTAGCGCACGCCGCCGGGCGCGGTGATTCTCTCGCGAAGTCATCGACCTCCATCCACGCCTTGGTGCTGCCCCGCGTCTCGCGCGATCGGCGGTAATTCCCTATGATGCGAGCTGCAACATTCGACGGGACGAATACTTGGTGCGTGACCACCGGCGACTCGCGGCTATCGTATCTGCGGACGCAGCGGGCTATACGCGCCTGATGGGCCAGGATGAGAGCGGCACGCTCAGCGCGCTGAAAGACCACCGGCGGGAGCTCATCGACCCCAAGATCGCGGAGTATGGCGGCCGGATCGTCAAGACAATGGGCGATGGTCTTTTGTTGGAGTTTCCCAGCGTCGTCGAGGCTGTACGCTGCGCAATCGACGTGCAGCGCGGCATGGCCGAGCGCAACGCCGGCGTGGCCGCGGACGCGCGCATCGACTTTCGTATCGGCATCAACGTCGGCGACATCATCATCGACGGCGACGATATCTTCGGCGACGGCGTCAACGTTGCAGCGCGGCTGCAGGCGCTTGCGCCGGTCGGCGGCGTCGCGGTCTCGCTCACCGTGCGCGAGCAGGTGGCGGGGAAGGTATCGTGCGCGTTCGAGGACCTGGGTGAGCACATGGTCAAAAATATCCAGGGCCCCGTGCGTGTCTTCGCAGTGCACCCCGCCGAGCGCGCGGAACCGAGTACGCGGACGCCACACCGGTTCACCATTTGCGTTCTGCCGTTCGCCAACATGAGCGGCGACCCCGAGCAGGAATACTTCTCGGACGGCATCAGCGAGGACATCATCACGGACCTCTCCAAGGTCTCGGCGCTCTGGGTCGCCGCGCGCAATACCGCCTTCACCTTCAAAGGCAGGCATGTCGACGTGCCTCAGGTTGCGCGACAGCTCAAGGTCAGTCACGTACTCGAGGGCAGCGTGCGCAAGGCAGGTCGCCGCGTTCGAATCACCGCGCAGCTTGTGGACGGTTCGACGGGCGGTCACATCTGGGCCGAGCGCTACGACCGCGACCTCAGCGACATTTTCGCGCTGCAGGACGAAATCTCGCAGGCGATCGTCGCAGCCTTGAAGCTGAAGCTCCTGCCCGAAGAGAAAAAAGCGATCGAGCAACGAGGCACGACCAATCCCGAGGCCTACAAGCTCTATCTGATGGCGCGGCAATACGGCGTCACGGGCAACTTTGGCGATTTCCGCCGCAGCGAAGCGATCATCCGTCTGTGCCGCCGCGCGACCGAGATCGATCCGAACTACGCGCGACCCTGGGCGCTGATGGCCTATGAGCAGACGTGCCTGCGCCTATATTTCGGAGGAGACAGCGACGATGGCATGGCGGCCGCCGAACGGGCGCTCGAGCTCGACGCGAATCTCGCGGAGGCGCACGCCGCGAAGGCCCGGGCTCTGACGCAGAATGCCCGTTTCGACGAAGCGCTGCGCGAAATCGAAGTCGCGCTTCGCCTGGACCCCGAAGCCTATGAGGCCAACAATGCGGCGGCGAGGTGGAACTATGCCATGCGCCGATTCGCAGAGGCGATTCCGTATCTGGAAAAGGCAAGCACCAGCATGGAGACGGACTATCTGGCGGCCAGCCGCCTCGTTTCCTGCTACAAGGCGATCGGCGACATCGAGGGGACCCGTCGAACGGCGCAGCTCACGGTCGCCCGCACCGAGAAGATCGTTGCCCGAGAGCCTGACAACGGATCGGCGCTGGGGGCCGGCGTACTGGCGCTCGCGGTGCTGGGCGAGGTCGAGCGTGCGAAAGAGTGGGCCGACCGCGCGCTGCTGCTCGATCCGGACAACATACATCTGCGCTACGACCTTGCCTGCACGCACGTGGAACTGGGCGACTTCGGGACCGCGCTCGATCTGCTCGCTCCGGCGCTCGAAAAAAGTGCGCACATCGAATTCCTGAGCTGGGCAAAACTCGATCCGGATCTCGATGCCATCCGTGGTGAGCCGCGGTTCGAGGCGATGCTTGCGGCGGCGGAAATGCGTCTCGCGAAATCAACTCCGACAGCGATGTGATCGGCGCGCGCGGCGCATTATTTTTCCGCCCGGGCGTTTGGCGCCCGCAGCGCCAGCCAGTTGCCGGCGACTGCCAGCACGACACCGGCGAGTGCCGTCCACGTCCAGCGGTAGTTCTCGAACAGCGTCGACAGCGCGAGCGCAACGATGGGTGTCGATACCGAGACGTATGCCGACGGTCCCCCGCCGACGCGCTTGAGGAGCGTGAGATAGGCGCCGAAGGCGACGATGCTCCCGAACAGCGCGAGGTATGCGAGCGAGACGAGGTAGGCGACGCTCGTATCGAAGGTCCACGACACGCCGTGGACGATGGCCGTCAGTGCGGCAACGACTGCGCCGTAGGTCATGCCCCAGACCGTCGCCGGAAACGTCGGAACGCCCACCCTGTGATTGCGCAAGGCGATGATGTTGCCCACGCTGGCGATCAGCGTCGAGCCGATGCCGAACGCGACCCCGTACGCCGCCGAGCCGCCGCGGCTCACTTGAGCGAGCTCGGGAAGAAACAGCAGCGCCACGCCGACAACGCCCAGCGTCGCCGCCACAAAGGTTCGCGCGGACAACGGCGTGCCGAACGCGAGGCGCATGCCGATCGGATTCATGAACACGATGGTGGAGAAAAGCACCGCCACGAGTCCCGACGTGACGTATTGCTCCGACCAGTAAACGCCGACGTAGTTGAGTCCGAAGAGCGTCGCGCCGAACAGCGCGAGCCACGCGTGCTCGCGCAACGGAAACCGCAGCGAGCGCCCGGTAAGCATGCACCACAGGGCAAGCAGCAGCGCCGCCAGCGCGAAGCGGTACGCGACCGAGACTTCCGGCGCGACCACGCCGAGCTGGTACTTGATCGCGAGCCACGTCGATCCCCAGATCGCGGTCGAGATCGCAAACAGGCCGGCAGCTCCCGTGAGCGCCTTCTTCACCGCGAGGCTTTGCCCTCGTGAGTCAATCCGAGGAATGACGTCATGCGCGCGATCTCGGCATCGAGCTCGCGGCGAAAGATGGCATCGCGGGGCTTTTTGTCCGTGAACCCGAGATCGACGTCGAGCTTGCCACGCTCGACCGCAACGTTGCCCCAGCCGATGATGCTGTCGCGCCATAGGAGCGGCAGCGCGTAGTAGCCGCGCTGCCGCTTCGCCGACGGGGTGTACGCCTCGAAACGGTAGGCCCAGCCCCAGAAGTGCTCGAAGCGCTTGCGGTCCCAGACGATTGGATCGAAAGGCGCCAGCAGGCGCAGCGCCGCGTCCTGCTCCACTTGCAGAGCTTCGTCGGCGGGGCGAAGGTACGAGACGCCGTCGACGATCATGCGCGAGAGCCAATCGCTTTGCAGAAAGCGCTCGACTGCCGCGATGCGCGTTCTCTCTGGGATGGAGTCTCCCATCGCCATGCGCGCGAGCGTCCTGAAGTTGGCCGCGGGTACCGGCGCATACAAGCGCACGAGGAGCTGCAGCAGCCCGGCCGCCCGCTCCGACGGCGTCAGCGGCGGCGGCCATTCCGGTGCCGCCTCGTACACGCGTATGCCGTTCACGCGATGCGCGACGCGCAGCATTCCGCGGTACTGCATCAGCTCGAGCATGCGGGTCGTCGCGGACGATTGCCCTCCCCAGCCGTTGACGATGCGCGCGTCGGTCAATGAGCGCTGCAGGTCGCGCGGGTGGGTCGGGCCGTTGTCGCGGATATGGGCGAGGATGCGCGTCGCGAGGCGCGGGTGCTCGCGCTCGACGTGCCGGCGGGGGTGACGCGCACGCGGGTGGAGCAGCCGCTGCGTGTCACGTGGCAGCACGCCGTACACGTGCAGGTGGTCCTCGGCGACCGGCAGCTCCGCGTAGCGCCGGTCGAGATCGCCGTGACGGTAGTCGGCGACGCGGTGGCGGAGAATCAGGTCCTGCGCGCGCGCCGGCGCGCGGATGGGGTCGAGCTGGACGAAGCCCAGCTCTCGAATTGCGCCTTCAAGATCGCGCGACGGGAACAAGGTCCGCTTGACGGCGTAAGCACGCAGGCTGTCGAGCGTAATGTCTTTCGCCATTGTCATGCCGCGCGCAGCGCGTCGACGATCTTGAGCCTTGCCGCTCGCGCCGCCGGCAGGAACCCGCCGACGAATCCCATGAAGACCGCGAACAGCAGCGCGGCGACCACGATGCCCGGCGTCATGACGAAGCTGAACGCAAGCTCGGCGAAGGTCTGGAAATTCATGGTCGAGATCGAGAACGCCTGCATGAACGACGCGCAGACGAGTCCGATCACGCCGCCGATAAGGCCCAGCAGCAGCGATTCGCCCAGGAAGGCGAGGAGCACCGCGGAGCGCGAGAACCCCAGCGCGCGCAGCGTTCCGATCTCGGCGGTGCGGCTCGCGACGCTTGCGTACATGGTGATCATCGCGCCAATGATCGCGCCGATGGAGAAGATCACCGAAATGGTTGTGCCGAGGTAGCTGATGAACTTCGAGAGCGCCTCGGACTGGTCGGCGTAGAAGCGCGTCTCGCGCTTGGCTTCCAGTGTCAGGCGCGGATCGGACTCAATGGCGGTCTTCATCGCGTCGAAGCGTTCGCCGTCGACGAGCTTGAAGATCACCGCGGAAAAGCCGGTCCGGCGAAACGCCTGCAGCATCTGCTCGGCATCGCCCCATATCTCGGAATCGAAGCCGGTGCGCCCGGCATCGAATACGCCGACCACCAGCCAGTCGCGCTGCGCGAAATGCAGGGTCTCGCCCAACGCCGCGCCTTGGAAGTTTTTCGCGATCGAGCGCCCGGCGACGATCTCCGAGGTTCCCGGGCGGAACATCCGGCCGTCGACGATGCTCACCTGCGGGCGCAGCACGAGCCCCTTGGGGGTCACGCCGCGAATCACCACGTTCGACGGCTTGCCGGTATTGCGCTTCGGCAGGTTGATGAGCACCACCGGCTCCTTGGACAGCAGAGGCCGTCCGTCCTCGCCGATCGCGACGTCGGGCATGCTCTCGACGACGGCGGCCTGGGTCCGGTCGACACCGCTCTGCACTTCGGTCTGCGCTCCGCGGCGGATGACAATCACGTTGTCGTCCTGACCGGTCGCCACCAGCGTCGCCTCGAGGCCGGCCGCCAGCATAAGAACGGTGGCGAACACGTACACGACGAGCGCCATCCCACCGGCGGTCAGTACAGTGGTGAGCCGGCGCGCAACGAGATTGCGGACGATGTAGTTGACGGGAATGGCCACGTTCGAAGTTTCTAGTGGGCTGTAACAGTTGAATCAGCAGCCAGTATCGCGCAGCGATCGTCGGTTGCAGCTAGGCGCGAGGAGGAAGCATAGTCATTACTATGGTGACGACGAGCAACAACGCTGCGGCCGGCGAGGGCAAGCGAGACGCTAGCTATTTGATTGTTACAGTCCACTAGCCGATCGCACGAAGGCCGTCGACGATCGAGAGCCGCGCCGCCGTCCACGCCGGGACACACGCCGCCACGATGCCGACGATGAACGCGGCGCCGAGCTGCATGGCGACGGTTTCCTCACTGACGAAGAAAATCGGAAACAGCGATCCCATCTTGTCGGCGAACGCCCGCGCCAGCGGAAAGGTGAGCGCGACGCCGAGCAAGCCGCCGCCGATCGCGATCGCCAGCGATTCGCCCAGAATCAGCAATCCTACGTAGCCGCCGCCGAATCCCAGCGTCTTCATGGTCGCGTACTCGGCGCCCCGCTCGCGCGCGGTCATCGCCATGGTGTTGGCCATCACAGCCATGATGATGACGATGACGACGAAGGAGACCGCCTGAATCGCGAGCAGGATCGCCTCGGTCATTGCGACGAACCCGAGCTGGAAAGCCTTCTCGGTCTCGGTGAGCGTCTCCGCAAGCGAGTTCTTGAAGGTCGCATCGACCGCCGTCGAGACGCTCGCGGCCTCGGCGGGATCGTTGAGCCTGACGATGAACACCCCTGCCGCGTCGCCGCGCCGCGGGAATCGCTTCTTGACCGTTTCGTTCAGCAGCGACCAGTGAAAGAACATCGTCGACTGGTCGGTGCCTTTGTCGGCGCCGTCGTAGATGCCGCGAAGATTGAAGGTCCACGTTCCGGGAAAGATCGTGCCGCGCAAAGGAATCTGGTCGCCGACTTTCCAGCCGTACTGCTCGGCGAGCTTGCGGCCGACGATGCATCCCTGCCGATCGACCAGAAACGCTTTTCTTTCTTCCGGCGAGAGCAGGAACTCGGGATACATATCGAGATACGTCGGTGCGTCGATCGCGAACTGCGGAAAGAAATTGCGCTCGCTGATGTAGACGCCGCCGAACCAGTTTGCCCACGACACCGAGGCGACACCTGGAACCTGGCGAATCCGCTGAGCGTAAGTGAGCGGCAGGGCGAACGTGAGCGATATCGCGTTGCGCGTCACCAATCGCGCGCTCGAGCTCGCGTTGGCTCCGGCATACCAAGCGTCGACGATTGTACGCAACAACCCGAACGCAGTAATTGCGACAACAATGCCCACCACCGTCAACGTGGTGCGCAACTTGTGCCGCAGCGCGTTCTTTAGGATGAGACGAAGGAGGTACACGGGAGGCGCTGTGCCGATATACGCTGCGTCGAGATAGGGAGCTTACCGCATCGGTTTCGTCTGGGGAGCGCGCTTGTCCGATACACGGCATGGAACTTGCTGCGTCACCCACGAAGCCGGCCGGATATACCGGAAGCCGGCATTTTCACCACTAACCGATCGAGGCTGAGCCTTGGGACCGTCAGTTCATATGCGTCAGATTGCGCCGCTCGCGCTTGCCGCACTGGCATCCGCGCTCATGTTTTCGTCGACCGCCGACGCGCTCGCCTTGGGCAACATTGCGTCGCAATCGGCCCTGGGACAGCCGCTCAGACTGGTCATTCCGGTGGTCGAAGCCGGCGGTGAAGCCATCAATTCCGCGTGTCTGCGATTGGTGAACGACGGCGTATCGGAAGGCGCCCCGCAATTGCTGGCGGCAAGAATCAACGTCGATCGCGGTGCGAGCCCCCCGCGACTGGTCGTGACAACGGCACGGCCCGTTACCGAACCGGCGATGAGAGTCTCGGTCCAGGCCGGCTGCGACAGCACGATCCGGCGCGACTATGTGTTGCTGTTCGATCCGCCGGAGACGCGTCCGACCATGGTGGCATCTGCCGACGGCGCCGAATTCGCACAATACGCGCGCAGCATTCGGCCAGCGTCGGGCGGCACGCCGCGCACAGCGCCCGTGCTCGCGTCCTGGGCGGCGGCTCCGGTCAAGGTGGCTCGCTCCGAAGGTGTCGCTGCACCGGCCAGCGTTGCTCGCACGAGCCCCGAGGTCGAACGGATAACAGTTCCGGTGCCGGTCGCGTCCGTAGCGGCCAAGACGCCCGCAACGGTTCGCGCGGCCGCTCCAGTTACCGCGCCGCGCGACCTCGTCACACTCGTCGCCGATAACAGCAGCGGCGGAGGTCTCATCACGCAGGCTTCAGCCCAATCGTTGCCGCGTGTGACGACGTCTCTGCCGCGCAGTCCAGTGCAACCCAGTGACTCCGGATGGGCAGGCAACTGGCTCTACGCCGGGGCAGGCTTCGCGATGATCATTCTCGGGTTGACTGCGTTCTCCTTGCGGCACCGCGCCTCTCACGCGCCGAGGTGGGCATCGTCAACAAGCCACGGCGAATCGCTGAATACCGGAATCGCAGCCACCGACACCTTCGCCCATTTCGCGGCGATGGTCGAGCCCGCGACGATCAGTCCGCGCCCGACGCAGGACTTTCCGCCGATGGAGGCATCCACCGTCGAAGACAAGAGTCTGGACACGCTTCTCGGCTCCATCAACGAGGATGTCATCAACGAACAGGTCGTGCGCGACGCATGGAAGACCGCGGCGTCGGAGCACGCGGTCGACCTCGGCAGCGATTCGATCCTCAAGGCGATCGAGGCGGCCGAAAGAGACATGCACATCGCCCCGCCGACGGCGATGGACAAGGCTCTCGACGAAGACTTGTTTCGCGACCTTCCGCGCCGGCTCGCCGGCGCACGCTAGGTCCTTAGGCCAGCACGCCCTTCTCGAGATGCACCATGCGGCGCGCCTTTTCGGCCGCCTTCGGATCGTGGGTCACGATCAGGATGGTCTTGGCGAGCTCGCGGTTGAGCTGATCGAGCAATGACAGTATCTCCTCCCCCGTCGTCCGATCGAGGTCTCCCGTTGGTTCGTCGGCGACGATCAGCGTCGGATCGGTGATGAGCGCGCGCGCAATGGCGACGCGCTGCTGCTGCCCCCCGGACAGCTCATTGGGACGGTGATCGGCGCGATCCGATAACCCCACCAGTGAGAGCGCGATGTCGACCCGCTCCCGGCGCTCGCGGCGCGACAAGTCCGCGAGCAGGAGCGGCAGCTCGACGTTCTCGAACGCCGTGAGCACCGGCATGAGATTGTAGAACTGGAAAATGAATCCGACGTTGGACGCGCGCCAGCGCGCCAGGTCGCCTTCGTGCAGCCGCGCGATGTCGACGCCACCGACTTTGATCGTGCCGCTCGACGGCTTGTCGATTCCAGCGATGAGATTGAGCAGCGTGCTCTTGCCCGAACCCGAAGGCCCCATCAGCGCGACGTAGTCACCGAACGCGACATCGAGATTGATGTCGACGAGCACGGGAATGATCTGCTCGCCGCGCCGGTAGTATTTGGAGAGCTGGCGAATCTCGACGAGGACGGGTGCGCGGACATCGGTCAGACCGGCGGGTGCAGGGATGCCCAATTCCTCGATCCTTTGAACGTTATGTTCGTTCGGAATTGCCATCGATCTGCGAAGTCATGTCATTTCGAGCATTGCAAAAACTGATGCGTCGTCCCGGCGCAGGCCGGGACCCAAGTTCGTCATTCCTCCAGCGTAAATTCAACTTGGATCCCGAGTCTCGCTCCCGCTCGCCCGGGATGACGCTGCGACCGGCGGATTCGCGCTTCGCGTTCGCTCGCGCTCACCGGGTCTCGCGTCACTTGGCGGCGACCTTGACGGCCGCACCCTCGGCAAGCTCGGGCGAAGGCTTCAAAACCGCTTTCTCCCCCGTCTTGATGTCTCCCGTAATCGCCGTGAGGTCCCCGATCTTTCGTCCCGGCGTCACCGCGACCGCGGCCGCCTTGTCGCCGCGCACGACAAACACGACCGTCTTGCCGTCGCGCTGCGCGAGCGCATCGCCATTTACGGCGGTCAGCGGCTTTTGCTGCTCGGCGGTGACCGGCTGCGACAGGAACGAGACCTTGGCGCTCATCTCCGGCAGGACGCGGGGATCGATCGCGTCGAAGCGCACCTTGGTCATCACCGTGGCCTTGGCGCGGTCGACGGTCGGCACGATCCGCGACACCGTGCCGCGAAACCGCGAATCGGGCAGCGCGTCGAGGGTGATCTCGCACGACTGCCCGACACGGATTTTCGACAGGCTCGCCTCGGAGACGTCGGCTTCGACCTCGAGCGTGCTCATGTCCGCCATCGCCACCACTGCGCCTTTGGAATCGGCTGCCGAGGAAAACGGCGTCACCATGTCGCCCACGTTCGCGCTCTTGGAAAGGATGATGCCGTCGAACGGCGCGCGGATTTGCGTGTAGTCCACCGACACCTGCGCATTTCGCGCGTTGGCCTCGGCCGCAGCAAGCGCGGCCTTCGCGCTGGCGATCCCCGCCGTCGCGCGATCGGCGCGCGCCTTCGCCGTGTCGAGCGCCGATTCCGAGACGAATTTCTGCGTGATCAGATCGCGCGTGCGCTTGAGCGACGCAGATGCGTCGCGTTCCTCGGCCTGCGCCTGCTCGAGGGTCGCTTTCGCGACCTGCACATTGGCCGCTGCAGCCTCCACCTGCGCCTGAACGTCTCGCGCATCGAGCCGCGCGATCACATCACCCGCCTTGACCCGGGATCCTTCGGCGACGCCCAGCCACTCGAGGCGGCCGGAGGCCTTCGACGAAATCGCCGCCTTGCGTTGCGCGACGACATAGCCGGTCGAGTTGATCACCACGAATTGCTGGGACGGATACGTTGTGACGATCGGCGTGGTCTGCACGGCGGTGGCGCGCGGCTGCGTCGAAAACCATCCGCCCGCAACGGCTGCAATCAACGCAAACGCGCCGAGCCACCACCACTTCCGCCGGCGGCGACTGCGCACCGGGGCAAGCGAGCGGTCGATGCGAAGCTTGGATAGATCTGCGTCGGCGGGCATGTCCTGCGGGAACGGCATGAAGCGGCCCGCGGATTATAGCGCAGCGTATTTAGTGTCCTGTCCCGCAAATAAACTTCGTATGAAACCGCGCTTTTCGCCGCGATACGTTGTTGCTCGGCCTTGCCGTAGCCCAAGCTACGACGCGGCCTCGCGCCTAGTCTGGCGCCGAAAATCATCGGTTTCACTTAATGAAGCTATTCACGGGACAGAACACTACCCGCTTTCGATCATCGGCACCGGTGTCGTGTCGGATGCGCCGCGGCGCGATGCATGCCACGAAAGCAGCGAGATCGTCAGAAGCGCCGCGGCGATGCAGACTATTCCGAGCCAATCGATGGACGAGAGGCGCTCACCCAGCACGATCATCGAGCTCAGCAGCGCGATCGCCGGGATCGCCAGCATGTTGAGCGCGGCGGTGCCGGCGGGAAGCACGCGCAGTACGGCGATCCAGATCAGGAAGCCGCCTGCCGTACACAGAGCACCGGAATAAATCAGGAGCGCGACATAGGCCGTGTCCCATCGCGCCGGCGGCGCGTCGCGAAACAAGGGGATGATAAGAAATGGAACGATACCCACCGCCATCTGCCATGCGATGAAGTTCAGCATGTCGAGATGCTTCTCGCGCTGGAAGTATTTCGTGGCGATCGTTCCTGCCGCCCAGGCGAACCCGGAAAGCACGGCCCAGAGCCTCGGCTTGATCTCCTCGTGCCAGCTCCATGGCTCGACCACCAGCGTGAGACCTACGAGCGCCAACAGCACCGCGAGCCATTGGCCGCCCCGCACGCGCTCACCGAGCACGGGCCATGCGAGCAGCAGCGTCCAGAACGGCATGGTGAACACCAGCACCGAGACGCGGCCCGGCGCGCCATAGGCGACCGCCATCGTCGTCGATCCGAAGTTGAGCGTGGTCTGGAAAAAACCGGTGACGATGACCGCGATCCACGACTGCGGCGCCAGCGGCGCGCGGCGAATGAGCAGCGCCACGAACAGGACCGCGATCGCGAGCAGCGCGCGGTGAATGTTGAAGCTCACAGGATCGGCATGCTGCAGCGCGAACTTCATCGCAAGCCAGTTCATTCCCCAGATCACGCTGAGCACCGCCAGCGCAACATAGGCGCCGTTGCGCGTGGTTACGTGCAGGCGTTGCACGTCAGGCGAGAAATGCTTCGATTGCCGCGGCGACCGCGGCGGGCTGGTCGTGGTGCAGCATGTGCCCCGCATTCTCGATCGTCACGAGCCGGCAATCGGGAAAAGCGCTCATCCGCTGCTGCAATTGCGCGTCGCCGCCGCCCAGCCATTTGCGTACGAACGAGTCGCTGCCCGCGACCCACAGCACGGGAAGCGTTGCACGACTCCAGATCGCCAGCGATTCCTCGAGCCGGTACACCGACGGAAACGGCAGCTTGTGGCGAGGATCGGATACGAGCCGCGCGCTGCCGTCGGGCATCTCCTCCGCCCAGTGAGAAGCGAGGAAATCGGCCTTGTCGCGCGTCAGGCGCGGATTGCTCTTTTGCAGGCGATCGGCAACCGCGGCGAGGTTCGCATAGGGTGCGAATTGCGGAGGCTCGCGCAACGCGTCGAGCCACTTGCGCATCTTCTCCGCCGCGAGCTCCGGGCCTTCCGCCGGAATGCCGAAGCCTTCGAGCGATACCGCGCGAAGCACGCGCTGCGGCCGGATGCCCGAATAGGCGCAGACCACGTTCCCGCCGAGGCTGTGTCCGACCAGTCGCGCGGGCTCGTGCGGCGAGAACCGGTCGACGATCTGTTCCAGGTCGGCGACATAGTCCGCGTACCAGTAACCGTCGGCGCACCATGCGCTACGGCCGAATCCGCGCCAATCCGGCGCGATCACGTGCCAGTCTTGCCGAAGTGCGTCGACCAGAAACTGAAACGACGCACCGACATCCATCCAGCCGTGCAGCAGAAAAAGCTTCGGCCGCGCGGCGTCGCCCCAGGTTCGGACGTGATAATCGAGGCCGCGCACCGCGATGAGCAGCGATTGCGACGGCCTCATCGCGGCGTCGCGTCGAAGCTGGCGAGTGAATGCGGAGTCGGCAGCAGCCTTGGCATCAGCGCTTCTTGCAAAGCGCGAACCCGTCCTGCCAGCCGGTTCTGTATTGGCCGTCGGTCTTGAAACGGACGGCATCCTTGCGCTCTACCATGCCGACGCTGCCGCAGCCATCTGCGTAGCCCTGACGATACGGCAACGGGAACCCCTGCAGATTCACGCCGGCCGCGGGGTCGACGCTGGTGGTGGGCGGCGCCTGTATCCGCGGCGGTTCCGGCGGGAGAGGCGCCGCGGAGCTGCCTCCGCCGGGCGTCGCCGGTACGGAAGGCGGTGCGGATACCGTCGCACAACCGGCGACAAGCGTCGCGCCGAGTGCAGCAGCAAAAGAAACACGACGAAGGAAATGGCGTTCCAAGATCGAGCGAGCGAATCGCAGTAAAATTCTACACCATGAGTATGCCCGGCTTCGTCCATCTGCGCCTGCACAGCGAGTATTCGATCGTCGACGGGATGGTGCGGCTGGACGATGCGGTCGCGGCGGCCGCTGCTGACCGCATGCCTGCGCTGGCGTTGACCGATCTCGCCAACGTATTCGGCATGGTGAAATTCTACAAGGCCGCGCGCAGCAAGGGGATCAAGCCCATCATCGGCTGCGATGTGTGGATCACTCACGACGCCGAGCGCGATTCGCCGTATCGATTGCTCCTGCTCTGCCAGTCGCGGGAAGGCTTTTTGCGCATCGCCGATTGGCTGACCCGCGCCTATCGGACCAATCAACACCGGGGCCGTGCCGAGCTCAGGCGCGAGTGGTTCGGCGAAGGAACGGAGGGCGTGATCGCGTTGTCGGGCTTCGCCGGCGGCGACGTCGGCCACACGCTGCTGCAGGGCAACGCGCGCGGAGCTCAAGACGCAGCGTCGGCGTGGGCGGCACTCTTTCCGGAGCGCTTCTATCTGGAAGTGCAACGAGCCGGCCGTACCGAGGACGACGCGCTCACCGCGGCGACGGTGCGCCTCGGGGCCGAGCTTGCGCTTCCCGTCGTCGCGACGCATCCGGTGCAGTTTGCCACCCGCGACGAGTTTCGCGCGCACGAGGCGCGCGTCTGCATCTCCGAAGGCTATGTCCTGGCCGATCCGCGGCGGCCCAAGCGCTTTACTCCGGCTCAGTATTTCGTGACGCAGGCCGAGATGGCGAAGGCGTTCGCGGACCTGCCCGACGCGCTCGCCAACAGCGTCGCGATCGCGCAGCGATGCAACCTCGCGATCCCTCTGGGGAAAAATTATCTGCCGGCGTTTCCCACGCCGCAAGGCGTCTCCCTCGAGGAACATTTGAGGAGCGAGGCGCAGGCGGGTCTCGAGCGGCGCCTCGCTCTGCTGTATCCGGATACGGCAGAGCGCGAGCGACGCCGGCCGGAATACGCCACGCGCCTCGACTTCGAGGCGAAAACCATCATCCAGATGGGATACGCCGGCTACTTTCTCATCGTCGCCGACTTCATCAACTGGGCGAAAAGAAACGGCGTGCCGGTGGGGCCCGGCCGCGGTTCGGGCGCGGGCTCGCTCATCGCCTACAGCCTCGGGATCACCGACCTCGACCCGCTGCGCTACACGCTGCTCTTCGAGCGGTTCCTCAATCCCGAGCGCGTGTCCATGCCCGATTTCGACATCGACTTCTGCCAGGACGGACGCGATCGCGTCATCGACTACGTCAAGCAGAAATACGGTGCGGAATCGGTGTCGCAGATCGCCACGTTCGGCACCATGGCGGCGAGGGCGGTGGTGCGCGACGTGGGGCGCGTCCTCGACCTGCCGTATACATTTTGCGATGGCATCGCCAAGCTGATCCCGTTCCAGCCCGGGAAATCGGTGACGCTCAAGCGCCGCGGCGCGGTCGCTCAACCGAATACGATCTACGCGCGCGAAGCCGAGCCGCTGATCAACGAGCGCGAAGCCGCCGAGGAGGAGGTGCGCGAGCTGTTGAGCCTCGCGGAGCAGCTCGAGGGGCTTCCGCGCAACGTCGGCATGCACGCGGGGGGCGTGCTGATCGCACCGGGCAAGCTCACCGACTTTTGCCCCTTGTATCTGCAGGCGGGATCCGACGCGCTGGTGTCGCAGTTCGACAAGGATGATGTCGAGCTGGTCGGGCTGGTCAAGTTCGACTTCCTGGGCCTCACCACGCTCACCATCCTCGACTGGACGCTGCGCTATGTCAGGAAGCTCGATCCCGATTGCGCGCTGACGCTGGAGACGCTGCCGCTCGACGACAAGGCGGCCTACGACATATTCAAGAACGGCAACACGACGGCCGTGTTCCAGTTCGAGTCGCGCGGCATGCGCGAGCTTCTGCTGCAGGCGCCGCCCAAGCGATTCGACGACATCGTCGCGCTGGTCGCGCTGTATCGGCCGGGGCCGATGGAGCTCATCCCGGAATACATCCGGCGCAAGCAAGGCGCCGAGCGCTTCGAATACCACGATGCGCGGCTCGAGCCCATCCTGTCGCCCACGTACGGCGTGATGATCTATCAGGAGCAGGTGATGCAGATCGCGCAGGTCATCGGCGGCTACACGCTGGGCGCTGCCGACCTCTTGCGCCGGGCGATGGGAAAGAAGCTGCCCGATGAGATGGCCAAGCATCGCCAGGGATTCGTATCCGGCGCCATCGATCGCGGACTCTCGTCGGGCAAAGCGACGCAGCTTTTCGACCTGATGGAAAAGTTCGCGGGCTACGGATTCAACAAATCGCACGCCGCCGCTTACGCGCTGATTGCGTATCAGACCGCGTACTTCAAGGCGCATCATCCCGCGGCGTTCATGGCGGCAAACCTTTCGCTGGTCATGGACGACACCGACAAGGTGCGCCATTTCCGCGACGACGCCGTCGCGCTCGGACTCACCGTGCTGCCGCCGGACATCAACGCGTCTGGCTACCGTTTCGAGCCGGTCGACGCGGAGCACGTGCGCTATGGCCTGGGCGCCGTCAAAGGAACCGGGCAAGCGGCGATCGAGGCAATCGTGGCGGCGCGGCAGGACGCAGCGTTCCGCGATTTGTTCGATTTTTGCCGTCGCGTCGACAAGCGCTGCATCAACCGGCGCGCGGTCGAGGCGCTCGTTCGCGCCGGCGCGTTCGATTCGATCGACGTCCGGCGGGCCAATCTGCTGGCCTCGGTCGGCGCGGCGCTGGAGCACGCCGAGCATGCCGCACGCGCAGCCGCGCAGGTTTCCCTGTTCGGCGACGACGCGGGCAGCGGCGCGCCGGGTCCGGCGCTCATCCCCGCGCGCGAGTGGTCGGACAGCGAGCGGCTCGCGCACGAGAAAGCGAGCCTCGGCTTCTATCTCTCGGGCCATCCTTATCACGCGCATGCGCAGGAGCTCGCGCAACTCGTGCAGTATCCGCTCGGCGCGCTCAAGCCTGGGCAGGCGACCGTACGCGTCGCCGGCGTGGTTGCGCAACTGCGTACGCAGGCATCGCGGCGCGGCAAGATGGCGTTCGTGACGCTCGACGACGGCAAGGATCCGACCGAAATCGTGATCTTCAACGAGACCTTCGACACCTACCGGCATCTTCTGCGCGAGGACACGCTGCTGGTGGCCGAGGTCAGGGTCATGCAGAGGCTTGGCGAGGACGGCACGCTGCAGGGCCTGCGCATCGTCGCCGAGTCCTTGCACGATCTCGCCGGCGCGCGAAAAAAATGGGCGCGCCTGCTCAAGATCTCCTGCAACGGATCGAGCTCCGCGCAGACGCTGCTGACGATCCTCGAGCCGTTCAGGAGCGGCACCTGCCCGATCACGATCAATTACCAGAACGGCGCCGCGGGCGGCGACATCGAGCTCGGCAGCGATTGGCGCGTCAACCTCGACGAGCATCTGCTCGACGGCCTGCGAGCATCGTTCAAGCCGGAGAACGTCCAGGTCGTGTACTGAGGTTTCCGTGAACGCCTCCGCCCGCACGATGCGAAGACGCGGGCTCATGGGCCACCGGAATTTCCTGCTGCTGTGGAGCGCCCAAGGCATCTCCGCGGTCGGCTCGCGTATCACGCGCACGGCGCTGCCGATGGCCGCGATTCTCGCCGCGGGCGCGTCCGCGATCGATCTGGGCCTGCTCACGCTGGCGCTGACGCTCCCGGGTGTGGCGATCGCCGTGTTCGCCGGCGGCTGGGTCGACCGCCATCGCCGCAAGCCGCTGCTCATCGCCGCCGATCTGCTGCGAGCCACCGCGCTGCTCGCGATTCCGGCCGCGGCGCTCTCGGGCCGCTTGAGCCTGTCCCTGCTCTACATCGTCGCCGTCGTCGTCGGCGCGTGCTCGGTGCTGTTTACCGTGGCGGACCATGTATTCATCACGGACCTGGTCTCACGCAAGCGACTGCTCGAGGCGAACGGCAAGCGCGAAGCGATCGATGCGGTCGCGGAAATCAGCGGACCCGCGCTCGGTGGCGCACTCGTGGCATGGCTCACAGCTCCGATCGCGATCGCCGTCGATGCGCTGACCTTTGTCGGGTCGGCGCTGCTGATCTGCGGCATCCGTCGCAACGAGCGCATTGCCGCGAGCGCGGCGCCTGCATCCGCTCTGGAAGATCTGCGCTGGGGACTGCACGTCGTCTGGCGCGATCCCGCGGTCCGCGCGTTGTTCCTGGCGACTGCGACGCTGACGCTGTGCTTCAGCTTCATGGCATCGCTGTACACGCTCTACGCGCTTCGCGATCTCGGGCTCAGTCCCGCCGAGCTCGGCGTGGTCATCAGCTGCGGCGGCATCGGCGGGCTGGCCGGTGCGGGATTTGCGGGACGTGCGGCGCAGCGCTGGGGGGTGCGCCGCACGCTCATCGGCGCGCTGCTGCTCGGAGGCGCGATGCAATCGCTGGTCCCGCTCGCTCCTCCCGTGCCCGCGATGGCGATCGGATTCCTTGTCGCCACGCAGCTTGGCGGCGATGGCGCATTGACGGTGTATCTGGTCAACGAGACGACCCTGCGCCAGCGATTGTTGCCCGCGGATGCGCTCGGCCGTGCGGCAGCAGCCTGGACGGCCGTCACAGGCGTATTGACGCCGACGGGCGCGCTGGTGGGCGCGGCGCTCGCTGAAACCATCGGCATGCGCCCGACCTTGTGGCTGCTGCCGTGCGCCGGCGCGGTTGCCGCGATGTGGCTGGTCGCGGCGCGGCGCGCCTTGCCCGGGCGATAGCGTTCTGCTCTAGCCCATTCGTGGTGAGCCTCAGTCCGTTCGTGGTGAGCCTGTCGGACCACGAACATCGCGCCACTCACCTCAGCGCGAACGGCACCCGCTATGAGGCTCCGTACGCGTCAGGCTTCGCGCTTGCGCGTCTGGGCGGCCTTGCGCGCTGCCGCCGAGCGCTGCGTGGGCGTGCGTGTCCTGGCAACGGCCTTGGCGTGCCTCGACAGCGCCGTCGGGCTTGCCGCGCTCCTGCCTTCGCGTTTCAGCGCCTGCGTTGTCGCGCGCGAGCGCGTCTTCGACGGCTTGCGGGCCTTCGAGGCCGACGCGCTATCGCTCTTGGCCTTGCGCCGGGTTTCGCTGGATGCGGTGCCACTCTTGGGCGGCGGCAGCGCTACGCCGGCGCGCCGTGCTTTCGACAGACCGATCGCGATGGCCTGCTTGGCCGATCGTGCGCCATGCTTGCCTTCGCGGATGTGGTCCATCTCTTCCTTCACGAATTCGCCGGCTTGCGTGCTCGGCGACTTGCCCTGGCGCTTGTCCTGCTCGGCGCGTTCGAGAGTTTTCTTGTCGGGCATCGCAGTCTCCTTTCCTTGAGGTTGATCGAGTAAAGCTTACACGCGGCGGCAAATTCTTCCCGATCGACCGGGGGTCAACGCTTCCTGCAGGGCGGATGCCCGCAGTCGCAATCGGTATGCGCCGCGGAGCCGGACCGCGAGAGTTTCTCGCAATATTCGCTGCAGAACCGCTGCCCCTTGGGCGCTGCGCAATTGCATGCCGAATGCGCGCATTTCGGCGGCACGACGGTACCTGTCGAACCGGGAGTATTTGCCATCAAACGTCTCCGTCGACGGCCGTCGCGCGGCGACGGCCCGAGGGAGACATCAGCAAGAAACGGACCGGCTCGCTTCGATCCCTCGCCCGAGCCGAGTCATCGACTCGGCGGCGTCGCGACCATGTCGCGCAACGCGGTCTTGACGACCTTGCCGTTGTTATTCTTCGGCAGCTCCGCGACAAAAACGTAGTCACGCGGCCGCTTGAAGCGGGCCATGCGCTCCAGGCACAGACGGTCGAGCTCGTCGCGCAGCGTGCGCTGCCCCACGCCGGTCCTCGCGACGACGACCGCAACGACTTCTTCGCCCCATTCGACATGGCGCCGCCCCACGACCGCGGCCTCGACCACGCCGGGATGCTTGAGGAGCACCTCCTCGACCTCGCGCGGATAGATGTTGCTGCCGCCGCTGATGATGAGATCCTTCGAACGGTCCTTGAGGGTGAGATAGCCGTCAGCATCGAGGCAGCCCACGTCGCCGGTGTGCAGCCATCCGCCGGCAAGCGCGGCGGCGCTTGCTTCGGGATTCTGCCAATAGCCCTGCATCACCGTGGGACCGCGCACCAGCACTTCACCGACGTCGCTCGAACCGGGTAATTCACGATCCTCTCCGGCAATCCGAACCTCGATGCCGGGCTGCGGCGTTCCAACCGATCCGAGCCTCGCGTCGTCGCCGCGCATCACGGCATCTGCAAGAGCCGAGCGCCGCAGGGCGGTGATGGTCATCGGCGATTCGCCCTGCCCATAGATTTGCGCAAGGCGCGGACCGAGCGCCCGAAATGCGGCTTTGCAGTCCTCGACATACATCGGCCCGCCTCCGAAAACGACGCTCTTGAGGCGATCGAGCCTGGCGCCCGACAGCGACGGATGCTCGATCAGCCGCTTGACCATGGTCGGCGCAGCGAACAAGCACACGCCTTGCCACGATCCGAGGAGCTCGACCAGCTCGGCGGCGTCGAATCCACCGGAGTCGGGAACGACGTGCGCCGCGGCGCAAGCGATATGCGGCACGACATACAGCCCCGAGCCGTGCGACAGCGGCGCGCAGTGAAGGATCGTATCGCCCGGAGCGATGGCCTCCACGCCGCCGACGAAGCATCGGCTCATCGCCCGCAGATTCCCATGCGACAACACGACACCCTTGGGCTTGCCCGTGGTGCCGCTGGTGTAGAAAATCCACGCCGCGTCACGATCGTCCACGGCCGCAGGCGGGCACTCGGACGAATCCTTGAACAGTGCGTCGTAAGCCGCGCTGCCGAACCGCACGACGCGCTCGACACGAGGCATCTCGCGCTGGCGGGAGGACAGCGAGCTCTCCCATGCGGCATCGACGAACATCCATCTCGCGCCGCAATCGTTCAGGATGTAGACGAGCTCATCCGGGTGCAGCTTGGCATTGACAGGCACCGTGCATGCGCCGGCGTGCCAGCACGCAATCATGGTTTCGATGTATTCGCAGGTGTTGCGGGAGGCGATCGCGACGCGGTCGCCCGCGCAAAGTCCGCCGTCCAGCATGGCGGCGCTCTCTTGCGCGACGCGGCGCGCCAGCTCGCCGTAAGTGTGCAGCGGATTTTTGCCGCGAGCGACGGCGACCTGCGCCGGAAAGCGCGTCGCGCTGTCGATGAGCAGCGACGCGAGATTCGATTGTGGAAGACGCGTCATCGGAACCGGGCGCGCCAGCGGGCTTTCACCTAGCCCGCACGCTCGACCTTGGTCACGAAGTGCTTGGTCTCGCCCAGCCAGGGCCAACGGAAGTATTTCTCGCGGTAATAGAGCTTCACTTTTGCGTTGGCCGATATCGCCGAGTCGATATCCTTCCGCACCTGCTCATCGTCGTCATGGACGCTGAAGTCCCACAGCCGGGTCGCCACGCCGCCGGTGGGATCCTGCTGCAGGTAGCCGAAATCGAGCGTCCCCTCCCAGGTCTTGAATACATAACCCTTGTGGGAGAGCTTGATGATCTGCCCGACGCGATAGCCCTCGCTATAGTCGGCCTCGAACGCAATCCAGCCCGCGCCCACGAGGACAAGCAGGACGATCACCAGCGCGATCAATTTTTTCACGAAGCGTCGCCAAGATCCAGGGACGCGCCAGTGTAGCGCAGTTCCACGCGCGCCGAAGCGTCGCGAGAGGGCTGCGCTAGAATGCGTTTTCACTCGCCTGGAAGTCCACCATGCCTGCCGCAATCCCCGCGACCATGCGCTATGTCAAAGTGCGCGAGCCCGGCCCTCCCGACGTGCTCACGGTCGACACGATGTCCACTCCGTCGCCGAAGAGCGGAGAAGTCCTGATCGAAGTCGCCTATGCGGGCATCAACCGTCCCGATTGCATTCAGCGCGCCGGCTTGTATCCGCCGCCGCCGGACGCATCACCGATCCTCGGGCTCGAAGTATCCGGTCGCATTGCCGCTCTCGGCGACGGCGTCGAACAATGGCGCATCGGTGACACGGTTTGCGCTCTGACGCCGGGCGGTGGCTACGCCGAATACTGCGCCGCGCCTGCCGTCCATTGCCTGCCTCAGCCGCGCGGTCTCACACCGCTCGAAGCCGCGAGCCTCCCCGAGAACTACTTCACGGTGTGGAACAACGTTTTCGACCGCGTGCATCTCAAGGCCGGCGAAACGGTGCTCATTCACGGCGGCTCCGGCGGCATCGGACTCGCCGCTATCCAGCTCGCGAAAGCGTTCGGCGCGACACCGATCACGACGGTAGGAAACGCCGAGAAAGCGGCGTTCTGCAAGAGCATCGGCGCGGCGCACGTCATCAATTATCGCGAGCAGGACTTCGTGGCCGAAGTCGCGGCGATCACGGCCAAGAAGGGCGTCGATGTCGTGCTCGACATCGTGGGCGGCGACTACATCGAGAAGAACATGAAGAGCCTCGCCCTCGAGGGGCGCATGGCCATCATCGCCTTTCTGCAGGGGAGCAAGGTCACCGTCGACTGGCGGCATATCATGATGCGGCGTCTTACCGTCACCGGCTCGACGCTGCGCGCGAGCCCCGTTCAGCGCAAGGCGGAAATTGCCCGAAGCGTGCGCGAAAAAGTGTGGCCGCTGTTCGAGGCAAAACAGATCAAGCCCGTCATCTTCCGCGTATTTCCCATGGCGGAAGCGGCCGAGGCGCATCGGCTGATGGAATCGAGCGCGCACATCGGCAAGATCATGCTCGAGGTGCGGCCGCAATAGGCGAGTCTTCAATCCCCAGCTCGTCCTTCGACAAGCCTGTCCTGAGCGACGTCGAAGGCTCAGGACGAACGGTTTTGGAACTGTCGTTGGTGCGCACGTGGATCCACGAGCGCAAAGTCAAAGTGTCAGTACGTCGCTCGCCCGCCGGAGAGGTCGAACACCGCGCCGGTGGAGAACGAGCACTCCTCGGTGCACAGCCACGCGATCAGCGCCGCGATCTCATCGGCCCGGCCGAAGCGGCCGAGCGGGATCTTCGAAAGCATGAACTCGATGTGCGCCGGCGTCATCTGGTCGAAGATCGCGGTCTTTACCGCCGCGGGCGTGACGCAGTTCACGCGAACGCCGGTCTTCGCGAGCTCTTTGCCCACCGACTTGGTGAGCCCGATCACGCCCGCCTTCGATGCACTGTAGGCAGGCGCGTTCGGGTTGCCTTCCTTACCGGCCACCGACGCGATGTTGACGATCCGGCCGTAGTTTCGCTCCAGCATGATCGGCACGATCGCGCGATTACAAAGAAAAACGCCGTTGAGGTTCACGTCGATCACCTGCCGCCATGCGTCGACCGGGTACTCCCACGTGCTCGTGTTGGGGCCGCTGATGCCCGCCGAGCAGACCAGCGCGTCGATCTTTCCCAGCGCGGAGGCGGTCTGCACAGCCGCGGCGCTGACGCTCTCGGCGTCGGCGACATCGACCACGCGTGTATCGGTCGAGGCGCCGAGCGCCGCTCTTGCGTTTTTCAGTGCAGCGGCATCCCGGTCCCAGAGGCTGACGCGGCCGCCGCTTGCGATCAGCCTCTGCGCCACCGCGAAGCCGATGCCCGCCGCGCCGCCAGTGATGACGGCAACGCGGTCTTGGAAGTCGAGTCGATTCATCGGTTAGTTCGCCGCTGTCTAGCATAAACGAAAAACATCGACGAAGACGGTATGCGATCGGACGTCGATACGGTTGATTTGAAAAAGAGAGGCCCCGCCACACGGGCGGGGCCTTTAGGTTTGCGATCTTGCGCGCAGTCGGTCTGTTAGCGTGCCCGCCAACTATTGAGTGTGAATGAAGTTGCGCATGGGACCGTGCTCAAAAACCGCAATCGGCGGGTTTCAGATTCGGCGGGGACAAAGCTGTCAGAACGAACTCGTTGGGATAGCTGTATGCCCCATGAAACGCACTCGAAGGAAATTCCCTCTGGAACCATTGCAGCAGTGCTTCGTTCTGCGGGTGATAGGTAAACCCGTTCGGCATCGGAGTCGGAAAGGTTGCATTGGGAAGCCCCTCGATCACGTCGCCGGTTTCCAGGGCGTTTTGACACTGTCCGTCTGACGACCACCACGGCGTAATGTTGTGCACGCCATCGCTGGTGACGAATGGGTCGTTGTAGGTTTCGGCGATCTCGTGGCTCAGCGCCGTGACGTCCTGGAATCCGCCACCGAATATGCCGGGGCTGATCCAGCTCGAGTAATTCATGACATAGCGTTTCTCGGTGTTGTTGGTGTTCGGGTCCGCCGGCTCGAAGTCGTAGCTGTGGAAGCCGATGATGCAGCAGTTCGATGTCGTGCCTTCGTACAGGAAGACATTCGGGAACAGAAATGTCGACATGTCCTTGGTGGTGACCTCACCGGCGTTCTCCGCCGCGCCGACGGGCGTCGTTGTATCGGTGGCAGTGGCCGGAAACAGCGCATTGACGAATGTGTTCACTTCAACCTCGATGAATCGGCAGCAACTACCGTCCCCGTTGAGCGCGAAAGCGTACGTACCCCGGAGAAGGACCATCGTGCGCGGCGTCTTGACGCTGGGCACGAGCAACGTGTGCCAGTCGTCTTTCGCCTGGTCGAAATACTCGGCGCGCTGGACCGCATCCGTAATCTGCGTCGGCACCAGGCTGCTCGTCCAGGTTGCGTTTGAGAATACGGGAGAATCGAGCACCGGCTGCACGAAGGCCTCTGGGCTGGAAATGAGCGGCTTCCCATTGACGAACCTCGGCGAGCCGTCGAAGTTCCGCAGGTCTATGGTCACCGGCACGATGGGCGCGTTGATCAGGGTCGTGCCCTTATGTTGCGGCGGATTTCCCACCGTGTTGGTGTACCACTCGCGGTTCGGATTTCCCAGCGAGTCGAACCCGTCGGCGAAGTAGTGATCGTTCCAGTTGACCAGCGAATCGATGAAGGGAATGCCATGACGCGCATGCGCCTGCCCATTGAGATGCGCATGCGGCGTTATCAGCTTCGATTTGACGTGCGCGTTCGTCAGACTGCCGGCGGGCAACTGGTCGCTTTCAAGCGCGACGGCATTGTTGATCATCGTTCCGGCGAACACAGCGGCAACACCAATGCTCAGATAATGACGGAGTTTCATGCGTGAACCTCTTCGAAGTTGAGGAGTTTGGAACCGCGTCTCGACCGTCGCATCGTCTCGTGCCCTTGTGAGGCAGGACGACATCGTGGCCGGAGCGTGACCTTACGCTTCCTGGTTTGTCGCGGCCCGACGAGAGTGTACACGCAATGTCGGGGCCATCAGAGAGTGCGCGGCCGTGTTTTTTTGACCAAGCGATCGCGAGCGCCCGCTTTTTCGTCCCTTGATCAAACCGGCTGCCGATCGCTGTCGCGGCGCGCGATCCTGACAGGATGCTGACTACCGCGGAAGCATCCTCACCAGAACACTCGCGCCAGATTGTAGAGCAGCGTCAAGACCGCGATGACGGCGAACAGCGAAACGATGACCATCAAGGTGTAATGCGTTTCGCTGCGGAAGAGCGTGAGCTCCTCCGCGAGATCCGAAACCTGCCCGTAGCTTGCGGGAAGATCGATCGATGTATGGTCGCTGTCAGAGGATGAGGATGCAGACGTGCGCTCGGGAACGATGATGGGGAGGATGGCCGTAAAATTCGTCACCATCAGCGACGCGAAGGATTTGTTGTCCCAGACCTTGGTGCGACCCTTCGGTCCGAGGCTGTAGCCGATCCCGCGCGTCTCGCTCCGCGACACCCTCTCTCCGGCGTCGACGAAGAATTTCGACGGCAGCCTTCCCGAGATCGCGACGTTCAGGAGCGCCTCGAACTTCTTGGCCGACATCGAAATGTTGATTTGAAAGCTCGCCGAGTCGGGTGCGGCGTTCTCGGCGGCACCGACGAATACAAGCGAGCCGACGCCTTCTCCTGTGCGCTTATCCGCCCTACGCTCGCGCACTCTCAGCACGCCCGCGAGCGCCTGCAATTTTCCGCCGCCCGCGAGCTCGACGCTTTCTCCCTTCGCCAAGACCACCCTCATGACGAGCACGCTCTCCTTGTCCTCCTCCAGGACCAGCCGAGCTTTGGTCGGCGCGAAGCTCACGAGCGGCATTGCGCGTTGCCTTGTTGTTGTGCGCGATAGTCGATTCGAAATCGAATCGCATGTGCGTGCGACGTATTATGACTTGCGCAGCAACACCGTGCGCACGCCTGAGGCACACGCCACGCGACCACGCGCGGCGCGGTCGTCTACAGAGCGACTCTTCACTGCGATGCTCATCGACCAACGCACCTTTTCTTGTTCAAACGACGCGCGCTGTCCACCACAACTGCAATAAAAACGCTCCTTTCACAGCGCGAGTTCGCTCACTCGGGGTGCCTGTAGATGCGAATTTATTCGCACGGGCTGACTAAATCACACTGCGCCCGAATGAATTCGGGTCGGTCTCCTCCACCTTCGCCGAGTCACCAAGCGCCCGAGTTGTCGGCCTCAAGCGTCGACCTCATGAACGTTCGACGAAGTTTCGATCGTCGAGTTGTCGGTCTCATGCGTCGACTCGCAAGTCCCGGCCGATCCCGCTGCGCGGGCCCCTCGGCCGGTGGCTCGCGCCGCTACTCGCAATTCCCCCGTCGATCCCCACGCTTCGCGTGGAGCCCCGCGCCGGGTGGCTCGCGCCTCGGCCTCCTTTTCTTTCGCCGAAATGCTGAACGTCGAGTTGTCGGCCTCAAGCGTCCGCGTCACTTCGACAATTTCATCGACCTCGAGCTGGTCGCCCTTTGCGCACGCGTTCAGAGGATGTGTCGGCGCAAAAAACGGCGGCGCTTCCTGCGCCGCCGCCAGTTTGCTTCAAGCCTCGAAGCTTTGCTCAATACCCTTTGGGATTGATCGAGCCGGCGCTTGTCCGTGGATCGCGTTCGCGACCGTAGTTGCTCGTATCGTCGCCGACCGTATCCGAAAGCTCGTCGTCCCAATAGGGCCGGATCTCGTAGTACTCGTGAATCTCGGTGGCCCAGCTCGAATCCGCCATCGACGGCCAGTGATCGGGATCGAACCCCGGCGCGTTTTCAAGCCGCTCCTTCGGAACGTTGAGAACGAAGCGCTTCTCGCCTGCGTCCAGAGTCAATGCGGACCATGGCACGGCAAACAATTTGTTGCCCATACCCAGAAAGCCGCCGAACGACAGCACGGCGTACGCAACGCGTCCGCTCGTAACGTCGATCATGATCGCGTCGATCTTGCCGAGCTTTTCTCCTGCTGCATTGACGACCGAGTCGCCGATCAGCGTCTTGGCGTCCATCACTTCCGGGCCAGGGCCATCCGAATTCCGGCGGTCCGCGCCGATGATGGGAGCGCCGCCGGACAACGGAGCGTTACGCGACGTCCTGCTTGTGGGTGTATCCATAAAACCTCCTTACTATTCCGTTCGCACTTACGTTCGGGATAGCGTCCCGAGCGGGACGCCGGTTAGCTTCGGGCACATGGAAATCCATCCTCGACGCAATTGCCGACTGATGGTTCGAAAGCCTCGCAGCATCGGGTGATGCTCGTCCAAACGCGATGTTGTTGGAATCCGGTGACGTCTGATTCTTCGCTAGGACAAAGCGATGCCGCGTATCGGACGCGGCCTTACACCTGCGCGCGTAAAATCTTCTGTCGGTACCGTAGGACTGACACCGACACCGCGCGTGCTCAAACGGCGTGCGTCTTCAAGGGACCGCGCAGATTGCCGTCCGCATCCACCGCAAGATAGGGAACGCCTTGCGCATCCAGGAACGCCTCGGCCCGGTCTTCGAGCAATATCGCGATCGTCGCGCAACTCCCCGCGAAAACGCACAGAGGCGCGACGACGCTCACGGATTGCCAATAGTTCGCGGGCCTTCCGGTCATTGCGTTGAGAAGGTGACAATAGCGGCGGCCGCCGATCTCGAAAAACCGCTCGTAGTCGCCGCTGGTCGCGATGGCGCCGTCGGAGAGCTCCACCGATGCGATGACTGCGCCGGCCTTTCTGGGATGGACGATTCCAACGCGCCACGGCGCGCCGTCGCGCTGGGGCCCGGTCGCGCGAACGTCGCCGCCGAGATTGATCAGCGCGTGCCGTGCTCCGCACTCGAGGCAGATCGTCGCCATCCGGTCCGCCGCATACTCCTTGCCGATGCCGCCGAAGTCGATTTCCATTCCGCGCGACGGAAGCCTCACCCGGCGGTCGCTCCATTCGACGCCTGTCCATCCGATGAGCGAGCGCGCCGCTGCGATCTCGGATTCGTCGGGAACGCGCGGCGCTGCGCTGCGAAAATCCCACACGCGGCGCAATGCTCCGGAAGTGATATCGAAGACGCCGCCGCTCAAGCGATGGCAGGTGTCGGCATAGCGCAGCAGGGCCGACGTTTCGGGATCGATCTCGACGTCCCCTCCGCCCGCGCCGCGGTTGATGCGCGTCGTGACGCTGTCGTCGAGAAAACGCGAATACTTTGCCTCGATGCGCAACGCGTCGGCAATCGCGGCGTCGGCGACCGCTCGTGCGCGCGCCTCGTCGTCGGCCCAGAGCTGCAGCTCGTTCTCCGCCGCCATGGCGCGAAAGCCGAATCGGAAAAGAGGCATGGCGCGATTCTGCCTCACGCGCTCGCGCGCACAAGATCAAAACGTCCTGGAGATGCCCGCCTGGATCCACCGCGCCGAAAAGGTCTCGAGTCCCGGGCTTCCCCCGCCCCCGAGCCGCCAGCTCGATCGCTGACGGTAGAACTCGACCGTGAGGTCAACGCTCCAACCTTCGGGCAAGAGCTTGGCGACGGCAATGCCCGAGGTGAATGCGCCGAAGGCAGAAAGACGCGTGTCGGTCGTGTAGGGCTTGCCGAATTCCAGGCCCTGTCCGAACGGAGGGTCGAAATAAAAGCTGGCCTTGCTTTGCGTGTAGTAGCGAAGGCTGGGCTCTACGCTCCATTCCGAAGGCAATGGCTGGTTCCAGGCCGCGTCCACGGCGTGCGACTCGTCGCCGAACGAGTCATGAACATAGCGATAGGAAAGCTTGAGTGTCGCATCGGCCCATGGGATGTGCTCCCGATAACGCGTAAGCCATGCGAAGATGCGGCGATGATCCGGACGCGCATCCAGGGTCTTGTACGGATAGGAGTAGTAGCCGTGACCCGCCGAATAAGTGATATTCGACTGGACGATGGACTCTGACGAGAGCGCTTGCGTCACCCCCGCGAGGAAGTCGAGCGTCTGTCGTGAGTTGTCTTCGGCGAGATCCTGGATGAGGTGGATTCGATCGCTGGCGCCGGCGATGCCGAACGCATAGGTGCGGTTGCGATCCGCGCTCGACACGCGGACGTCCAATGACAGCGCACGCGACACATAGTCGCGCTCGGACGACACGGCTGCGCCCATGCCTATTGCGACGCCGTCGAGGTATTTCGTGACCTTGACGTCGCCGGCAGTGCGGTAGTCGGTGACCCCCAGCTTCGACGCACCGGACAGCGTGTTGTAAAAAAGCGGTGAGGCGCCCGACATGCTGTCGTAGACGAGCGAACCCTCGGCGGCCAGCGTATCTGAAAGCGGCTTCAGGACGTAGAGCGAAGGACTCTTCACGCGCATGCGATCCGCGCCGGGCTGCCAGTCCCGATAGTCGAGATACTTGAGCGAGATCAAACCCTGATCGGGGGCGGTTTGCGCCAAGGCCCCCGCGGGCAAGACGCCCGGCAGCGCGAGCGCCGCCGCGAGCAAGGCGCTTCCCGGCCGGACTGCATCGGCCGGGCCCTTAGTTGCAGCCACAGCCTCCGCCGCCTACTCCGTAGCCGCCGCCCGCCGCTTCCTTGCTGGTGTAAACGTGCTGCTTCAGCTTGCTGTCGAGAGGATCGGCGTCGAACTGCATCTGTGGGCGCGCCAGCTCGGCCTTTTCCCACGCCCGCGGCGGCTGCACGCTTGCGCATCCGGCAACAGCGAGCGCGAGCGCCAGGGTGAACCATTCCGCTACACGGCGCACGCGAAGGCCTCTACCGAGGAGCCGCCAGCAGCGATCGTATGGTGTCTTCGCGCGCTGCCGTGCGCTCGTCGAGGAATCCCGCTTCGACAGCGGCGACCTTGCCGCTTCGATCGATGAGATACGAGCTCGGCATGCCTGCGACGGCGTAGGCGAGCGGCGCCTTGCCGTCGGGATCGTAAACGACCACGAAGCGGGCGGGATTGGCCTGCAGGAAGCGATCGGCATCCGCGCGCTTCTTGTCGACGTTGACGGCGACGACCGTGAAGCCGCGATCGCCGTATCGCTGCTGTATGTCGTTCATCCATGGAAACGAGCGCCGGCACGGGCCGCACCACGACGCCCAGAAGTCGACGTACACGACCTGGCCGCGCAGGCTGTCCAGCGCTATCGGCTTGCCGCTTGCAGCCGGCAGGGAAAACTCCGGCGCAGCCTCTCCCACGCCGACGGCATCCGCTCCGCTGATGGCACCGAGCGCGAGCAGCAAGGCAGCGCACGCGATACGCAGGTACCGCGTGCGCATTGCCGCTACTGACACACCGTTCCCGGCGGCGCGAACACCTGACGCGTGATTGCCTTCTTCTGCGACACGCCGTTGACCGTGTAGGCAAAGCTCGCGCTATTGCCATCGGTGAAGGTGAAGGTTGCCGTGCCTACGCCGGTGGGCGTGGCGCCGCCCGGGCTGCCTATCGGAGGAAATGGCACAGCGTTGAACGGCGGGCCCGTCAAGCGCGACAAGGCACCTGTGAACACGCCGGGCCCCGACATCGTCGCTGTCGCGACCAGCCACATCGGCGAGCCGTCAAGATCGAAGGTGAACCAGCTCGCGAAGATGGTGTTGCCCTGATGCGTCAAATTGATGCCCCAGCCTGATTCCGAACCCGCGGGGGCTGCCCACCACAGGGCGGTGTAGTTGGTGGACGCAGCGAGGTTGTTCGAAGCGCTGAAGACGCACGTCGGCACGGGCCCGAACGCCTGCCGCGTAATCGCCTTGGTTTGCGTTATGCCGTTGACGGTATAGGTGAAGCTGCCGTTGTTGGCGTCAGTAAAGCTGACAGTCCCCGTTCCGACGCTCGATCCCATGATGCCGTTGGGACTGCCCTGCGGCGGAAAAGGCACCGAGTTGAACGCGGGCCCAGTCGCCTGCAATAGCGTCCCCGAGAAGGTGTTCCCTCCGGTGTTAGGCGCGGTCATCACCAGCCACCATCCTTTGCCGTTCATATCGTAGGTGAACCACGAGGCAAAGATGGTATTTCCCTGGTGAGTGAAATTGATTCCCCAACCGGATTCCGAGTCCGCCGGGGCCTTGTACCAGAGGCCGCTGAAATTAAGGGCAGCGGGAGCGCCGGAGACCGATGCGGAATTTCCCGCGAAATTGACTGCGAGGTTGGGAACGACGGCTCCTGCGCGGGTAATCGCATTGGTGCCGTCGGTGGGGATCGAAGGGAAGGTCACCTGGTCTACGCCCGCATAATTGATGGTGACGCCATTGGTCGCGAAAAAGCCGTTGGGCACGACGAAATCCGGCATAAGAATGCCGAGCGCCGCAAATCCCTGTGTGGCGATGAGCACCCGGGTGTTCGCGGTGGGTGCACTCATGCATCCATAGCCGTCACACATCCCTCCGGGGAGGTTGGTCGGGAACACGAATGTGTGAGTAACAGCGCCCGCAGCAATCAGCGCGTTTCCCTGCCAGAGGTTTTCTCCGTTCATGCCCATGGACTCGCGCATGATCAGGTATTGCACGGAACCGTCGGCGTTTGAGTAGATCTGATCGATCTTGTAGGTGTGGAACTCGGCCCACGCCGCGGTTGCGAAGAGAAGCCCCGATACCGCCAAGCCGCGTAACATATATTTCAAAATGTGCTTCATGGGACCTCCTCGCCGTTGCATAGAACGTGAAATGCTCTGCACCGCGCCGCTGGGAACCGTGCTAATGCCCCGCAAACAGCGGATCAGCGGCAGCTATTCCTTCGTCGCGCAATTCGCGGAATAGAGCGTCGGCCGGACTGTTCTTTCCATGCATAAGATGATCACCCCGGTCCGCCCCCGCGGAGCATCCTTTTTCGTCATCGTCTTGGCGCTCGCGCTCTGCCCCATTGCCAGTGGCGCACCGGTCTTTGCGGTGAATCAGCCTTGGGTCGCCCCCACCGGCGGCAAAAAAATAACCGAAGCCTATATGGACATTACCAGCAGCGAAGATGCTGTACTGATCGCAGCACGCAGTGACGCCGCCGCACGAGTGTCGCTGCGCGCACCGGCGGGGATCAGCCCACCACCTCGCGAGCTTCGCTTTCCGGCACGTGCGACCGTCAAGCTGGCACCGGGCGGCTACAGGCTCGCGTTGACAGGCGTCGCTGCGCCGCTCAAACGCGGAGACCGCGTTCCGCTGACGCTTACCATCCGGCACGCGTCAGGAACGCTACAGGATATTCCCGTCGACGCCGAAGTCCGGCTGCACTCGCCGCTGGACGACGAGCGCCGCGCTCACCAGCACACGCATGACTGAGGCTTCTTCCACCACCGCGCACGGGCTGCTTCTCCACCCAGGCGGCCGAGTGAATTCGACCCTGCAGCGTCACGGTCGTTCAGTTCCGCGAAGCTCATCAATTAGCTTCAGACGGCGAGTTTCTTCAACACATTCGCGACGATGCGATCGCAGCGGGCGCCTGCGAATTCGAACAGCGAGTCGACATCGAGCTCCATTTCGCGCGTCAGCGACTCGCGCAAGAGACTCCTGGCGCGGAACAAGCGCGTGCGCACGGTCCCGCTCGGAATCTGCAGCGCGAGCGCGGTCTCCTCGACGGTCAGCTCCTCGACTTCACGCAGGATGAAAACGGTGCGAAAGGCGACAGGGAGCTCGTCGACGCGGCGCTCGATGAGCTTGCGCATCTGTGCGCGGAAGGCCATGTTCTCCGGGGTATCTTCGGGGCGACCGGGCATCCTGTCCTCCTCGCTTTCCGATGGCCGATCGTGAATCGGCGCGAAAGGCACGACGGTCTGATCGCGTTTGCGTTGCCGCAACCGGCCCAGCGCCTCGTTGACCACGATCCGCACCAGCCAGGTGGAAAGCCGCGACTCGCCCGAAAATGTAGCGATCTTCGAGTACGCCTTCAGGTACGCCTCCTGCAGCGCGTCCTCGGCGTCGGCATCGTCGCGAAGTATCGCCCGCGCGGTCCGGTAGAGCAGGCGATTGTGCCGGCGCATCATGGCCGTGAACGCGCCGCGATCCCCGCGGGCAATCCGCGCAGCGAGATCCAGATCGCCGATGCTCGATAGGGGAAGCGGCTCGGCCGCGAGGGTCATGTCGATGCTCTTGGTATGGTTGTGCAATTGGATGAGCGCGGCGGTCCCGGCGTTCCGCGATCGTTGCAATTACGCCAGAACCATCGCCGCCACTGCGAGCGCCATGGCCGCGGTCGCGGCCCAGCCGAGGATCTTGACCCAGGGATTTACGGCAAAGGATCCCATCACTTTGCGCTTCCCTGCCAGAATCATCATCACCGCCATGATCGGGACCGCGATCACGCCGTTGATGACTGCTGTCCAGAACAGAGCCTGGATCGGATCGATCCTGGTGAAGGTGAGCACTACGCCGCCGAGGGTCGCGACCGCCACGATACCGTAGAAACCTTTGGCCTGCCGCGGCTTCAGGTCGAGCCCGCCCCTCCACCGGAACGATTCGGCAACTGCGTACGCGGCCGATCCTGCGAGGACCGGCATCAAGCAACTACCGCCACCGGATGATGAGATGCGCGCGGCTGGGCTCGACGGACGGTGGTTCATCGGAGTTGGCAATTACGAAGTATGGGGTGATCCTAAGATCCAGGGCACGCTGTCCACGGTGCCGTATCTGACAAAGCTAGGGGTCACACCGGAACGGCTCATTTATAAGTTCGACTTCAAGGGTGTTCGTTTCATCTTCCTCTGGAGCGGGAAATACGATTACCGCTCGCCCTCGCTGTGGGACGCTGATCGACCGAAATATGCAGAGCAGATGCAGCAGTTACGGCAATGGATGGATGAAGCGAAGGCCAACGGCATAACCAAGACCTTCATCACCTTCCACTATCCGGTGTTCTGCCGTGCGGGCCTGGGCCCTATTCCGGAACCCGATAATCCCCACAAGGTGATTGCATCCCATGCCAAGGACATGGAAGTGGTCGTGTTCAACGGCCACGTCCATACGACCGAGATGTACAACGTCGATGGGGTGAAATACTTGGTGCTAGGCGGTGGAGGGGCGGAGCAAGACCCTATCCTTCCGGGTCGTACCAGCATCAAGGTGCCGGCAAACTATCCGCCCGATCTTCTACTGGAAAGGCCAGCCGCCCAAGGAGGACTACAACTACGTCCTTGTGGATGTCGTACCGGGCCAGAAAACCAAATTTACACTCAGTCGTTATCGTCCATGGTCCGCCGAACCGTTCGCCACCGTGGAATTATTCGCGTAAATCTGCCGAATAGCTCCGTCGGATCGGCGTTCATGGCCACCGTGCTTGTGATTATTCATGGTCTGGTTGCGGTCGCGCTACTCGGCGCAGTCACCCATCAGACGCTGGCGACGTGGGCCCCGGCCGGCGGCCAGCCGGGTTCTTTCTTCGACCGCTTCCGCGCTGTCAAACCGGCCTCGTTTGCCAATGCGGTCGTCATTCTGTACGCGGTATCCGCGCTGCTCGGCGCTATCTTGTATCTCTACTTCAAGATCGACATCGCGCCGGACCTCGAACGCGATCATCACTGGCAAGCCATCGGTTTCTTCGATCTCAAGGAGGATTTCGTTGCCATCGGCGCAGGATTATTGCCCGCCTATTGGGTTTGCTGGCGACGGCCTGTTTCCGATGAACCGGCTCGAACACGCGCTGCCCTGACCGCTGTTCTAGCGTTCATCGTCTGGTGGGGGTTTATGGTTGGTCACGTCCTGAACAACATCATGGGCTTCGGCTCATGACTTCCCATCCCGCGTTCCGCAAGTTCGCATTCGCATATGGAATTTCGTTCGCTATCATCTACGCGGTCGCGCGAGCGAAAGGTCTCGTGCTTTTCACCTTCTACCCAACTCTTGGCATCGTCGTTACGGGTCTGCATCGTTCCCGTGATGTCGTGGATCCGGTGCTCGAATTTCTTGCTCCGGAAATGTACTGGTACGGCTGGACCGCCACGGCTGCGACGGGCGCGCTGGTGCTCGGTCTTGTGGCGGCGTTGTTGCCGGACCGATGGACGAGGGGGATCTGGCCAGGGGTGTTGTGGGCGACGCCCGTCTTGGCAATGATCGCGTGCGTTTACCTGACAATTCCTTGGTTTCGGCAGTAACGGCCTATTTCCGCTTGTGGCACATCGTGTCATTCCGTTGCCACGCAGCAATTCAGTCGCTTTCGGAGCAAAGCAGACATTGCCTGAGACGCGCCTAACTAGCCGGATTTAGGGCGACGGCAGAGTCATGCCTTCTTCCATGCGTCGGCCATCATCTAATCGTACTCAGCGTAGGCCCTGTCGAAAGCCTCGTCCCGCATGGAGCCACCATACCATTCGCCGCCAATGAATATTTGTGCGAGTTGATTGTCGTTGTGCTCGCAATGCCGTGGATTATCCGATCAGAGGTTACACCTTTGATCCACAGCCATTCGATGCCATCTCGACGCGAATGGTGGAACTTGTTTTCGCGTTTGATCTTAGTCTCTTGGGTGGATGAGATGGTTTCCCCCGCCACGGGAGTGGCGAAGGTTCGAACATTCGTCGGTATTCCTCGCTGGCCTGATAGCGAGCAAGGATATCTTCACATTCGCGCTCGAGCTCGTCGTTCCACCTGGTCATCCGCGCAATCCCTTGATCTGATGCAATCTGTCGACCCAGAACTTCAGGTTTCGATGATCGCCAGCCGTATAGAGTTGTTGTTGGTCTCGCTCGCGGCAATCCTCGACGATGGTAGCAGCTCGAATTCGTTCCAAACATGTTTTGAATAATATCGCTCAGTCCTGCCGCACTCATTGGGTGGTCAGGCCTACTTGCCGCGCTCAGCAAGACGCTGGATGCGAAGACACGCGACGCGATCGGCCTTGCAGTATCTGAAGTGAAGGGCTGTAGACACTGCCTGTCTGCGCATAGACTATCTCTCTGAGGCTTTCTGGAAGGTCTCGTCAGAGGAGATCGCCTTGCATCGTCGGGACCGGTCGAGCGACCCCAAGCAGCACATAGATGTTCGCTTCGCACGCAGTTGATCGAGGTACACGGCAGGTGACCCAGGCGGATCTCGCCGCAGTGCGAAAGGCCGGCTACGCGAACGCGCAGATCATCGAGATCATCGCCTTGTCGGCGCACTTCCTCCCGACAAATTTTGCTAACAATGCCGTCGACACCGGTATCGATTTCCCGACCGTAGAACGCCAAATGGCTTTGATCACACCAGACGCACCAACGCGCCGCCGTTCATCACCTCGACAAATATGATTCGTACCAAAACGTGGCGTCCAATGCGTAACAGGTGGCCAAACGTATCCTGAATACCCAAGTTAAGGTAGACGGTGGGCAGCCGTCGGAACGAACATCTTGGCGAAAATGACACAGGCACCATCGCAGAAGTATGCGTTGTTCGAGACAGCGATCGGTCGCTGCGGCATTGCATGGAATGGCGTTGGCATAGTTGCACTACGGCTTCCCTACTCAAATGAAGAGAAAATGCGCGCGCATTTGCGGAGAAGGTTCGGGGCGCTCAAACAGGTTGAGCCGCCGCCTCATATGCATCGAGCGATCGATGCGGTAACTTCGGTAATGAACGGCGAAAAGGTCGATCTTTCCGATCTTGTTCTCGATATGACGGGCGTGCCGGAATTCAATCGTCGCGTCAGTTCTTCTCGAGTATTGGTCATGTCTTCTTATGTCCTTCGGACTTGGCTAAAGCCGGTACCGTGGAGCGATGCGGCCTATTGCGTCTTTTCCGTCCGCCGAATGATCTGTCCCGACGACAGCTTATCGTTGCTGGTGAACTTGACTCGATCGGGCCGCAGCTCTTTTGCGCTCATCGTGGTATCGCATAGACCACCCTCCGAGTAGCCGATAATCAGTTCGTATCCAGGGACCTGTCCCGGTCCGGGAACCTGATATTTAGCGGGATCGCCGGGCTTGCCGGGGTCGATTTGGAAGAAGCTTGTGTCAGTGTCTGGATTGAAGACATCATTGTTGATGTACAAATGATTGTCGGCGTCAAGGGCGACAAAGTCTGCGACCTTTGGCCTGCACCCGGTTTCGCAGACACCGAGTTTAGGTGTCATGATGGAACGGGAGGTGCGACATGGTGCGAAGATGGCACGGACGAGAGTTCAAGCTCGAGGCGGTGCGGCTGGTTCGCGCGGGCGGGGCGCCGGCGGCGCAGATCGCCCGCGATCTGGGGATTTATCCACATTTGCTGCACAAGTGGACCAAGGAATTCGAGGCCGACCCGGAGCATAGCTTTCCCGGTCAGGGGAACATGAAGCCGGAGCAGCTCGAGATCGAGCGGCTGCGGCGCGAAGTGCAGCGGCTCAAGGCCGAGCGGGACATCCTAAAAAAAGCCGCGGCCTACTTTGCGAAGGAGAGCACGTGAAGTTCAGCTTCATCGCAAAGCACCGGGGGATCTGGCCGGCGGCATGGATGTGCGAGGCGCTCGGTGTCTCGCGCGGCGGTTTCTATGCGTGGCTGACGCGACCGCGCAGCGCGCGCCGCAGAACTAACGAGGACCTGGCTGCCAGAGTGCGCGCCAGCTTCCTGGCGAGCCACCGCACCTATGGGGCCACGCGCGTACGGCGCGATCTGATCGCCGACGGCATCGCCTGCGGGCTGCATCGGATCGAACGATTGATGCGGCTGCACGGGCTGCGGGCGCGTCCGCGACGGCGGCGCCTGCCGCCCGATCTGGGTCAGCGGCCGGCGACTGCCGTCGCTGCCAATGTGCTCGATCGCAGCTTCCAGGCCCCGGCTCCCAACCGCAAATGGATCGCTGACTTCACCTGCATCTGGACCGCCGAGGGCTGGCTCTACGTGGCGGCGGTGCTCGATCTCTTCTCGCGCCGGGTCGTCGGCTGGTCGATGAGCGCGAGCATGGCGGCGCAACTCGTCACTGATGCTCTGTCGATGGCGATCTGCCGGCGTGGCAAGCCGGAGGCCTTGCTGCATCACTCCGACCGGGGAAGCCAATACACCAGCGAACAGTTCCAGCGCCTGCTGGTCGACCATGGAATTACCTGCAGCATGAGCCGGTCCGGCAACGTGTGGGACAATGCCGTCATGGAAAGCTTCTTCTCCTCGCTCAAGACCGAGCGCACGGCGCGCAGAACCTATCGAACCCGCGACCAGGCCAGAGCCGATGTGTTCGACTACGTCGAACGCTTCTACAATCCCAGGCGGCGGCATTCGACACTCGGATATCTCTCCCCGCGGAGTTCGAAATGCGGGCGACGTCAGCTTAGGATGCTGTCAACAATCAGTGATGGCAAAGGGGCGGATCGGAGCGCATGAACCGGTGAACACCATTAGCAATAGCGGTGTTGAACCGGCGCAGCCCTAGGTTTACCGTTTACCTAAGTTGGTTAAGTTCGATTTCAGCCGGGTCCACCGGCGATAAGCCATCGACAAGGCTAACCAAACCAACGTGCAGCTAGAGTGTTCTGGTGCGCATGGTTTCGAGCCTGGTGCCGGGAAACTTGATGCAAGGCTAACGCTAGAGGCCGGGTCGCAACGAAGTGAACCGCACAACGCGATTCTAACTATAGCACGCCGTTAGTTTCGGTCGTCATGTGCTTCGATAGGCTGTCGAGGTATTACCCTAACCGCAGATTTTGATCTAGAACGTCCACTTTTGCGATCCAAAGCTAGTGTCTTTGTGCAGAGCAACACTATATTATGGCGAGGGCATTATATCTAACGGTATATTGGCGGATTGGTTGTTCAAAACTAAACTACAAGCAAGCAGAAAGAGCCCCGCGCTGACAAATCGCATTAAAGGTTAACCAAATGAACCGCAGTATCTTATTTGAATCTTCTTTCCCTCAGCCCAACTTAGCCGCCGAATACCATGACGCAGTATTGTTGCTCGCTCCCAACTGCATCTTCAACGACGCCGCATGATTTTTGGATAAAATGAGTGGAGACCGGCTGCAATATCTTTTTGCAATTTTATTCAGCATGTAGATGATACTGTGGACATACGACTCTTAGATTGGCCACGTCACAGAAGTTTGAAAAATGTGATTTTCTTATTTCGTCTTTTCTTTCTGATCGAAAGACTGCGACCGAACATTGTACATTTTCTTTCAGAGGGGATAAGCTGGCTCAGTTTTTTGGTACCGTTCCTTTCTAGAAAATACCCAATTGTAACGACGATGCACGACGTGCAGTACCACCTCGGAGACGACGCGTCACGGCGTGTGCCTCGTGCATTTGCAAATCACCTCATCGCGTGCTCGACTAAGGTTTTTGTTCACGGTGCTAATCTCCAAAGTGAGGCCAAGCGATATTATCCGAAATTCCCCGCAAAATTCGAGGTAATACCTCACTTAGTTCTACCAAGATATTTCAATATCGCCAAACGCAATGCCATGTGCCGTAAAGCAGATGCAACGATCAATGTGCTGTTCTTTGGGAGAATTTTCGCATACAAAGGTCTCGACATTTTGATACGTTGCGTTCCATTAGTAACGAGAAGCTTTGCAAATATAAAAGTAGTAATTGCAGGAACAGGGGAAGAGTTCTGTAAATATAAGAAAATGATGCACGACTCCAGGTTTTTCGATATTCGCAATCGTCACATCCCTGATGAAGAAGTCGCGCAACTCTTTACGGACGCGGACATCGTAGTCCTTCCATACGTCGAAGCTTCTCAAAGTGGCGTCCTAGCTGTCGCTTCTACATTCGGAAAACCTGTTATCGTAACCGATGTCGGAGAACTTGCGAGCGCGGTAGAGCACGGCAAGACTGGCCTCATAATTCCAGCCAGGGACGAAAAAGCACTGGCAGAAGCTATTCTCCAGTTAGCAGCGAACCCCGAATTTCGCACAAAAATTGGTAACTCGGGCCGCATTGCAGCAGAGGAGTCGGCATCGCATAAAGTAGTTTCGGAGCAGGCTACGAAAATCTACAAGGAATTAGCAGTTAACCAGTCTGGATTGCGTGCCCGCCAGTTCTCTTTTTGGCGTTATTACAACTTTTTCACTGGATGATGGAGTTTCCTGTGCCCCCTCCAAAAACTATCAATGGACAAGCCGAGTGACAATCACTTTTTTAAGCGTGTAAGAATTCCTTGTGGACTCAAGAAAGCGCACTCCGCCGAGCAGCTCTTGGTCTCTTCAGATTGACACGCTTTCGACATAAAAAATTAGGTAGCTGCTATGGTTCGTTGGTACTATCTCGCAACTATCTTCTTCCTATTGCAGGCGATGCAGGCAACAGGCATTATAAGCCGTCGCATTTACGGAGAGTGGGATGGGAAACCCGGTGACAAGATCACTACTCTCTTAAATTTACTGTTCATTCTTACAAGCCTTTTGCTGGCCAGCCGTGGTTTCGGAATTAGGCGTATCGGAAGGGGAGGTATCTTTGCTCTCGGGCTCGCGAGTTGTCTGCTGCTTTCCACCGCGAGCTCGGCTGATCCGCAAATTAATAAAGCTATATTGTATTTGTTCGTTGTTATAGGCGCGATTGGAATCAGCCGCAATCTCGAATGCGATGAGTTTATGAGGTTGCTTGGTTTAAGTTGCCTCGCTTCTGCGATAACTTCACTTGTAGTAGAGGTGGCTTATCCGGACCCTATGTTTGATTTTCGTGGGATATTTTCGCATAAAATCTTCTTGGGCCGGCCATGGCGGCTGCCGGATCAAGTCCGCCCCTTTCCATGCCCGATCTACTTCGCCCCGACCAATTCCCGCGAGGCTGATCCGTGCACCCTGTCGCGGTTCGGCAAGGTATCAAGCACAACGTACGCCTCGCCCGCTTCCTCAAAAGCACACTCAGCGGCCCGTGTGACGCGCCACGCAAAGATCAAGGCATCCTTCGCTGTCATTTTGACGGTCTTGCCGTTGACCGTGATTGAAACTATTGAAACGACTGTCGCAGTTTCAGTTTTCGCCATTGGTCGCTCCACGATTCTTTCGACGTTTTCATTGTGCCGACTGCGACGCGCAGGGTCTGTAGCCGGGGCGTCTCATCCTGCTGGTACGGAAGTACTCGCATCGGTCTCTCCGAGCAAGGCTCCCCAACGCCGCATAACGTAGATCGATCTCGACTCCAGCCTCGGAATGGCGTTACCATCGCGCGCAGGGGAGTTTTCCAATGAAGATACGTTGGGGATTACGAATAGCCGCCCTAGTCGTTGTCTGCCTTGTCGGAAATACTGGCCGAAGCATGACTCCACGCGCTATCGAAGGCCACCGGTCATCGTTGAATGCCAGAGTCACAACCGTTGACGGAACACAACGGACGATCACGCTTCAAGGCGTCGGCTGTACCGAAAGCATGTGCTCCAGAGTCGTCATCGGATGCGTAAAGACCGACAGCCTGTGGCTTGATAGCCTCGCATCCGTCAGTGATATCTCGCCTGACCGCGACGGCTCCGTTCATGCGATTTTCAAGTTTAAGAATGGTGGGGAAGGCGCAGCTTCTGTTCTGGCGGACTATCGCGTGCTGTACGTGGATGGCCTGTTTCGGACGGAACGACTGGATTTAGGCAGTTTGACCAAGATCGACTTCATTGACCGGTAAGCATCAACGGTCGCAACGCCGATTGCGATGACTACGTGTTGGACCGGGCAGCAAAGCTATATGGGGAATGGCCCGCCCACAATCCTGTCAGGAATGCCTTTCTCAAAATCTTTTTTGCATCAACCCCTACGGCATCGTCACGGTGCCGAGCAGTATCGGGGCGCTGCACCGGGGCGAGTTGCTGGTCAGAAACTTCAACAACTCGGCCAACGAACAGGGAACGGGCACGACGATCGTGCAGGTCCCTCAGGCCGGCAACGACGGGATGGCCGGCGACGCGTCGGTGTTCGCCCAGATCAACCCGGACACGTTGCCCGGGCGCTGCCCCGGGGGCGTGGGCCTGACCACGGCGCTCGCGGTCACCCGCAGCGGGTTCGTGATCGTCGGCAGCCTGCCCACCGCGGACGGCACCGCGGCCACCGCCAAGGCCGGCTGCCTGCTCGTGCTGAACAGTCGCGGGCGGGTGCTCGAGACGATCGCCGGCGGTCCGATCAACGGCCCGTGGGACATGACCGCGGTCGACCACGGCGCGTTCACCACGCTTTACGTGACCAACGTGCTGAACGGCACGGTCGCGGCCGGCACTAACGCCAGCGGTCAGGGCAACGTCGTGGACCACGGCACGGTCGTGCGGATCCAGCTGCTGACGATTCCGGGCGTGCGGCCTTTCGTGCTCGACGAGGACGTGATCGGCACGGGCTTCCCGGAGCGGACCGATCCGGGCGCGCGTGGTCGGCCCGACCCGGCGTGGCGCTGGGCGCCGACGGCACGCTGTACGTGGCCGACACACAGGACAACCGGATCGCCGCGATCCCCGGAGCGCCGTTCCGTGAGGTCCCGGTCCCGAACGGCGGGCGGGACGGTGTCTCTTCGGAGGGGACCTGAACGCGCCGCTCGGCATGACGCTGGCGCCGAACGGCGACATCCTCACGGCCAACGGCGGCGACGGGCATCGTCGAGACCACGCCGGCTGGCGCCCAGACCGACGTGGCGGCCGATTCGCTCGGTGGCGCCGGGGTGCTGTTCGGGCTGACCGTGCCGCCCCGGTTCGACGGGATCTACTTCGTTGACGACGGGGACAACACGCTGCGCGTGCTGCAGCCCTGAGGCGAGACTCGTGTAGGGCCTGCGTCGTGCCGGCCACGGCGAGCGCGAGCTCCCGCTCGCCGGTGCGCCGGTGATGCTCGATCCCA
>CAVUXI010000006.1:0-220466 GCA_963745385.1 uncultured beta proteobacterium
GCGTCGGAAACTTTCTCTCGTCGGGCTGCGCGTATTCGATGGTCGGATCCGTCTCTATTTGATCAGCCAACGCGCGCGCCTCTGCCACCGACATCGGCTGCGCCAGCCCGACGACGAACGCGCCGCCGGACATCGCTCTTTCGTGGGTGATCGGTTGGCCGGCAATAGTGCTCAGCCGATCGAGATACTGGGAAGCAAGCGTCCCGTTTTGCGCGGCGGCGGCCGACGTCAGCGGGTCCCTGAATTTGACGATCATTCGATGGATCGACGGCTGCGGATCCGCGTCCTTGGCGATCCTCGCAGCGCCCGTCGCGGCGTCGAGATCGACCACGCTCGCGTAGAGCACCTCGCCCTGCATCCGCAGACCATTGAGCCCTCTGCGGACGTCGTCGATCGACACGGAAGGATCGAGCGCCAGACGGTAGGCGCCATCGCGTGTCGTGCCGAGGTCGCGCACTGTCACGCCCAACTTTTCTCCGATGGCGAGCCGCTTATCTGTCGGGAGGACAGCTAACCCCGGCGGAATCGTTCCATCGCGGTATTTCACGACGATGGCGCGGATTGTGTCGTCCGCGGCGTGTGCACTCAACGCAGGGACGATGGCGAGCGCAACAAGGCTGAGCAGCCGGCACAGCTCGAAAAAATTCAAGACGGGCCCGTTTCGTCCAACACCAAGGATTTTCACTGCGGATCCCCTCCGAACACCACGCGGTTCAATGGAGCGCATGCGATGCGGTATGCGCGCGAGACATTTTTCTTTTCCCTGCGATTCCCGAATCACCCTACGGCGCGGAAACCCCGCCGCGAAGAATACACCGCAAAGCTTCGCTCTTGCTATGCTATTGTCATGTACAGGCGCAAATCTAAGGTGCGGCCTGTACCGACCGCCGCTGTGGGGAGACGCCAGCTTGCGCTGCGACAAGGGGCCGGGGCTGTTGTCGGCATTTTCTCGAATGCGCACCACGATGGATCGAAACGGAGCTCGCAAATGTCACGTTCGCTCGGGATACTAGGCCTGGTATTCGCGCTCGCCCTGATCACGCCCTCGCGCGGCGACGGCGAGGGCGTCGCCGCGTATCTGCGCGGCGTGACCGCAGGATTCCAATCGCCCCTCGAAATTGTCGCGGCGGGCGACGGCAGCGGACGGCTTTTCATTGTCGAAAAGGGCGGCCGCATCCGGATATTGCGCAACGGCCAGGTGTTGGCGGCGCCTTTTCTCGACATCAGCGGAATGGTTTCGACAAGCAGCGAGCGCGGCTTGCTAGGTCTGGCATTCCATCCGCAATTTGCAAGTAACCGTTACTTCTTCGTCTATTACACCAGCTCAGCGGACGGTACGCTGACGATTGCGCGATATCAGCGCGACGCGGCGAATCCGGATATCGCCGATCCCGCGTCGGGCACCGTCCTCCTCACCATCCCACACGCGACTTTCGACAATCACAACGGCGGCCACATCGCCTTCGGGCCCGATGGATTTCTGTACATCGGCACGGGAGACGGCGGCGGTGGCGGCGACCCGTTCGGAAACGGGCAGCGCAAGAGCGTGCTGCTGGCCAAGCTGCTGCGTATCGACATCGATGCCGGCACGCCGTATGCCATCCCCGCGTCCAATCCCTTCGCAGGTTCGACGTGTCTGTCAGGTGCGTGTCCGGAGATCTGGGCCTACGGATTGCGCAATCCCTGGAAGTTCAGCTTCGATCCCGCGACCGGCGACTTGCTAATCGGCGATGTTGGGCAGGACGCCTGGGAGGAAGTGGACTTCCAGCCGTTCGGAGCGGCCGGCGGACGCAACTACGGTTGGCGCTGCTGGGAAGGAAACCACGTCTACAGCAGCACCGCAAACGACGACATGCCGCCGGCGCCTTGTCCCGCCATGGGAACGATCACCTTTCCCGTGATCGAATACGGTCACAATGCGCTCGGCGGCAACTCGATCACCGGTGGCTATCGTTATCGGGGCTCGCGCATCCCCTCGCTCGCGGGCGCTTATGTTTTCGGCGATTTCATCAGTGGCAGGATCTGGTCGGCACAACCGGATCTTCAATCGGTGTGGCAGGTCAGCAAGCCGTTTGCCAACGTTCCCTTGAATCCCGCAAGCTTCGGCCGCGACGACGCAGGCGAGATCTACGTTGCCGCCTATAGCAGTGGACAGTTATTCAAGCTCGTGCGATCGATTCCCAGCAAGGACTTCGACAACGATGCTTTCGCGGACCTTCTGTGGCGGCGCGACGTGTCCGGCGATCTCGCCTCGTGGCTCAACGATGGCAGCGCAGCGCCGCCCGCAGTCGCCTATGGGCCGGCGGGCCTTGCCTACAGCATCGCAGCCACGGGCGACCTCGACGGCGACGGCAGGGACGATGTTCTCTGGAGGCGGACGACAGGCGAAGTGTTGGCATGGTATCTCGACGGCGCAAATCCATCGCTCAAGGGGACGCGCTACTACGGCCGTATCGACAGCGCCTGGAAAATTCTCGCGGCTGGCGATTTCGACAACGACGGCTACGACGACATTCTCTGGCGGCGCGACTCGGGGGAGGTATTGATCTGGCTTCTCGATAACAGCGCAGGCGGCATTCGCGCAACGGCGAGCCCCGGAGTCGCGGATCCCGCGACGTGGGACTACGCGGGAGCGGGCGATTTCAATCGCGACGGTCAGCTCGATATCGTCTGGCGCAACAAGGTATCCGGGCGCCTGCTCATCTGGCATTTGCGCAATGGGCTCATCGATTCGACATCCGATCTCGGGGGCGCGGCGCTCAACTGGAAGCTCATCGCGGTGGGCGATTTCGACGGCGACCAGTTTCCGGATCTGCTCTGGCGCGACACCAGCGGCAACGTTCTACTCTGGCTCATGGACGGCCCCGCGATACGCGAAACGGTCGGCTATCCCGGAATCGACCTCAGCTGGCAAATACAGACGGTCGGGGATTTCGACGGCGACGGCGTCGCCGATATTCTATGGCGCCACAGCGACGGCACGCTGCTGGGATGGCTTCTCGATCACGGCCACCTCAAAGGAACGCTTTCGTACGGGCTGGTCGACCCGGCGTGGCGAATTCAGGGATCGGCGCCTCCGCAGTAAGTCGGAAAACGAACCGAGTCGCCGCCGGAGTGATAACAGCCGCGCGGCGCGTGTCGAATCCGGACCCACCGATGGGCGCCTGAAAACGGCGAAGCCCGCGGGTCGCGGGCTTCGCTTGGTCGCCGGTGCGCGCTACGCCCGGCGTCAATTCCCCCAGGCTTCCACTTCGGTGATCCGCGACGACGATGCCAGCGCGTTGGTGATATTGACGCGAATGCGGTCGGTCGTGAAGGCGGCAAAGCTCACGGTACGCTTGACGAGGTTGTTGCCCGCGACGGTGCCCAGCGTAACCCACGCGTTTCCATTCCACCCCTGCACGTTGAAATCGGTCACCCCATAGAGCGAGAACGTCTGCGTGTCGGTGGGCTCGACCGGGCTCGCGAAATTGTCCTGCAGGGTGTAGACGACGGCGTGGTCGATGGTCTTGGTGCCGGTGAAATTGATCTGCACCCAGTCGGGGTACGCGTTGGGCGTTCCGTCGGCCCAGCCTCCGCCGTTACCCCACCCGGCCCCTGCGCGCTCGTTATTGTTGATCGCGGCAACCGGGTGCGAGGCGTTGAATGTGGTCGATGCGCTTGCAACCGCCCCGAGGGCCGAGAGCGCGACGTTGGAGGGGCCTGCGCTCACCCCCCAAGCTTCGACTTCGGTGATGCGCGACGATGAATTCATTGCGCCGGTGATGTTGATGCGAATGCGATCGGTCGTGTACGCGGCGAAGCTGACCGTACGCTTGACCAGATTGTTGCCCGCGACGGTACCGAGCGTCACCCAGGCACTGCCGTTCCATCCCTGGACGCTGAAATTGGTTACGCCGTAAAGCGAGAACGTCATCGTGTCGGTGGGCTCGACCGGGCTCGCGAAATTGTCCTGCACCGTATAGACGACGACGTGATCGATGGTCTTGGTGCCGTTGAAATTGATCTGCACCCAGTCGGGGTACGCGTTCGGTGTGCCGTCGGCCCACCCGCCGGTGCCCTGGCCCCAATTCGTTCCCGCGCGCTCGTTGTTGTTGATGGACGAAACCGGCAGCGAGGCGCTGTAGGTGCTCGATGCGCTGGCTATCGCGCCGGTGCTCGCCAATGCGACATTGGTTCCGCCCGCGGCGTTGACGACTTGCGACAAGCCCGGACTGGTGGAAGGCGCGTTGGACCCATCACCGCTGTAGACCGCGACAATGCTGCGCGTTCCAAACGGAATCGCGGTCGTGGTGCATGTGGCGGTCCGGGAATTGCCGACGCCTGTCAGCGCCGAGGCCGAGCAACCGGCGATGGTGTTGCCTCCTTCCGCGAAGCCCACGCTGCCGGTCGGTGCGACGCCGGCGACGGTCGCGGTAAAGGTGATGCTCGCGCCTACCGTCGACGGATTGAGCGAGCTTGCAAGTGCAGTGGTCGTCGAGGCTGCTCCAGCCGAGCTGACGGAAAGCGTCAGGGCGCTCGGCGTGGCCGATACCACATGAACGCTGATGCCATAGGTGCTGTCGGTGTACGTCTGGCCGACGAGGAGCGCGGCATCGTTGAAATTGCCCGGCGTACCGAGCGTCGTGTCGACGATCTCGGTGTCGTCGGCTCCGTTGGTGAACTCGAGCGGTGAGGCGACTCGGATCTGCGCGCCGTTATTTGGATACGACGCCATCCCCGCGTCGAACCCGATCGGCTGCCGATATTCGATCCAGTACGTCCGACTGGCCGACGCGGGTATTTTCACCGCGTAGGTCGATTGCCCTGCGGACTCGAGCGGCGACAAGGTGTAGACGGCATTGCCCGAGGCGTGGGTCTTGACCGACGTCGCGGGAATCCAGTTCAAAAGCGATTTTTGCATCGCGTTGAAATGCATGCCGCTGATGTTGCCCATCACGTCGAACGGATCGCCGTATTCGGCGACGTTGCAGCTGCCGCCGATCACCTGGCCGGCGCACGCCACGCTGCCGGCGTGATACAGCGTGAAGTTATGTCCCAGCTCGTGACCGTAGACGCCGAGCTGGTTGTAGCCGTTGCTCCAGGCGAGATACGGAAAACCGATGTACGCAAGGCCCGCCCACCCGCACGCCGGGTTGTAGGGCATGACATAAAACTTGTTGACGTAGCTTGCCAGGTTGAAACCCGCCGCCGTCGCCGCGGCGTTGGCGAGATTGCCGATCACCGAGAAATCGCAACTCGTATTCGTCGGCGCATTCGCCGGCAGCCAGTTGGTTACCGTGACGTTGAGCAGTTGCTGGCCATACGAGACTTCGCTGTAGTAGTTGGCGACGCTTCCGGAGTTCGTCCGCATCACTTGATCCACCGCCGCGGGGGTGAACGGGTCGGCTGCAGGCGAGTTGGTGAACTTGATCAGGATCACCAGCACCTTGTTGGTGACCGGGGCTTGCACGGGGTCGTTCGCGGGAAGCGCGGTGACGGTGATGCGGTTTGTCTGCAGCGACGCACCGTCGGGGGAGAGCGTTCCCTGGGCGATCACCGACATACCGATCTGCAGCACGTCCGGCATGGCCGAGAGCTGCAGGGTCGTCGCCTTCCCGTCCCCCGAGAGCACCTGTACCAGGTATTCGCCCCGTCCCTGGTCGAAGTAATCGGCGTGCGCTACGGCGAGCTTGCCGTCCACCGAGGTGCTGCCCTGAGCGTTGGCGTCCGGTGAAGCGCGCGCACCGCCGAGAGCGCGGGCGGAGCGTGCAAAGAGCGTGTTTCCCGAAACGACCCCCGTCGCCTCGGCGCGTTGGCCGGCGACAAGCCCGTCGAGTCCGCTGCCGCGCAGCGCAACGACGCTGCTGTCGTCAAGGCGAAGCGAAACATAGCGTGTGATGGCCCCGCTTACGCGGTTGTCGACGATCAGCTCCTGCACGGTGCCGACCGCGGACACCGACGTGGCCCCTGCGGTGGGCGCTTGAGGCGAGGAGAACACAGGGTCGGCGCCCGGGTGGGCCGCAACCGGGGACACCGCGACAAACACCGCCAGGATGATGCCGGCGGCGCGAGAGACGGCACGCAACGGCGCGCAGGAAAGTTGCGCCCCCCTCTTTTTGGAGTGCGGGGCTGGCGGGTGCTGGACGGACATGGCGTTTCCCTTTTTTGTCGACCTCGGCACGACGACTCTTACTCCGGGTTGTCATGCTGATGGCATGTAGAATATCTTCACGCGAGGATATCGGACTTCCTCCGACAAATGAAGGGGCAAGCGACAAAACGGTGACCAGAGGTAAGTTTTTCGGGCCGAGCGGAGGGGACATCCTGTAACCGACAACGTGAGGGCAAACACCCTATAAACTTCAGGGTTTGGCCTCTTTGGGTGCATGGAGGCCCAAGTTCCCGAACAGGCGTTTTTTTATGACGTCTGCCTGTGGGACAGCGCCGGCGTCCTGGATCGGCGCCTGCGACAGCGCCTTGGATATCAATTCGCCCTGAATCTCACCCGCATGACTCTCTTGTCGTATTCGGCCTCGATGGCCTCGGTGATTTCCGCGCCGCCGGCGGCGAATACCCTGCCGCCGCTGTTTCGGCAGAGGTCGCGCTCATACTGGCACGGCCCCATCTCGGGATGCTTGCGGCAAAGCTCAAGTACCTTCCGCGACGAGAATTCGATCACGGTTTGCTTGGATTGGCCGGCGGACTCGTTCAGGCAGACATAGACCGCCCCGACGGGCACGACCACGGTCAACGGGCGGATGATGGTTTCCGGCTGGTAGGGCGCGATGGGTTCGGGCGCGGGTATCCGGACCACCGGCGCGGTTGAGCGCTCCGACGGAGGCGTCACGGGTATGGGTGTCGTGACCTCCGGTTGGCTGCACGAAGCGAGCAGCATCAGCGAACCTAGAATCGGGCCCAGCGCGAGGCCGGATTTCCATGCTTTGATGCTGCGCGCGTCGCTCATGCGGTTCCTCCTTGCGGGGGTTTATATCCAATTGGCGGGTGTTACGTCAACGCGGCGCGCGAGGTCGCGTTCTCGGCTCCGGGCCGCCGCCGACTGCCGTCGCAAGGGTACGCCGGCCTGGCCGCGGCGCCTCGAGCGGGACGGGTATTTCAGCGCGGGCCCCTTCAATTGGAAGCGTTTTCTTGGTACAATATGTTCAGTTGTAAACATAAGAAATGGGCTCGACAGCCCATTTTTTTTTGCTTTTTCGGTTTTTGGCGGTGGCCGTGAACTTAGGAGAGATTCTGGAACGCACGCTTGCCCGCGATGGGTTACGAACTGGTCGACTGGGACCTGTCGGCACGAAGCGGGCTCGTGCGCGTCTTCATCGACAAGCCGAAAGGCGTCGACGTCGAGGATTGCGCTCGCGTGTCGACCCACCTGACGCATCTTGTTCGCGGTGGAGAGCGTCGACTACGAGCGCCTCGAGGTTTCGTCGCCCGGTCTCGACCGGCCGCTGAAAAAGGCGGCCGACTTCGCCCGTTTCACCGGCGAGGAAGTGCGCCTGACGCTGCGCGAGGCCATCGGACAACGCCAAGCGGATGAAAGGCGTGCTGCGCGGCGTCGAGGGCGATGCGGTCGTCGTCGATACCGAGACAGGCACGCAGCGATCCCTCTCGCCAATATCGACAAGGCACGGCTGGTGCCGAAGATTGAGTGGAGAAACGCAAGATGAACCGCGAATTGCTGCTGCTGGTCGACGCGCTGGCGCGCGAAAAGAACGTGCCGAAGGACATCGTCTTCACGGCGCTGGAATCGGCGCTCGCGTCGGCGACCAAGAAGCGCTTCTCGCAGGACATCGACGCGCGCGTGTCGATCGATCGCGAGACCGGCGACTACGAATCGTTCCGCCGCTGGACGGTCGTGCCCGACGAGGAGCACGAGGAGCCGGCGCATCAGATCGCGATCACCGACGCGGCCGAGCGCGATCCGGAGCTCGAGCTCGGCGACGTGATCGAGGAGCCGCTCGAGCCGGTCGAGTTCGGGCGCATCGGCGCGCAGGCGGCCAAGCAGGTGATCCTGCAGAAGATCCGCGACGCCGAGCGCGAGCAGATCCTCAACGATTTTCTCGAGCGCAAGGACAACCTGCTGACCGGCACCGTCAAGCGCATCGAGCGCGGCAACGTGATCGTCGAGTCGGGCCGCATCGAGGGCATGATGCCGCGCGACCAGCTGATCCCGAAGGAAAACCTGCGCGTCGGCGACCGCGTTCGCGCCTACGTCATCAAGATCGAGGCGCAGGCGCGCGGACCGCAGCTCATGCTGTCGCGCATCACGCCCGAGCTGCTCGTGCGCCTGTTCGAGCTCGAGGTCCCGGAGATCGAGGAAGGGCTGATCGAGATCAAGGCAGCGGCGCGCGATCCCGGCGTGCGCGCCAAGATCGCGGTGAAGTCGAACGATCCGCAGGCTCGACCCGCAGGGCACCTGCATCGGCATGCGCGGCTCGCGCGTGACCGCGGTGACCAACGAGCTCGCCGGCGAGCGCGTCGACATCGTCCTGTTTTCCGAGGATCCGGCCAAGTTCGTGATCAACGCGCTGGCGCCGGCGGAGATCTCGAGCATCGTCGTCGACGAGGAGCGGCACAGCATGGACGTCGTCGTCGACGAGGAGAACCTGGCGATGGCGATCGGGCGCAGCGGGCAGAACGTGCGCCTCGCGTCCGAGCTCACCGGATGGGAAATCAACCTGATGGGCGTCGAGGAGTCGCAGCAGAAGCAGCAGCAGGAAAGCGAGAAGCATCCGCGCGCTGTTCATCGACAAGCTCGACGTCGACCAGGAAGTCGCCGACATCCTGATCCAGGAAGGATTTTCGACGCTGGAGGAAATCGCCTACGTGCCGCTCAACGAAATGCTCGAGATCGACGCCTTCGACGAGGAGACCGTCAACGAGCTGCGCAGCCGCGCGCGCAACGCGCTGCTGACCGAGGCGATCGTGCGCGAGGAGTCGGTCGAGAACGTCTCCGAGGATCTGCTCAACCTCGAAGGCATGGACACCGAGACGGCGGGCCTGCTCGCCGAAAAGGGCATCACGAACCGCGACGCGCTGGCCGACCTTGCGGTCGACGAGCTCGTCGAGCTGACCGGATTGCCGGCCGAGCGCGCGCAGGACCTGATCATGAAGGCGCGCGCGCATTGGTTCGAAGAACCCGGAGCACGCGGAAGTCAAGGCCGGCCTGACACAGCGCGGCAAGAGAGACACCATGGCCCAGACGACAATCGAGCAATTCGCGACCGAGATGAAAATGCCGCCGGGCATGCTGCTGGAGCAGCTCGCCGCGGCCGGGGTCGCCGGCAAGAAGCAGGGCGACAAGCTCTCCGAGCAGGACAAGACGCGGCTGCTCGACTATCTGCGCAAGCAGCACGGCGGCCTGGACCAGAAAAAGAAGATCACGCTGACGCGCAAGCAGACGACCGAGATCAAGGCGGCCGACAGCACCGGCCGCGCGCGCACGATCCAGGTCGAGGTGCGCAAGAAGCGCGTCTTCGTCAAGCGCGACGGGGCCGAGGCGGCGCCCGTGGCGGACGAGGCGCCGGCGATCGCGCAACCCGTGATCACCGCCGCGGAAGTCGCCGCGCGCGAGGAGGAAGCGCGCAAGGGCGCCGCGCTGATCGCCAAGCAGCAGGAAGAGATTCAGCAGAAGCAGGAGCAGGCGAAAAAGCGCAAGACCAAAAAGGAGAGGGAAGCCGAGGAAGCGGCCGCCAAGGCAAGCGAAGCGGTCGCGGCAGCGGCGAAATCGGCCGAAGCCGCGGTGACGCAGCCGGTCGCCGAAGCGAAGCCGGCCGTCAAGACCGAGGGAACGCTGCACAAACCGGTGACCAAGCCGGGAGCGAAGAAAGACAAGCCGTCGCGCAAGCCTTCCGCCACCGCGTTCCAGGAAGAAGCCGCGCGACGGCGCGCGCTCAAGCTGCGCGGAGACGTGACCGGCGGCGCGGGCGCCGCGGGCTGGAAGCAGCCGAAGACGGGCAAGCATCGTCACGAAGACGGCGAAGAGCACGACGAAGCGACGGCAACGCCGGCGCCGGAACCGGTCGTCCGCGAAATCGCGGTGCCCGAGACGATCACCGTGGCCGATCTCGCCCGCAAGATGTCGGTCAAGGCCGCGGAAATCATCAAGACGATGATGAAGCTCGGCACCATGGTCACGATCAACCAGGTGCTCGATCAGGAAACGGCGATGATCATCGTCGAGGAAATGGGCCACAAGGCGATCGCGGCCAAGCTCGACGATCCGGATTCGCTGCTCGCCGAAAGCGCGCAGACGACCTCCGCCGAGGCGCTTCCGCGGCCGCCGGTGGTGACCGTCATGGGCCACGTCGATCACGGCAAGACGTCGCTGCTCGACTTCATCCGCCGCACACGCGTGGCGAGCGGCGAGGCGGGCGGCATCACCCAGCACATCGGCGCGTATCACGTCGAAACGCCCAAGGGCGTGATCACCTTCCTCGATACGCCCGGCCACGAGGCGTTCACCGCGATGCGCGCGCGCGGCGCGAAGGTCACCGACATCGTCGTCCTGGTCGTCGCGGCGGACGACGGCGTCATGCCGCAGACCAAGGAAGCGATCGCCCACGCCAAGGCCGGCAACGTCCCGATCGTCGTCGCCATCAACAAGATCGACAAGCCCGAAGCGAATCCGGACCGGGTCAAGCAGGAGCTGGTCGCGGAAGGCGTGCTGCCCGAGGAGTACGGCGGCGACGCGCAGTTCGTCGAGGTGTCCGCCAAGACCGGCAAGGGCATCGACAATCTGCTCGACGCGATCCTGCTGCAGGCGGAAGTGCTGGAGCTCAAGGCACCGCACGACGCGCCGGCCAAGGGCATCGTCATCGAGTCGCGGCTGGACAAGGGCAAGGGCCCGGTGGCAACGGTGCTGGTGCAATCGGGAACGCTCAAGCGCGGCGACATCGTACTGGCGGGCGCTGTGTTCGGACGCGTGCGCGCCATGACCGACGAAACCGGCAAGCCGACCTCGTCCGCTGGACCCGCGATTCCGGTAGAGATCCAGGGTCTGTCCGACGTGCCGCTCGCCGGCGAGGAAGTCATGGCGCTGGGCGACGAGCGCAAGGCGCGCGAGATCGCGCTGTTCCGCCAGGGCAAGTTCCGCGACGTGAAGCTGGCCAAGCAGCAGGCCGCGAAGCTCGAGAACATGTTCGAGCAGCTCGCCGAGAACGAGATCAAGTCGCTCGCGCTCATCGTCAAGGCGGACGTGCAGGGAAGCTACGAGGCGCTGGCGAATGCGCTTTCCAAGCTTTCGACCGGCGAGGTGAAGGTCAACATCGTCCACGCCGCGGTCGGCGGCATCACCGAATCCGACGTCAATCTCGCGCTCGCGTCCAAAGCGGTGATCATCGGCTTCAACACGCGAGCCGACGTCGCCGCGCGCAAGCTCGCCGAGCACTCGGGCGTCGATATCCGCTATTACAACATCATTTACGAAGCGGTCGACGAGGTGAAGGCCGCGCTGTCGGGCATGCTCACGCCGGAGCGCAAGGAAAGCCAGCTCGGACTGGTGGAAGTGCGCGAGGTCTACAAGATCTCCAAGGTCGGCACCGTCGCAGGATGCTATGTACTCGAAGGCGTCGTGCGCCGCGGCTCCAAGGTGCGCCTGTTGCGGGACAGCGTGGTCGTCTTCGACGGCGAGCTCGATTCGCTCAAGCGCTTCAAGGACGACGTGCGCGAAGTGAAAGCAGGCTTCGAGTGCGGTCTATCGCTCAAGAACTACAACGACGTCCAAAAGGGCGACCAGCTCGAGGTCTACGAGATCGTCGAGGTCACGCGCACGTTGTAGCTCGAATTCATTCGGGCGCGACCTGACATTCGGGGAGCGCGCGCGAATAAATTCGCACCTACAGGCAGCGTGTTACCCGTCGTGGAGGGTCGAGCAAAGTCGCTCTTGCGAGCGCCTTCGGCCCGGGGGAAATCGAATGCACGCAGTATTGCGTTTGCTGTCGATCGGTTCGGTCGGGTGCGTGTGCGCTCTCGTTTCGCGAGGCGCAACCGCGTTGACCTTCTACGATATCGACCACTTTGCCGTGCCGACCAGCGTAACGATGCTGCTCTACTCGTCCACAGCGAATGCGCTCGTCTTGAAGAATACGGCAAGTGCGATCGTCGCGATCGACATCGAGAGCCGAAATGCCACGACGCGGCTCGCAAATTCGCGGTTCACCGATATGACGCTTTCGCCCAGCGGACGCTATGTATTTGGCGCGGACTATGGCGGCGAGAACATCGGTTATGGGACACCGTTGTCTACCAGCTACGTTCATCGTCTCGACTTGACCAGCATGACTTGGGACTTGCGAACAGCGTACATCGCCGGCAATGTTCAAGCGGTGTCCGACACGCAGGTAATTCTCAAGTCGATCGATCAATGGGTGGCGTTCACGAACAATGCCTGGGGCCTCGGAACGGCGCTGATCCCTCTTAACACGCCGAGCGGCCCCTTTTCGGGACCCAGCTATTACGCGATCGTGTATTTCGGCGATTTTCGCTACGACCCCCCAACGGGCCGCCTCTTGCATGGAAACTCGAATGAGAGCTCACAGGAAGTTCAGGCGTTCAGAATCGTCAACAACGAGTTTGTGAAACAAGAAGGATCGGGCATCTACGGTTCCGCACAGGGATATGGGGGCAGCGTAGTGCTGGCAACCGACGGGAGCGCGTTCTACTATGGGGCGTTGCAAGTCGACCCGCTGGACGTCACGCATAACCTACACGTATTTCCGGAACTGATCCATGCTGCCAACGGCGGTATCGCCTTCGGGGACGGCAGATATTACGACGCGCACACAGGGGCGCTCCTGGGCTCGTTGCCTTTCAGTACGACGGTCTACGCGATGAATCCTTCGGGAGATGATTTCTGGGCCTTCGATCCAGCCACGACGACAGTGCACCATTTCGGATTGGCTCCGCCGGCAATAGGGTTGGGCGTCTACAAGCCGCTGGAGCCGTGCCGCATCATGGATACGCGCAATGCGACGGCCGGCAGCGGCGTGCAGGGTCCGATCGGCGGAGGTTCGCTCAAGCACCTGCCCGGCTTCATCACCACCGGCTTGAACTGGAGCCAATACGGCCAGACTGGAACGCTATCGGACTGCGGGCTGACGAATCCGCCGGGGACCTCGATCAAGGCGGTCGCCATTGTGGTCACTCTCCTCAACCCGAACTTCGATGCATTCCTCGGCGTTGGCGATGTTAACAACCTGGCCGCGACACTATCAACGGTGGCGCTCAACTACACGCAGGGCCAGGGTTTGGCGACCATGTACATCGTGCCGCAGATCGCCAGTAACAGCATCTACTTCGCGCTGCCGCCGGGCCTGTCTGCGCACATCATCTTCGACGTGGTCGGGTATTTCGTCGACTCCGACGCAACGGCACTGCAATGCACGACACAAACGTCCGCACCTACGATGGTCTCCGGAGGGGAGAGTGTCGGCAGTGCGATGTCTCCCGCCTGCGACGCAGGCTATACACTGACGAGCGGCAGTTGCGACAACGATGCCTTCGCCAATGCAACCGTTATGGGTCTTGTGTCGGATAAGGCTTCAAGCGGCAGCACGACTTGGTTTTGCTCCGCGATCAATCATGGCTCTTTCCCGGCTCATCTGACCGCGACCGCGAATTGCTGCGGGGTTCCGGGCAGGTAAGATCAGAAACGAGTCCGATAATTTCATGAATTCAGCGGCAGCATTGGAATGAAAAAGAACCCTCAACGTGCGCAGCGCGTCGGCGATCAGATCCAGCGCGAGCTCGCGGACCTGCTGCGTATGCATGTCAAGGATCCGCGCATCGGCCTGGTGACGGTAACGTCAGTGGAGGTTTCGCCGGACCTTTCGCACGCGAAGGTTTTTTTCACTCATCTCCCTGGCAAGGAGCACGCCGCGGCCGCGGTCGAGGCGCTGCAGCACAGCGCAGGCTACTTGCGCACCGAGCTGTCGCATCGGCTCAAGCTCTATTCGGTGCCGCAGCTGCATTTCGTCTACGACGATTCGATCGAGTCGGGGTTGCGTTTGTCGAGTCTGATTGACGACGCGATCGCCGAAGACCGCAAGCATCCCTCCGACGCATAAGTCATCCGGTGCAAAACAAACGCGCGGCAGTCGCGTGGCGGCGAGTTGACGGGGTGCTGCTGCTCGACAAGCCGCTCGGTCTTTCGTCGAACGCGGCGCTGCAGCAGGCGAAACGTCTCTACCGTGCGGAAAAGGCGGGGCACACGGGAACGCTCGACCCGCTCGCCACGGGCTTGCTGCCGCTGTGCTTTGGGCAGGCAACCAAGTTTTCCCATGTGCTGCTGGATGCGGACAAGACTTATACAGCGACGATCCGCTTCGGCGAGACGACTGCGACCGGCGACGCCGAAGGAGATGTGCTGGAGCGCAATCCCGTCGAATTCACCGAGCAGGCGCTGCACGCGGCCGCAAGGCGCTTTGTCGGTCGGATCCAGCAGGTCCCCCCACGCTACGCAGCGCTCAAGTATCGCGGGCGCAACTACTACGAATACGCGCGCGAAGGCGTCGAGATTCCGCGGCCGCCGCGCGAAGTCATCGTGCACGCGCTGACCGTGGATTCGTGGAGCGCGCCCGACGCCCGGGTGACGCTTCGCTGCGCCAAAGGAACCTATGTGCGCGCGTTAGCCGAAGACCTGGGCCGCGATCTTGGCTGCGGCGCGCACCTGGCCGAGCTTCGGCGCGTGCAGAGCGGCGGGTTCGACATCGCCGGGGCCATCGCCTTGGAAGCGCTTGCCTCGATGCCCGAAACCCGCCGCGACTCGGTGCTGCTGCCGGCCGACGTGCTGGTCGCCGCATTGCCGCGCCTGGACATGGGCGGTGTCGAGAACGCGCGTTTCTTTCAGGGCCAGGCGATCGAACGGCGCGGTGCCACGGACGGCACGTATCGCGTCTATGCCGAGGGTATTTTTGCGGGGATTGCCGATGTGGCGGCTGGAATCGCGAGGCCGCATCGAGTGGTCGTGCCTCCCGCCGTCGAGGCAACGAATCGCTTGAATCCTAAGCACTTTTAAAGGTAAAATCGCGGTCTTTCGCTTTGGTTGGAGCAGGTTAGCATGTCAGTTACCGTTCAAGAAAAAGCCAAGGTCATCGCCGATTATCAGCGTGGCCAGGGTGATACCGGTTCGCCGGAAGTCCAGATCGCGCTGCTTACGTCGCGTATCAACGGACTCAACGACCATTTCAAGATCAACGTGAAGGATCACCACTCGCGGCGCGGACTGTTGAGAATGGTGTCCCGCCGGCGCAAGCTGCTCGATTATTTGAAGACGCGCAACACCGACAGCTACCGCGTGCTGATCGAAAAGCTGGGACTGCGCAAGTAACGGCGTTTCGCCCAAGCGGTTATCCGGGCCACCAAATCGCATGCCGCGCCGCGCAGTATTTGAATAACCCCGCAATGGCCGCACTCCGGGTGACCGGCGCGGCCATTGCTGCTTCAGAATTCCGAGGATACAAGTGCCAAACCCCATCAAGAGATCGATACCGTACGGACGTCACACCCTAACACTGGAAACCGGCGAGATCGCCCGCCAAGCGGACGCCTCCGTGCTGGTCAGCCTCGGCGACAGCGTCGTTCTGGTCGCCGTCGTCGCGTCCAAGCGCGCGAAACCAGGACAGGACTTCTTCCCGCTCACCGTCGACTATCAGGAAAAAACCTACGCGGCCGGACGCATCCCCGGCGGCTTTTTCAAGCGCGAAGGGCGTCCTTCCGAAAAAGAGACGCTGACGTCGCGCCTGATCGATCGTCCGATCCGGCCTTTGTTTCCGGATGGCTTCTATAACGAAGTGCAGGTCGTTGCGACGGTCATGTCGGTCGATCCGGAGATCGATCCCGACATCCCCGCGTTGATCGGTGCATCTGCGGCACTCGCCTTGTCGGGCATGCCGTTCGACGGCCCCATCGGCGCCGCGCGCGTGGGCTACGTCGATGGACAGTACGTGCTCAACCCGAGCAAGACCGAGCTCACGACCACGTCGAAGCTCGATCTGGTCGTCGCGGGGACCGAGGCGGCGGTGTTGATGGTCGAATCCGAGGCGAAGGAGCTCGCAGAGGAGGTAATGCTCGGTGCGGTCGTCTTCGGACATCAGGAGCAGCAAGCCGTCATCAACATGATCCACGAGCTCGTCGAAGAAGCCGGCAAGCCGCTTTGGGACTGGAAGCCCGCGCGCAAGGATCAGTCGCTCATCGACAAGGTGACGCAGTGTGCCGAAGCCGAGCTGCGCGAGGCCTACGCACTGCATCAGAAGCAGGCGCGCCAGCAGCGGTTGAAGGAGATCGGCGCCAAAGTGGAATCCGAATGCATCCCCGCCGATGCCGATCCGGCCTACGGAAACCAGGTCAAGAATTTCCTTTTCGAGCTGGAAGCGAAGCACGTCCGCAACGAGATCCTCTCCGGCGAGCCTCGAATCGACGGTCGCGACACGCGCACGGTGCGGCCGATCACCATCCGCACCGGCGTTCTGCCGCGCACCCACGGCTCGGCGCTCTTCACCCGCGGCGAGACGCAGGCGATGGTCGTTGCGACGCTGGGAACCGCGCGCGACGAGCAGATCATCGACGCGCTCATGGGCGAGTACCGCGACCGCTTCATGTTCCATTACAACATGCCGCCTTATGCCACCGGCGAGACCGGCCGAGTCGGCAGTCCGAAGCGCCGCGAAATCGGCCACGGACGGCTCGCCAAGCGCGCGCTGGTTGCGGTGCTCCCGACGAGCGACGAGTTCGCCTACTCGATCCGCGTCGTCTCCGAGATCACCGAATCCAACGGCAGCTCGTCGATGGCATCGGTCTGCGGCGCGAGCCTCGCGCTGATGGACGCCGGAGTGCCGATGAAGGCTCACGTCGCGGGCATCGCGATGGGCCTCATCAAGGAAAGCAATCGGTTCGCGGTGCTCTCCGACATCCTCGGCGACGAGGATCATCTGGGAGACATGGACTTCAAGGTCGCCGGTACCGACCGCGGAGTCACCGCGCTGCAGATGGACATCAAGATCCAGGGCATTACCAAGGAGATCATGGCGGTCGCGCTGTCGCAGGCCCGCGAGGGGCGCATGCACATCCTGCACCTGATGCAGCAGGCGATGCCGCACGCGCGCACCGAGATCTCGCAGCACGCGCCGAGGATGATGACGTTCAAGATCAACCCGGAGAAGATCCGCGATGTCATCGGCAAGGGCGGCGCGGTGATCCGCGCGCTGACCGAGGAAACCGGCACCACCATCGACATCCAGGACGACGGTATGATCACGATCGCGTCGGTCAATGCCGATGCGTGCAACGCCGCGCGCAAGCGCATCGAGGACATCACCGCCGAAGTCGAAGTCGGGAAGGTGTACGAGGGCACGGTCCTGCGCCTGCTCGACTTCGGCGCGATCGTGCAGGTCCTCCCCGGCAAGGACGGTCTGCTGCATATCTCGCAGATCGCCAAGGAGCGCGTGAACAACGTCTCTGATTACGTCAAGGAAGGCCAGGTCGTGCGCGTCAAGGTGCTCGAGGCGGACGACAAAGGGCCGCCTGCGCTTGTCGATGAAGGCAGCGGCGGAAGACGCCGCGACGCCGGCTGTGGCGCCGCCGCCCCCCGCAGCCGCGGAAGCGCCCGCGACTCCGGCTGCGTAATCGCGTTCGATAGACGGTAAAAAGGGGGCTGCGCGCCCCCTTTTCTTTCTTCTTTTCGTCGATGGAGCGGACATGAGCGCTTCTCCCACGCGCATCGAGCGCGATACCTTCGGGCCGATCGAGGTCCCCGCAGACCGGCTGTGGGGCGCGCAAACGCAACGCTCGCTCGAGCACTTTCGCATTTCCAGCGAGAAGATGCCGCCGGAGCTCATCCGCGCGCTCCTTCTGATCAAGCGCAGCGCGGCGCGGGTCAACGTCGAGCTCGGGATTCTCGATCGCAGAATCGCCGACGCAATCATCGCCGCGGCCGACGAAGCACTCGACGGCCGTTACGACGGCGAATTCCCGCTTTCCGTATGGCAAACGGGTTCCGGCACCCAGACCAACATGAACGTCAACGAGGTGCTCGCCAATCGTGCGTCCGAGATCCTGGGCGGACCGCGCGGCGAGGGGAGGCTGGTACACCCGAACGACGACGTCAATCGCGGCCAATCCTCGAACGATGTGTTTCCCACCGCAATGAACGTCGCTGCCGCGGAATCGGCGGTGAACCAACTGCTGCCATCGCTGGCGACGCTGCATTCGACGCTCGCCGCCAAGGCCGATGATTTCGCGGCAATCGTGAAGATCGGCCGCACGCATCTGCAGGATGCGACGCCGCTCACCCTGGGACAGGAATTCTCGGGCTACGCGGCGCAGCTCTCGCACTCGCGCGCGCACATCGAGTCGGCGCTGCCGCATTGCTACGAGCTCGCGATCGGCGGGACCGCGGTCGGTACCGGACTCAATACTCACAGGGAGTTCGGAGCGCGAGTCGCCGCCGATCTCGCCGACGTCACCGGGCTGCCGTTTGTATCCGCGCCAAACAAATTCGAAGCGATGGCTGCGGCCGACGCCATGGTGAACCTGCAAGGCGCGTTGAAGACGCTCGCGGCGGCGCTCACCAAGATCGCCAACGACATTCGCTGGCTCGCCAGCGGGCCGCGCTCAGGATTGGGCGAGATCCGGATTCCCGAAAACGAGCCGGGCAGCTCGATCATGCCGGGCAAAGTCAACCCGACGCAGTGCGAGGCGCTGGCGATGCTCTCCGTGCAGGTGATGGCCGACGACGTCGCGGTGACGGTCGGCGGCGCGTCGGGGAACTTCGAGCTCAACGTCTATCGTCCACTCATCATCCACAATGTGCTGCAGAGCGTGCGTTTGCTCGCCGACGGCATGCGAAGCTTCGACGAGCATTGCGCGCGCGGCATCGAGCCCGACCGCGCGCGGATCGACGAGCTGCTCGAGCGGTCGCTGATGCTGGTGACCGCGCTCAATCCGCACATCGGCTACGACAAGTCCGCGGAGATCGCCAAAAAAGCGCATCGCGAAGGGACCACGCTCAAGCAGGCGGCGGTCGCGACCGGCTATGTCAGCGAAAAGGAATTCGACGCCTGGGTGCGGCCGGAGAAGATGACCGGACCGGGGTAGGCCCGAATTCATTCGGGGGCAACGTGAAATTAGACAGCCCGTGCGAATGAATTCGCACCCACAAATTCGCACCTACCGCGGCTGTGGCCTCGCCTGCTCGAGCAGCGCGTCCCCGGTGACGGTGACAGTGACCTCGGTCGTCCCTGCCTCCAGCGGAACGGGTGCGGCCGCCGCGTAGCCGGCGGCTTGCGCGCGCATGACCGGATAGGGCCGCGACGCGTCTCCCGTTTGCACCGTCACGCGGCCGGTGCGCCAGCCGGCAAAGCCCAGCGCCTGCGACGCTTGCTGCGCGCGCGCCTGCCAGCTTTTGACGGCCTGTTGCGTCAGGGCATCCTCGGCGGCCCGGCGCGACGACTCGGCCAGGGAGAATCCCATTCCCGAAAGAAGCAACCCACCGTCGTCCTGAAGCTTGGAAATGAGCGTTGCGGCGGCGGTGAAATCGCCGCTCTCCAGGCTGACGTTTTGAATCACTCGCCATCGCGCCGCCTTTCCGGCTTCCGTGATCTGTTGCGTGGAATATCCGGCGGTCGCGGCCTTCACCGCGGGATACTGCTTTGCTTCCACGAGCGCTTTTGTAATCCGGGCATTGACTTGGGCCGCCGCCGTCGCGGGGCTCGGACTTTCCGCCTCCGCGCGCAGCCACGCCTGAAGGCGGTCGTTGGGAACGTTCATGCTTGCCGATGCGCTTACCCCGACGACGGGCTGCTCAGGCGCTTGCGCAAGCGCTGCCGCCGCAAAGGCGAACGTCAAACCGGCAAGGCCTTGGATAAACCGGAAAGACAAGGCTCTCATGCGTTGGCGTTCATACGTTTGCCCGCGCGCCGCGCGAAGCGCGCAGGCGAAGCTGCTCGATCGCCTCGCGATTCGACCATGAAAAGCACTTCGGCGCCGCCTCCTGCCAAGGAAGCCATTCCTGCGCGAGGTGCTCGCGCGGATTGAGAACGACCGGAACGGGAGCGGGTACTTCCAGCGCGAAGACGTGCTCGGTGTTGTGCGTGGTGCCCGCGGGATATCTGTGTCGCCACTGGGGAAATATCTCGTACTCGTTTGTCACGTCCAGGTCGACCACGCCGCCGTACGCAGACGCATCGATGCCGGTCTCCTCGCGAAGCTCGCGTGTAGCTGTCGCGGCGAGGGACTCGCCCGGCTCCTGGCTGCCGGTCACCGACTGCCAGTGCCCCGGAAAATCGGCGCGCTCGAGTAGCAGGACGCGAAGGTCCGGCGTGTATACCAGGACCAGCGTCGAGATCGGCGTCTTGTACTTCAAAGCTCTGCTGCGTCAGCCGATAAAGACCCAGAACGGCTTGTGACGCTCCTGCCAATACTCCGCACCTTCACCCAGAATGTCGGTGAGCGTCTCCCAGTCGGCCGGATGCGCTTTGCGGAACGGTGCACTGTGGCGCAGGACGATGACGACGCCGTTCTTTCCCAGCCAGTCGTCGTCCTCGAGGGTGTCCGCGAGCGCGTCGAAATTGTTACCGAAGTGCTCAGGCAGGTGCAGCCCCTTTCCAAGCGCGGCCATCAAGGCGCTTTTACTGTCCACGCCATGAAGGTCGACCGTATAGACCTTCAGGTGCGCTGCCGATGCCGCCGCCTTGATTGCATCCGGCGCGCCGGACCATTCACGAACGCCGGCGTCGGCGGCTACCCCCAGGTCGGGAAGCTTCATCGCTGGATCCTTCTGAACGATTGGTAATGATCGTCGGTGTAGTAGCACTCGTCGAGCGCTGCGATGTTTCCGCCGCAGATGATGCGCCTCGCGCCCCGCGTCGCGACCCCGGGTGTCTTTACCGTGTATTCATGATAGTAGCCGTGCGGCTTTTGCGGAAGCAATCGCTCGCGGTTCCCGAACACCACCCCATCGCGCGAATACGCAAACGGTCCGCCGTTATGGATGAGAACCAGCGTGCTCTGCGCCTCCGCGGGCAGCTTGGACGCCGCGATCTCCCCCGAAACCGAGGCAGTTCCGCGCGCTGCCACGTCCGGAATCGCGACGCACACGACGCATACGGCAAGTGCCAGGATTCTGAGGATTCCCATCGCCGAAGTCTACGCCAACTTCACCTGGTCGGAAGCGCGCACGCGAATGTGCAATTCGCGCAGCTGCTGCTCGCTGACCGCAGACGGCGCCTCGACCAGCAGGTCCTGTCCGCGCTGTGTTTTCGGGAACGCGATCACGTCTCGAATCTGATCGACACCAGCCATGATCGCGACCATGCGGTCAACGCCGAAAGCGATGCCGCCGTGCGGGGGTGCGCCGTATCGAAGCGAGTCGAGGAGGAAGCCGAATTTCTTACGCTGGTCCTCGTCGCTCATGCGAAGTGCGCGGAAGACTTTCTCCTGCACCTCCGGCCGATGGATTCGGACCGACCCGCCGCCGATCTCCCAGCCATTTAGAACGACGTCGTACGCCTTGGCGATGGCGTGAGCCGGATCGCTCTCGAACAGGTCTTCGTGCCCGTCCTTCGGCGCGGTGAACGGATGATGCCGGGCCGCCCATGTTTTCTTCTGGTCGTCGTATTCGAACATCGGAAAATCGACGACCCACAGCGGACGCCATCCGGGCTGCGCGAAGCCGCGCTCGTGACCAACCTTGGCGCGCAGCGCGCCGAGCGCATCGTCGACGACTTTCTCGCGGTCCGCGACAAAGAACATCAGGTCGCCGGTTTTTGCGCCCGTGCGTTCGATGATGGCTGCCAGTACCTCGCGGGAGAGAAATTTGACGACGGGCGACTGCAGACCTTCCTCGTTCGGTTTGGCGGCGTCGTTGACCTTGATGTAGGCGAGGCCTTTGGCGCCGTAGATAGAGACGAACGCCGTGTAGTCGTCGATCTCCTTGCGCGAGAGCGTGCCGCCGCCCGGCACGTTGAGCGCGGCGACGCGCCCGCCTTCGGCGTCCGCCGCGGCGCGAAAGACCTTGAAATCCACGGTCTTCATCAGATCGGTGAGCTCGGTCAGCTTGAGCGTGACGCGAAGATCGGGCTTGTCGGAGCCGTACTCGCGCATCGCGTCGGCATAGGTCATGACCGGGAACGGCGAAGGCAGCTCGACGCCGAGCGCTTCGCGAAACATGGTGCGCACCAGGCCTTCCATGAGCTCGCGGATCTCGAGCTCTTCCAGAAAAGAGGTCTCGACGTCGATCTGCGTGAATTCCGGCTGCCGGTCGGCGCGCAAGTCCTCGTCGCGAAAGCACTTCACGATCTGATAGTAGCGGTCGAATCCCGCCATCATCAGCATCTGCTTGAACAGCTGGGGTGATTGCGGCAGTGCGTAGAACTGGCCGTGATGGATGCGCGATGGGACCAGGAATTCGCGCGCTCCCTCCGGCGTGGACTTGTAGAGCACCGGCGTTTCAATGTCGACGAAGCCATGCGCGTCGAGATAGCGGCGCGCGCTCGATGTCGCCTTGTGACGCAGCAGAAGGTTCTTCTGCATCGCCGGCCGCCGCAGATCGAGGACGCGGTGCTGCAGCCGGACGGTTTCCGAGATGTTTTCGTCGTCGAGCTGGAACGGCGGCGTCAGAGAGGCATTCAGGATCTCGATATCGTGCGCGAGAATCTCGATCTCGCCGCTGCCGAGGTCGGGGTTGATCGTTCCTTCGGGTCGAGGCCTCACGATACCGGTCACCGCAACAACGAATTCATGCCGAAGTTTCTCCGCAACGGCGAAGGTCGGTTCACGGTCAGGATCGAACACGATCTGCACCAGGCCCTCACGGTCGCGAAGGTCGACGAAGATCACGCCGCCGTGATCGCGGCGCCGATGCACCCAGCCGCAGACAGTGACCGTCTGGCCGAGGTATTTGCGGTCGATGCGTCCGCAGTAGTCGGTGCGTTTCAAGTTTTTCTCGCTTTGCTCGCTGATACGGTGATCGTGCGCAGAATGGGCAGACAAACGCTCGGTGCGGCGCCGCGGCATTCGCGGCGGCGCGATGGCTTGCTGACGATCAATTTCGGTCGAGAACGGATTCGGCGGGCGGCGTGACGAGCTCGACGGCCGGTGCGCGCGCCTTCGGCGCCACGACGCCCATCGAGATGATGTACTTGAGCGCTTCATCGACCGTCATGTCGAGCTCGTACACCCGCGCTCTGGGCAGCATCAGGAAAAAGCCCGACGTCGGATTCGGTGTCGTCGGCACATACACGCTGACGTGATCACCTGGAAGCCGCCCCGCGACCTGTCCGGCCGGAAATCCGGTTTGAAACGCGATCGTCCAGCTCCCGGGATACGGATACTCGACAAGCAACGCCTTGCGAAATGCATTTCCGGTGTCGGAGAGCAAGGTGTCGCTGACCTGCTTTACGCTGGAGTAGATCGACTTGACCACCGGAATCCGGCCCAGCACCGACTCCCACAACTTGATCAGCCGTGCGCCGAAAAAATTGGCGGCGAGCATCCCGGTAAGAAAAAGGATCGCGAAGCTCAGCAGCACGCCCAGGCCCGGAATATGGAAGCCTACGATCGCTTCTGGTCGCGCGCCCTCCGGCACCAGCAGGAGCGTCTGGTCGAGCGCGGAGACCAGCGCGTGCAGCACCCAGATCGTGATGCCCAAGGGCACCCAGACCAAAAGCCCCGCGATCAGATAGCGTCTCATCGAAAGGAAGAAAGACCCTAGCTTTCGGCCGGCGTGCTGCCGGATGAGGCTGCAGCCGGTGCATCGCTCTTGGGCTTGGTGTCGCTTGCCGCCGCTGCAGCCGGTGCCTCGGCCGGTTTGGCGTCGCCGCTTTTAGGGTCGACCCCTTTGGCGTCGGCCCCTTTGGGGTCGCCCCCTTCGGCCTTGGCCTCGGATTTCTGCGCGTCCTTCGCAGCTGGCTTGGCGCCGGAATGCTTGAAGTCGGTCGCGTACCACCCGCTGCCCTTGAGCTGGAATCCCGCGGCGGATACCAGCTTGGTCAAGCTTTCCTTGCCGCACTTCGGACAGGTGCGCAGCGGCGCCTCGGAGAGCTTCTGGAGCGCCTCGAGCTCGTGGTTGCACGCAGCGCAGCGATATTCGTAGATCGGCATGACAAATCGTCGACTTGCGTCGCGAAAGGTTTGATCTGAAAGGCCTAATTATATCGCAATGTAGGGTCTCTCCGGCGTTGGACAACCAGTGCTCGCCCGGTTCTTCGAGGGTGGCCGACGTTCGCGATTCCTTGCTATTCTTGGCCCGCATCGCCGCTGAAGCGCGCCCGTGAGGCTTCTCCGCCGTTGCACGGCTGCTCGATCCTATCGACTCTTCTTCACCCCACAAAACAATGGAAATCCAAGGCAAGGTTTTTCTCGTCACCGGCGGCGCATCGGGCTTGGGCGCGGGCACATCGCGCATGCTGGTGGCCAACGGCGGCAAAGTCGCGGTCGCCGATCTCAACGATGCCGCGGGCACCGCCTTCGCCAAGGAGCTTGGTCCGGCGGCGATCTTCGTGCGAACCGACGTCGCCGACGAAGCCAGCGGCCGCGCCGCGGTCGATGCGTCGGTGAACGCGTTCGGTGCGATCCACGGCCTCGTCAATTGCGCCGGCATCGCGATCGGTGAAAGGGTGCTGGGAAAGGAAGGCCCGCACAGCCTTGCGAGCTTTGCGCGGGTCATCAACGTCAATCTGGTTGGCACCTTCAACATGACCCGGCTTGCCGCCGAACCGATGGCGCGCAACGCACCGACGGCGGGAGGCGAGCGCGGCGTGATCGTCTATACCGCCTCGGTCGCCGCGTTCGAAGGTCAGATCGGACAGGCGGCGTACAGCGCGTCCAAGGGCGGCGTCGTGGCGATGACGCTTCCGGTGGCTCGAGAGCTCGCGCGTCACGGCATCCGGGTGATGACCATCGCGCCGGGCATCTTCGAGACACCGATGCTCAAGGGCATGCCCGCGGAGGCGCAAGACTCGCTCGGGAAAATGGTTCCGTTTCCGCCACGGCTCGGTCGCCCCGACGAGTACGCCGCGCTGGTCGGCGAGATCATCCGAAACGAAATGCTGAACGGCGAGACCATCCGCCTGGACGGCGCAATCCGGATGGCACCGAAGTAGAGGAGGCCGAGTCGGATTTATCCAGCCGCGGTGTTTGAAGGCGAGCCCGTGCGGATGAATCCGCACCTACGTGTCGCGCCGGATCAGCGCGAAGCTCGCCGCGATCATGGCGACGAAAAACACCAGCGTCCAACCTGCAATCGACAGATGCAGGAACTCCCATCCCTTTTCGGCGCATTCGCCGCTGCCCTCGAGGACCTTCCGGAACACGTCGGTGAACGGCAGCGTGTCGAGCATGTAGCTCAAGCCCCATCCCGCACGCAGGGACCTGGTCCTTGGGGAGCGATTGCAGCCAGACCTGCCGCGTGGCGAAACGCTACTCCCGCGCCGCCGATAAGCAGTTGAACGAGCGCATACGCGCTCGCGCCGAGACGTCCCGGGTTTTGAATCGCGGCGATCAGAAATACGAGTCCCATGCCGATGACGCAAACGCGCTGAAAGACGCATAGCGGACACGGCTCCAGGCCCTCGACGTATTGAAGATACAGTGCGTAGGCGATGAGAGCCGCGCAGACGGCAAATCCGAGCAAATAGCCGACGCGGCGCGGCGGCAGCAGGATCAGCGCTAGCCGAGGTTACGCCGACGATCATCACCACGATGCGGTAGAGCGTCAGCGGCGGGTTGGGCCCGGCGGCCTGGAGCAAATATTCCTGGCCGACCAGCGCGAGGCAAAGAAACACGCCGACCCACGGCCAGACAACGGCGGGATAGCGGACATCGCTCATGCGGTTTTTTCCAGCGCCTGATCGATGTCCCAGAGAATATCATCGAGCGTTTCCAGCCCGACCGACAGCCGGATCATTTCCGGCATGACGCCAGCGGCGCGCTGCTCGTCGTCGTCGAGTTGGCGATGCGTCGTCGACGCCGGGTGGATGACCAGCGTCTTGGCGTCGCCGACATTGGCGAGATGCGAGAGAAATTCCACCGACTCGATGAAGCGCACGCCCGCTGCGGCGCCGCCGCGGACGCCGAAGGTGAGGATGCCGCCCGCGCCATGAGGGAGATAGCGCCGCGCCAGCGCCTCGTAGCGGTTGCCCGCAAGCAAGGGATAGTTGACCCATTCGACGCGCGGATGCGCCGCCAGGTGCTGCGCGATCGCCAGCGCGGACTCGCAATGGCGCGGCATGCGCAGGTGCAGCGTCTCGACGCCCTGCAGCAACAGGAATGCGCTGAAAGGCGACAAAGTCGGGCCCAGCGTCCGCATCGTCTCCATGCGAGCCTTCATGGTGAAGCCGAAGTCTCCGAAGGTCTCGTGAAAGATGACGCCGTGATAGCCGCGCGAAGGCGACGTCATTTGCGGAAACTTGCCGTTGCCCCAATCGAACTTGCCCGATTCGACGACGACGCCGCCCATGGTCGTGCCGTGTCCGCCCAGGTACTTGGTCACCGAATGAATCACGATGTCTGCGCCGTGCTCCAGCGGCCGGCACAGGTACGGAGAGGCGAGGGTGTTGTCGATGACGAGCGGCACGCCGGCTTCGCGGGCGATCGATCCGACCGCGCGCGATATCGAGCACGTTGAGCTGCGGATTGCCGATCGTCTCCGCGTACAGGCACCTTGGTATTCGGCCGCAGGGCGCGCCGGAATTCCTCGCGGGTCGTCCGGGTGCGACAAACGTCGTCTCGATGCCGAATTGCGCGAAGGTCACCGCGAACTGCGAATATGTGCCGCCATAGAGCGTGCGCGACGCGACGATGTGGTCGCCGTTCTGCGCCAGGGTGAGCAGCGCGGTCATCTGCGCCGCCATGCCGGTGGCAGTGGCGAGCGCCGCGCGTCCTCCTTCGAGCGCGGCGACTCTTTCTTCCAGCGCGGCCACCGTCGGATTGGAGATCCGCGAATACACGTTGCCGAAAGTCTGCAGATTGAACAGGCTTGCCGCGTGATCGGCGCTGTCGAAGACAAAGGAGGTCGTCTGGTAGATCGGCAGCGCGCGTGCGCCGGTGCTCGCATCGGGTATATGCCCCGCATGCAGGCAGAGCGTGTCGAATCCGTACTTGTGGTCGGGCATGGGCGTCGATTGTCGCCGCGCGGCGGCTTGCGTGCCACAAAGAAACGCGAGCGTGCATGCTCAGACCGGACGTCGTGCCGAGACGACCCCGGTGTTGACGCCGGCCCAATTGAGCCCGCCAAGAATGCGCGCGTGCTCGATCTTGACGCAGCGATTCGGCGACCACGTCGAGCCCGCCCTCGGAAGCGATTTTCGCCGCCTCATCGTTGCGGATGCCGAGCTGCATCCACAGCACCTTGGCGTCGATGTCGACCGCGTCGCGTGCGATGGCGGACCATTTCCTCGGACTTGCGGAAAGCAGTCGACGATATCGACCGGCTCCGGAATATCGCGTCAGCGTCGGCGTAGCATTTCTGTCCCAGCACTTCGCTATAGTTCGGATTGACCGGAATGATGCGGTATCCGTGATCCTGCATGTATTTGGCCGCGAAATAGCTCGGGCGGTACCATTGCGCAGATAGACCGACGACCGCGATGGTCTTGCGATTGCGCAGGATGCGGCGCATTCCGCCGATGTCGTCGACTCGAGCCACGCGCCTAGAACCGGATGCGGCCGCCAGGCGGCAAAGCGCGGTGGTCGGCTCGCAAGAGCGCTTCGGCCCGCGTGCCACGGCGAACAGCGCTGACCGATCCGGAAGAGGGCGGCATGAGAGCCATGCGGAGGGTCACGGGTGATATTCGGCGCAGTTGGACACGCCTCGCGGCGGGGCAGCGACGTTATTTTAATGCAAAGCCATCGCCCGCGGTCCGACTCGCACGGCCCCCGGGCCGGTATGCTGTAAGCAAATTGGCGCGAAAACGACTCAAGATACGGTGCGGAATCTTTGGCGCGATCGCTGGTCCAACCCGGAGCGGTTCTGGAGGTGTGAAGACATGAAACGACGCAGGATTTTGCGCATGCTGGCGGCATTGCCGCTGTGCCGCGGCGGGCCTCGGCAGGGCAATGGCCGTCGGCGGCGGCAACGGACGGATGCCTCGCTGGCTCGATCCAGCAGAACTGGCAGCAGTTTCTGGCCAAGGACGCCGACATCGCGCGACTCGACCGCGCCGATTCAGAAGACCGAGGCCGAATGGAAGAGCATCGCTGCCCGCGCAGCAGTTTCTCGTGCTGCGCAAGGAAGGCACCGAGCGGCCGTTCACCAGCCCGCTGAACGACGAAAAGCGCGCGCGGCGTCTTCGTCTGCGCCGGTTGCACGCTGCCGCTATTTCACGTCGCAGATGAAGTTCGACAGCGGCACCGGCTGGCCGAGCTTTTTCACCAGCATTCCCGGGCACCTCGCGACCAAGCAGGACTTCCAGCTCATCGCTGCCGCGCACCGAGTACCACTGCGTGCGCTGCGGCGGCCATCAGGGCCACGTGTTCGACGACGGCCCGCCGCCGACCGGCCAGCGCTGGTGCAACAACGGCGTCGCGCTGAGCTTCATTCCGGCGACGGGCAAGGCGTAGCCGGCCCGCAGGCAGCGGCGGCCGAGCCGGGCCAGCCCGGGCCGCGACTTCGCTCCCTGCCTTTTTCTGCTCCTCGAGCTCGTCGCGCAACTGCGCGCAGGCGCGTTTCGACGACCGAGGACTGGTAGAAGTCGCCGTCGCCCGCCTTGATCGCCAGCTCGAACTGGGCGATCGCGCCCTGCAGATTGCCCTGCCACGCGTAGTACTCGGCCTGATGCTGATGCTCGAGCATCTGCTTGCCCAGCGCGGCGTAGATGCGCGCGGCGATCTGATGCAGCGGTCCGTCCGACGGGATAGCGCTGCAGCTGCTGCGACACGAACGCCGCCGCCTTGGCCGGCTGATTGTTCTTGAGCAGCGCCTCCGGATAGTCGTAGACCAGCTGCATCTTTGTCGGGATAGCGCGCAAGCGCGGTCTCGTAGCGCGCGATCGCGGCCGTGCAAGCTGTCCCGATTGCATCAACACCTGGCCGGCCATCGCCTCGATCATCGGATGCGGCGGCGCGAGTCTTCTCGAGCGTGGCGAGCTCGGTCTGCGCGCGCTTGAAGTTCTCGGCGCGCAGCAGCGATGCGACCAGGCCGTAGCGCGCGGCGATCTCGTTGTTGTACTTCTTCTCGGCGAGCGCGTCGTCGAAGAAAAGCACCGCATCGCGCGGCGTGCCCTGGTAGCTCTTCAGCAGCGCGCGCACCATGTGGAAGTCGAGCGAATCGGGGACCTGCCGGAACGGCTTGGCGATACGCGCGCGCCTGCGCTTCGGCGATCCGCTCGTAGGTCTCCGGGTGATCGTGCAGATACGACGGCGCGTTGCCTTCGAACCACGTCGCAGCGCGCTGCAGGCGCTCCGAAAGAAAGTCGCCATCGCGGTGACGTCGAAGCCGGCGGCATCAAGCCGCTGGAAGCCGATGCGGTCGGCTTCCTGCTCGTTCTGCCGCGTGAAGTTGATCTGCATCTGGATCGCCAGGCCTTGCGCGCCCGCGATCGCGGCCTGGGTCAGTCTGGCCGCTGTTGACGAGCTGTTCGAGCGCGAAGCGAGCGATCGCCGCCGCGAGCGCCGCGATCGAGGCGAGCATCGCGTCCCTCTGGTTGCCGATCGCAGCGCGCGATGTGGTGCTGCGTGACGTGCGAGATTTCGTGCGCCGAGCACCGACGCCAGCTCGGATTCGGTCTGCGCGAGCAGGATGAGCCCGGTGTTGACGCCGACGAAGCCGCCCGGCAGCGCGAACGCGTTGATCGCCGGGTCGGCGAACGGCGAAGAATTCGAAGTCGAACGGCGCGCCGGGAATCGCCGTCACCAGCCGGTTGCCGAGCTCGTTCAGGTAACCGTTGACCTCGGGATCGTTCAGGTAGCCGCCGGAGCGCGGATCTCGCGCATGACGCGTCTCGCCGAGCTTGCGCTCCTGCGGCGCCGACAGCGCCGCCAGCGACGGGTCGCCCAGCTCGGGCAGATTCTGCTGCGCCGACCGCGATCGGCGAGAGCGCGAGCGCCGCGGCCATCAACCGCAGCAACGCAGCGCTTTGCGAGGCGAGAGACGGGAGCGAAGCCATGGTGCTATGATTGCCGCGAATGCGCGCAAAGTTTCGGGAGCGGGGCGATGGCCGGGACAAGCTCGCATTTTACCCATTTTGATGCGCGGGTCAGGCGCACATGGTCGACGTCGCCGGCAAGGATGTAACCAAGCGCGTCGCGCGCGCCGGCGGCCGCATCGCTGATGCGGCCGGCAACGCTGGCGCTGATTCGCGAGCGGCAAGGCCAGCAAGGGCGACGTCCTCGGCGTCGCGCGGATCGCCGCGATCCAGGCGGCCAAGCGCACCGCCGAGCTGATTCCGCTCGCGCATCCGCTGCCGCTGACGCGCGTCAGCCGTCGACATTCACGCTCGACGGAGTACGCGCCGTCGCGATCGAGGTGACCGCCGAAACGCTGGATCGCACCGGTGTCGAGATGGAAGCGCTGACCGCGGCCAGCGTCGGCCTGCTGACGATCTACGACATGTGCAAGGCGGTCGATCGCGGCATGCGCATCGAAGGCGTCGACTGCTGGAAAAGTCGGGCGGCAAATCGGGGCATTTCAAGGCGTCGTAGGCCCGAATCATTCGGGCGCAACGTCGAAATACGCAGCCCGTGCAACGAATTCGCATCACCAGTTCCACATCGCTGCCGTCTTCCAGCCGGTTGACCGGCAGCGCGCTCGGCTTGTACGGGTATTTCGCGGCGAGCTTCTCGTCGATGTCGACGCCGTGCCCGGGCGCTTCGCCCGGGTGCAGGTAGCCGTCGCTCGAACGAATAGGCGTGCGGAAACACCGCGTCGGTCTCCGGCGTGTGCCGCATGTATTCCTGGATGCCGAAGTTGTGCACCCACGTGTCGAAGTGCAGCGCCGCGCCCATGCACACCGGCGACAGGTCGGTCGCGCCGTGCGAGCCGGTGCGCACGTGATAGAGCTCGGCCAGATGCGCGATGCGCCGCAGGTGCGTGATGCCGCCCGCGTGCACGACCGTCGTGCGGATGAAGTCGATCAGCTGCTCGGTGATCAGCGTCTGGCAGTCGTAGATCGTGTTGAAGATCTCGCCGACCGCGATCGGCGTCACCGTGTGCTGGCGGATGAGGCGGAAGCCCTCCTGGTTCTCGGCCGGCGTCGGATCTTCCATCCAGAACAGCCGGTACGGCTCGAGCGATTTGCCCAGCCGCGCCGCCTCGATCGGCGTCAGGCGATGGTGCACGTCGTGCAGGATGTGATGATCGAAGCCGAAGCGCGCGCGGATCGCCTCGAACAGCTTCGGCGCGTGATCGAGATACTTCGCGGTCGACCAGACGTTCTCGCGTCGGCAGCGCCGCGTCGGCCGGCTCGTAGTACATCCGGTCCTTCGACACGCCGTAGGTCGAGGCGAGCCCGGGACGCCGGACTGCGCGCGGATCGCCTTGTAGCCCAGTTCGATGTAGCGCGCCGACCTCGTCGAGCGTTTCGGCGATGTCCTTGCCGTTGGCGTGGCCGTAGACCATCACGCCGTCGCGGCTCCTGCCGCCCAGCAGCTGGTAGATCGGCAGGCCGGCGACCTTGCCCTTGATGTCCCACAGCGCGGTGTCGACCGCGGCGATCGCGCTCATCGTCACCGGGCCGCGGCGCCAGTACGCGCCGCGGTAGAGGTATTGCCAGATGTCCTCGATCTGCGCCGGGATCGCGTCCGATGAGCGTCGGGATGACGTGGTCGGCGAGATACGACGCGACGGCGAGCTCGCGGCCGTTGAGCGTCGCGTCGCCGACGCCGTGAACGCCCTCGTCGGTCTCTATTTTCAGCGTGACGAAGTTGCGGCCCGGGGCAGCAGACGATGACGCGGCACGTCGTGATTTTCATGGGTCGGCCCAGGTTGACAGGAGTACTGCGAGTCGGTACGCGGTGCGGCGCGGCCGTGGTCCGGTGGTTAGACCACTTGACCAGAGTATAGTCGGCGCTACCAGTGCCCGTCGAGTCGTGCGGCTCGACGGTCGCGGAACGCCAATCGCGGTCGCAACCGTGCGACCTTCGGAGGAGTTCGCGCGTTGCCTCTGCAGGCCGTCGAGCCCGACGCCTGTACCGGCAGATCGCCGACCAGATCGCGGGCTTGATCGCCAACGGCGAGTTCCGCGCGGGTTCGCGTCTTCCCGCGGAGCGCGAGCTTGCGTCCCAGCTCGGCGTGAGCCGCGCCTCGGTGCGCGAAGCGATCATTTCGCTGGAGATCGGCGGTCTGGTCGAAGTCCGGGTCGGCACCGGCATCTTCGTGACGGCGCGAACGACGTCGGCGACGGCGCAACGACGAGGGTCCCGGCCCTTTCGAACTGCTGAGCGCGCGCAAGCTCGTCGAGGGCGAGATCGCGGCGCTGGCGGCGACAGCATGCGACGGCGGCAGACGTCGACGCGCTGCGTGCGACTGTCTCGAGCGCATGGACGCGAACATCGACGATTTCGCGATTCGCGAAGACACCGATCGCGATTTTCATTTCCGCATCGCCAAGGCGACCGGCAACGGCTCGCTCGAGCTTGTCGTCGAAGGCTTGTGGGACCAGCGCGCCGAATTGTGGGGCCGCATGCAGCAGCATTTTCACACGCGCGAGCTGGCGCAGGCAGACCATCCGCGATCACGCGGCGATCGTCAAGGCGATTGCCGCGCACGACGCGGACGGCGCGCGCAGCGCCATGCACCGGCATATGGCGCGCGTCGTGCAGGAATTCCAGCGCGGACTCGAAGACGCCGCACGCGCCGAGGAACAGACCGCGCCGCGGACGCGCGGCGTGTCCGGAGACGAAGCCGGCATCGAGTATCATTCGGCCCGCACCAGGCGCGGGCCTGAATAAAACCAAGTAGCATTCGATTTCTTGAACGGCGACATGGAGGACTTACACCATGAACGTTTCGTATCCGGGTTTTGCACTGAGCCGGCGCATTCGCGCGATGTTGACCGTCGCTTGCGCCGCGATGCTCGCGTTTGGCGCTCCCCAGCTTGCGGCACAGGGGGCGCGAGCGCCCGTCACCATCAACATCGTCGATGTCGCCGGCAATCTCGCGCTGACGCAGGACGCGATCGACGCTTACCAGAAAAAGCATACCGATACGATCGCAAAGATCAACTACACCAAGGCGCCGGCCCCGGAGCTCCCGGGCAAGCTCAAGGCAATGCAGGGCGCAGGACGCAGCGACATCGACCTGGTGCTGACCGGCACCGATTTTCTCGCCGCCGGCATCGAGCAGGGCGTGCTGATGAAGATCCTTCCCGACCAGGCCGCCAAGTTTCCCAACCTGATGGCGAACTACCAGCCGGCGGCCGCGAAGATGCAGGAGCTCGCGCAGGACTACGGCATCGCGGTGGCGTTCATGCCGGCGGGACCGCTGGTCGAGTACAACCCCGACAAGGTCAAGCAGGCGCCGACGACGCCGGCGGAGCTGCTTGCGTGGTGCAAGGCCAATCCGAACCGGCTGATCTATGCCCGCCCGGCGAATTCGGGTCCGGGCCGCACGTTCATCATGGGCTTGCCGTACATCCTCGGCGACAAGAACCCCAAGGACCCGGTCAACGGCTGGGAAAAGACCTGGGCGTACTTGAAGGACCTCAACAGCTGCATCGAGTACTATCCGACCGGCACCGGCGCGGTGATGAAGGAGCTCGGCGAAGGTTCGCGCGACATGACCATCACCATGACCGGCTGGGACATCAATCCGCGCGTGCTGGGCATCGTGCCGAAGAATTACAAGGTCGACGCCGTTCAAGGGCATGACCTGGGTCAACGACGCGCACTACATGGTGATCCCGAAGGGCGTGGCGCCGGAAAAGGTCGGCGTCGTGCTCGACCTGATGGCGTACATGCTGACGCCGGAAGCGCAGGCCTACACCTACGACAAGGGCTATTTCTATCCGGGACCCGCGGTGAAGAACGTGACGCTGTCGATGGCGCCGAAGGAAAGCCAGGACGCGATCAAGGAATACGGCCGGCCGGAGTACGAAGCCTGGCTCACGCAGTTTCCGCACACGCAATCGCTCGAGCCGAAGGCGCAGGTCGAGGCGTTCCGCATCTGGGATCAGCAGGTCGGCGCGCAGAAGACGAAATGACGCATCGGTCCAAGAACGGTCCGCCGAAGGACGGGCCGCGATTGGTTAACGGATGCGTCATCCCGGGCGAGCGCAAGCGAGGCCCGGGATCCAGGTAGGGTGAGAGATCGCACACTTGGGTCCCGGCCTGCGCCGGGACGACGATGTTGCATCACGCACTTGCACGCACACTAAGGAATTCCGTTGAAAACCAATCCTGCCGTCGAGAGCGTCGTTCACGCCCGCCGTGGCCTGATGCTGCTATGCGCAGCGACGTTCATGGGCGCGGCGGTCGCACCAATTTCGCTCGCGCAGACGCCCCAGCTGCCCAAGACGCCGGTCACCATCAACGTTGTCGACGTCGCCGGGGATCTCGCGCTGACCCAGGCGGCCATCGAAGCCTATCAATCCAAAAATCCAAACCTCGTCTCCAAGGTCACTTTCACCAAGGCTCCGGCGCCCGAGTTGCCGGCGAAGCTCAAGGCGATGCAGGCGGCCGGCCGCAGCGACATCGACCTCGTTCTCACGGGCGTCGTCGCGTTGTCGTCCGGCATCGACCAGGGTTTGTGGGTCAAGGTGCTTCCCGATCACGCCGCCAAGTTTCCGGGCGTGCTCGACAACTACATTCCCGCGGCGAGAAAGATGCAGGACCTCGCGCAAGGCGAGGCGCTGGTTGTGACGTTCATGCCTGCGGGGCCCTTGCTCGAGTACAACCCGGACAAGGTCAAGCAGCCGCCGACGACGCCGCAGGAATTGCTGGCATGGTGCAAGGCGAATCCAAACCGCTTTGCCTATGCGCGCCCCGCCAACTCGGGTCCGGGCTTTACATTTTTGATGGGCCTGCCGTATCTGCTCGGCGACAAGGACCCGCGCGACCCGGCAAAAGGCTGGGACAAGACGTGGGCATTTTTGAAAGAGCTCGATTCATGCATCGAGTACTACACCACCGGCACCGCCGCGATCATGAAGGAGCTGGGCGAAGGCTCGCGCGACATGACGGTCACCATGACGGGTTGGGATTTGAACCCGCGCATCCTTGGCATCGTTCCGAAGAATTACAAGGTGACGCCGTTCAAGAACATGACGTGGGTGAACGACGCGCACTATATGGCCGTTCCCAAAGGCGTGCCGCCGGAAAAGCTCGCAGTCGTGCTCGACCTCATGGCGTACCTGCTCAAACCCGAGGCGCAGGCGCTGACCTACGACAAGGGCTATTTTTATCCCGGGCCTTCGGTCAAGAACGTGCCCTTGTCGATGGCGCCAAAGGAAAGCCAGGATGCGATTCGCGAGTACGGGCGCCCCGAGTACGAAGGATGGCTGGCGCAATATCCCCACGTTCCAACGCTCGAAGCGAAAGCCGTCGTGGAGGCATTCAGGCGCTGGGACAGCGAGGTCGGCGCGCAAAAGACAAAGTGACGCGGATGTCCGAGAGCCAGACGCGTAGCGTCGCAGCGATCGGAAACAGCCGCGTCATCCCCGCGAAAGCGGGGATCCAGGTTAAGGCGAAAGTCAAAATGGATTCCCGCGTGCGCGGGAATGACGGCAGAGAAGGACGGGGCGCGATTGGAGACAGCAACGTCATCCCGGGCGAGGCGCGAGCGAGACCCGGGATCCAAGTGAGGCAGCCGGCTGCGAGGTGGCAACTTGGGTCCCGGCCTGCGCCGGGACGACGAAATTGCGTCATCCCCGCGAAAGCGGGGATCGAGTGTCTTTGGAAGCATCGCGATTATGCGCGAACGAACACCGCTGGGTTCTCGCTTGCGCGGGAACGACGGACAGGTTTGAGTGATTCACGGGCAGCGCGAGCGAGGCGGGTCAGAATAAGATATCGTCGATGAAAATATCCCAATGAAACACGACTTCAGCGAGCTCAAGCTCGATCGCGTGACGCGCCGCTTCGCCGGTGCCGGAGGCAAGGCGTTCAATGCGCTCGACGAGCTCACGCTGACTGTCAAGCGCGGCGAGTTCATCTGCCTTCTGGGACCGTCGGGTTGCGGCAAATCGACCGCGCTTAACTGTATCGCCGGTCTGATGCAACTCTCCGGCGGCAGCATCTGGCTCGACGAGCAGCGCATCGACACGCTTCCGCCGGAGAAGCGCGGCTTCGGCATGGTGTTCCAGAACTACGCGCTGTTTCCGCACATGAGCGTGGCGAAGAACATCGGCTTCGGTTTGAAAATGCGCGGCATTGCCGCGTCCGACGTCGCACCCCGCGTCGCGCACGCGCTCAAGCTCGTTCAGCTCACGGGTCAGGAGCACAAGCTCCCGGGCCAGCTATCCGGTGGCCAGCAGCAGCGGGTGGCGATCGCGCGCGCCATCGTCATCGAGCCGCCCTTGATTCTGATGGACGAGCCGCTGTCGAACCTCGATGCCAAGCTTCGCATCGAGACGCGCGCGGAGATTCGCCGCATCCACCGCGAGCTTGGCCGCGCCACGATCTACGTCACGCACGATCAGGACGAGGCCTTGTCGCTGGCCGACCGCATCGTGGTCATGAAGGACGGCGTGGTGCAGCAGATCGGCACGCCGACGGAAGTCTATTCACAGCCCGCCAATCTTCACGTCGCGCGCTTCATGGGCTATCGCAACGTGCTGGAGCTCGACATTGCCGGCGAGGACGGCGACCGGGTCGCGCTGCGCGGAGGAGGCATCGCCATGAGCGGCGTGCGCAAGCAGCCGCTCAAGGGCGCGCGCGCCATGATCGCGATCCGTCCCGAGGAGATTGTCGTGGGGCAGGGACCTGGAGGCGTGAACACGATCTCGGGGCGCGTCGACAACGTCGAGTACAACGGACGCGATTCGCTGCTCGACGTCGTCACTTCGTCGGGAACGATGCTGCACGTGCGCGGGCCCGTCAGCACGGCGCTGAACGACATCGTGCAGGTGCACGTGCCGGTCGAGCGCGTGCTCGTGTATCCGGCGGATTGACCAGCCGCGCGAAAGACATGGCTTCCGACGCAACGGTCCGTCCGCCCTTCGATCGCACGCTGCTGCTGGTCGTCCCGGCCGCGGCGTTCATGGTGCTCCTGTTCATATACCCGTTCCTGTACGGGTTGGTGCTGTCGTTCGAGCCGAAGGAGGGCGGCGCGCTCGCGAACTACAAGTTCTTTTTCACTACCGACAACGAGTGGCCGACGATCTGGACCACGCTCAAGCTCGCGCTGCCCGCGACGCTCATCAACGTCGGCTTTGCACTGCCCATCGCGTACAAGATGCGGGTGAAGTCGCGCTATCAGCGCTGGGTGACGACGATCCTCGTGGTGCCGATCACGCTCGGCACGGTGCTGATCGCCGAGGGCATGCTGACGTACTTCGGTCCCAAGGGCTGGCTGTCGCAGTTCCTGCAGTTCTTTCACTTGTACAGCGGCCCGATCCGCCTGACGCACAACTACTGGGGCGTGCTGATATCGCTGGTGATCTCGGGATTTCCCTTCGCGTTCCTGCTGATACTCTCGTACATCACGGGCATCGACCCGGTGCTGGCGCGCGCGGCGGCGACGCTCGGCGCGGGGCCGAAGTCGCAGTTCCGCCACATCTATCTGCCGCTGCTCGCGCCGGGACTGGCGATGTGCTTCTGCCTCGCGTTCGTGCAGGCGTTCTCGGTGTTTCCGTCCGCCGTCCTGCTGGGGTCGCCCGCGGGTCCGACGCGGGTCATCTCCATCGCGGCGTACGAGGCGGCGTTCGAGCAATACGACTATTCGCTGGCGTCGGCGATCGCGATGATCATGGGCTTTGTTCAGCTCGTCATCGTCGCCGGCGTTCTGGGCTTGCGCAATGCGTTTTATCGCGGCCCGGTCGCGGGAGGCAAGGGATGACCACGGCAGCGGCTCCGGGGCGCGACCTCAACCGGTGGTTCGACAACGCGTGGCGCGGGCTCCTGCTCGGCTTGATGACGCTTTTCGTCATCAATATCGCATTCATGATCGCCGCGGTCGCGACGAGCTCGTTTGCGAAGCGCTGGCTGGGCACCTGGCTTCCCGAAGGCTGGACGACGAGCTGGTATAGCGCTGCGTGGAAGGAGTTTCAGCTCGATTCAGTGCTCTGGGTCACCGTGCAGGTCGTGTTCGCGGTGGTGTTTCTCTCGCTGTTGATCGGCGTGCCGGCCGCGTACACGCTGGCGCGACGCGACTTTCCGGGCAAGCGCCTGCTGATGCTGCTGTTTCTACTGCCGCTGATGGTGCCGCCGATCACCTACGGCATTCCGCTGGCGACGGTGCTCTACAAGCTCCAGCTTGCGGGGACGATCTACGGCGTCATCCTGGCCAACCTCATTCCCGCGGCGCCGTTCGTGATACTGGTCATGACGCCGTTCATCGAGCAGATCGATCCCAACCTCGAATCGGCCGCGCGCGTGTTCGGCGCGGGGACCGGGCGCATGTTCTGGCACATCCTGGTGCCGTTGCTGGGACCCGGCATCCTCGCCGCGTCGCTCCTGGTGCTGGTGAGGACGATCGCGCTGTTCGAGCTGACCTTTCTTACCGCCGGCGCCGATTCGCAGACGCTGGTCGTCGCGCTTTACTACGCGGTCTTCGCGGCGGGCGTGCGTGCGCCGCAATCGGTCGATGCGATGGCGATGGTGTACATGGCGGTGACGCTGGTGTGGTTGCTGATCGCGCTGCGATTCGTCAATCCGACGCAGCTCGTCTCGCGCGTCAAAGAGCATCCTCAGGCCGCCTGACGACACACCAGCGTGACCCACTCGACGTGAGCAGACTCTCGCTTGGCACGCTCGGCGATGTTCCCGCAGCGATCGCCACGCCCCGGTACGACCCCGCAACATCGGAATCGGGATTGTTCATCTCGGAATCGGCGCCTTCCATCGCGCCCAGACGGCCGTGTACAGCGACGACGCTTTGGCGCAGGAACAGGAATCGTGGGGCATCTGCGGAGTGAGCTTGCGCTCGGCCGACGTCAGAGATCGGCTGTCCGCGCAGGACGGGCTGTATACCGCGGTCGAAAAAAGCCGTGCCGAAGTGTCCAGACGCGTGATCGGCAGCGTGCGCGAAGTGCTTTTTCTCGGCGACCAGCGCGAAGCGATCCAGGCCCGGCTCGCCGCGCCGGCCACGCGCATCGTTTCTCTGACCATCACGGAGAAAGGCTACTGTCACGATCCGGCGACCGGCGCGCTCAATTTCTCGCATCCCGATATCGAGCACGATCTTGCGCATCCCGGTGAGCCGCGAAGCGCCGTCGGATTGATCGTGGCCGCGCTTTCGTCGCGGATGGAGCACCGCACGGCTGGATTCACGGTGCTCTGCTGCGACAATCTGCCGCACAACGGCAGGATGGTTCGCGGCCTCGTTCTGGAATACGCGAACGCGCGCGACCCGGTGCTGGCGCGCTGGATCGAGAGCAATGCGAGCTTTCCGTCGACCATGGTCGACCGCATCGTTCCCGCCACCACCGAGACCGACATCGCGGACAACGACACGGCGCTGGGCGTACACGATGCCGCACCCGTCGTGCACGAGCCGTTCAAGCAATGGGCGATCGAAGACGATTTCGTCGCGGGCCGGCCGGCGTGGGATCGGGTCGGTGCGGAGCTCGTTCGCGACGTTGCGCCCTTCGAGGCGATGAAGCTGCGCCTGCTCAACGGCAGTCATTCCGCTTTTGCGTATCTCGGGTTTCTTGCCGGTCACGAATACATCTATCAGGTCGCGGCGCAGCCGGACTTCGCCGAGTTCATGCGCCGATTCATGGTCGGCGAAGTTGCGCCGAGCTTGAGCGTTCCGCAGGGCGTGGACATCGCCGCGTACCAGCGATCACTGCTGGCGCGCTTCGGCAACCCCGCGCTGCCGCACCGCACCCAGCAGATCGCCATGGACGGCTCGCAGAAGCTGCCGCAGCGCCTGCTCGCAACCGTGCGCGACAATCTCGCCGCGCAAAGGCCGATACTTCTGCTTACGCTGGCGGTCGCCGGCTGGATGCGCTACGCCAGCGGCCGCGACGAAGCCGGAGGCGACATCAAGGTGGCCGACCCGCTCGCCGCCGACTTTGCCCGTATCGCCTCCGCGCATCGCAACGATCCGATCGCGCTTGCGCGCGGGTTTCTTGGCCTTCGCTCGGTCTTCGGCGACGATCTTCCGGCGGACCCGCGCTTCTCCGTCCCGGTTTCGGACTGGCTGGGGTCGCTTTTCAGCGAAGGTTCCGCGCGCACCGTTGCGCGTGCCGTCCAGCGCGGTTAGCACGCTTCGTAAAAATGTGTGACGATTGTTGCCCTCACCCCTTCCCCCTCTCCCGCAAGCGGGCGACGGGAAATTTCGTGGCTCAGTGACGCAAAACCAACACTCGATCTCCATCATGGCCCTCCCGCTCGAGCTCAATCCCGATCGCCTGTTCTCTTCCGACCCCGCGCAACGCGGCCTCGCGAGAAAGCTCTACGCGACGGTGAAAGACCTGCCCATCGTCAGTCCGCACGGGCACACCGACCCGCAATGGTTCGCGGACAACGAACGATTCACCGACGCATCGGCATTGTTCATCACGCCCGACCACTACGTCTTCCGCATGCTCTACAGCCAGGGCGTGCCGCTGGAGGATCTGGCGATCCCGCGCCGAGACGGCGGCGCCGTCGAGCGCGACGCGCGCAAGATCTGGCGCGTATTTGCGCAGCACTACCACGTTTTCCGGGGAACGCCGACGCGGGTCTGGCTCGATCACGCATTTCACGAGGCCTTCGGCGTTCGCGAGCGGTTGACGCCGGAGAGTGCGGACCGCGTCTTCGATCGCATCAACGCGTGTCTCGGGCAACCCGAGTTCCGGCCGAGGGCGCTTTTCGAGCGATTCAACATCGAAGTGATCGCGACGACCGAGTCGCCGCTCGATCCGCTTGCGCACCACGCCAAGATCCGCGCGTCGGGCTGGAATCGTCGCGTGATCACCGCGTACCGGCCCGATCCCGTCGTCGATCCTGAATTCGACGGCTTCCGCGACAACGTGGCGAAGCTGGGCAAGATCACCGGTGAAGATACCTCGACGTGGAGCGGCTACCTTGCCGCCCACCGCAAGCGGCGCGCGTTTTTCAAGACGATGGGCGCAACATCGACCGACCACGGACATCCCACGGCGCAGACGTCGGACTTAAGCGCGCGCCAGAGCGAAGCGCTGTTTGCTAAGGCGCTGGGTGGAAAGCTCAGCGCCGCTGAAGCGGAGATTTTCCGCGGTCAGGTGCTCACCGAGATGGCATCGATGAGTCTGGACGACGATCTGGTCATGCAGATTCATCCCGGATCGCTGCGCAACCACAACCCGCAAGTCTTTGACCGCTTCGGCCGGGACAAGGGCGCCGACATTCCGACGCGGACCGACTACGTCCGCGCGCTCAAGCCCCTGCTCGACCGGTTCGGCAACGACCGGCGGCTGACGGTGATCCTTTTCACCCTCGACGAGACGACCTATTCGCGCGAGCTGGCGCCTCTCGCCGGGCACTATCCGATCCTCAAGCTGGGCCCGCCGTGGTGGTTCTACGACAGTCCGGAAGGCATGCTGCGCTTCCGCGAGCTGGCGACCGAGACCGCAGGGTTCTACAACACGGTCGGCTTCAACGACGACACTCGGGCGTTCCTTTCCATCCCCGCGCGACACGACGTTGCGCGGCGCATCGACTGCCGGTTCCTGGCGCAGCTCGTCACCGAGCACAAGATCGAGGAGGACGAAGCCTACGAGCTCGCGCCGGAGCTGGCCTACGGGCTCGCCAAGCGAGCCTACAAGCTTTGACCGTTGTCAAAACTCGACATGCACGCGCCCGGTCAGGATGTTCACCGGACCGCGGTCGGCGTTGTAGGCGGGATGTGCCGCGCGCTGGTAGTCGAGCGAAAGCGCGAGCTTGTCTAACAGCTTGAGCGAATAGAACGTCTCGACGACCACTTCGTGGCGATAGTTGAGGCGTCCGTCACCGAGCATGAACCCATAGCCGCCGGCGGCGAGATAGTCGCGGTGTGCCGACGACAGGCTGTTGACGACGGTGGCGATGCCCACCGTATCATCGGCGCGGCCCCACGCAACGCCGCGCAGCAGCGCGCCAACGCTTGCGCTGCTGGTCTATTTCGGTGAAGCACCAGGTCTCGGTCGCACCGTCGTTCCAGCCCAGCCGTGCGAACACGCCAAGCGTTTCGTCGATCTGCTGCTCGATGTTCACGCCGAAGCCATACTTCGTGCGCGTCGCGCGGGTCGCGGTCACGTCGGGCGGGCCCGCCCCCGCATTCGCCAGCGCCGCGCGGTAGCTGCCCATGTTGGCGCGGTTGAGATAGGCCAGCAGCCGCAGCTTGCCCGGACGCGTTCCGATCGCATAGGCGCGCTCCCACTCCACCACCGCACCGTGGGCGACCGACAATCGATGGTCGAGTGGAAGTTGATTGGCGTTGACCGGCATCATCATGAGTCCGGCGCGTAGCGCGAAACCGGGCTCGATCCATTCCGAGACAATGCCATTGGTGTATCCCCGTGCATCGGCGGGGTAGTCCCAGGCGCCATTTGCCATCAGAGACCAGTTGAGGAATTGCGTCCGCGGATCGTGGCTATACGCATTGTCGTCAAAGAAGTCCGCGGCGGAGAAATTGCCGACGTTGATCACCACGCGCCGGGCATCCTGGACGCCCGCGAGCTGGTGCTGGTCGGCCTCGATCGATTCCTGTTCGCCTCCCAGGCCGAAGGTCTGTCTGAGAAAAAGCCGCGCGTGGTAGAGCTTCCAGTTGCCATCGCCTACACGCGCGACGTCGCCGTTGGGAAAGCCGGCGATGCCGAGGACATTGCTCAGTCCGCGCCCCTTGATGACCTCGGGGTCGGCGTAGATCTCGGCGCCGCGCCACAGTCGCGCGCCCAGGAACAGCGTCGCACTCAAGGAATTCTTGCGCTCGAAGCCGGGAAAGAGGCTGTTGGCGCCCGAATAGGGCGCCGAAAAGGCATCGTGCTGTTGCGTTACAAAGGTCGCCTGCGCCGAGACGCTGTAGGCTTCTTCGGAGGGCGCCAGACCGTCGGGTGCAGCGGTGGCTATCGACTGACAACACGATAGGGCGGCGACGAACGCGAACCAGCATCCCCTGCGGATCATCGACACTCCGGCGGCGCCCCCATGTCGGCGGGCTCGATTCTAGCCGTTCCTGCTGCGGACAGGCAAACGGCCGGGAAGCGCGAAATACGGGAAAATATGCGGTGGGTAGTAGGCACGGGTGCCTCGTCGATCTATGGTCGCGTCGACGTCGGCGCGACAAGAGCGTAGGGTCCGTGGTTCGATTGACCAACTTCCGGGAGAAGCGATGAACAAGCAATACGATGGCATGGCGTTGTTGGGACGTGTTCTGCTCAGCCTGATCTTTGTGATCTCGGGCGCGAAGAAAATCGGTGCGTTTGCCGGCACCGCGGGCTATATCGCGAGCAAAGGGCTCCCGGCCGCGGAAATACTGACGGCGCTCACGATCGCCGTCGAGCTCGGTGGCGGCCTGCTGCTCCTCGTCGGATTCAAGGCGCGCTGGGCTGCGCTAGCGCTGGGGATCTTCAGCATCCTCGCAGCGGTCTTCTTCCACAACTTCTGGACCATGAGCGGCGCCGAGGCGATGAACAACCAGATCCACTTCATGAAGAATATCTGCATTGCGGGAGGGATGTTCATGGTGGTCGCGTTCGGGCCGGGGCGTTTCGGCATCGACAAGGCATGACGGGATGCCGCCGATGTCGATCGAGCTCCGTCCTGTGCGCACGACCAAGGCTGCGGCCGGCACGATCGCGCAGCAGCTGCAGATCGGCCCGCACATCCTCATCAGCGACGAACCCCGGGAGATTGGCGGAGACGACCTGGGGCCGGATCCCCACGAGCTGCTCGACGCGGCGCTCGCGAGCTGCACGGCGCTGACCTTGAACCTGTACGCGCGCCGCAAGGGGATGCTTCTTGCGAATGTCGAGGTCGAGGTCAGCCATACCGAAGCCGACGGCGTCTACCGTATGCGGCGCGACGTTCGCCTGACGGGCGCGCTTTCCGACGAACAGCGAAATCGTATGCTCGAGATTGCCAACAAGTGTCCCGTGCATCGGACGCTGATGGGACGCTTCGAGATCGACACCCGGCTGGTCGTCTGAGGACCAAGCCCGCGGCGCCGATCGAACAGTGACGTCACCGAGGGTGAGTTACTCCCGCGATAGCGAGTCGAGCCAAAGCGTCACGGGGCCGTCGTTGACGAGCGCAATTTGCATGTGCGCGCCGAAAACGCCGGTACGGACGGGTCGGCCCGCCGCATGTTCGAGCGCCTGCACGAACGCGTCGAAGAGGGGATGGGCAACCGCGGGAGGTGCGGCCGCGCTATACGACGGCCGCGCGCCCTTCTTTGTCGACGCATAGAGCGTGAACTGGCTGACCGCCAGGATTTCCCCTCCTGAATCCATCACCGAACGGTTCATCACGCCATCGGCATCGTCGAAGATCCTGAGGCTCACGATCTTGTGAACCAGCCACTCGGTGTCGGCGCGGGTGTCCGACGCGGCGACTCCGCAGAACACCAGCAATCCGCGATCGATCGACGCTGTGATGCGCGCATCCACGCTCACCGAAGCGTTGCTGACGCGCTGCACGAGTGCCCGCATCGGCGACGTTAGCGCACGATCTTGCGCTCGACGTCGGTGACCTTGCCGCCCACGATGGTCAGGGTGGTGATGGTTTCGGGGTCGCCCGGTCCGGGCAGGTACGACCACTGCTTGCCTTGACCGCGGCGGCTGCGCGAATCGACTTCCGGCTGGCCGAAGCGCTCGACGACCTCCGCTTCTGACATGCCGATCTGTGCAAAACGCCTCCCCGCGGCCTTGGTGTCTGTCGGTTTTGCTTTGGCGGCACGCCGCTCGGCGGCCGCGCGAGGTGCAGGAGCTGTCTTGGGAGGGGGTGCGGGGCGCGATTCCGGCGTTCCCGGAACAATACTGACGTTCGGCGGGTCTGTATCGAAGTTGCGCAGCTCCTTTCCGGGCTGGCATTGCGCGTCCTGATATACGACACCGCCGCCCTCCGCGCTGCATTTGAATACCGCGGCATGCGCCGCCGCGAAAAACGGGATCGTGATCCATATCAGCACGGCGGCCATGGTGTCGCTCCTGTGAAGCGAATCCGATTAACATATCACTTTTGCGTCCGGAACGACTCATCCGTTCGATGGATACGCGTCTTCGCACCGCTGCCCGCGTCCATGAAATAGCGCCCTTCCATGTAATGGAGGTGCAGACCGCTGCGCGTGCCCTGGAGGCGGCCGGACGCAGCGTCATTCACATGGAAATCGGGGAGCCGGATTTCCCGACACCGGCACCGGTGCTCGCGGCTGCCGGAAAAGCGATCGCCGGCGGAGGGATTTTCTACACCTCCGCGCTCGGCATGCGCGAATTGCGCGAGGCGATCGCGCGGCACTACCGGGATCAGCTGGACGTCGATGTCTCCGCCGATCGGATCATCGTGACCGCCGGGTCGTCGGCGGCACTGCTGCTGACGCTCGCGTTGCTGGTCAACCGGGACGACCAGATCCTCCTCGCCGATCCCGGATATCCGTGCAATCGGCATTTCGTCCGAACGCTGGAAGGCGAAGCGATCGGGATCGCGGTCGGACCGGAATCGAACTATCAACTCGACGCCGCGCTTATCGCCGAGGCATGGGGGCCGCGTACGCGCGGCGCCCTGGTCGCGTCGCCTTCGAATCCCACCGGCACCGCGATCGAGTACGAGGAGATGCGCAGGATCGCATCGACGGTCTCCGCTCGCGGCGGCGCGCTGATCGTCGACGAAATCTATCTGGGCCTGTCGTACGATGCCAAGCCGAGGAGCGCGCTGGCGCTGTCGGATGAGTTGTTCGTCATCAGCAGCTTTTCCAAGTATTTCAACATGACGGGGTGGAGGCTGGGGTGGCTGGTTGCGCCCGAGCGCCACGTGCGCGACATCGAGAAGCTGGCGCAGAATCTCTACATCTCGCCGCCTACTTTGTCGCAGCACGCTGCGATGGCGTGCTTTCACCCGGAAACGCTCGCCATTCTCGAGTCGCGCCGGCGGGAGTTTCAGACGCGTCGCGATTTTCTGGTGCCGGCCTTGCGCGATCTCGGCTTCGGTATTCCGATCATGCCGCAGGGCGGGTTCTTCGTTTACGCCGATTGCTCCCCCTTCGGCATGGACAGCGAACGCTTTTGCGTCGAGGCGCTCCAGGCGACCGGCGTCGCATTCACGCCCGGCATCGATTTCGGCCGCCATCGCTCCGGCGCGCATGTCCGTTTTGCCTATACCATCGAGCTCGGCAAGCTGCGCGAAGGGGTGCGCCGCCTGGCCGAATGGCTTCCCACCTTGAGTCGATGATGCGTCTTGTCCTCTCTATCGTGTTCGTCGCGCTCCTCGGAGCCTGCTCCTCGAGTGCCTATTATCTGCAGGGCATTCGCGGCCAGATCGACCTGCTCGAGCGTGCGCAGCCGATCCAGGAGATTCTGGGCAGCACCCAGGATGCCACCCTCAAGAAGAAGCTCGAACACGTCGTCGCCATCCGCGACTTCGCCAGCCGCGAGCTCGGCCTTCCGGACAACGCCAGCTATCGCACGTACGCCGATCTAGGCCGGCGTTTCGTCTTGTGGAACGTCTTTGCCACCCCCGAGCTTTCGCTGCAGCCGCGCCAATGGTGTTTCCCGATCGCCGGCTGCGTCAACTATCGCGGATATTTCGACGAAGCCGGTGCGCGGGAGGAAGCGGCGCGCTTTGCCGCCGCGGGCGACGATGTCTACGTCGGCGGCGTGCCGGCGTATTCGACGCTGGGGTATTTCAACGATCCGATGCTGTCGACGTTCATCCGCTATCCGGATACCGAGGTCGCGCGGCTCGTCTTTCACGAGCTCGCACACCAGCTCGCGTACGCCAAGGACGACACGGTGTTCAACGAGTCGTTCGCGGTGGCGGTGGAGGAAGAGGGCGTGACGCGCTGGCTGGCCGCGCAGAACGATCCCGCGCTGACGGCGCAGTTCACGACGACGCAGCGCTATCGCGACGGGTTCCGCACGCTCGTCTCCCGCACGCGCTCGCGTTTGGCGAAAGTCTATGCGAGCAGCGAAAGCGACGCGACCAAGCGGGCCGAAAAAGCCGACGCGCTTGCAGCGATGCGCAACGACTACGCGGAGATGAAAAGCAAGTGGGGCGGCTACGCCGCGTACGACAGCTGGTTCGCGCAGGGACCCAACAATGCGAGCCTCGCCGCAGTGGGGCTCTATACGCAGAAAGTGCCGGAGTTTCGCGCGCTGCTGGCCTCCGTCGACGGCGATCTCCCGCGCTTCTACGCCAAGGTCAAAGCGCTGGCGGCGCTGCCGGAAAAATCCGAGCGAAACACCGCGCTCGCTGCGGCCGTGGCGTCCACACGGGCATCGGCAAGCGCAAACCCGGTGCCGGAGCCCCCCGAGCCCGAATAGCGAGTCGCGGCGCTTGCTGACGCGGTGCGTGTGCACGTGCCTGTCATCCCGGCGCAGGCCGGGATCCAAGGTTGAAGACGCAGATTGGGCCCCGGCTCAGTTACCCCCTCAGTTACCCCAATAGCCGGGGCGACAAGTCTTGGGGGTCACGCGACTTCGTTTCAAAAGCCTCAATGGTCAAATAAGATGAAATGAGGGGGTGAAATGAGCCACTAGCCGGACCGCCGTAAATCCTTGTCTTATCGCGCAATTCCGGATAAAATCCCCGGTTCCTTGCCTCACCCGCGAAAGTCGCGGGGAGGCCGTCGGCAACGGATGAAAGATGAGGACCGCTTCGGGCCTTGCCCCGCGTTCCGACGTTGCCCACCAACGTCCATAAGGAGAAGTCTGCATGCGTCACTACGAAATCGTATTTATCGTGCATCCCGACCAGAGCGAGCAGGTGCCCGCGATGGTCGAGCGCTACCGCGCGATGGTCACCGCGCCCGGCGGCAGGATCCATCGCCTCGAGGATTGGGGCCGCCGCCAGCTCACCTATCCGATCGCCAAGGTTCACAAGGCACACTACGTGCTGATGAACATCGAGTGCGACGCGGCGACGCTGACCGAGCTCGAGCACGCGTTCAAGTTCAACGATGCGGTGCTGCGCCATCTGATCGTCGCGATGCGCGAGGCGGTCGTCACGCCGTCGCCGATGATGAAGGAAGAGAAATCGCGATCGCTGTCCCGATCGGGCCCGGCGCTGCTGCGGCGCCGGCGGCGCGCCTGCGGCAGAGCGCTGGCAGCGCTGCCGCCGCGGCCGAAGCGCGCGCGCACCAGCCGACGGCAGCGCGGTCGAAGCACGCTCACGTGCAGGCCAATCACGGTGACGCTCGACGCGCGCATGCACTCGCGCGGCGCTCTGCGATTCACGCCCGCCGGCGTCCCGGCGCTCGACTTTCGAGCTCGATGCACGAGTCGACTGCAGGTCGAGGCCGGCGGCGAGCGCCGGGTCGCCTGCGAGCTCGCCGCCGTCGCGCTGGACCGGTCGCGAAGGCGCTTGCCGGCATCGCGCCGGGTGCGAGCTCCGCTGCACACGGCTTTCTCGCGCGGCGCTACCGCACCGGCATCACCGTCGCGCTGCACGTCAACGAATTCGAACTACCGCTGAGGTCAGCCAAGCTGACTCAAGCGAACAAAGGAAACCGACATGCCCCGTCCCATGGGAAGAAACGCCAAAGGCAAAGGCAAAGGCAAGGATGGCAAGAAGCGCGAGCGCGGGAATAATCTGTTCAAGCGCAAGAAGTTCTGCCGCTTCACCGCCGAAGGCGTCAAGGAGATCGACTACAAGGACATCGACATCCTGAAGGATTTCGTGCAGGAAAACGGCAAGATCATGCCGGCGCGCATCACCGGCACCAAGGCGCGCTACCAGCGCCAGCTGTCGACCGCGATCAAGCGCGCGCGCTTTCTCGCGCTGTTGCCCTACACCGACCTGCACTGACGGAGCACGCGCATGCAAATCATACTTGCTGGAAAAAGTCGCACAACGTCGGCGATCTCGGCGACGTCGTCAAGGTCAAGCAGGGCTACGCGCGCAATTTCCTGATCCCGCAAGGCAAGGCCAAGCGCGCGACGCCCGAGAACCTCAAAGCTGATCGAGGAAAAGCGCGCGCGAGCTGGAAAAGGCCGCCGCGGAGAAGCTCGCGCAGGCGCAGGAGCAGGCCGCCAAGCTCGAAGGCGTGACGATCCAGGTCACGCAGAAGGCCGGCGTCGACGGCCGCCTGTTCGGCTCGGTGACCAACGTCGACATCGTCGATGCCTTGCAGGGTCTGGGCCACACGGTCGAGAAGGCGATGGTTCGCATGCCCGACGGGCCGCTGAAGCACGTCGGCGACTTTCCGCTGACGTCGCGCTGCACGCCGACGTCACCGCGCACATCACCGTCACGGTGCTGGGCGACACGACCGGAATGCCGGCAGGGCTGAACAGCTTCCGAGAAGGACCGATAAAAGGGGCCGGTACGGCCCCTTTTTCGTTTGCGCTGGTCCAGGCCGCAGCGCGCGAGAAGTACCAAATCCTGCGAGATCGTATCGTTACTCGCGCTCGGCGGAGTGCGCTAAAATGGCGACGGTACCGCAAGTCGCGTCCGCATGCCCAACGATCCTCAGCTCGAAGCACTGAAAGTGCCTCCGCATTCGATGGAGGCGGAGCAGTCGGTGCTCGGGCGGCTTGCTGCTCGACAACGGCGCCGCCGATCGCGTCGCCGACATCCTCGGCGCCGACGATTTCTACAGCGACGCGCACCGGCTGCTGTACAAGACGATCGTCGGCCTGATCGCCGACAACAAGCCGGCCGACGTGGTGACCTTGTCCGAGGCGCTCGGCTCGCTGAACAAGCTCGACTACATCGGCGGCATGACCTATCTCGGCGCGCTGGTCGAGAACGTGCCGACCGCGGCCAACATCCGCCGCTACGCGGAAATCGTGCGCGAGCGCGCGATCCTGCGCCGGCTCGCTGCCGCCGGCGGCGAGATCGCCGACGAGCGCGTACCATCCGCTGGGCCGCAGCGTGCGCGAGATCCTCGATCAGGCCGAGACCAAGGTGTTCGAGATCGCGGAGCACGGCGCGCGCGGCCAGCAGGGCTTCCAGGAAATCCGTCCGCTGCTGACGCAGGTCGTCGAGCGCATCGAGTTTCTCTACAACCGCGACAATCCGTCCGACGTCACCGGCGTCGCGACCGGGTTCACCGACCTCGATCGCATGACGTCGGGACTGCAGGAAGGCGATCTGATCGTCATCGCGGGCCGGCCGAGCATGGGCAAGACCGCGCTGGCGCTCAACATCGGCGAGCACATCGCGCTGACCTTGAAGATGCCGGTCGCGATCTTCAGCATGGAAATGGGCGCGACGCAGCTTGCGATGCGCCTGATGGGCTCGGTCGGGCGGCTCGATCAGCACAAGATCCGCACCGGCCGCCTGACGAACGACGACTGGGAGCGCCTGTCGGTCGCGCTCGGCAGGCTCAACGATGCGCCGATCCACATCGACGAGACGCCGGCGCTGAATTCGCTCGAGCTTCGCGCGCGCGCACGCCGGCTGTCGCGGCAGTACGGCGGCAAGCTCGGCGCCATCATCGTCGACTACCTGCAGCTCATGGAGGCGTCGGCGGAGGGCGAGAACCGGGCGACCGAAATCTCCGAGATTTCGCGCTCGCTCAAGGCGCTCGCGAAGGAGCTCAAGGTGCCGGTGCTGGCGCTGTCGCAGCTGAACCGGAGCCTCGAACAGCGTCCCAACAAGCGGCCGGTGATGTCGGACCTGCGCGAATGTGTGACCGGCGATACGCTCGTGATGTCGAGCGACGGCGCGCGCGTCCCCATTCGCAGCCTGGAAGGAAAGATGCCCGAAGTTTGGGCTATCGATCGCGACCAAAAGCTCGTTGCAGCGAAAGCCGAAAAAATCTGGTCTGTCGGAGTCAGGCCCGTATTCCGCGTTTCGTTGGAGAGTGGACGTACGGTCCGGGCGACCGCGGAACACCGGCTCCTCGCGGGCAACGGGTGGCGGCGGATCAGAGAAATAAACATCGGGGACCGCATCGCGCTTGCGAGGCGCGTCTGGGCGACATCGGATCTCTACATGGACCGCGTTGTCGCTGTTCAACCGGAGGGTGAAGAAGAGGTGTTCGATCTAACGGTTCCCGGCCCCTCGTCTTGGCTTGCCGACGGCATTGTCAGTCACAATTCGGGCGCGATCGAGCAGGACGCAGACCTGATCTTGTTCATCTATCGCGACGAGGTCTACAACGAGGATACGCAGGACAAGGGCGTCGCCGAGATCATCGTCGGCAAGCAGCGCAACGGACCGATCGGCACCGTGCGCCTCGCTTTTCTGGGCGAGTACACGCGCTTCGAGAATCTCGCGCAGTCGGGAACGTATTAGGGTGCGCGCTTCACGCTAGTCAATCGAGTGGCGCGGCCTTGGGGAACCTGACGGGTCAAGCCGCACCTGAGTCTCATCCTCCATCGAGAGGGCTGACAACGCCGCGTCCACCCCGGTTGAGAACGTGCGTGTAGATCATGGTAGTGCTGACGTCGATATGCCCGAGCAACTCTTGCACCGTGCGAATGTCGTATCCCGACTCGAGCAAATGAGTCGCGAATGAGTGACGCAGGGTATGCGGAGTGGCAGGCTTCGTGAGCCCCGCATCGCGCACCGCTTGCCGCATCGCCCGCTGGAACGCCTGATCGGAAAGATGATGGCGACGAACGATGCGGGTACGCGGATCACGCGAGAGCTCCGCCGCCGGAAAGACGTACTGCCAGGCCCACTCCCTGCCTGCCTGCGGATACTTGCGCGCGAGCGCATAGGGCAGCCAGACGGCGCCGAATCCGGCTCCGAGATCGCGTCGATGCAACTCGCTAGCGTGCTCGAGCTGTTCCCGCAGCAACGGCTCGACGGCGCGCGGCAGAACAGTGACCCGGTCTTTGTGACCTTTGCCGTCCCTGATCAGTATCTCGCGTCGGCCGAAGTCGACGTCCTTTACCCGCAGCGCATCGCTTCCATGACGCGCATGCCCGTGCCGTAAAGGAGGCGACCGATCAAACCATGGACGCCATGCAGCTGTTCGAGGACTCGGGTAGTCTCCTCGCGCGTGAGCACGACCGGAAGTCGCGCCGGCGTTTTCGCCTTCTCGATCCGCTCGAGCCATGAGAGCTCGATGCCGAGCACTTCCTTGTACATGAAAAGGAGCGCGCTCTTTGCCTGGTTCTGCGTCGACGCGGCGACCCCACGGGCAACCGCCAGATCGGTCAAGAATGATTCGAGCTCTGCCGGCCTCAAATCCGCCGGGTGCTGCTTGCCGTGAAACCAGATGAAGCGTTTAATCCAGTCGACGTAGGCGTGCTCAGTCCGGATGCTGTAGTGTTTGAGCCGAATCTTGTCCCGGACGCGGGCAATGAGTCGAGGGGAGTCCTGGGTGATCATCGCACTGTGGCGGGAAGGTCTTTTAGGCCCCGTTTTTGGAAGCGACGCCGTTGATTCTGGGCTCGTTTCTACCGGGCCGACCTACGACGAATGGATGATCGACGCTTTATTTCCCGTCGCATTTAGGCGGGCTACATCTCGTTAGGCAGCACGTCGACCATGGAGTCGTTGTTAACTGCTCTGAGCATTGGCGTGGAGGTTGAGCCTGCGACCGACGTTAAGTGCGCCCTTTTCGACGGGCTGTTTCAGTCAAATGTCGAGCGTACTGGCGACGGAAGGATCGAGCACCTTTGTGTGGTCGCACGTGATTCAGACGATGCGCTTATGGGCGGCATTTATGGCGAAATTTATTGGGGGTGGCTCCACATCTTGGCTCTCTGGGTTACTCCGCAACTACGGCGCCGCGGCCTGGGCACCCAACTACTCGCTCGAGTGGAAGCCGAAGCCTCGGCGAAGGGCTGTCATGGCGCCTATCTCGACACGTTTACCTTCCAGAGCGTCGAGCTCTATGCTCGTGCGGGCTACGAAATATTTGGTACGCTTGAAGAGTTTCCGAACGGGCATTCGCGGCACTTCCTTCGCAAGCCGTTGCATGCTGCCTAACCCGTCGCTCAACCGGACGCCCGCCGGCGGGCTTGCGCCGGCGCGTCGGTCTCCGGTTAGCTTGGTTCGTTAGGCGTGCGCAACTATGGCCCGCGATATCTTTGCGATTACGTCTGGCCTCGGTGCCTTCCTGATTCTGCACGCCGGCTATATTTACCTTGAGGCGTCGATCACGGGTGCTTTCCTGGCAATGGCTTGGTTGTTCTTCGCTGCCCCTGTCCTTTCTGGCGGGGTCACCGGGTATCTCGCTCAGCGCCAGCCATTTCTCTCCTTGCTTGTTCTCGGGGTTGCCGTCGCTGTTTGCATCGGCGTGCTGCGCTCGCTCGGTTCGTGGCTCGGCGTCCGAACGGGCTTGGGCAGTTTCAGCGGTTCCGTTACTCTCGGTATTTTCTCCCTCATCTTCGTTCTGCCCATGGTCGTCATTGGCGGAGCCATCGGCGCGTTCATCTCAGGTGCGCGCGCCTAACCTCTCGCTCAACCCGGACGCTCCTCGGCAGGCCTGCGGCCCGTCCTTGGTCGCGCCGGTTAGCTTGGTTCGTTAGGCATCGGATGGAAATTCGCGAAATTGATGCATCCGAGATTGAATCTGCAAGGTGCCTCCTTGAAGAAAGCGGCTGGTCGCATCGCGTAGCAAGTCCTGGGGACTTTCGCGAATTGGTATCCCGGTCTCAAAGAGCGCTCGTCGCGGTTCAGGACGGCGAGGTGATTGGCTTCTTGCGTGCCCTCACTGACGGCATGGCGAACGGCTATATATCCATGGTGGTTGTCGCTGAGCAGCATCGCGGTAAGGGTGTAGGCCGCGCGCTTGTACGCACAGCTATGGGCGAAGACCGCGGTATGACGTGGGTACTTCGCGCTGCGCGCGAAGGCGTCGAAGGGTTCTACGAGAGAATCGGCTTTGTTCGTTCACAAGTTGCAATGGAGCGCCCAGGTGCAAGTGCGCCCGATGCCTAACCTGTCGCTCAACCGGACGCCCGCCGGCGGGCTTGCGCCCGCGCGTCGGTCGCCGGTTAGCTTGTTGCGTTAGAGGTCACATGCCAGACATCTCGGCACTCGCTACACTAATAAACAGTTTCTCGGCGGCACAGAACATTGTTAAGGGGTTCCTAGACCTAAAGACCCTCGCTGAAGTCCAGTCCAAGGTGATCGAGCTTCAAAGCGTGATCATGTCTGCGCAAACTACCGCACTAGCCGCGCAAACCGAGCGCGCCGCGCTGCTTCGCAGCATCGACGTGCTAAACGAACAGCTCGCGAATCTACGTCACTGGGAGGAAGAGAAACTCAAGTACAAACTCACCGCCGTGGACGCGGGAGTCTACGTGTATGAGCTCAGAACCGATGCCAACTCTACTGAACCAGCGCATTGGCTCTGCGCCAACTGTTTCGCGCAGGATCAGAAATCAATCCTCCAATACATCGGCGATTTTTATGGCATTTCGAAACACGAGTGTCAACGATGTAAGTGCGAAGTTAAAGTTCATACAGGTAAGCAACCCACCCCCATTCCTTACTCCAATCAGGGCATCGTGTGACCTCTAACCCATCGCTCAACGCGGACGCGCCTCGGCGGGCTTGTGGCCCGTCCGTCGTCGCGCCGGTTAGCTTGGTTCGTTAGCGCCCACGATGACCCTTGACGAAGTCTTGAATCAATGGATTCCGTATCGACTACAAGCGATCGCGACGCTTCAATTCGCTTGGAATTGGATAGGTGAATCTGAAGAGCCACGTCAAGTCGAGGTCATTGTTGACGGCAAAGTGAAACTTCGGGGTAACGTTGCCGCCATCGCCAATCCAATGATTGAAGTCGGCATGATCCATGCGCGAGCATTGCTCGAGTTCTTGGGGTTATGCACCAAGGACGGGAAGTTGAGTCAAGTTCGGCAGCGCCGCCCGGATGATATTGCGGTCGAGCAATTCTCTACCACGGCGATTCCACTTAGCATCGTCACGCCAAGCGACGCTCTATCTGCTTACCCAGGGCCGAAAGAAGAAGCGGAGAAGGCGCTTGTTGCAATTTTTGAATGGACAAACAAGGGGCTCGCGCATCTGACCACTGGCGTTCTATCTGACAGGTATACGGAGCAGCACTTGGATATCGCGTGCCGTGGCATTCCAGTTCTGTTGCACAACCACCTCTATGCTAAGCTTGGCCGGGCAGTTCCCAAGCCTCCAAGCGCGGTTCGATCACAAGGGCGCTAACCATGCGTTCAACCGGACGCGCCGGCATAAGACTTCAACCTTCCGAGCGTCGTCGGCGGCGCGCCGGTTAACTTAATCGTTAGGCGTCAGGCAGCACATGAGGCCAATTCGGCGAAGGATTCTCGGCGTTGTCGCCGCCGTGGTGACGGTGCCGTTTGTTCAAGCACAGCAACGTCCGATGCGACGCATCGGCCTCCTGTGGCTGGGCTCCGCAGAAACGTCGAATTTGCGACAAGAGCTCGTCGACGGGTTACGCAATCAAGGATTCGTCGAAGGTAGCAACGTAGCCATCGAGGATCGATCATCGGTCAGCCGCTATGAGGAGCTCGACGACCTAGCGCGGCGGTTGGTGGATAGCAAGCCGGATGTCATCGTGACGTATGGAGCAACCGCGACGCGAGCCGTGCGCAAGGCGACCTCTGCAATCCCGATTGTGATCATTACGGGCGGCGATCCAGTACAAATGGGATTGGTCGAATCACTGTCGCATCCGGGCGCAAATGTAACTGGGCTGACGATGATGGGCACCGAGCTGTCCGCCAAACGGCTTCAGTTGCTAAAGGAAGTGGTGCCCCGCATCCGCAAGGTTGCAATCATGTTCAATCCTTCTAGCCCGGTTGAGTTCAACGCGTTGCGGGTCGCAGACCAGGCGGCCCAATCAATGGGTTTGCAAACTTATGCAGCAGAAGTGCGTGTTCCGGACGACCTCGAGACACGTTTCTCCGATATGTCGCGTGCTGGCGTGGATGCGCTGCTTGTTGTGGGGAGCACGATGTTATTCGCAAATCGACAACGCATAAGCGACCTCGCGAAGCTGCACAAGCTGCCGATGGTATCGAACTATAGCCAGTATGCCGATGCGGGAGCGCTGCTGGCGTACGGACCAGACGTCGAATTCACGTTCCGACAAGCGTCGATCTACGTGGCGAAGATTCTGAAAGGCGCATCCGCTGCCAACCTTCCGGTCGAGCAATCGAGCAAGCTAACATTGGCGGTTAATCTCAAGACGGCACAGGCGCTCAACCTCACGATCCCTCAGGCTGTGCTATTGCGGGCGGATCACGTAATTCGATGATCAGCAACGATGCAGTAGGCTCTTCAGACGTGAACCTGACGCCTAACCTCTCGCTCAACCGGACCGCCTACCGGCGGCGCTTCGCGCCTTGGTGGTCGCCGGTTACCTTGGTTCGTTAGGCGGCACTCGGGCGAGGTCCACGAGCAGGCTGCTGCCTAAGGGACAAGTATCCGCCGCGCGCGTAGTATCGGGAGCCTTCCTCCGTCGACGAGGTGATTTTGTGGATCGACGAATTTTCGTTACCTGCGTCGGGTTCAGTCTTCTCGGCGCGGCGTTCGCCACAAATTCGCAGCAACCGGGGAAGATCCCGCGGTTGGGATTCCTGCGCGCCGATCCTCCACCGCCAGGTTATACCGACGCATTCGAGGCGGGTTTGCGTGATCGGGGCTATATTGTCGGCAAAAGCATTCTGATCGAATACCGCTTTGGTGATGGCTCGACTGCTGACGTTTCACGACTCGCCGACGAGCTCGTGAAGTCGAAGGTCGATCTCATTGTTACAGGAGGTGGGCAGGCGACGCGTGCCGCCAGGAATGCCACAAGCACAATCCCGATAGTCATGGTTTCTGCGACCGACCCGGGAGGCGTCGGAACTGTTGCCAGTTTGGCGCATCCGGCCGGCAACGTAACAGGTACCAACACACTTAGTTGGGATCTCTTTGGTAAGCGGCTCGAATTGTTGAAGCAAATTGTTCCCACCATTTCGCGTGTCGCTGTCCTTCACAACTCCCGTAACCCCGCGCCTGCCGATGCGTGGGTGCAATCTTTGGCGGCAGCAGCGATGCTGGGCGTGAAGCTTCAACGAGTCGAGGTTCAAAGCCCTTCCGAATTTGAGGAAGCGTTTGCAACGATCATGAGGGAACGTGCTGAAGGGCTTGTTGTGGTGCAAAGCACGATGTTCGACACGCCGCCTTACCCGATAGCGCGGCTTGCCGTAACCCACAAGATTCCGGCGGTTTACGGCTCAAGAATTACATCAGCCGACGGCGGGCTTATGTCCTATGGACCAAATAACCGCGATACTTATCGATATGCGGCAACATTCGTCGACAAAATTCTGAAGGGTGCCAAGCCGGGAGAGTTGCCGGTCGAGAGACCCAGGAAATTTGAGTTGGTTATCAACTTGAGGACGGCAAACAAACTTGGCCTGACCATTCCACAGGCGTTGCTGCTGCGCGCGGATGAGGTCATTCAATGATCAACGCCATGCTTTGCATCTACCTAGCGGGAGTCATCGGTGCCGCCTAACCACGCGATCAACCGGACCCGCCGGTACGGGCCTTCTACTTGGCGGTCGTCGGTGGCGGCAGGCCGGTTAACTTGATCTTGTTAGGCGTTGCTTGTGTAGCGCACTGAATCCATGGTCGGGTTGATTTCAGACACTCACGGTCTTCTCCGGCCTGAGGCATTAACCACCCTTACTGGCGCCGACTACATTATTCATGCGGGTGACATCGGCGACGCGAACATCCTCGACCGACTCTCCGCGATCGCGCCCGTGACCGCGGTTCGCAGCAACAACGACAAAGCCGCATGGGCATCACGCATTCCCGAAACAGAAGTACTTCAGGTCGGTGCTGCGCTCATCTACGTGATTCATGATGTCAGTGCGCTCGACCTTGATCCAGCGGCAGCCGGTTTTCACGCAGTCATTGCTGGGCATTCTCATCACCCAAGCATTGAGTTGCGGGAAGGGGTTCTATTTATTAACCCGGGCAGTGCCGGCCCTCGTCGCTTCAAGTTGCCGGTATCGGTAGGGTGGCTTACAGTTTCCGGCACATCAATCAACCCTCGCCTCATTGAGTTGACCGTTGGCAGCAACGCCTAACATTTCGCTCAACCCGGACGCTCCTCGGCGGCGCTGCGCGCCGTCCTTTGTCGCGCCGGTTAGCTTGTTGCGTTAGGCGGCACTCAACATCATAAAATCCAGAGGACACGTCGCATGTCAGAGACAATCCTCAAAGAATTTGATGCCCCGGATGAAGTCCGTGTGTTCCCTCTTGGCCGCTTCGAGATCATTCATGTGGCGGGGGTACGCCTGGGGCGCGCGACATACCAGCCGGGTTGGAAATGGTCAGAACACAACGCGCCCTCGGTTGGAACACCGTTGTGTCACGCCCCCCATACTGGAGTTGTGCTGTCGGGACATGGCGTCGTGGTTTACGAAGGCGGAGAGCGCGTGGATCTCGTCCCGGGCAAAGCGTTTCACATTACCTCGACTCCGCACGACAGTTGGGTCCACGGAAACGAGCCGTACGTCTCTTTGCATATACTGGGCTAACTGAGCGTAGCGTCGTGCCACCTAACCGCCCGCTCAACCGGACCGCTCGCCGGCGGCGCTGGCGCGCCGTCCGCTCGCGGCCGGTTAGCTTGGTTCGTTAGGCCGCTTCAAGCTCTAGCCGACCCCGCATCAGTCATGAAGGAGCGTTCCGTGCACAAGAGCATTGCCGTGGTTTCGTTCACATTGGTCATGCTGTGCCTGTCCACGCTTGCTCGGGCCGATTCAAATCCGTTGCTCGGGACATGGCGACTCAAGTCGTTCGTGCGCGAAGTCGCTGCAACCGGTGAGCATTACAACCAGCTCGGCGACCATCCGGACGGCTATATCAGCTACTCACCGGATGGCCGGATGCTCGTGTTCTTTGTATCCGGCGATCAGCCACGACCGCGCAACGAGCCTTCCGACGAAGAGCGGATCAAGCTTCACAAATCGATGCTGGCGTATGGAGGCACCTATAGCGTGTCGCCGGGAAGGGTCGTGCATCACATCGACATCGAATGGGACGGCAGGCGCCTCGGAACCGATCAGGTGCGGTTCTACACCATCGAGGGCGACACGCTTTCGCTCAAGACCGAGCCGAACAAGAGTCCCGTGGACGGGCGCGATGGCGTAGGTATCTTGACGTTCGAGAGAGTGAAAGGCTCGCGGCCGCAATGAGGCCATTGAATGCGGCCTAACCTCTCGCTCAACCCGGACGCTCCTCGGCGGCGCTGCGGCCCCTCCGTCGTCGCGCCGGTTAGCTTGATTCGTTAGCCGTCGATATCCGCGTGTCCGGCATTGACGTAGTACGTCTTTGCCGTATAATGGGCTAAATGATCAGCTTCATTGAAACCAAGCTGTTCACGCGCCTTGTGCAGGAGTACTTGTCGGATGATGAATACTCTAAGCTTCAGGAGGCTCTTGTTGCGAACCCGGAGGCCGGCCCAGTCATCCGTGGCTCGGGCGGTATCCGCAAGTTGCGCTGGGCCGCACCAGGACGCGGCAAGCGCGGAGGTATTCGGGTCATCTATTTCCTACGCAACCGGCAGGGGCAGATCTGGATGCTGACGCTTTACCCGAAAAATGTTGCCGAGAATATCCCGGCGCACGTGCTGAAACAGATCAAGGATGAAATTGATGGCTAAGGTCGTTGCAAAGCGAAACGTTGGAACGGAAATTCTGGAAGGGTTGCGCCAATTGAAACGCGGCGAGATCGGACGAGTCGTGAACGTTCCGTCCGTGGCTACGATTCGTGAACGTACCGGACTCTCACAAGGGCAATTTGCCACGCTGCTTGGTGTATCGGTGCGCACACTGCAAGAATGGGAGCAGGGCCGCCGCGCGCCCTCTGGCGCGGCTCGAACCTTGCTGCTGGTGGCCGCAAAGAATCCGCAAGCTCTTCTCGAGGTTGCCTAAGCCATCGAGCATGACGGCTAACCTCTCGCTCAACCCGGACGCTCCTTGGCGGCGCTACGCGCCGTCCTTCGTCGCGCCGCTTAGCTTGTTGCGTTAGCCGTCACTCATCACGCCGCAGGCGGCGGTTGCTTCTCTACTTGCGGCAACGCAGCGTCGATTTGGGCCCAGTGGGGCGCGGACGACGTCCAGATCGTCATCGCAGGCTCAGCGAGATTAGGATCGTCGAAAGTGCCGACTCGCACGAAGATCAAATGCGGCCGCGCCTCGGCCTCGCTGAAGAGCGGTGTCCCGCACGACGGACAGAATCGCCGGTGCATTTGACTACCACTGTCCGCAACGCTTCGATAGTCGGTCGTCCTTCCGGTCACGGTGAAGGCGGCCGTGCGGAAGCAAGCGTTGACCGTGCCGCTCCCCGCACCGATATACTGGCAGTCCCTGCACCAGCACACGCGAGTGACAATTGGCGGCTGTGCGCTTTCCCAGCGGATTGCCCCGCAGAGGCATCTTCCTGTGATTGTCATAGCGTGCTCCAGTCGAAAGAGGCATATGTGATCGCGGCATCCTACGTCGGCGAGCACAAACTCGGCAAATCACCCAGAGGGCGACCAGCCGTTCTGCCTCTATCGGGAACCGCGACGCCTAACCTCTCGCTCAACCCGGACGCTCCTCGGCGGCATTTCGTGTCCGCCTCGGGCGCCGGTTAGCTTGGTTCGTTAGGCGTCACAAGCGCGCACACTACCCCTCACACTAGCCGGAGAACCCATGGACGTCACAAAGATCAAAGTAGGTCAATTGGGTATCGACTACATCGTCGATGGCTCTCACACGCAGAGTCTCGGAATGTTCGAACTGACAGTACCGCCAGGATCGAACGTTCCACCGCCCCATAGTCACTCCAATAACGACGAATGCGTGTATGTCCTCGCCGGAACACTTCGGTACTCGGTGGGAGCTGAGACACGCGATCTGACCGTGGGCCAAACGATGAGCACCCCAAGAGGCGCGGTTCACGCTTTCTCGAACCCATTCGCTGAGACTGCTCGCGCCTTGATCGTCATGTCTCCGGACATCGGAGCCCAATACTTCAAGGACGTCGCTGCGGTGATCAATGCCGGAGGGCCTCCGGATAAGGGCGCCCTAGTCTCGGTCATGTCCAGGTACCGGCTTGTCCCAGCTGCACCGGCGTGACGCCTAACCCTTCCATCGAGCGGACGTCCTTCAGCAGGCTGCGCCTGCTTCCGGCCGCCGCTCATGTCAAACGTTAGGCCCCATGCTCACTCGCCGCGAAGTAATCGCCCTTTGTCTTGCTGCATCGACGGCCCCGGTTATTACCTGCGTCGTGTCGGGGTCGACGAGGGTCTGGTCAATCACCGCCGCGGTGGCGTATCTCGCTGCATTGGCTATCGGCACTCCGCTATTCGCATACTTGCGGCATCGGCGCTGGCCGCTCGCTTCGCGTTCGTTGGCCGCAGCTGCGTTCACTGACCCTCAGCGCGTGATTGCTGACGACACGTCGCATAGCTCCCGCGAGCAACGCTACTTCTGCTTTGGCGCGATTGGCGGCGGCGTGCTTACCGTCAGATTCACCTATCGGGCAGGCATCATTCGCATCTTTAGCGCCGGCTATTGGCGAAGGGGTAAACAACTCTATGAGCGCGAAAATCAGATACACCGATGAACCGTTGGGCAAGCCCAAGGTGGTACCAGATTTTCTTCCAGCCCCCGAAGACCTGGTGTTTCGGGATGAAGGAGTGAAGATCACTCTTGCGCTGAGCAAACGCAGCGTCGACTTCTTCAAGCGGGAAGCGGCCAAACATAATACCCAGTATCAGCGCATGATTCGTCGCCTCCTCGACGCCTACGCAGAGCACCACGCGCAACCCCTAACCTCTCGCTCAACCCGGACGCGCCTTCGGCGCGCCGGTTAGCTTGGTTCGTTAGGCACCAGTCCGTTGCGCTTGACATGCTATAGATGGTATATACATAATATGGCATGTGGCGCATTGAAGAGCATCGTCGCGTTGACAAACAATGCGCTGCCGCGCCGCAAGAGATTCTGAAACGCTACGAGAAATGGAAGGATATTGCGGCCCTCTCGGGCGCGCCCGGTTTACGGCAGATCACTGGGTTTCACGATGAAGCACTCTCCGGCGAATGGAAGGGCCATCGCTCGTCGAGACTTGGGCTGCAGTACCGGGTCATCTACCGAGTTCTTGCTGGAGATATGTGTTTTCAGGTCATCTCTGTTACAGCGCACGATTATAGGAGAGCTTGAATGAATCAATTTCGTCCAGCGAAGAAGCGGATCGAAGTCTCGGTCGGAGACTCTGTCCGTATCATTCGCGAACTGCAAGGCTTCAGCCAAAATCAACTGGCGCAGCTCAGCGGCATTCCCCAGGCCACACTCTCTGCCATCGAAAACGATCGTGTGCGCCTGGGCGTCGAGCGCGCCAAAGTACTAGCCCGTGCGCTTCGTTGCCACCCGGCTGTCCTGGTTTTTCCTGGTTGGGAGCATACCGTTGACACTGCGGCCTAACCTCTCGCTCAACGCGGACGCCCGGCGGCGGGCTTGTGCCCGCGTGTCGGTCGTCGGTTAGCTTGGTTCGTTAGGCGTCATAAGCGAAATCGCATGGTGCAGCTTCTCGTGAACGTCGACGTCGACGACATCGAACGCGCCATCGAATTCTATCGAGCCGCAATCGGTCTCCAACTCGGCCGCCGTCTCTTCGACGGTTCGGTTGCGGAGATGCTGGGCGCTTCGTCGATGATCTATCTATTGGCGAAACCAGCCGGAAGTCTGACGTCGCGCCAAGCGGCGTCTGTTCGCGACTATCATCGACATTGGACGCCGGTGCATCTCGACTTTGAAGTTGACGATGTAGGCACCGCCGTTGACCGCGCTGTTGCGGCTGGAGCGCGGCTCGAGGAGGAGGCCCTATCCTTCAGCTGGGGCCAACTGGCCACTCTAAGCGATCCATTCGGTCATGGCTTCTGCCTATTCCATTTCAGCGATCGAGGATACGATGCAGTTGCTTGACATGACGCCTAACCTCTCGCTCAACCCGGACGCTCCTCGGCGGCGCTGCGCGCGGTCCGTCGTTGCGCTGGTTAGGTTGGTTCGTTAGGCCTCACGAGCGCACGGAGATGCTCGAAGCGAGCTTTCGGCCCAGATCCTCGGATTGTCGGCCCATGGAGGAATCGTGAGAGACATGGTCATAGGCGTTGTCGAGAAATACATCGATGCGGTCCGGCGCAATGACCCAACGGACCTTCCGCTTCATCAGGAGGTGATCGGCGTATTTCCTTTGAATACCTATCAGGGCGCTGAAGCCTTCGTTCGAGCCCTGGAACCCTTCTCTCGAATCGTGAAGAACATTAACATCCTTCGTCTTGTCGTCGACGGAGAGCACTGTGTCGCGATACTCGACATCGACACGGTCTTTGGTCCTATACCCTTTGCCGAGCACATTCAAGTCGTAGACGGACAGATCGTGTCGGTTCGCGGCTACTACGATCCACGGCCCATGCTGGGCGAGGCAAATGCGGACGCGTAGGCATGCGCGTGCGGGGCAAGAATGAGGCCTAACCGGCGGTCAACCGGACGCGCCGGTTCATGTCTTCTACTTGGCGAGCGCCGATCCGGCGCGCCGGTTACCTTGCACGTTAGGCCTCACAAAAGGACATCGTGGTGAAGGCTGTCATCTTCGATCTCTTTCACACGCTGACGGCGCCAGAGGCGGAATGGTCTGATTTGCCGTGGACCTCTGATGTGTTGGGAATATCCCGCGCTGATTGGTACCGCGCACTGACTGCGAATTCACGTCAACGGCTTGTTGGCGCCATTTCTGATCCAGTCGAGATCGTTCGTCTAGTCGCGCACAGCATCGATCCTGACATATCGGAAGATCTAATCGCCCGGGCTGCCTCGTTTCGGACGCAGCGTTTCATCCATGTGCTGTCCTCGATTCCTGCATCGACGCTCCATGTTCTTCGCGAGTTACGGAGCCGCGGAGCTCGGCTGGGTCTTGTCTCAAATTGCGACTGCTCGGAGGTCAGTGCTTGGCCCGACAGCCCGCTACAAGGAGCCTTTGACGCGGAAGTGTTCTCTTGTCACGTTGGTTCTGCCAAGCCGGAACCTGAAATCTACTTGGAATGTCTCGGCCGCCTCGGGGTGACGGCTACGGAAGCTGTCTTCGTCGGAGACGGCGGCTCGAATGAGCTACGCGGGGCGCGTGAAGTGGGAATGCGCTCAATTCTGTTCTCGGGTGTCATCGCGCAAATGTGGCCGGAGCGTATTCCTCAACTTGCGGAGGGCGCAGACGCTCACATTACGCGCCTTGATGCACTGATCACACATCCCCTAATCTGGCGCTCGGAGCGGCTAGCGAAAGAGGTGGAAGGTGAGGCCTAACCTCTCGCTCAACGCGGATGCTCCTCGGCGGCGCTGCGCGCCGTCCGTCGTCGCGCCGGTTACCTTGGTTCGTTAGACGGCAAAGCGACGGAGCAGAACGTTGCTGTCGGCCGCGTATCATTCGTCGGAGCGGTCCCAGCGACTGCCATTTCAAAACTAAACGGGAGGAAGAGAATGAATCGTTCCAAGAGGGTGTCGTGGCTTGCTGTCGGAATCGTCGCGTTGGTGGGGCAGATGGCGAGTTTTGCGCACGCAGCCTCACCGACGAGTGCAGATGAGGCCGCCATCCGCGCACAAAGCACAAGTTGGGAGAAAGCGTATAACGGCGGCGATGCGAAAGCGGTGGCCGTGCTGTATGCGGAAGATGCACTACTACTTCCACCGGGTGCCTCTGGCGTGAGGGGCCGGGCGGCGATTTTGGACTATTTCACCAAGGATGTCGCTGGCTCAAAGGCCGCTGGGGCAGTATTTGCATTGAATCCCAAAACCGACGTTGGTGTCTCCGGCAACATGGGTTGGGAATCAGGTACCTATAAGGTGACCGTGAAGGGCGCTGTTGTCGAGACCGGCAAGTTTCTCTCGGTCTCCCTCAAGAAGGATGGAAAGTGGCTCTACCTCCGCGACACCTGGAACGCCGATGCGCCTCCTGCGCCTTCGGCTCCCCCCGCGTCGCCACAGGCGCCAGCAGCACCGCCACCACCAAAGAAATAGGCTGCGATTTGCAGACAGATAGTGCCGCCTAACCTCTCGCTCAACGCGGACGCTTCTCGGCCGGCCTGCGGCCCGTCCGTCGTCGCGCCGGTTAGCTTGGTTCGTTAGGCGTCAGGAACACATCGTGACCACTCCTTCCGCGAGCGACAAGCCTGTCATCCTGATCAACGTATTCACGGTCGAACCCGCAAGGCAGCAAAAGCTCATCGACTTGCTTACTCGCGCTACCGAGGACTCGGTACGTCATGCGGCTGGCTTCGTGTCTGCTCGCCTTCATCGCAGTCTCGACGGAACAAAAGTCACTATGTATGCTCAGTGGCGTAGTGCGCGGGACTACGAAGCGATGCGCCGAGACCAGTCGCCGGTGCCGTATCTGCAGGAAGCGCTGGCGATTGCGAAGTTTGAGCCGGGCATGTATGAGATCGTGCAAGTCTTCTCTCCAGACAGTGACGCCTAACCTCTCGCTCAACCGGACCGCTTGCCGGCGGCGCTTGCGCGCCGTCCGCTCGGCGCCGGTTAGCTTGTTGCGTTAGGCGTCACGAGCACTGTCCGCTATCGACATTCGGAGCGTTTGCGAGTGCGCCGACAATGCACATTGTGTAATCATGGCCGCGAGCGCCGTAATGATTCGCTCAATCGTCGTGTCGCGCTCAGCGCGCACGCAAGGATCGTTGGCGCGAGCGGCACAAAGACGATCAACCAAGGAGTACATCATGGCCGACGAAGACAATGTAAAGACGCCGCTTGACGCGATGCAGGATACGCTGTCCAGACTCAAAGAGATGGAGCACTATTCGAAGACGAACATCGAAAAGCTTGCGGCGTTATGGCTCGAAGTCAGCGAGCACAAGCAACAGAAGCAGTACGAAACGATGGTCGACGAAGTTCTCAAGTGCCAGAATCGGTTTCAGGAGTCGATCACATCGCTGATCGAGGCATATGAGGAGGAAACTGCCCGGCTGACGAGTAGCACGCAGTAGCGGAGCAGCCGGAGGGCATTTGCCGAAGAGTCGCGGCGGAAACGGCGCGCCACATGACGCGTCAACACGGACGCCCACCGGCGGCGCTGCGCGCCTTGGTGGTCGCCGGTTACCTTGGTTCGTTAGGCCTCATGAATGCGATTGAGCTAGTGTTGTACGCCATCGTCGCTCCCTTGCCGTTGTTGTTGGGGCTTACGAGCGCAATCTGGCCTGAGAGAATTGTCGCAATGTGTCGGGGGCTGCGCCAAAATGGCAGTTGGTTCTCCGGTGGAGCTCTCTTCGCGACTCCGGGGCGCGCCAGGCTTACGGGCATTGCTTTATGCCTCGTCGGAGTTATATGCCTTGCGCCTTTCGCGGACGCGATCTTCCACTCATGAGGCCTAACCTCTCGCTCAACTCGGACGCCCACCGGCGGGCATTCAGTCCGCCGGCGGTCACCGGTTAGCTTATTCGTTAGGCACCAGATCAACCTCCGGGACCGCAACGTGGCCAGATCTGTCATTGCCGTCATTGTCGGGTACCTCATCTTCGCGCTGTCGGCATTTGCGTTCTTCCAAATCTCCGGACAACCACCGCACCAGGCCGCACCTGTGCCCATCATGATCGGAAGCATCGCCTTCGGCATGGTCTTCGCGCTGCTCGGTGGATTCGTAGCGGCATGGCTGGCTCGGCGTCGACCACTCGCCCACGGAATTGCAGTTGCTGCAGTCCTGGCTCTCGGTGCCGCGATCTCATTGCTCAACACAATGGGCAAGGGCGCGGTTTGGTCGCAGGTCGCCGCGCTTGCGTTCATGGCGCCGTGCGCTATCCTGGGTGGATGGCTGCGCCTGAGACAGGTGGCTGGTGCCTAACCTCTCGCTCAACCCGGACGCCTCGCCGGCGGCGCTGCGCGCCGTCCCTTCGGCGCGCCGGTTAGCTTGGTTCGTTAGGCCGCAATCGGAACATGGAACACTAAGATGACCGTGCGACTTGAACACGCAAATCTCTCTGTCCACGACATCGACGCGATGATCCGTTTTCTACGTGCGGCGTTTCCTGAATTTCGGATTCGCAGGGATGCGACCGAGGCCAACGGAGTGCGATGGGTGCACCTGGGCACCGACGACACATACATTGCGCTCAGTCAAGCCAAAGTGCCGCGTGGAATGACACGCCAGGGTACACCCTTGAACCATCTCGCATACGAGGTGACGGATGTCGAAATGCTGCGCAGTCGACTCCGCGCGGCGGGATACCAAGAAAACACGCTGGCGCCCAACGCGCATCGGTACCGAAAGCGCCTGTACTTCTACGATCCCGAGGGGAACGAATGGGAGTTCGTCCAGTACCTGTCCGACGACCCGGCGAAGCGAAATGATTACGAGCTACCAGATCGGTAGCACAATCAGCTTGAGAACCGGAAACATTTGCGGCCTAACACCGAAATGGAACCGACGCTTCCAACGGTCTGAATGCGGCCTAACCTCTCGCTCACCCCGGACGCCTCGCCGGTTAGCTTGGTTCGTTAGGCCTCGCGCAGGCCCACACACTTCAGGAGAACTCATGTTTGACCACGTCGAATTCGGAGTCAGCGACTATGCAGCGAGCAAAGCGTTCTTCCTCAAGGCACTCGAACCGCTCGGCGTAGCTGTTGTCCTGGAGGGGCCGTTAGGTGTCGAGCTTAGCCCACCAAAGGGTAAGGCTTCATTGTGCCTGTACCAAACCGAGGAGAAGCCGGCGCATCTTCACTTGGCGTTCACGGCCGAGAATCGCCAGCAAGTCGAAGCTTTCTATCGCGCGGCTCTGGAGGCGGGTGGCAAAGACAATGGTGCGCCTGGTCTGCGCCCGCACTACCACGCGAACTACTATGCAGCTTTCGTCATTGGTCCGGACGGGCACAACATCGAAGTGGTTTGCCACGAACCCGAGGCCTAACCCTTCCATCGAGGGGACGTCCACAAGCGGGCTTCGCCCACTTGCGGCCACCCCTCATGTCAAGCGTTAGGCGTACTTAGAGCCATTTCTCACTATCCGGACAACTCATGGCCGTTATTCGATACCTCGTCGGCAATGTCGATGTCGCGATGGAGTTCTATATTAACGTTCTCGGTTTTGAACTCGTGGAAAAATGGGGCCCGCCATTTGCGATGGTGAAGCGCGGTGACCTCATACTATGGCTTAGTGGTCCAGGCAGTTCTGCCTCGCGTCCGCTTACCGACGGTTCCAAGCCTCTGCCAGGCGGCTGGAATAGGCTGGTGCTTGAAACTGATGATCTTGAGTCCCTGATGAAGAAGTTAACGCAATCTGGGGCACACTTTCGCAGTGAGCTCGTTTCGGGTCCTGGCGGGAAACAAGTTCTAGTCAATGATCCGTCGGGCAATCCGGTCGAATTATTCGAGTCAAGTGGCCAGTGAGTACGCCTAACCTCTCGCTCAACCCGGACTCCTCGCCAGCGGCGCTACGCGCCGTCTGTCGTCGCGCCGGTTAGCTTGGGTCAGGCCTGTGAGGAAGCGATGTCCCAGGAGAAGACCCACTCGTACCTAGAGCCGACACAAGAGGCGGGCCGACAATTCTTCGCGCAAGGTATCACCGGGCCTGTTGTCATGCTCAACTTGCTCCGGTTTCGCGCCGCTGCGGACTACTCGGCTACACCCGACCTTGCTCCCGCATCACCCATTACGGGGGAAGAGGCCTATCATTTATATGTGGAGCACACACTTCCTCATCTTGAAGAGTCGGGTGGAAATTTGCTCTTCTTCGGTCGCGGAGGTGCATTCTTGATCGGGCCAAGTAATGAACGGTGGGACGCAGCAATGCTCGTCGTGCAAAAGAGCTCAGCCGCATTTTTGGCATTCGCATCCAATCCCGAATATTTGGCAGGGATCGGCCATCGCTTGGCAGCATTGGAAGACTCTCGCTTACTGCCGTTGGTTGAGAGCCCTCCCTGACTAGCAAGCCTAACCCTCGCTCAACGCGGACGCTCCTCAGCGGCGTTGCGCGCCGCCCTTCGTCGTGCCGGTTAGCTTGGTTCGTTAGGCCGCTTGGGTGTTGTACACCCGCCGCACCATTATTTCGGCTCTACCAGCCGTCCCGCTAATTGCCTGTCAATCAACGGACCGCTCAAATCAGGAGCAACGTTTCATGTATGGCCTCATCGGAAAGATTCGCGCGGTTCCCGGTCAGCGCGATGCCTTAGGTGCACTGTTGATCCAAGGCACTTCCGCAATGCCCGGTTGCCTGAGTTACATTGTCGCCGCGGATATGGTCGACCCCGATGCTTTGTGGGTCACGGAGGTCTGGGACTCGTCAACGAGTCATCGTGCCTCGCTAAATCTTCCGGCCGTACAGCAAGCTATCGGGAAGGGCAAGCCGCTCATTGCAGGCTTCGGTGAACGATTCGAAACCGAGCCTATCGGTGGCTTCGGTCTACGCCCAAAATGAATGAGCGGCCTAGCCTCTCGCTCAACACGGACGCCCCTCGGCGGGCCTGCGGCCCGGCCGTCGTCGCGCCGGTTAGCTTGTTGCGTTGCGCGGCATAGCCATCGTATTCGTCACACCTTTCGCACTACAATCGACATGCCTGCTTCTAGTCAGGCTAACTGTGGAGGCAGCTATGACAGACCAGACGAGCGTACTCGTGGTTGGCTTGGATCCCACACTGATCGATTTCTCACAGCCCGGCTACCCGCCGGGTATGAGTATAGCCAAGGTACTTGCTGGGATGAAGTCTTCTGAAGACGAATTGACGCGTCTCGGATACGGCGTTCAAACATGCCTAACCGACTTTGGCGACACTGCGGTGGCGGTGGTTCAGACCCAACTGAAGCGGAAGCGTTTCGATTGTGTCCTTATCGGGGCAGGTGTAAGAACGAACCCAAGCCACTTCACGCTATTCGAACAGTTGATCAACGTAGTGCATGAACATGCCCCTCAAGCCAAACTGTGCTTCAATCAGCTCCCGGGTGACATAGCCGAGGCGGTAAAGCGCTGGCTCTGAGTGCGCGACGCACTCGTGGGAGACAAGGTCAAAGCCAATGTTGTTTAACCCGGTGTTGCAGCGGACTCGCTTCGCTCGCCGCTGAACTGCATTCGTTAGGGCGCATGCGGCTCTCCAACCATTCTCCTAAAATATGGCTCACGACAGCCAAGCGACGTTAATTGGTTTTGTTGGGGTTGCTCTCCTATTGATCGCATTCCTGCTCAATATGTTTAGACTCCTGCGCTCCGACGGCCACCTCTACATGAGCCTTAATCTCGTGGGCGCCGCACTGGCGTGTTACTCGTCCTATCTAATCAACTTCCTGCCGTTCGTTGTCTTGGAAGGTGTGTGGGCCGTGGCCGCTTTGGCTGCAATAGTGCGGGCGTTGCTCTTGGGCGTTAAACCCACCGCGCATTAGGGAACATGCAGCCTAATCTCTCGCTCAACTCAGACACCTCGCCGGCGGCGCTGCGCGCCCTCCCTGGTCGCGCCGGTTAGCTTGGTTCGTTAGGCTGCACTCAACATCGCATGCGCACCGCTATCATCATCGTTGGAGGGTTCGTTTTGCTTGGGCTTTTCGCGCTCGCCGGCTGGTGGCTTGGTGGCGGGCCGCAATCCGCGACGACGGCGGTGAAAATCTTCATCCCCATTTGGCTCGTCGTCGCGCTTATCAACATGTGGCTAGGCGTGTCGCGCGCGGGGTACTCCGTTGCCGAGGAACTGCCGATCTTGCTCGTTATCTTTGCCATCCCTGCGGCCGCTGCAGGGTTCGTGTGGTGGAAGTTCTCGTGAGCGCGTGGCGCACAGGCGTTATCTCGCTCGGTCGTGCCGCCTGACCTCTCGCTCAACCCGGACGCTCCTCGGCGGCGCGCGGTCCGTCGTTGCGCCGGTCAATTTGATTCATTAGACGTGCTGCATTTCCCGGTATGTCCAAGTTTATGAAGGAAAGTCTCGACGCCGTGGCGCTGGGCTGCAATAGTTACTAATGCACACTATGGGAGAACGATATGTGGCAATCGATACCGCTTGCGTTTCTGTTCTCGGTTTCCCTTCCTGCGTTATCCCAGCAGGCACTATCTATAGAATTGCCACAATCCCTGGAAGGGAAGTGGATAAACAACGCGGGGTCAAAGATCTATTCGGGCCGCATCGCGTTTCAAGTCGACAGCCGTGCCGCGAATGGGTCGATCTCCGGTAAATGGACCTTTGAGGGTGTTCGCTGCAAGGGTTCGGGACTCCCTGCCACTGCATCATATGATGGTGTGCAATTGATAATCACATCACGTATCGATGATGGCGCAGTCTGCGGCATGCAGACAGCGACCTTCAAACGGACGGACCGGTCCGGTACACACTTACTATTTGAAGGTAGGCTAGGTGGCGATGGCAAGATAGTGATTGGAAGTGACGTCGATGTCTTTCTTGATCCAAAGTAACCCAAGCACCCACGTGTTAGCCCCCGGTGTTGCGCACAGTTCTAGCAGCGCGGCGGCAACGCCTAACCGCCGCTCAACCCGGACGCCCGCCGGCGGGCTCGTGCCCGCGCATCGGTCGCCGATTAGCCTGGTTCGTTAGGCTGCATGTCATCGAGCATGACCAAACTCGGCCTGTCCGTACGCGACTACGACACCAAAGATCGTGTAGCGTGCCTCAACCTTTTTGACGGCAATACTCCGGAGTTTTTCGCCACGGAGGAGCGTAGCGAATATGCGCGCTTCCTCGATCAGTTGCCTTGCCCATACCTTGTGGTGCTTTCACCCGAGGAAGGTGTGGTCGCGGCTGGCGGTTACTACGTGACCGAAGAGCCACGCCTCGGCGCGCTCGCGTGGGGTTTGGTCGCACGCGCGTGGCACCGGCGCGGCGTCGGTCGTGAGTTGCTTCAACTGCGCATAGCGCGGCTCCGCAGCAATCGGATGCTCGCGGTGCGGGTACGTACTAGTCAGCGTAGCCGTGGTTTCTTCGAACGTGCCGGGTTCCGGTTAGTGCGCGTCGTGACGCAGGGCTACACGGCTAATACTGATCTGGTCGAGTTATCGTTGGCGCTCCATGCAGCCTAACCCGTCGCTAAACCCGGACGCCCGCCGGCGGGCTTGCGCCCGCGCGGCGGTCGCCGGTTAGCTCGCTTCGTCAGGCGGCTATCAAATGGCGGGCAATCTATCTCCGCTAATGACGCTTCGCGACTTCGAGAATGGCTATTGGTATCTCGACGAACTGAGAGGCTTCGCTTGTCAGATCGGCGTTCCTGGAGCCAGGAAGCTGCGAAAGGACGAGATCGAGCGCGCCATCGTAGTGTTTTTGCGCACGGGGGTAGTGAAGCTGCCGACGAAGCGCGCCTTGCGCAAGACGGGCGTGAAGGACCTTGAACGCGGCCTGACCCCGAGCTTGCGGATCGAACACTACACAAGCAACCGTGAGACAAAGGACTTCATAGTCCGGGAGGCCAGAAAGGGAGCTCCCGAGGTTCGCGAGAAGTCTGGTGTTTGGTACCGCCTGAATCGCTGGCGAGAGGAGCAAGTCACGAAAGGCCATCATCCTACGTATGGCGACCTTGTCCAGCAGTACATTTCACTAAACAAAGTGGAACGATTTGAGAAGGTGCCTCACGGGCGATACATCAACTTCGTCGCCGAGTTCCTCGCAGCAGAGAAGGAGGGCACGCGTGCAGATGCCATTGCCGCTTGGGCACAGCTCAAGACCATGGATATCCCCAAGAACTATGCCGCGTGGGTGAAGGCGCGAATGAAGCGCAGAAAGGCGGTTAGATGACCTCGCGAAAAGGGATGGGCGCGGCTTGATCAGTGGTTAGAGCCGCGAACTTGGTGGTCGGAGCAAAATCGTCATCGAAGAAGGAAGCTGCAGCCGCACGTCGCCTAACCACGCTGTATGGACTTCCCCGGAAACGCAAGCATGGTTGCTTTGACGAGGGATCAGACTGCAACTCTGTATCCGGCCGTATTGGGTGATCGAGTCGTACCCGGGCCATGCTAGTAACCGCGCGCTGCGCCCTCAATCGTTCATCGGCCTCGTGGTGCGGCCGTGTGGTTAGCCAGGTGCGCGCAGCGTCGGTCTGACCGTCGTCGTAGCGGTTTCTCCTTGCAGTCGGTGGAAGGATGATCAACATCTTAGGCGGCGTGCGCGCGCAGCGGCTCGTCGTGCATTAGCAGCACCCATAGCAGCCGCGCGTGTTTGTTTGCGATGGCGATCAGTGTCTTGTGGTAACCGATGCGCTCGTAGGTGCGCACGATCCAGGCGGCGAGATGGTTGCGCCGCGGCGGAGCCGCGCGTAATGCCGCTTGCAACGCCGAGCGCGCCCCTTGCACCAGTAGTGCGCGCAGGTAGTATCGCCATGGCGCGTGATGCGGCCCAACCGCCGCGTCCCACCGGTCGAATATTGGCGCGGAGTAAGCCCGATCCATGCGGCGAACTGGCGCCCACAACGAAATTGGGTCGGGTCGGTCACGGTCGCGGCTATCGCGCTGGCGGTGAGCACGCCCACGCCACTCAAGCGAAGCAGTCGTCGCGCCCGGGCGTCCTCGTCGACGTCCTGCGCGATCTCGGCATCGCACGCCGCGATCTGTTGGTCGAGCTCGCGCAGGTGTTCGAGCAGTCGCGCCACCGCGCGCCGCAGTGCGGCGGGTAGCGTTTCGTCTGCCAGTGCCTCTCGCCCTCCGGCAAGCGCGGCTGGCGCGCTGTTGCGATAGACCTGACCGAACTCGGCCAGCAACCCGCGTAGCCGGTTGATCCCGGCGGTGCGCTCTTCCTGCCAGCCCTGGCGCAGCCGATGTACCACCAGTCGCGCCTGCTGCTCGGCGCTCTTCACCGTCACGAACCGTAGCTGCGGCTGGCGTACTGCCGCGCAGATCGCGCGCGCGTCGTGCGCATCGTTCTTCCCCGACAACCGGAACGGTCGTACGAACTCCGGTGCGATGATTCGCGCGCTGTGACCCAATGCCGTCAGCTCACGGGCGAACCAATGCGCGCTCGCGCACGCCTCCATCCCGATCAGACACGGCCGGCGCTGCGCAAACCAGCCAAGCACCGCCTCACGGCGCAGCGTCCGCTGCACTACCACGTGCCCAAGGCCATCCTCACCGCACAGCGACACCACCCGCTTTGCCAAATCCAGCCCCACAGTAGTAATCTCGTCCATGACTTCCCCTCTCCGGTGATTGAACGTGGAAATTCAATCGTGGCACTTCGCTGCCGTCTCGAGTAGGGGAAGTCCTTTCTATTCGTTCAACCGACCCGCCGGTACGGGCCTTCTATCTCGCGTTCGCCGGTGGCGGCGGGCCGGTTAACTCGGCCGAGCGCCGCGGCACGTTGGCGATTCCTGCTTTAGGCGTACGATGGTTAGACTTCTCTCGTTGACGGGGCGATTGAGAGTGGCGGATCGGCGCAGGTTCATTGGCAGCATTGCGGCTGGGCTCTTTGCTGTGGCGCTCGCCGCGCGCGCGCAGCAGCCAGCGAAAATCCCACGAATCGGCTACGTCTCAGGAACCGGCAGCGCCACCGATCAAGGGCCTTATGTCGAAGCACTCCGTCAAGGGCTGCGCGATCTCGGTCAAATCGAGGGAAGAAACTTCTCCATCGAGTATCGCGGCGCGGAGGGAAAGCTGGACCGTGTCCCGAGCATCATTGACGAGCTCGTGCTGCTCAAGGTCGACGTCATTGTAGCTCCCATCACAGCAGCGGTTCGCGCGGCAAAGCAGGCGACCAAAACAATCCCTATTGTCATAGTGACCGGCCTTGATCCAGTCGCGAACGGAACGGTCGACAGTTTGGCACGACCCGGTGCAAATATTACCGGCGTCGCAACACTGACCCAAGATTTGAACGCAAAACGGCTGGAATTGCTCAAGGAGGTCGTTCCGCGACTATCGCGCGTGGCCGTGCTTTGGACACCGGACGATTCCGTCGTGACGACATATTTTAAAGAATACGAGGCTGCGGCGCGCGTTCTTAAGGTACAGCTCCAATCCCTGCAAGTCCGCCTTGAGGACCCTGATGTCGACGAAGCGTTCCAAGCTGCCGCCAACGCGCGCGCCGACGCACTGATTACGATTACGACTGCCTCGCTTTTTCTTCGACAAAAGCGAATCGCCGATCTCGCAATGAAGAACCGGCTACCTACAATGTTCCCAGGGAGCGCGTGGGTGGAGTCCGGAGGCCTGATGTCGTATTCAACCAACGATCTTGAGGCGTTTCGCCACGCGGCTACCTACGTCGACAAAATACTGAAAGGCGCCAAACCTGCCGACCTACCGGTCGAACAGTTGGCGAAGTTCGAGTTTGCGATCAATCTCAAGACCGCGAAGGCGATTGGCGTCTCAATTCCTCAATCATTGTTGCTGCGCGCGGATAAGCTGATTCAGTAGTCAAGGGGGGGCATTCGGGGTTAACCGGTCGCTCAACCCGGACGTCCTGCGTGCGTGGGCTGCGCCCCACGCAGCGGGCCACCGGTTAGCTTGGTTCGTTAGGGCTGTGTGTGGAAAACTACCTGGCCTCGTTGCTCGAAAGTGCGTTGCCCTTGCCGCCTTGGACGGTCGCCTTGCTTTTGGTGACCTTGCTGCTCGCCAACTACTCCATAGTGCGATCTATACGCCTCGCCAATGAAGCACAACACTTTGTCGCGGTCGAAGATTGGACGCCTTTTCGCCGCGTCTCTCGGCCCAAATATCTCCTTGTCCAGCTTGTCGTCGTTGGCATTGTTTTCCTCCTTGGACTCGGCCGGGGCGGAGCCGCCTACGTGTTTCTTGCCGGAGGCATGCTTGTTTTCCTCGCCTGTCACTTTGGCTTGAACCTGCAAGGCTTGCTGTCGGCTCGCGGATTGGCGCGCCCGGCTGCGGCGACCGGCACACTCACGTACTCTACGGCGGCGGCGTTCCGACACATGGCCGACCGCATTTTTGGAGCAGCGGTAGCATCCTTGGTTGCTGGTTTGGCTCTAGGGCACCTGGCGCTGCTTGGCGGGGCGGTGTTTCTCGCGGCAGGCGCAGTCGGGTCTCGGCGGAGAGCGAAAAATGCGCGCGTACCCCCTGTCGGAGACTAGGCGATGGACTCTTCTGTATTCGAAAGCAGTTTGAAGGTGTACTTCGAGGCGTTCGCTGAAAACGAGAAGTCGCAACGCATGATCCTGCTGTCGCGCTGCATGAATGAAGACGGCGAGATCTGGGGCCCGCAGCGTCTTTTCAAAGGATACGAGGCAATATCAGAGAAAATCGAGGGGTTTCATGCCCGGATGCCGGGAGCGCGTCTTGTGTTGGCAAGCGGTCTGAACACCTTCCTGAACATCGCACGCTTCAAGGTCGCAATCGTCAACGCAGATGGCTCTACCAAATCCGAGGGAGACAACTTTATCGAGATGGCGGATGACGGTCGTATTCATAGGGTATTTCCGTTCTGGGAGCGAGTACCGCCTATTCCAGGCTCATGGCCACGCCATCTTGCGTTGTGAATCCCCTTTGCAATGGTGTCCAGCCGCGGCCTAACCCGTCGCTAAACCCGGACGCACGCCGGTTAGCTCGCTTCGTTAGGCGGCGCTCGGGCATTTGTCCGGCGCGGGGCCAGATCGACAGGAACGCAAGGCGCCGCTGATTCGTTCGAATACGTCAGCGTGGACAGCGTAGTATTGCCGGATTTCAGTTCCTTAGAGAAGGGATTGCGATGGATCGGCGAAGCTTCGTTGGCGCGTTCGCGGGCAGCCTCGTCATCGCGCGATCGCTCGCCGAGGCGCAGCCTGCGACCAAGGTGTATCGGATCGGCTTTTTCCTGGGTGCATCAGGTGAGTCCGTGGCGTCGCTATTCGGCGCGCTCCGCGACGGGCTGCGGGATCTCGGCTACGTCGAAGGACGCAACGTTATCTACGAGCGACGATACGCGGACGGCCACATGGAGCGGCTGGCTGAGATCGCCGCGGAGTTGGTGCGTCTGCGGGTAGATGTGATCGTCACTGGTTCCAGCATTCACGTCGCGGCCGCAAAGCAGGCAACCAAAACGATACCTATTGTCATGATCTTCACGGCGGATCCCGTGCAAGCCGGATTCGTCACGAGCCTGGCGCGGCCCGGCGGCAACGTCACCGGCTTGAGTGCTGACGCAAGCAGCGAGCTCTGGAGCAAGTACCTCGCTATTTTGAAGGAGATCGTCCCGAACCTCTCGCGGGTGGGGGTGCTCGGGCAAGTAAAGACCCAGGTCGAATTCGCAGAGCTGGACGCAGCGTCGCGAAAACTAGATATCACGCTCGAGGTTGCCGACATGGGGAGCCCGGGGAACCTCGACGGCGCGTTCTCCACGATGATCAGCAAGCGGGTCGGATCCCTCTTGGTCGTCGTCAGTCCGTTGACCTACTTGCTCAAAGAGTCAATTGCGGAATCGGCAATCAAGTATCGGCTACCGACGATCTCCAACGCGAACCAGTATGCAGAAGCTGGACTCCTGATGAGCTACGGGCCGAAGTTGGAAGATCTGTACCGGCAGGCTGCGACCTACGTCGACAAGATCCTCCGCGGAGCAAAGCCCGCCGACCTGCCGGTCGAGCAGCCGACAAAGTTCGAGTTAACCATCAATTTGAAGACCGCGAGGGCGCTTGGGCTTACGATCCCGCAGTCGCTGCTATTGCGGGCTGAGGCGGTGATTCAATGATGGATCGCCGCCCACGCCTCGGCGCACAATTATCGTGATGAAGATCGCCCAAGTTCGCCAATGTGCGCTATCGCTACCTGACGCGACTGAAGAACCACACTTCGAGTATTCTTCATTTCGTGTTCGCGGTAAGATTTTTGTCACGGTGTCCGCCGATGAAAAACACATTCACGTTTTTGTTGGCGAACCTGACCGCGAAATGGCGCTGGCGTTACACCCTGCTTTCGTTGAGAAATTGGTATGGGGTGGCAAGGTTCGTGGGGTGCGAGTGCTTTTGTCGAAGGCGTCACCTGTGGTCGTCAGTCGCCTTGTGCGCGAAGCGTGGGTGCATAAAGCTCCAAAGCGCCTAGCTGCAGCATTGAAGGAGCCGGGTGCATGAGCATCACCCCGATCGCGTGGCCCAACCTCTCGCTCAAAGGACGCTCCTCGGCGGGCCCGCGGCCCGTCCTTCGTCCCGCCGGTTAGCTTCGTTCGTTAGGCCTCAGGAATGGACATTGTGACAGCGACAAAGCGTGCCTTTGCTGCATCACTCGTGGCTGGTTGCTGCCTCGTACTGGGTGCCTGCGCCGGGACCGGTCAAAGCCCAACAGGCATCATGAATGAGCGAGACGAGTCACAAATTCTCGCTGCCTTGCAAGCTTCAGTTGAGGCCTGGAATCGGGGTGATCTGAAAGGCCATCTCGCGATCTACGACCCGTCCGTCACGGTCATGACCAAGAACGGTCCCCGTCCAACGATTGAGGCCATCGAGACTTCCTTCGGGCAAACATATTTCGTGGACGGCAAGCCCAAACAGACCCTGCGCATGGAGAGCATAAGGGTTCGGGCACTTTCCGAACAGTCGGCACTCGTGACGGGCCGCTTCGTCCTCTCGGGCGGCACGGAGCCTGATCAATCAGGCTGGTTCACGCTGGTCTGGGTACACGCAGCAGTTGGCTGGCGAGCTGTCCATGACCACACGTCATAGAGCCGGGCCGCACCTGCTGAGGCCCAACCTCTCGCTCAACCCTGACTCTCCTCGGCGGCGCTTCGCGCCGCCCGCCCGCGAAAGGTCAGCTTGGTTCTGTTAGGGTGCATGGAAAGGCTCATATGCGCATCGTTCCCGTGTTGCTATTTTCATTGCTCCTTGTCGTAACGACGAATGTCTCGGCGGCAAGCGTTGCCGCGGACGCCCGATCGGAATTGCTGTCGGTATTTCAGAGCTGGACCGCTGCGTATGACAAAGGTGACCTGGATGGGACAATGCGCATCTTCGCCCCCGAGGTCTTGTTTGCGTTTCAGGGCGGCAAGGATCAAACCTACGACGACTTGAGGCAGGGCTACGTCCAGGACTTTGCGACAAGAACGCCGGGAACTACTTGGCTGCCCCACATTGAAGAAGTGTACGTAGAAGGAAGCGTAGGCTTCGTTCGATCAATCTGGGAGTTGAAGGTGAAATCCGAAGCGGGGGCGACACAAACGAAGGCCCGTAATCGCAGCGTAGACATCCTGAGCAGGAGCTCTGGGACCTGGCGCATCATCAGGTCTTTCAATTACCCCGAGAAATGAGCCTCGTGCGGCCTAAGCTTGCGCTCAAGCAGACCGCTCGCCGGCGGCACTTACGCGCCATCCGCTCGCGGCCGGTTAGCTTAGTTCGTCAGGCGGCACATCAACGTCGTCTCGCTATTCTTGGAGATTTTGATGGAACGCGTCACTGTCAGGTCGCCGTTCACTTCGACCCGGGTCATTGGTGCCATCTATCTGCTCTACTTTCTCGCAGCGTTCGGGGCTGCCCTCCTTGCTAAAGGGCTGTCAATTCCAGACGATCCTGCTGCGACAGCAAGCGCTATCTTGGCACACGAATCGCTGTATCGCTCTAGCCTGACTGTCGACATCATCGCGAACGCGCTATACATCGCCGTAGTGGGCCTCTTGTACACATTGTTTGTGCCGGTGAGCCAGAGCTTGTCTCTGATTGCTGCTTTCTTTGGGCTTGTTGGGTGTGCGGTACAGATCTTCGGCAATACATTCCGCATCGCAGCCCTGTTCATTCTGAACCCCAACGACTGGCTTAACCCATTCAACGCCGAGCAACTACATGCCGCCGCGCTAATGTGCATTAAGCTTCATGCGCTTACATTCAATAGCTCACTCGTCTTGTTTGGGCTGTTCAACATAATGATCGGGCATCTGATCCTCAGATCGACGCTGCTGCCTCGGCTTCTCGGAGTACTCATGACCGTTGCAGGACTAGGTTGGTTGAGCTTTTTGTGGCCACCTCTTGCGACGGCAATGTCTGCCTACATCTTGCCGCTTGGCGCTCTTGCCGAGTTTCTTCTGATGTTATGGCTCCTCATTCGCGGTGCCAGCAGCGTCGCCTAACCATTCGTTTCACCCGACGTGCCTCGAAGTGATTTCTTCGGACTGGCATCCGCGCTGGGCGCGCCGGTTATCCTGTTTCGTTAGGCGCCAAATCAACGACCTCGTCCGCTAAAACGGGTCAGCGTGCTGATCCTCCGTGGCCCGGCTTACTGGCCGGCCGCGAGCCCGATGATGGTCTCGAAGCCACCCCAGAACATGCGCTTGCCGTCGAAGGGCATCTTCGAGGGGTCCATCGACTCCTTGAGCTGCGGATCCTCCATGACCGCCTTGCTGATGCGGTCGCGCTCCTCCTTGTTCCGATACACGACCCACGCCAACGCGATCACCTCGCCGTCCTTGAGCTGCACGGCCTGAGGAAACGACGTGACCTTGCCCGGCTGAGCGTCGTCGCTGATCGAGTCGGAGTAATACAAAGCACCGTGGCGCAGGTGGGCGTTGCCCCATTCCGCGGACATGCGTTTGTAGGTGTCGAGGTTGGCTCGGGGAACGGGGATGACGATGGCGTCGATGTATTTCGACATGGGACCTCCGCTGGCGTAAAGGCAATTGGACCGGTCGCGCCCGCCGCCGTTCCGCTTCGAACCACGGCGTCGGGTCAGCGGCCGACTGCGCCGCGGATTGGGTTCGGAAGCCGGCGGCGATCGCCGGTACGAGGGCTGATCCGCCCCGGCTTTCCGGAAGGCCTCCGAGTTTGAAGCACGACGACATAAAATGCATATGGTCCCGGTTCTGGCCCGAATCCGGACACCGATATGACGGCTAACCACTCGCTGAATCGGACCGCTCGCCAGCAGCGCTCTTGCCGGCCCGTCGGTCGCCGGTTAGGTTGTTGCGTTAGGCGTTTCGGTCGCGCCTTTGCCTGCGCCGCAGAATGTTGAAGGTAAATAGGAGGTGCTCATGCACGAGGGTTCTTGCCATTGCGGCGCCGTACGACTCACCTTGCCATCCACGCCTGAGGTGGCCACTAACTGCAACTGCTCGCTGTGCCGCAGGATCGGGGGCCCTTGGGTCTACTACGAATTCGGGACGGTCAAGATTGAAGGACATCCCGAAGGTACTGCCGAGTACATCTGGGGCGATAAAACGCTTCGAACAATTCACTGCAAGACGTGCGGCTGCGTCACACATTGGGAGCCATTGAATCCAACGCCCGGCAGTAAGCACGGCGTGAATCTAGGAAACTTCGATCCGAGCCTGCTTGCCGCGGTTCGAGTTCGCCGCTTCGACGGAGCTGACACTTGGAAGTTCATCGACTAGCAGCCCGTCGGGCAGCAACGCCTAACTCTTCACTCGACCGGACATGCCCCAGCCGGGTCATGCAGGTTATCTCAAACGTTAGGCCGCGCTTCTCTAGGCTGAAACGAAACCTCATTGCGAGTACCATCGCATGATCTAGGCGCCCGTGAGCGAACGACCAGGAAACTCATCCGCCGTATGCGTGACGCAGCCAATCCATTGCGCTTTCGCGAACACCGAGGAATGAGCATCGCGTCTGGGTCGTTTGGCGCTCCATGAGGCGCACGTGGACGATCATCGGCGTTGGCGATGTGGCCGGCAGCTTCAAGTGGTACCAGTCGCTATTTGGCCTGCCGCAGACGGCTCCCGCCCATGACGACTTCGGTCAAATCCTCGACTCGGATGGAACGGTCTTGCTCTGCCTTCACGAGTGGGGTGCCCACGAGCATCCCTCCTTGATGAGCCCCGATCACGCGCAGCCTGGCAACGGTCTCCTCTTGTTTTTCCGTGTCGATGATTTCGACATGGCGCTGCCAAGGGCACGCGCTCTCGTCGCTCGGCTCGAGGAGGAGCCCCACGTGAACCCGAGCACGGGAACTACGGAGTTCTCACTCCGAGATCCGGACGGGTATTACGTCACGATCAGTGCGCTCTCTGCGGCCTAACATGGCGGTCAACCCGGACGCGCTGTCGGCGGCGCTGGCGCGCGGTCCGCTCGCGGCCGGTTAGCTTGGTTCGTCAGGTGTCTTGAATGGAACTCGAAAATGAAGGGTAGCTGCCATTGCGGGACTGTATCGTACGAAATTTTTCGCCTCGACGCCCTTGGGCATTGTCACTGCATCACGTGTCGAAAGACGCACTCCGCAGCATTCGCCACAACTGGACGGGTCGCGCGAGAGAATTTTCGATGGCTTTCGGGTAAGGACAAATTGACCGCCTATGAATCGTCACCGGGCAAGCGACGATTCTTTTGTTCGGTCTGCGGATGTCACATCGTTGCAGCCCGCAACGAATCGTCGAACGTCATTTTGCGTGCCGCGACACTTGACGAAGACCCGGGTCTTCGGCCACAACGTCACATTTGGCGGTCGCATGACGTACCTTGGCTTATTGAGGACGGGGCAATACCGTCATACCCCGAATGGCCACCCGACAAATAGCGTCGCCATGGCGCAGATCTCATACAAACGGTAGGTGAATTGAATGGGCTACCAGTCAATCAACTTTCAGCAGAAGTTCAGACTGTTCAGCGAGCAGTGGCAGCCGAAGGTCGTAGCTGAGATGAACGACTATCAGTTTAAGGTCGTCAAGTTGCAGGGTGACTTCATTTGGCACGATCACAGGCACACTGATGAGACATTCATCGTGATAGAGGGTAAATTGCGAATTGACTTCCGCGATGGCCGCGTGGATATCTCGGCTGGAGAGATGTTCGTAGTTCCGAAAGGCGTCGAGCACAAACCCTACGCAGAGCACGAGGTCAAGCTCCTCTTGATCGAACCGCGAGGGGTTCTAAATACGGGGCACGAGGGCGGCGGACGAACCGCGGTCAACGATATCTGGGTCTGAGTGCAGACCTATCAGACGCATTACGAGGGTACTATGTTCCAATCCCACGGGCTCACGCACATTAGTCTTGCCGTTCGCGACCTCGAGCGAACGCTTGAGTTCTACACACAGGTCTTCGGAGTGCGCGAGTATTTCCGAGATGCCACTTCCATGAGAGCGAGTGCTCGCGGTGTACCCCGAGGTTTTCTTTCTCACCGACCATTATCGCAACCATCCTTGGGTGCTGCTGCGTCTGCCGGCCGCCACGGCGTCTCAACTAAGGAACGGACTTCTCCACGCGTGGCAGCAGTCGGCGCCGAGGTCACTGCTGTTGGGCTCAAAGGGCGCTGAGGGAGAACGTGCCGCCTGACCGCTCCCTCAAGCGGACCGCTCGCCGGCGGCGCTTACGCGCCGTCCGCTCGCGGCGGGTCAGCTTCGTCCGTTAGGTCGCATTTCGGAGCCCTCCGTGGAGATCATTCGTCGAACCGAGGTTGCGTCGTTTGCGAACGGTGGCGTAACGTCCGAGCAACTGCTCTTTCCGGAGAATTCACAGTCGCAACGTGTAACTATCACGCGAGTCACCGTCGCGCCTGGCGCCAGGAATCCGCGACATGCCCACGCGACGTCTGAGCAGATCTGGGTCGCGCTGCGCGGAAGCGGCGTCCTGTTGTTGGGAGGTTCCGCAACCGCGCCATTCGCGGAAGGGGATGTCGTGCGCTTTGCGGAGGGCGATGTTCACGGCTTCGAGAACACGGGGTCCGCCGAATTCGTATACCTTTCGGTAACGTCCCCACCTATTAACTTCCGCGGCGCCTACGCTGTCGATTGGCAGGCGAGCGGCAAGAATGCGACCTGACCGTTCGCTCAACGCGGACGCTCCTCGGCGGCGCTGCTCGCCGTCCGTCGTCGCGCCGGTCAGCTTGGTTCGTTAGGCATCGCAAACTCCGCTTCGTCGCAGCATCGAGGGCGCATATTGATCAAAGCAGTCTTCTTCGACTACGACGGCGTTCTTACGACCGATAAGACCGGCTCGCTAACCACGATCCGACACTTGAGCCAAACGGCAGGTGTTGAGTTTTCAACGGTCAAGGCCGCGTATAGCCGGTACAACAAAGACCTGACGCTAGGCAAAACAACGCACTCCCAGATCTGGCATGAACTTTGTATCGCGCTGGGGAAAGAACTAAGCATCAGCGTGCTCTACGAGGCGTTTGAAAGCACACCAATGAATGCGGCCATGTTCTCAGTGGCTCGCAAGTTAAGGAAAAGTCATTCTGTGGGCATCATCAGCGATAACAAGAAAGACAGAATCGATCACCTGAAGCAATACCAGGATTTAGAGTTGTTGTTCGATCCCATAGTTGTCTCAGCAGAAGTGGGCATCGACAAGGGAAGTGCAGAAATCTTCCTGCACGCACTGCGTTGCGCAGGCGTGAGCGCCGAGGAAGCCGTGTTCGTTGATAACGACAAAGACAATCTTGTTGCGCCAAGCGCCTTGGGAATCAAGACAGTCTTTCACGACGATCAGAAGAATGACATTGAAGCTTTGTGCAAGACCTTCAAAACACTTGGCGTTCTTACGGGCGATGCCTAATCCTTCCATCGAGAGGGAAATCCAAACCCTGTGGCAAACTGCCTTCGTTCGGGTACACCTCCCGCTCCGTCGTCGCGCCGGTTAGCGTGGTTCGTTAGCCGTCCATTGAGATGTGACCATGACCCAGCCCTCCGCAGTAGAAGTTGCTCATGAGTTCTGGCGGCTCATGGGCACGAACGACTTTCAATCCGTAGCTGCCGTCCTTGCGCAACAGTTTGTGCTCGAGTGGCCTCAAACAGGAGAGCGGATCCGCGGGGCCGAGCGCTTCGCGCAGATGAATCAGGAGTACCCGGCGCATGGTCCCTGGCGCTTCACAATTAATCGTCTCGTGGGTAGCGACGCAGAAGCGGTGTCGGATGTAACAGTCACCGATGGAGTGCGACACGATCGGGCGATCACCTTCTTTACCGTGGCTCATGGAAAGGTGATCCGCATCGTTGAGTACTGGCCTGAACCTTCCGACCCGGCGACGAATCGAGCCCACCTCACAGAGGCGATGGACCGCGCATTGTGATTTGGACGGCTAACGCGTCCCTCAAGCGGACCGGTCGCCGGCGGCAGTTCGTGCCCGCCTGCGGCACGGCCGGTTAGCTTGATCGCTAGGCGTCATAGGCCACACAGCACGACAGGAGTTGCAGATGATTACCGTCTTTACTACGTTCACTTTGCCAAAGCCAATCACTCGCGAGGAAGCTCGCAGCATCTTCCTGAGCACCGCGCCAAAGTATCGAGGCGTACAAGGTTTGTTTCGCAAGATCTACGTGCTCTCCGAAGACGGGGTAACGGTGGGTGGCGTCTACCTTTGGAATTCGAGGCCGGAGGCAGAAGCAATGTACACAGAATCGTGGCGCTCCTTCGTCCGAGATAAGTATGGCACTGATCCAAACGTAACCTACTTCGAAAGTCCCGTCGTGGTCGACAACGTGACTCAGCAGGTTCTTACCGACGAGTAGGAAAGCACCGTCCTGCAGCGCGATGACGCCCAACCCTTCCATCGTTCATGTCGAAGGTCAGAGCTCGCGCGGAGCGTGTTTGTGATCAGAGTGGATAGCCGATGAAACCTCTTGTTCCGACAATTGCCCTTGCCGCCGCAATAGTCATCGCTGGTTTTCTCTTGTTGGTGGTATCGTATTTCTCCGGGACCGCTGTTGCTTGGCTTTCTTCGCTGTCGCCGCAAGGTGTAGAGTGGTTTCGCTTGGGCTGCGTGTTGTTCACCATCGTTTGCTTCGGCATAGTGGCAATGTGCTCGAACAAGCGTCATCGCGACGAACCCTGACAATGCGTTCGACCGGAAGCCCGCGTACGCGGCTCGTTTCCGGCGAGCGTTGGCGGCCGGGCGTCGGTAAGGAACCTCTGCATAAGCCCCACATGAGTCGCGTTTCTGTCGCAATGGCTTCAGATGCTAGGCGCCGCGGCGCAGTGAATAGTTCATTCTATTCGCAAGCCGCGCAACAACGCAGATGAGGCCATTGCGGCGAAACCCGAATGGGACGGGGCTTGCCGGGCGATCTGCTGTGTCGCGCCGCTCGCCAATGGGACCTGCCATTGGCTTCGCGCCGCTTCGTGCATCTCATCCCGGCGAGCCTCCGTCGCGACCACGCGGGGCTTATGCAGAGGTTCCCTAACTTGGCTCGTCAGGTTTGCCCAGCAACGTTCGGTCCTGTGGTTGCTCGTGGTCCAATGAGGAACATGCCATGACTGAAAAGAAAGTTTGGCTCATCACCGGCGCTGGCCGAGGCTTGGGCGTCGACATCGCCAAGGCCGCCTTGGCCGCCGGCCACGCCGTCGTCGCCACCGGCCGCGATGCTGCGAAGGTCGCGGCCGCGGTCGGCGACCACGACAACCTGCTGGCAATCAAACTCGACGTCACTCGCCCACAGGATGCGCAGGCAGCAGTCGAGGCCGCCGTCGCGAAGTTCGGCCGAATCGACGTCCTGGTCAACAACGCGGGCAACTTCTTCGCCGGCTTCTTCGAGGAGCTAAGCCCCGAACAGGTCCGCAATCAAATCGAGACGCTGCTGTTCGGCCCGATGAATGTCACTCGCGCCGTGCTGCCGGTGATGCGCAAGCAGCGCTCCGGCCTGCTGCTCACCATCTCCTCGACCGCGGGCATCGCCGGCCAAATGTTCTGCACGGCGTATGCCGCCGCGAAGTTCGGCATCGAGGGGTGGATGGAGTCGCTCACGCCGGAGATCGCCCCCTTCGGAATCCGCACGATGCTGGTCGAGCCTGGTTTCTTCCGCACCGAGCTGCTCACCAACGACTCGACCACCTACGCCCAGCCCACCATTGACGACTACGCCGAGCGAACCAAGGAGATCGTCGCTGCCTGGAAGAGCATGGATGGGAAGCAAGGTGGCGACCCCGCCAAGCTCGCCGACGCCCTCGTGAAGCTCGTCGCGCTCAAGGAGCCGCCGACCCGCTTCGCTGCCGGCGCCGACGCCGTGCAGACGTTCGAGGCCAAGGCCAACACGCTGCTCGCCCAGGCCCAAGCCCACCGCGAGCTGTCCACCTCCCTCGCGTACGACGACGCCTGAACATCCTCACCACTTGCTCCTAGGTAAGCAACATCAATCGCCATGCCCAAGGAGGTCGCTTGATAAGCCGAATTATCCCAGTCGACGTTTCTCGCTACCTGTTCGACATTCACCGTGACCTCTCTGTGACCACCAGAGTCCATCGGCCTGGTCCCCCTACGAGAATCGATGGCATGACCGTGGGGATCATCACGATTGCGAATGACGCGCCGCACGGAGGCGAAGTTCATCCGGACGGGGACGAGATACTCTACGTGGTTTCTGGATCCCTCCGGGTCACTGGAGAGTCCGAGCCGAACGCACCCCTTGAATTGCATGCCGGCGAAGCGTGCATTGTGCCGAAAGGTGAATGGCACCGAGTCCACGTGTTGGAGAAGACTCAGCTCGTTCACATCACGCCGGGGCCAAATGGTGACCATCGCCCACTTTAGTTCGACTCTGTCGCCTAACGAGGCGCTCCAGCCGACGTCAAGACCGCTGCGCGGTTTCGCGGCTGAGCTTTAGCGTCAGGCGTCACGATTCACGAGATCGCATCATCATGCCCAGTCGAGTCGCATCGTGCAGTTGCGGTCAGCTCTCTCTAACGGTAACTGAAGAGCCGATCAGAGTATCCATCTGTCACTGTCGCGCCTGCCAGCGTCGTACGGGCAGTGTGTTTGGTGCCCAAGCGCGCTTTCGAGCCGACGCGGTCGAAGCCAGAGGGCAGTCGCAGAAATATGTCCGTGTAGGCGATGAAGGTCACAGAATCGTATTTTATTTTTGCCCGGATTGCGGAGCCACCGTTCACTACCGGATCGAAGGCATCGAAGACAGAGTCGTCGTGCCCGTAGGAGCCTTTGCAGACCCCGGCTTTCCCACGCCCACTGTCTCGGTCTACGAAAGGCGCAAACACGCTTGGGTTAGCGTGCCTCCGCATGTCGAACATTTGGCATAGCGAAGAACTGAAACAAAACAGCGTTGCGATTACCATCCAGCGAGCGTGCGGCCCGCACGTCGTCGCGCCCGCTAGCTTGGTCTGTTAGACCTTGAATAGTCGAACCTTATCTCAGAATCGGAAAACACAACCATGCGAACTGCGCTTACCGTCGTTGGCATTCTGCTTATGCTGGTCGGAATTGTTTGGTTCTTTCAGGGTATCAATGTTCTGCCCGGCAGCTTCATGACGGGGCAAACGCAATGGGCGGTTTACGGAGCGATCGCGTTTCTCATCGGCGTGTTTGCGTTCTGGCGAGCGCGGCACATTTCCCGGAAGTCGTAACAACAGTGACCGCGGCCGACATTACGATACTCGCTTCGGTACAGCATTCATCGGGTGCCTGTCCGGGTCCGTTTGCGTAATATTGCGCTCAAGCGGACGGCCGCCGGTGGCCTTTCGCCTGTGCGTCAGCCGCCGGTTAGCTTGGTTCGTTAGGTGTCATCGATGGGCGACGCAATGTTGATGCATGCAGTTGGTGTCCAACCGAGAACCGTGATGGGAAACACGGTTGTATCAATGATGATCGCCTTTACTTTGATCGCGGGGGAGCTCCATGCAGCGACGCCTCCGGCGGATGTCGGATCCGGCCGCATGGCCTGGTTTGACATCAGCACCGGCAGCCTGCCACGCTCGAAGGAATTTTACGAGACCTTATTCGATTGGCAGTTTGCCCCGGTCCAGGGCACCGATCAGGCGGTGGAGATCGTGGCAGGTGGTAAACCGATCGGGACGCTGCGCGTTGCGGAGGGGGCGATCAGCGCATTCAACGGAGTAGTCTATATCCAAGTGACCGACATCCGAGCCAGCTGCAAGAAGGCGGAGGCGCTTGGCGGAACGGTCGTTGCCGGATTCCCGTTCAATCTTCCCGACGGCATCGGCGCCATCGCCGTGGTCGTCGATCCAGTAGGCCACCCGGTTGGCATGTACTCGAGGAAACCGCTCCCGCCGACCCCGTCCCCGCCCAAATGAGGAATCCGAAACTTGATCAGGAGTAGAACGATGCCACCTAACCCGGCGGTCGACCGGACGCGCCGATTCACGGCCTCTACCGAGCGAGCCTCCGCGCGGAGCGCCGGCGCCGGTTACCTTGATCGTTAGGCTTCGATGGCCGCAATGTTGCGAGTGAAGCAAACGCTGGCCAATTTGGCACTCGCCATGGCACTCTTCACCTGCGTTTGGGTATCCCGTATCTTCTTGGCAGGCGAGGTCGTGGGCGCGTTTATGCCTTTGGCGGGGCGGACCGCCATCGCTTGGATCGCTGTGGTGGGAGGGCTGCTTCCTGCGCTGCCACTCGGCTTGGCGTACGCCTTCTTGCGTATTCGCAACGTGCTTGCTGGCGCCATTGTCGTGGCTGTACTAGCCTGCGTTTTCGAACTCGCGTCCGCATCTGTAGCAGTGCCTTGGTGGACCTTTGTGACATGGTGGGTATTACCACTCGAGTGTCTCACCGTACTTCTTTTCTTCGTTCTAGCCGCGCTGGCCGGCTCGCAATTGCTAAGACGCGTCCTCCCGGTAGTCCGCATTCGCATTGGCGTCGGTCTGTTCGTGTTGCTAACCGCCGGGGCGGTCACGTTGCCTTGGTTATAGGCTGCTTCCGCTTTCTAATGTGTGCGGCACTGTGGCTTAATCTTTCGCTCAACGCGGACGCCCCGTCGGGGCAGTTCGTGTCCGTCCACGGCGCGCCGGTTAGCTTGGTTCGTGAGACGGCTTCACCCTGCGCTATGGCTCCATAGCAGGCCCTTCTCTGGAGTATCGCCATGTATTCAGGAAGCTGCCATTGCGGTCGCATCTCGTTTGAGGTCGAAGGCGAGTTCTCGGAAGTCAAAGAGTGCAATTGTTCGCATTGCAGTCGCAAAGGGTATCTGCTTTGGTTCGTCCCGCGCGCCCACCTGCGTCTCAAATCGTCCGAAGAGAGCACGTCCACCTACAAGTTCAACAAGCATGTCATCAATCATCACTTCTGCCCGGCCTGTGGGTGTGCGCCATTCGGGACCGGTATCGGCCCGTCTGGTGCCGCTATGGCCGCAGTTAACGTGCGTTGCCTCGAGGGTGTGGAACTTACGACGCTCAAGCGCGTTCCGGTCGATGGGCGCAGTCTGTGACGCATCAGCCGCCTAGCCCTATGGAGATATTTTTGTTTGCCAGGCTTCACGCTAGCCCCGGCAAGCAAAGCGAGCTGCAGCAAGCCATGTTCGAAGTGCACGCGCCCACGCGCCAGGAGGACATGTCAGCCTTTCAAGTAGAGAGCCGTTCCATGGCACCGTGGGTGGCAGTATTCGTGGGGCGACACGGTCGGCGCAGGAGGAAATGATGAAGCATCATAAAGTGAAAGGCGGCGGAGGCATCCAGCTACGCCTTGTCGAAACGGGCAATCCGAAAGGTCGCCCCATTCTTTTTATCCACGGCTTTTCGCAGTGCGGGCTCGCCTGGAGCCGGCAGCTGAGCTCGGACCTGGCCGACGCCTTCCGACTTGTCGCAATCGATTTGCGCGGGCATGGTCTCTCCGACAAGCCTCGTGAGGGCTACGCGGACTCGAGACTTTGGGCCGATGACATTGACGCGGCCATACGGGCTCTGGGTCTTGACCATCCGATCCTCTGTGGGTGGTCCTATGGACCGCTCGTCATCTTCGATTACATCCGCCACTACGGCGAGGAAGGCATCAGCGGTATCCACGTTGTGGGCGGGATCACAAAGCTAGGCAGTAACGAGGCGATGTCGGTCCTCACACCTGAGTTCCTCAACCTTGTACCAGGCTTGTTTGCAACGGAGGTCGAGGAAAGCGTACGCAGCCTGACGTCGTTGTTGCCATTGTTCTTTGTCCAAGAGCTCTCACCTGAAGATCGGTACCGGATGCTGGGATACAATCTGTCGGTGCCGCCCCATGTCCGTCAGGCGCTGCTCTCGCGCTCGTTCGACAATGACGATCTCTTGCCCAGGATCCGCAAGCCCGTGTTGATTACGCATGGCGCCAAGGACGCGATCGTCAAACCAGCCGCCGTCGACCAGCACAAGGCGAGCATGACTCACGCGCAAATTCACGCAATGACGAACATGGGGCACGCGTCCTTTTGGGATGATGCCCGAGGTTTCAACGACCGGCTGCGAACATTTGCCGAAAGCGTGTAGCTCCCAAACTGCGAAATGAGCATGACCGCCGCGCAAGCTACGGCCTTTGTCCGAGAACACGGGGTTGTGCTTGCGTCGGCCAAAGGCACGGTTCCGTGTCTTACGGAGGCGATTGTCGGCGAGCCCATCAAAGGCAGTTGGTGGGCGCATCCGAAGAGTCATCAGATTTTCGCCATTCTGCAAGCGGTGACCGAATCTGAAGATATTCTCGTTTGCCGCCTTGTCGAGGGCAGGGTCACTCTCGTCCATCGGCGCCTTTGGCCGGCGTTGGTCCGGGTCGCCGAGCGATTCCCGCCAAATCGACTTGCGCAGGTCAGGGAACAGCACACGCCGTCGGGGAAACACGTGAGTCTGGCGGTTGCATTCCCTAAGTGGGTTCCTTCCGACGTGAAAAAGGAAGCCGGGGACATCGGCGAGCGGGAGGCTCTCATCGCCTTGGGACCTTGGACACGGGTCGATGCCGGACCGCCGCCCAAGAGAACGCGCCGAAAGGTACGGGCGCCCTACTGAGCTTTGCGTATATGACTGACAACAACAAAGCTCAGTCCCTCACCCCGGGCCCCTCTCCCGCAGGAGCGGGAGAGGGGAGCATCGTGACGGAAACAGTCGACAACCATTTCCGTAAAGCTCCGTAGTGTCCGATTCTTCTACCTGCGGTAGTCGTGCATTTGCTGTTCGACGCCGCGGCGACGATGATACGTCCCGAATGAACGAATTTTCTGGAAACAGTGGATCCATGCTCGATGTCGATTGCATCGTGCGCACCATGCATCTCGACGATTACGCGCACGTCGCGAGGCTCTGGCAACAAAGCGAAGGCGTAGGACTCAGTGAATCCGACTCGCTGGAAGGGGTCGCGGCATTTCTTTTGCGGAATCCGGGCCTGAGCGCGGTTGCCGAATTGTCTACGGGCGAAATTGTGGGAGCTGTGCTTTGCGGACATGACGGCAGGCGCGGGTATTTGCATCATCTTGCCGTGGATGCCGGGCATCGGAGGCTCGGCATCGCCCGACGCTTGCTGGAATATTGCTTTTCCGCGCTGTCGAGCGCGAAAATTCTCAAGTGCAACATCTTCGTCTTTCGCGAAAGCCCGGAGGCCGCCGCTTTCTGGACCCACAACGGCTGGCATGCACCGACGTGGCAGGTGATGCAAAAGCGGGTCGATACCTGATGTCCGTTAACACGCAATTTTTTTCGACAACTTCATAGGCGGCGACGTGGCGTTCCTTCGCACATTCACGGCACTGACTGTCGCGGCAATGCTCTGGATGGGCCTGTTCGTCGAGTTCGGCGAAATCGATAGTCCGTTGCTGAACGTGCTTTCGGGTTGGCTGTCACCCTTGGCTGTGTCCGGCTGGGTGTTCTACGTCATTCTCTGTGTCGTCTGCTTCCTGCTCGCGCAAAGGTTCATCGGGCATCAGCGCGACAGCAACGGCCCGTAATAGAGCAAGCCGCACGCCCTCTGCTGATTTCGTTACGACGCACCCCTTCCGCGATCATTGCGTCGCGGGCGCGGTCATCTCCCACGGCAGAGTCCGCGTCAGCAGGACGTTGAGCAGGTTGTCCTGGAAGTTGATGTTGCCGGTGAGCCTGTCGTGCCGCTCGCAAAGAAAGAACCAGTACGCGATGGGAATGAAGCTGTCCTCGTTTTGCGGCGCGCTCGGATCGAGCGTCTCGCGCGCGAGCAGCGACGGCTTCGTCACCTTCCCATCGCCGGGCTCGAGCATGAGCTCATCGTACTTGACTCCTGCAACGGGCTTGCCTATATCCCCGGGATAGAGCCGCGCGACCGGACCGTCGCGCTCGTCTTCCAGCGCGAGCCTGGCCGGCGTGAGCGTGCAGTCGCCGCCGAACAAGACGTAGCGGATCGGCGTCGCGGGCTCGGGTGTCGACAGCGCCCACAGAAAGCGCCGCGCGCGCTCCAGGCGATAGTCGAAGAATCGATGCAGGCTCGCGAGGTACGATTCTGCGAAGGCGCCATGCTGCGATCGAACACGAGCCTCGATCGCGGGATCGAATACCGACCACTTGTAGCGGCGCCACACAGCGCCGTCGAACAGATCGTCGGGAAGCGCCGCGCCCGAGGTATCGATCAGCCATGTCACCAGAGGATGAGGAAAGAGCTCATACCCCGACGGCAGCGTTGCGAGGACTTCTTGCGGTATGCGCTTGAGGCCCACCGGCTCGCCGGAGAGGAAGGCATGCAGCGATGACGCCGCTCCCATGTTCGGGGTCCCCAGGAGGATCAGCTTGCGCACGCGGGACGTGCCGTAAAGTGTTACGAGCTGCTCGCTTCCATCGAGGACGTCGACCGGACCATAGCGCAGAAAATACCGCGCGACCAGCCCGCCCATGCTGTGCGCGATGATGTCCACGCGCAAGCCGGGATCGTTGTAATCGCGCCGTATAAGCTCGATCAGCCGGTCGAGGCCCCGCGCAGCATCGACGTTGTCACGCCGCCAGTCGTAGGGGTAGACGTAGTACCTTCTTTCACCCTTTGCTGGGGGCGTACCGGCGACGGCGGGAACGTAGCCGCCGAACTTCTGCAGCGACTCGATGATCTGTCCGTAGAAGTCGCGGCCGAGCGCGGCGTCGGTAATGCCCGACGCTTCGAGATCGTCGTCGCGGATCTGCAATGTTGCCGGATCGAAATCCAGCGCGATATTGCGATAGTCGTCGAACAGGATCATCTGTGCCGAGCCCGGCCAGACTTCGCTGCCGGTGACTCGATTGCGGAGCCTCGAGCCGAACAGCCCCGGGATCAGGATGACCGGCGTGGTGTCGTAATACTCGGAACCGGTGCGGTACAGACGCGCGAGGTCGGGTCGCGCGGGTTCCTGAGTGCATGCGGCCAGCGCGGCGCAAAACGCCACGATCAGCGCCATCGACAGCGCGGAGAAGCCCATCAAGGCATTGTAGCGCCACCGGGCAGGTGCGGATTTATCCGCACGCGGTGCCTGCGCAAAGCCCGGCCGGATGAATCCGGCGTCGGCCTCCATTACTCTCAACGAAATATTCAACGTCGAGTTGTCGGCCTCATGCGTCTCGGCCTCCGATACGGTCGACGAATTTCGTTCGCCGAGTTGTCGGCCTCTAGCGTCCTCGGCCTCCTAGCAGAGCATCGCAATAGACACATCGCGCGTCGGCCTCGTTGCGTCGACTCGCAATTCCCGGCCGATCCCGCGTCGCGGGTGGCTGGCGACGGCCGGTGGCTCGCGCCGCTACAGAATCTCCGCCGCGTGATCGGCCAGGCGCGAACGCTCGCCGCGCTGCAGCGTGACGTGGCCCGAATGCGACCATCCCTTGAAGCGGTCGACGACGTAGGTGAGTCCCGAGCTGCCCTCGGTGAGATAGGGCGTGTCGATCTGCGCGATGTTACCCAGGCACACGACCTTGGTGCCGGGCCCCGCGCGCGTGATCAGCGTCTTCATCTGCTTGGGCGTGAGGTTCTGCGCCTCGTCGATGATGAGGTACTTGTTGATGAACGTGCGGCCGCGCATGAAATTGAGCGACTTGACCTTGATGCGCGATCGGATGAGATCGCGCGTCGCGGCCCGGCCCCATTCGCCTGCCTCGTCGTCGGTCTTGTTGAGCACGTCGAGATTGTCTTCGAGCGCGCCCATCCACGGATTCATTTTTTCTTCCTCGGTGCCCGGAAGAAACCCGATGTCTTCTCCGACCGGCACCGTGACGCGGGTCATGATGATTTCGGAGTAGACCTTGAATTCCAGCGTCAGCATCAGTCCCGCTGCGAGCGTGAGCAGCGTCTTGCCGGTACCCGCCTGACCCAGCAGCGTGACGAAATCGATGTCGGGATTCATCAGCAGGTTGAGCGCGAAATTCTGCTCGCGGTTGCGCGCGGTGATGCCCCAGACGTTGTTCTTCTGGTGCGTGTAGTCCTTGAGCGTCTGCAGCAGCGCGGTGCGCCCCGAGATCTCCTTGACCATGGCATAGAGCGGCGTCTCGCCCGGCCCCTTGCCCTCCTGATAGAGGAATTCGTTCACCAGCAGGCCCTGCGACAGCGGCCCGGTGACGCGATAGAACGTGTGTCCGCCTTGCTGCCACGATTCCATTCCCTTGCCGTGGCGGTCCCAGAAGTCCTTCGGCAGCTCGCGCATGCCGCTGTAGAGCAGATCGGTGTCCTCGAGAACCTTGTCGTTGAAATAATCCTCGGCCGCGATGCCCAGCGCATGCGACTTGATGCGCATGTTGATGTCCTTGGACACCAGGATGACGCTGCGCTTGGGATGGAGCTGTTGCAGATGCATGACAACCGCGATGATCTGGTTGTCGGCCTTGCCTCCCGCAAGCGATGCAGGAAGCACCGCTGTGATATTTTCGGTCTGCAGGAACAAGCGTCCGCTGGCGGCGCCCCCGCTCATCGGCTTGAGCGGAATGCCGGCGCTGAGGTTACCGGGGCTGATGGCGCTGGCGGCGGTGACCAGCTCGTCGAGATAACGCGATGCTTGCCGCGCATTGCGCGCAACTTCGGTCGTGCCTTTTTTGTGATTGTCGAGCTCCTCGAGCGTGAGCATCGGCAGGTAGATATCGTGCTCTTCGAAGCGGAAGAGACTCGTGGGATCGTGCATCAACACATTGGTGTCGAGTACGAACAGCTTGGGGGTCGATGACTTTGTGGTGCGGGAAACGTGCGGCGCGGAACGAAGTGTGCGCTCGACCATGAGCCTCCTTGGAACGATCCGGTGAATTACAGCTCAATCCTAGCGAGCCGCTTACATGAACACAAGGGATTGTGGTGGGTCGGTTGTAACAATGGAACCCGTTGTGGTGGAAAGGGAACAGGCGATTACCCGGTACTTGATGGAAGCCGCCTCCAAGGGGGAAGCCGCGTCCAAGCGCCGACTGCCGGGCTGTCGGCGCTGAGCGCGCTACGCTTCGGTCGTCATGGTTCCGAATGAACTTGGTCTGACCGACGCTGACCAAGCACTCTCGAATTCTGCTCCCATTTATTGACCTTGCGATCCCAAAGTACACTCTCTTCCGTGACCGCAAACACGCGCCCGAGCACCTTGCGTCCGACGTTGCCGGGAACGTACCCGCGTTCCTATCGCCATGCGCGCGTGACGATCGCGCAATGGCTGCTCGCGTTTTCGCTGCCGATAGCATTGCTGCTGTGCGCCAGCGCAGCCGCCCAACCCGACCCATTCGTTGCCCGCACCGAAGTCGTCGAGCTCGTGGGTCACGACCTGCACGTCGACGTCTATGAGCCGGCTGACCAGCCAGCGATCGGGGTGGCGATCGTCGCCCACGGTTTCACGCGATCGCGCGAGAGGCATCGCGATCTGGGGCGGGCACTCGCCGCCGCAGGCGTCACGGCCGTCGTTCCCGATCTGCCGTACATCCTCAATCACTGGGGTAACGGCGATGCGATCGATGAGCTCGCGCACAAGCTCGAGGGCGGTGCACTCGGGCTGCCGCCTGTCGACCAATCGCACGTCGTGCTGGTCGGCACGTCCGCGGGCGGGTTCGCAACCGTGCTGGCTGCGGCGAAGTTGCCCGATTTGGCGGGGTGGATCGGACTGGATCCCGTCGACAGGACCGGCAGCGGAGTCCAGGCGGCGTCACGGCTGAAGGCGCCTGCCGTCGTGCTGCTCGCGGAGCCTTCGGCATGCAATCTCTTCAGCAGCGGGCGCTCGATCGCACGTGCGGTTCCGCACTTGCTGCGCTCGGCTGTCCTCAGGGGCGCGTCGCATTGCGACTTCGAAGGGCCCACCAACAAGTTCTGTCAGCGGGTATGCGGCGGGTCGTCTCCGGACATGCAATCACGCGCTCGCGAGGAAACGGTCGATGCCGTGGTCCAGATGCTGCGCGCGTCCGCGGAGATTCTGCCGGGCCGCCTGCCGGAATTCGCTCCCTGACGTTTGGGCCGCCTTCAGGAGACCGTTGCCGTCGGCGACGGCTTTCGCCGACGCAGCTTCTCGACGGCGAACTTGGCCGCGGGCGTTGCCGTGTACATCTGCATCTTCTCGAACTCGCTGTCCTGCACGGGCATCATGGCCGGGTCCTCATACGTGCTCGCGTCGAGCTCGACCCGGCGAAGGGTGCGCCAGTGCTGCCAGTACATTCGAGCGAACCGAACGTGCTTGGAGAGGATCTCGCCCGCGTATCGGGAGTAGAACGCCAGGGGCCTTTCAACCGGCATCCCCGGCCGGCGATCACTGCGGTACTTGCGCCGGAAAAGCCCTCCTTCCAGGGGATGAACTTTCTCGATGCGCGGGACCGCGTGAAATGAAAGGAGCTTGATCATCATGTTGCGTGGATCATATCCCCACGCTTTCGCTCTGCGGATAACTCTTTCGACGTGCTCGGGCGAATAATAGATGTCCCAGGCGCTACGGTAGATCGCAAGCAGCTCTTCGTCCGACATCGTGGGATGGCGGGTGTTGACGTGCACGAGATCGTATTTGTTCATGTCGCGCTCCATCTCGACGCCCGCCAAGTGCAGCTTCTTGTGGTCCGCGGAGCCCGGCAGCGGTGTGAGGATGAAGAATTCGAGCAAATCGATCGGAAGCTCGCTCTGGATGATGCGAATGTCTCTCTCTATCGAAGCAGGCGTATCGCCGGGGAATCCTAGAATGTAGCCGGCATAAGTCAGCGTTCCCGCCCGATGCCACGCCTGCAGCATCGCACGGTACTCGGTGATCTGATTCTGGCCTTTCCTCGCCGCCTTGAGCGCGTCCGGATTGATGCTTTCCAAGCCGATGAAGACGCGATTGACGCCGGCCCGTCCCGCGTTCGAGATAAAGCCCCGGATCTTGTGGGACATGGTGTCGACCTGGGCGACGACCTGAATGTGCAGGCCTTCTTCTTCCCGCATCTTGATCAGTCTGGCGAATATCGGTTCCCAGTTTTGATTGCGCGCGAGGTTGTCGTCGGTGATGAAGAAGTTATGCACGCCCTGCGCGAGATTGGCGCGCACGAGCCGCTCGACGTCGTCCGCGCTGCGCGAGCGCGATTTGCGTCCCTGAACATTGATGATCGTGCAGAAGCTGCACAGAAATGGGCAGCCGCGTCCGGCGTCGAAGCTCGTCCTTGTGCCGCTGGTCCGGCGAACGACGTCGATCGGCAGATAGGGAACCGCTGCTCCCTCCAGTCCCGGGAGATCTTTCATGAAGTTGCTGAGGAGCGGTATCTCATCGCGATAAGCGGCACGTAGCAGATCGTCGAGTCTTCCTTCCGCCTCGCCGGCGAACAGGGAGATGCCGAGATCCATCGCTTCCTGCAGTTCGGGGGGCATGTCGGGCAACATGGCAATGCATCCGCTCACGTGGAAGCCGCCGATGCAGACCGGAATGCCTGCGGCGCGAAGCGGCCGGGCGATATCTACGGCGCGAGGAAACTGGTTGGTCTGCACTCCCACCAGCGCGACCAACGCACGGCCCCCGCGTTTGCGTGTCTGCCGGATGATTTCGTCCGGCTTGATGCGAGTGTTGGTCTCATCCCGGGCGACGATCCGGATCTCCACGTCTTCGCCCAGCACATGGCGCTGCGCACAATCCAGAGCGAGGCCATACAGCGTCGCCAACGTGTTGGCGGGGATGGAGGAGCGAGCCCACTGGATGACGTAACCCTCGTCGTCATAATGAGAAGGCTTGATCAGGAACAAATGGAAGAGTTTTTTCGCGCTTGCTCCGGTGGAGACCATGGCATCTTCTGATTTAGACGCGCTCGTGTCAGTGCGCCGGTAGTGAAATCTAATGGATATGAAGAGTTGTCCCGATCGTAAACGCCCGGTGAGGTGGGTAGGCTAGATCGCGCTTACGGCTTCCAGCACTTCCTGTGCGTGCCCGGGGACTTTGACGCCGCGCCATTCGCGCACGAGCTTGCCGTCAGGGCCGATCAGGAAGGTCGAGCGCTCGATGCCTCTGACTTTCTTGCCGTACATGTTCTTCATCTTGATCACGCCGAAGGTACGGCATAGCGCTTCGTCCGCGTCGGACAGGAGCTCGAAGGGAAAGTTCATCTTCGCCTTGAAGCCCTCATGGGATTTGAGACTATCGCGCGAAACACCGACGACCACCGCGTCTGCCTTCGCGAACTTCTTGTGCAGGTCGCGGAACTGGCTGCCTTCGATCGTGCAACCCGGCGTATTGTCCTTGGGATAGAAGTAGAGCACGACGGGACGGCCTTTGAGCGCCGAAAGCTTGAATTTGCCGCCGGTCCCCTGGACCGTGAAATCGGCGACTTTTTTCCCCACCATCGACACGTCGGCCATCGTTGCGCTCCTCTATCCTTATTCTCGCTTACGCAGCGGCGGCGAGGTCGACATCGGCGAGAAATTCGCGACCTTGCCGGAGCAGCGTGCCCGTGCGTCCGGGCACCGTCCCAGGCGCGACCTCGCAACGCGGCAGCGCCATCGGCTGCAGGCTCTCGTAGAGCGCGCGCATCGACGTGAGCCGATAGCCCTGCGCCTGCCACCCTTGAATGAGCTGCTCCAGAACCGGCATGAAGCGCAGGCCCTCGAGCTCCGCGTGCGAGGTAAAAACGTGATTCACCGTCGGCGACGATCCGCCTAGGGGCGCGGTGTGCGCCAGCAGCCGCTCGGCGACATTCTCGGGCGTCACGCCGTCGATGCCGATCAACTCGTCGAGGGTCGGAAGCGTGGTCGGAAACTGCGGGCAGCGGATGAGCTCGGCGTTCCACACCGGCAAATGGGGAAATGCGCCGCGCCCGTCCGAGCAGTAGTCGAAGCCCAGCGCCTGGGTGAGTCGCATGGCGTGCAGGTTCATCTGCCAGCCGGCGGCGCCGTGAGTGCGCGGCGCTTCCTTGAAGATTTCGGTAAAGCGTTCGCAGGCAAGCTGCATCTGGTTGCCGGTCCACACCGCGGATGCGCCGTCCAGGCCGTCCTGCCACTTGACGTGGTCCCAGCTGTGTACCCCGACGTCGAAGCCTTCATCGCGCGCACGCCGCATCACATCGCCCGCGCGCTTGCCGATATCGGGTCCGGGAAGGAGCGTGCCGTAGAGCAGCGTCGGGATTCCGTAATGCTCCACCACCGAAGTTCGCCGGACCTTGCCGAAAAAGCCCGGACGAAAGATGCGCTTGATCGCGCGTCCCGTGTGGTCGGGACCGACGCTGAAAAGGAAGGTCGCACCCACGCCGTGATGGCGGAGTAGCTCGATCAGCCGGGGGACCCCTTCACGGGTGCCGCGCAGCGTGTCGACGTCGATTTTCAGAGCGAGCATCGTGAGAGAGATTTTATCGCAATGCGTCCATGGCGTAAGGCGCGCCCGCTCGAGCATATGCGCTCTTGCGCCTGGTTCGGATGCGCGCCGCGCTTGAGGCTCAGTCCACCAGCCCGCGCGCCTCGGCGACCTGCCCGCGGTACGCGTCGAAGATCCGATTCAGCGCGTCTTCCATGCCGACTTGCGGACGCCAGTCGAGGTCGGCGCAGGTGTTGTCGATCTTCGGAACCCGGTTCTGCACGTCCTGGTAGCCTTTGCCGTAGTATGCATCGGCGGTCGTTTCGATCAGCTCGACCCTGGCGGCGTTGTCGCGGTATTCGGGATACGTCAGCGCGAGCGCGATCATCATTTGCGCGAGCTCGCGCACCGCGTAATTGTTGTGGGGATTGCCGATGTTGTAGATCTTGCCGCTGGCGATGCCTTTATCGTTGGCGATGATCTTGATCAACGCGTCGATCCCGTCGTCGATGTAGGTAAACGCGCGCTTTTGCGTTCCTCCGTCGACCAGCTTGATCGCCTCTCCGCGGACGATATGCCCGAGAAACTGGGTGATGACGCGCGACGAGCCTTCCTTGGCGGTATTGATCGAGTCCAGCCCCGAGCCGATCCAGTTGAACGGCCTGAACAGCGTGTAATCGAGCCCCTGCTGCATGCCGTAGGCGTGGATGACGCGATCCATGAGCTGCTTTGCGCACGAATAGATCCACCGCGGCTTGTTGATCGGGCCGAGAACGAGCTCGGATTGCTCCGGATCGAACTCGGTATCCCGCGACATTCCGTAGACCTCCGACGTGGACGGAAAGATGATGCGCTTGCCGTAGCGCACGCACGCTCGCACGATCGGAAGATTCGCCTCGAAGTCGAGCTCGAATACCCGGAGAGGCTCGCGCACATACGTCGCGGGGGTCGCGATCGCCACCAGCGGCAGCACCGCGTCGCATTTCTTGATGTGATACTCGATCCATTCCTTGTTGATGGTGATGTCGCCTTCGAAGAAGTGAAAGCGCTTCTGATCGAGGAGGTCGGTAATGCGCTCGGTCTGCATGTCCATCCCGTGGATTTCCCAATCGGTGGACGCGACGATGCGCTGGGACAGGTGGTGCCCGATAAAGCCGTTGACGCCGAGGATCAAGACTTTCTTCATGTCGATGCGGTAGGCAGCCGGCGGCGCGCCGGAAGCGTAAAACCGTCGATTCTACCGGTAAGGCCCGCCGAACGCGGCGGCCGCACTCGCCGGCGCCGGCTTCCGCGAAATACGCTCACGCGCCCGGCGTCACCGGTGCGCCGCCGAAACGCTCGACGAACCGCTTCGCGTCGACGACCTCGCCGTCGATTTCCAGCCCGAGCAGCGCCAGCGTTCCCCCGCCCGCGCAGCGCGCGACAATGCGCTCGCGCTCGACCAGGAAAGCCGGCGCGGATGGATTAGCGCCGCTTGCATCGAGCACGCGGGTCTGCAGGACTCGCACCCGCCGTCCGAAGAGGGTCGTGCGCGCGCCGGGATAGGGCGGCGCGATGGCGCGTACGAGGTTGTGGATCTCTGGCGCACTTTTCGACCAGTCGATGACGCCATCCTCGGGGCGCCGGCCGCCGAAGTACGACGCGTTCTCGTCGTTTTGCCTGCGCCGCGGCGCACTGCCTGCCAGGAGCGCGGGCAGCACGCCCGCGAGCGTGAGCTCGGACGCGACCGTGACCTTGACAAACACATCGCGCGCGTTGTCGTCCGGCAGGATCGGAACGCGGGTCTGTGCGACGATGTCGCCTGCGTCGGCTTTTTCGATCATGTAGTGCAGCGTCGCGCCCGTCTCGGTCTCGCCGTGAATGATCGCCCAGTTGACCGGGACGCGGCCGCGGTACTTGGGAAGCAGCGACCCGTGCATGTTCAATGCGCCTTGCGCCGGAATTCCGAGCAAAGGGCCGCGCAGGATCGCGCGATAGTAGAATGAAAAGATGAAGTCGGGACGGCATGCGGCGACGCGCTCCACGGACTCCGTCGCGTTGGGATCCGTCGGGGCGATCGTCGCCAGCTCGTAATCGGCGGCGGTGCGCGCCACGCTGTCGAACCAGATCTCTTCGGCGCGATTGTCGGCATGCGTGACGACCAGCGGGACGTCCACGCCGTGCGCGAGCAGCACCTTCAGGCAGCGCACACCGACGTTGTGATAGGCGAAGACGACGGCGCGTGGCACGAAGCAGGCTCGCCCGGGGGGAAACGCGGTCCGCCCTAGAGCGGAGGTGCTTCTCTCGACGCGCTTCTGCGCGAGGAGTCGGCTTGCTCGAGGAGCGCCTGGATGGTGAAGCGGGGACGCTCGCGGACCTGTTGGTAGATCCGTCCCACGTATTCTCCGATCAGGCCCAGCCCAAAGAGGAGCATGCCCACGAGGAAGAAGGCGAGGATGTCGCGGTCCCACAGCGTCGCCAGTCCCTCGCGCCAACCGGCCAGCAGGAGGCGGTTGACGATGACGACGAGGTAGACGAGCACCGCTCCGGCGGACACGATCATCCCGAACATTGAAAACATCTGCAGCGGCACGAGCGAGAATCCGGTGATCAGGTCGAAGTTGAGCCGGATGAGCTTGTAGAGCGAATACTTTGATTTCCCGGCGGTGCGCTCGGCGTGCTCCACTTCGACTTCGGTCGGATTGTGCGCGAACGTGAACGCGAGCGCTGGAATGTAGGTGCTGACCTCGTGCGAGGAAGCAACGGCGCGGACGATGTCGCGGCTGTATGCGCGCAGCATGCAACCCTGGTCGGTCATCTTGATGCGGGTGATGCGCTCGCGCACCCGGTTCATGGCTTTCGACGCTACGTGCCGCCACCAGGAATCCTCGCGCGTGCGGCGGACGCCGCCTACGTAGTCGTGGCCGGAATCCATCGCCGCCAGAAGCTTCGCGATCTCCTCGGGCGGATTTTGCAGGTCCGCGTCCATGGTGACGACGCGCTCACCCCGCGCATGCTCGAAGCCCGCGACGATGGCCATATGCTGACCGTAGTTGCCGTTGAACAAGATGACTCGAGTGACGTCGGGCCGCCGCAGAAACTGGTCCTTGAGTATCGCGGGAGTGCGGTCGCGGCTCCCGTCGTTGATGAATACGACTTCGTAGCCCACACCCAGCTTGTCCAAGGCCGGATACAGGCGGTCGAACAGCGCCGGCAACGCTGCCTCCTCGTTGAACACGGGGATGACGACCGACAATTCGGGAGCAGTGTTCATCGCGCTTTGGCCGACGCGATGATTTCCGCAACCGCGGCGCAGACCCGATCGACATCGGCCTCGCTCATCGCCGTATGCAGCGGCAGCGTCACGGTCTCGCGCGCGATGCGCTCCGCATTCGGATGCTGTCCTTCACGTCCGCCCATTTGCCTCCCCAATGTGCATAGATGCAGCGCTTCGTACGACACACCGGTCGCGATGCCCCGCGCCGCGAGCGCGTCGCGAAACTGCTTGCGATCGATGCTCATGCGCTCCAGCGGCAGCAGGATGCAGAACATGTTCCACGATTGGCTGTCGTTCGCATCCGGTCCGGGCGGCAGGACGCACGCCGGATCGGTATGAAAGCGGGAAAAGTAGCGATCGACCAGTGCGCGGCGTTTGGCGAGAAACTCCGGAAGCCGCGCAAGCTGGGCGACGCCGATGCGCGCGTTGACATCGGGCAGGTTGAACTTGCCCCCTGGAAAAGCGACATCGCGCGTGCGGTCCGGCAGGTGAGTGATGCCGTGAAAGCGCAGGGCTTCGACGCGCTGCGCCTCAGATTCGTCGTTGACGATGAGCGCGCCGCCTTCGATGGCGGTGATGTTCTTGTTGGGATGAAAGCTGAAGCTCACCAGATCGCCGAAGGCGCCGACCGTCCTGCCTTTCCATTTCGATCCTATCACCAGCGCCGCGTCGTCGATGACGCGCAGGCTGTGCCGCCGCGCCAGCGCGAGCAATGCGTCCATGTCGACCAGCGCGCCTGGATAGTGGGTCGGGATAATCGCTCGCGTCGCGGGAGTGATTGCCGCCTGGACCTGTGCGAGATCGATGTTGCGCGTGACCAGATCGCAATCGACGAACACGGGCCTGGCGCCCACCTTGACGATCATGTTGAGCACGGTGAAGAAGCTCTGCGCACCGGTGATCACCTCGTCGCCGGGCCCGATGCCGCAGAGCTGCAGCGCGACTTCGATCGCCGCGGTGGCGGAGGTCAGGACTCTTGCGGGACGCCCGGCGCAGAATGCGGACAGCTCGCGCTCGAAAGCCTGGACCCACGGACCGCTGGTGATCTGTCCGGAACGGAGCACGTCGGCGACGCCGGCGATGGTCGCCTCGTCGAGCTCCGGCGCGGCGAATTTCAAGGATGCCTGCATGCGCTCAGCTTCTCGCCACCAGCCATACACCGAGCACGATGAAGGCGATGCCGGTCCATCGCGTGAGCGTGACGGCTTCACCGAAAAGGTAATAGGCGGCGATGGCGTTGATCACGTATCCGACGGACAGCATCGGATAGGCGATCGAGACCGGCACGCGCGACAGGCCGAGGATCCACACGACAAGGCTGATGGCATAGCAAGCAGCGCCCGCGATGAAGTGAGGCTCGACCGCCATGCGGGCGAATTGTCCCGTCCAGTTGTCGCGGGTAAGCGTGATGATGCCCAGCACGTTGGTGCCCGCCTTGAGCAGCAGCTGTGCAACCGCATTGAGCAGCACACCCGCCATCAGGAAGGAGAATCCGGAAAAGGTCATATCAGCTCGGCAATAGTTTTCTTATGCGTTGTTATCGTGCACTGGCGATGCGACGTTCGCGAAACGTGACGAGTGTATCAACGACGGCTTACGATGATCCGCCGCGGGTCGCGCGCAAGCACGCGCATCGGAGTCCCGGCGGCCTGAAGCTGATCGTACTCGTCGGGCTGCATGATCGCATACGCCTGGTTGGCGTCCTCCCAGAGCTTTCGCCATTCGGCGAGCGTCGCGATTGCCTTGCCCGGCTCGCTGGCGATCCCCATCGCCAGCTCATCCGGATGCTCGACCTGCGTGACCGTCCGCCCGAGATAGTAAGGCAGGGTCTGATCGTACATCTTGATAGTGTAGAACGGCACGTCCGGACGCAGCGGCCCTTGCTCCCGCGCGATGCGCGACAGGATGGGCTCGGTCGAGCGCGAAACCGCAAGCTCATCGTGACCGGTGAGGATGATCATTTCCGCGATCAGCGCAGTCATGGCGACGACGAGGATGGCCGGGGTCCGCCGGGGCGCGCGCAGAAGCGCTAGGCCGGCGATGCCTCCGCCGAGCGCGACGACGCACGCGGCCTTGATCCATGTGCCGTACGCGAGGAGCGGAGGCAGCGGCTGCCGCGCGTCGGTGAATCGCAGCGCGATTTTGTCGAAGCCGAAGAGCACGACAAGAGTGATCGCCGCCATGATGGCAACCAGCGGCAGCGTCAGCCGCACCAGCGTGGTCTCGCGCGTCGCCGCGAGCTGCCAGGCGATGGTCAGCGCCAGCGGCGGAAAGATCGGCAGAATGTAGGAAGGCAGCTTCGAGCCCGACATGCTGAAAAAGACGAAAATGAACGCTGCCCACACCAGTGCGAGCCGCTGCCAGCAAAATCCGTTGCGGTCGGCGACGGCGTCGGACCACATGCGTCGCGCGGTCCAGCCGAAAACGGCGACCCAGGGAAGCATGTCCGACCAGAAAGATGGGAATGAAATACCACCATGCACCTTCGCGGTGATGCTCGTTGGTAAGGAAGCGGGCGAAATGCTCGTGGATGAAAAAGAAATTGAAGAACTCGCGGTTGCGCAGCGAGACCACGACGAACCACGGCGCCGCGATCGCAAGGAACAGCGCGATCCCAGGAACGAGATGCAGACGCCGCCATAGCTGCCAGTCGCGCGTGAGCAGCGTGTAGAGCACGAGCGCACCGCCGGGCAGAACGATGCCGATCAGGCCTTTGGACAGCACCGCGAGCGCCAGCGACGCCCAGGCGACAAGCATCCACGCGCGCGCTCTCGCCTGGCGACGCGTCGGCGCGCTGCGCGATCAACAATGCGCCCAGCCCGACAGCTCATCCAGAACGTCAGGCCCGCGTCGAGCGTGAGCATCGTGGGCGTTGAGCACGTACCACGCGCAACCTCCGAGCACCGCCGACGCTATAGAGTCCCAGCGTCGGACCGCCCAGACGCAAGCCGACATAGCCGACGAAGAGCACACCCAGAAACCCCGACAGCGCGGGCCACAAGCGCGCGGTCCAGTGATGGATGCCGAACGCTTCGTACGCGGCGGCGGTCATCCAGTACTGCAGCGCGGGCTTCTCGAAATACTTGATGCCGTTGAGCCGAGGCGTGACCCAGTCGCCGCTGACGACCATCTCGCGCGGAATTTCCGCGTAACGGCCTTCGTCGGGGTGGATCAGGCGGCGGTACTCGAGATTGGAAAACCAGATCAGCGCGAAGACGAGCAGCAGGGCGATCGCGCCGCGAGGCTCGAGCGATGCGGACGACGAAGCGGCGGCGGGAAGCGTGATGGAAGCGGACATCGCAGAAGGCCGCGATTCTACCGCGTTCGCAAGCGCGGGCGCCGTGCTTGCCGCTCGCAGGATCGCGATTCGCGTACCATGCGTCATGCTCGAAACGACACGATTTGGCGCGCGTCGCGGCTTGTCGCGCGACTGTCGCCGCGCAGCGCGGCGTTCGAGTCCTCGTTATCTGATCGTAATCCGAGACGAAGACGAGAGCCGCCAGAACCGTCCCGGCGGCTCGTTTTTTTGGAAGCCGCATGATGCCAACCGCCGCTCGCGCTGTACGACAACTACACGCGCACGCTGCGGCCGTTCGCGCCGCTGCAGCCGGGCAGCGGTCGGCCTCTACACCTGCGGACCGACCGTCTACGACTATCAGCACATCGGCAACTTTCGCACGTTTCTGTTCGAGGACGTGCTGAAGCGCGTGCTCGAATGGAACGGCTACCGCGTCCGGCACGTGATGAACGTCACCGACGTCGGGCCATCTCGACCTCGGACGCCGACACCGGCGAGGACAAGATGGAGAAGGGCGCGCGGCGCACCGGCAAGACGGCGTGGGAGATCGCGCGAGCTCTACACCGACGCGTTCCTCGACGACATGAAGCGCCTGAACATCGAGCCGCCGACGGTGCTCTGCCGCGCGACCGATCATATCCGCGAGCAGATCGAATTCATCGCCGACATCGAGAAGAACGGCTACACCTACCGCACGTCGGACGGCATCTATTTCGACACCAGCAAGCAGCCGGATTACGGCTATCTCGCGCGGCTCGACAAGGCGGGCCTCGAAGCGGGCAAGCGGGTCGACCTCGGCGAGAAGAGAAGCATCACCGATTTCGCGCTGTGGAAATTCTCGCCGCCCGGCGAGAAGCGGCAGATGGAATGGGACAGCCCGTGGGGCAGGGGCTTTCCCGGGCTGGCACATCGAATGCTCGGCGATGGCGCAGAAGTATCTCGGCGATTTCTTCGACATCCATTGCGGCGGCGAGGACCACATCCCGGTGCATCACACCAACGAGATCGCGCAGACCGAGGCGCGCGTCGGAACGCGGCTCGCCAACTTCTGGATGCACGGCTACTTCCTGCTGTCCAACGACGCCAAGATGGCGAAGTCCGCCGGCGAGTTCCTGCGCATTCAGGCGCTGATCGACCGCGGCTACGATCCGCTGGCGTATCGCTATCTGTGCCTGACGGCGCACTATCGCAGCCAGCTCAATTTCACCTGGGACGCGCTCGACGCCGCGGCGACGGCGCTCGAGCGGCATGCGCAACGGGGTCTTCGCGCTCGCGCGACGCCGGCGGCGAGCCGGACGCGGGCTACCTGCGAGCGCTTCACCGCCGAGATCAACGACGACCTCAACATGCCGCGCGCGCTGGCGCTCGCGTGGGAGGTGCTGCGCGGCGATCTTCCGGACCGGCGACCACGCAAGGCGACGCTGCTCGCGTTCGATCGCGTGTTCGGGCTCGGGCCTCGCGACCTGGTCGCCGCCGGTGCGAGACGATTCCCGACGACGTCCGCGCGCTGGCCGAGGCGCGCGCGGCGGCGCGCACGCGCAAAGCAGTGGGCCGAGGCCGATCGGCTGCGCGCCGAACTCCATGCGGCCGGCTGGGAAATGGAAGACGCGCCGACGGCTATCGCGCTCAAGCGTCGGCACGGCAGCGCACCGAATCGATGAAGCTGGCGAGCGCTCAAGGACGGCACCCGCGACGGCGCGCTGGTCGTCGTGTCGCGCGATCCTCGCGCGTCGTCGTGCGCCGTACCGGAAATCGCGCGCACGCTGCAGGCGGCGCTCGACGATTGGGAACGCGTCGCGCCCGCGCTTGGCCGAGGTCGCCGCACGGCTCGAACGCAGGCAAGCTCGCCGGCGCGCATGCCGTTCGATCCGCGCGCCGCGCATTCGCCGCTGCCGCGCGCGTACCAGTGGGCCGACGGCTCCGCGTACGTCAACCACGTCGAGCTCGTGCGCAAGGCGCGCGGCGCGGCGATGCCGCCGGAGTTCTGGACCGATCCGCTGATGTATCAGGGCGGCTCCGACCGGCTTCATCGGACCGTGCGACGACATCGTGTTTCGCCGACGAGGCATGGGGCATCGACTTCGAAGCCGAGGTCGCGGTGATCACCGGCGACGTGCCGATGGGCGTCGCCGCTGCCGCGGCGCAGTCGCATATCCGCCTGCTGATGCTGGTCAACGACGTGAGCCTGCGCAACCTCATTCCCGGCCGAGCTCGCCAAGGGCTTCGGCTTCTTCCAGAGCAAGCCCGCGTCGAGCTTCTCGCCGGTGGCGGTGACGCCGACGAGCTGGGCGGCGCGTGGCGCGACGGCAAGGTGCACCTGCCGCTGCTCTCGCATCTGAACGGCGCGCTGTTCGGCCGCCCGAACGCCGGCGTCGACATGACGTTCGACTTTCGCGACGCTGATCGCGCACGCCGCGCAGCACGCGCGAGCTCGGCGCGGGCAACGATCGTCGGCTCGGGCACGGTGTCGAACAAGGAAGACGGCGGCCCCGGGCGGCCGGTCGCTGCAAGGGGGCGCCGGCTATTCCTGCATCGCCGAGCAGCGCACCGTCGAGACGATCGTCGCCGGCAAGCCCACGACGCCTTTCATGCGCTTCGGCGATCGCGTTCGCATCGAGATGCTCGACGCGCACGGCCGATCCGATCTTCGGCGCCATCGACCAAGCCGTCCGCGAGAGCGCATAGCGCTATCTTCGGCCCTCGACGATTCGCGCTCGCGACGATCGTTTCGTCGCCGCAGAAAGTGCTTCATGCCTCGAATGCGCCGATTCGTCGCCTTGCCGTTGAGCGAGCCGCCGGCGGTGTCTACAGTGCAAGCGTCCAAGGCATCAGCCGAATGTGCTGGGTCGGTCGAAGCCGGTATGGATGATCGGCGGCAGCAAGGGTGATGCGCAATTCGCCCAGCATTCCCGGCAAGGAGAAGACCATGCAACGTGATGCAAAATTACTCTGGCGGCCGCGTTCCGGTGTACCCGGAGCGCTCACCGTACTCGCCGTCGTTGCGCTGTCCGCGTTCGTTCAGGCCAGGCTTCTATGGTCCGAGCCGCAAGTGCGCAAGGTCATGATCGCCAGCCACGCCGCAACGCGGGTAGGTTGCGTGGAAACGAGCATCCCCGTTCGCGTCGACGTCGTCGCGGACACGCCGGCCGTCCCGATGCAGGTCGTCGAGCGTTCGCGCGCGCCGGACAAACGGCCCGGCTAGGCTCCTAGTAGAGTTTTTGCAGCGGACCGGAGTAGAGCACGGGGCCGGTCGGCAGCCCCGTCGGAGATCCACCCGCGGGCTCGAGGCTTATAGCGAGCGCGGGAATATTTTCCAGTGCGGTTCCCGCCGGTCGCTGGAAGCGCGAGCCGCGCCAGGCCCGAGGCGGGAATGAGTCCGAGCGAGCGCGGATTGCCGCTCGCCGGCAGTGCCCACAGTTGGAGCGCGCGATCCGCGCCGGGCTGCACCGGCAAAATCGCTTTGACGGTCAATATCCTGCCGGAACGATCGGCCGACGCGACCAGCGCGGGTCTGGCGTCCTGACCCGCAAGGACCACCACCAGGGTCTCGTTCGGCGCTTCGCGCGGCGGCGTCAGAACCACCACCGCCAGCGCGAGCGCGGTGGCGAACCCGGCGAGCGTCAGGCCCCGCCAAAGCCCCAGGTTGCTCCAGATCGATCCCGGCGTCCCCTCTGTCGAGGCGCGGCCGCGGATGCGCGACTCGATGGCGGCCCAGACCCGCGCCGGCGGCGACACCGCAGCAAGGCTCTCCGCGAGCGGCAGCAGGCGCTCCTCCCACGCGCGCACGGCCTCGCCCCAGCGCGGATCGATAGCGACCAGCCGGGCGATGCGGCCTCGCACCCGCGACGAAAGCGTTCCCAGCACGTATTCGGCTGCGATAGCGTCGGCGCGTTCGGGCGTGTAATTCATCGCATATCCGCGTCTAGCGGCGCGATTCCCGCGCCGTCGAGACAGGTCTTGAGGCGTTCGAGCCCGCGCCGTACCCACGACTTCACCGTCCCGAGCGGCTGCTTCAGATGACGCGAGAGCTCGGAATGCGACAAGCCCTGGTAGAAGGCGAGCGCGATCGCCTGCTTTTGTCCGGCTTCGAGCGCGTCGACGCAGCCTTTCACCGCGCGCGCGTCCGCGCCGGCAAGCAGCAGCTCCAGCGGTGTCGGCCCTTGGTCCGCGATCGTCATCCCTTCTTCCTCATCGTCGATGGTGACCGTGTCGATTTCGCGGCGGCGCAAATGATCCAGGCAGCGATTGCGCACGATGCTCGTCAGCCACGTCAGCGGCTGGCTTTTCGCGGCGACGTACGATCCGGCGTGGTGCCAGATATTGACGAAGCTTTCCTGCAGCACCTCCTCTGCAGCGGCCGACTCCCTCAATATACGCAACGCGACCGCATACAGATGCGACGAGCGTCAGGCGGTACAGCTCGGCGAAAGCCTGCTGGTCGGATAGCGCCGTCCGTGCGAGGAGGTCCATCAGCCGAGCGTTGCGCTCGAGTGGTCGGGCGGGGTCGGCCGAACCATCGGCGCGCAGCGCGCTAGCGATCGCGTCCCTGCGCCAGAGCACGTCGGCCTGCCCCTCGGCGCGGTTGATCACGCGCGCGAGCACGAACAGCAGGTCGGACAGGCGATTCAGGTATTTTCGCGCGAAGTCGCTCACCTGCTCCGTTGCGGCGAGGCGCACCAGCGCGCGCTCGGCGCGGCGGCACACCGTGCGCGCTATATGCGCGAGGCTCGCCGCGCGTGTTCCGCCGGGCAGGATGAATTCCTTGAGCGGCGGCAGATCCGCATTGAAGCGCTCGACGGCCGCCTCGAGCCGCTCGACGTGTGCCTCGGTGATCGCGGCGTGGCCCGGGATCGACAGCTCGCCGCCGAGGTCGAAGAGGTCGTGCTGGACGTCGAGGATGCTCGCGGCGATCGGCACCGGCAAATTCTCCGTCGCGAGCAAGCCCAGGGTCGAATTGAGCTCGTCGACGGCGCCGATCGCCTCGATCCGCGGCGAGTCCTTGGCGACCGCGTCCCGTCTCCCAAGCCGGTCGTGCCGGCATCGCCGGTGCGGGTGACGATCTTGGAGAGACGGTGGCCCATGGCGTTGACGATGGCGGCAGCGGCCAGCATAGTGAAATCGGCACATCGCGGCAAGAACAACAGCGCAAACCTGCTTGACGCCGCCGCTTCGCGCGCTCGATTGTATTTTCAGGCGGATTCGATACCATGTGGAGCGCAGCCCGCGCGTCACGGATAGTCTTCCATGCCCTCGCAAAGCTCCTTCGAGCACGATCTCGACAAGAACGCCGCGAACTACACGCCGCTGTCGCCGTTGTCGCTGATCGCGCGCACGGCGTATGTCTTTCCGCGCCAGCTCGCCGTGGTGCACGGGGACAGACGCTACACCTGGGCGCAGACGTACGCGCGTTCGCGACAGCTCGCCTCGGCGCTGGCCGGACATGGCATCGGGACCGGCGACACCGTCGCGCTCATGGCGTCGAACACGCCGGAGATGGTCGAGGCGCACTTCGGCGTGCCGATGACCGGCGGCGTGCTGAATACGCTCAATACGCGTCTCGACGCCGAGGCCATCGCTTTCATGCTCGAACATGGCGAAGCGAAGGTCCTGATCACCGACACGGAATTCGCGCCCACGGTCGAAGCGGCGCTCGCGCGCACCAAAGCCAAGCCGCTTGTCATCGACATCGCCGACGCGCTGGGGCCGGGCGGCAAGACTCTGGGCGCGATGCGACTACGAGCAATTCATCGCCGGTGGCGACCCTGACTTCGAGTGGAGCCATCCCGACAGACGAATGGCAGGCGATCTCGCTCAACTACACGTCGGGGACCACGGGCAACCCCAAAGGCGTCGTCTACCATCACCGCGGCGCCTATCTCAACGCGCTGTCCAACATCATCGATTGGGGCATGCCGCGGCATTCGGTGTATCTGTGGACGCTGCCGATGTTCCATTGCAATGGCTGGTGCTTTCCGTGGACGATGGCAGCCAACGCGGGCACCAACGTGTGCTTACGCCGGGTCGAAGCCAAGCCGATCTTCGATGCCATACGCGAGCACAAGGTGACGCACTATTGCGGCGCGCCCATCGTTCACGCCATGCTGATCAACGCGCCGGCGGCGATGAAGGAAGGCATCACGCATAAGGTCAACGCGCTGGTCGCGGCCGCCGCGCCACCTGCGGCCGTCATCGAGGGCATGCAGGGGATCGGCTTCGACATCACCCATGTCTACGGTCTCACCGAGACCTACGGCCCGGCGGCGGTTTGCGCCAAGCATGCGGAATGGGACGCGCTCGACATCGGCAAGCGCACCGAGCGCAATGGACGCCAGGGCGTGCGCTACACCTGCCAGGAGGACATGACCGTGATGGACCCGGAAACGATGGCGCGCGTGCCGTGGGACGGCGAGACCATCGGCGAGATCATGTTTCGCGGCAATATCACCATGAAGGGCTATCTGAAGAACCCGTCCGCGACCGAGGAGGCGTTTGCGGGTGGATGGTTTCATTCCGGCGATCTCGCGGTCATGCAGCCCGACGGCTACGTCAAGATCAAGGATCGGTCGAAGGACGTCATCATCTCCGGCGGCGAGAACATCAGCTCGCTCGAAGTGGAAGATGTTCTCTACCGACATCCCGCGGTGCTCGCGGCGGCCGTCGTTGCGCAGCCCGACCCGAAGTGGGGCGAGACGCCATGCGCCTTCGTCGAGATCAAGCCGGGCGCGACCGTGACCGACGCGGACCTTATCGACCATTGCCGGCAGCATCTCGCGCGCTTCAAGGCGCCGAAGAAAGTCATTTTCGGCGAGCTGCCGAAGACGTCGACCGGCAAGGTGCAGAAGTTCCTGCTTCGCGAGCGAGCGCGCTCGACGAGCGCCATCGAATGAGCGCGTCCGTTCTGCAGCGTCCATGAATGCACCGCGCGACGCCGCAATCGCTCCCTACGTCGTCTGTCAGCTGCACGAGGGCGTCGCGACGCTGACGCTCAATCGCGGCGAGCGCTACAACCCGCTGTCGCGGGCGATGATCGCGGCGCTCCAAGATGAGCTCGAGCGCATCGCCGCCGACACCTCGGTGCGCGCGGTGGTGATCACGGGAAGCGGGAAGGGATTCTGCGCCGGTCACGACCTCAGGGAGCTGCGCGAGCACCCGGATCCCGTCTGGCAGCAGGACCTTTTCGACGCGTGCTCGAAATTGATGCTGCACATCACGCGCATGCCGCAGCCGGTGATCGCGCGCGTGAATGGGATCGCGACCGCCGCAGGTTGTCAGCTCGTCTCGATGTGCGACCTGGCGGTCGCAGCGGACAGCGCAAGCTTCGCGCTTCCCGGCGTCAACGTCGGGTTGTTCTGCTCGACACCCGCGGTGGGCGTCGGCCGCAACATTTCACGCAAGCGGACCATGGAGCTCTTGCTGACCGGAGAGGCGATCGACGCCAAAACCGCGCTCGAATGGGGTTTGGTCAATCGAGTCGTGCGTATAAGCGATCTCGACTTCGTCGTGAAGCATTTCACCGACCTCATCCTGGCGCGCAGCGCACGCGTCATCGGGATGGGCAAACGTGCTTTCTACGATCAGATCGAGGCGAACCTCTCCGAGGCCTACGACAAGGCCGGGCGTGTCATGACCTGCAATCTGGGTGAGGCGGATGCGGGCGAGGGCATGGACGCCTTTCTGCAAAAGCGTGCTCCCAAATGGGGCGAGGACTCCTGAGTCTGACGGAAATGGTTGACGACCATTTCCGTCACGATGCTCCCCTCGCCCTGTGGGAGAGGGGCGGGGTGAGGGTAGCAGCAGCCCGTAGGTGCGAATTCATTCGCACGGGCTGCTTTTTCCACCAGCGCGGCCGAATCAATTCGGCCCTGCAGCGTCACGGTCGGTCGGGCCCTAAAGCTCAGCAGATTCCCCCGGGAATTCGTTGCCAAGCGGACGCGCGGCCCTGATAATCGCGCACGTTATAAGAGGAGACCGCCCGGCGCCGCTTTTTGCCGGACGTAAGGCATGGCCGACGAAACGATACTGGAGACCCGCGGGCTTACCAAGGAATTCAAGGGCTTCGTCGCCGTCAACGGGGTCGATCTCGCGGTCAAACGAGGGACCATCCATGCGCTGATCGGTCCCAACGGAGCAGGCAAGACGACCTGCTTCAACCTGCTCACGCATTTTCTGACGCCGACGCGCGGAAAGATCTTCTTCAAGGGCGAGGACATCACCGGTTCGCGTCCATCGTCGATCGCGCGCATGGGGCTTGTTCGCTCCTTTCAGATCTCCGCGGTGTTTCCGCATCTGACCGTGCTCGAGAACGTGCGCATCGCGCTGCAGAGAAAAGACGGTCATTCCTACGATTTCTGGCGCTCGCAAGCAACGCTGACCAAGCTAGACGCGCGAGCCGAGGCGCTCATAGACGCTGTGGGCTTGAGCGGATTCACCCAAACGCAGGCGGGCGAGCTCGCCTACGGACGCAAGCGTGCGCTGGAAATTGCCACAACGCTGGCGCTCGATCCCGAGATGATGCTGCTCGACGAGCCCACCGCTGGAATGACGCATGCCGACGTCGAGCGAATCGCGGCACTCATCAAGAAAGTTGCCGTCGACCGTACCGTGCTCATGGTCGAGCACAATCTCTCGGTCGTGTCGACCTTGTCGGACCATATCACCGTGCTTGCGCGCGGGGAGATTCTCGCGCAAGGCGACTATGCGACGGTGTCGAAGAATCCCGACGTGATCCAGGCGTATCTTGGAGCCGGTCATGCATGACCAATGCACCCTCACCCCCGACCCCTCTCCCAATGGGCGAGGGGAGACTTGTGAGTCGCTTCGCGACTTTCATACGAATGGGGCGGGACATGCCTGAGGCCATCAAAGCGACGCCGCTGCTCGCAGTGCGCGATCTCAATGCGTGGTATGGCGAATCCCACATCCTGCACGGCGTCGAGTTCGACGTCCCGGCGGGCGAGGTCGTCACGCTGCTTGGGCGGAACGGCGCCGGAAAGACCACGACAATGAAGTCGATCATGGGTATCGTCGGCCGCCGCGAAGGCTCGGTGGTTCTCGATGGCGCGGAGACGATACGCCTACCCTCGAACAAGATCGCGTACCTAGGCATCGCGTTGTGTCCCGAGGAGCGCGGCATTTTCTCCAGCTTGAACGTCGAGGAAAACCTTCTGCTTCCACCCAAGGTTAAAGATGGAGGCTTGAGCGTCGAGCGGATCTTCGAGCTGTTTCCGAACTTGAAGGAAAGGCTCAAAAGCCAGGGAACCAAGCTCTCGGGCGGGGAGCAGCAAATGCTCGCCATCGGGCGCATACTGCGCACCGGCGCGCGACTTCTGCTGCTCGACGAACCCACCGAGGGGCTCGCGCCTGTCATCGTCCAGCAGATCGGCCGCACCATCGCGCAGCTCAAGACGCAGGGGTTCACGATTCTTCTGGTTGAACAGAACTTCCATTTCGCGGCCACCGTCGCGGACAGGCATTACGTCATGGAAAACGGCCGCGTGGTGGACATGATCCCCAACTCGCAGCTCGACGCCAACATGGCGAAGCTCCACGATTACCTCGGCGTTTGAAGAGCGGCCGAGGACACTTTTGGTATCCGCGCGACCATCGCGCTTTTGACCCACGATCGAAGAAGGAGACGCAATGAATATTTTCAAACGCAGCATTCTCGGCTTGGCGCTCGTTGCGGCGCTCGGCGCCGGCGCCGCAAGCGCGCAAATCTCGGACAATGTGGTCAAGATCGGCGTGCTGACCGACATGTCGGGCCTTTATGCCGACCTTTCCGGCGCTGGCTCCGTTGCTCGCGGCTCGCATGGCAGTAGAGGATTCCGGAATCGAGAAGCGCGGAATCAAGGTCGAGATCGTTTCCGCGGACCACCAGAACAAGCCCGACGTCGGCTCGAACATCGCGCGCCAGTGGTACGACACCGACAAGGTCGATGTGATCGTCGACGTGCCGAACTCGGGCGTCGCGCTGGCAATCAATCAGATCACGCGCGACAAGGGGAAAGTGTTCCTCGCGTCGGGGCCCGCGTCGTCGGACCTCACCGGCAAAGCCTGCTCGCCCAACACGATCCATTGGACCTACGACACTTGGATGCTCGCGAATGGAACGGGCAGCGCGGTCGTGAAAACCGGGGGCGACACGTGGTTCTTCCTCACCGCCGACTATGCGTTCGGACTGGCGCTCGAGCGCGATACGGAGGCGGTGGTCCTCAAGAACGGCGGCAAAGTGCTGGGCAAGGTGCGCGCGCCGATCAACACCCAGGATTTCTCGTCGTTCCTGCTGCAGGCGCAGGCCTCGAAGGCCAAGATCATCGGGCTGGCTAATGCCGGTGGCGATACGACGAACTCGATCAAGCAGGCGGCCGAGTTCGGCATCATGAAGGGTGGCCAGAACCTGGCAGGCCTTCTGGTGTTCCTGACCGACGTTCATGCACTGGGTCTTCAAACCGCGCAGGGACTTATCCTGACCGAGACTTTTTACTGGGACATGAACGATCAGACGCGTGCGTTCGCGAAGCGCTTCGCGCCACAGGACAAGGGAATCTATCCGACGATGGTTCACGCCGGCGTGTATGCGTCGATCCTGCATTATCTGAAGGCGGTCGAGGCCCTAAAAAGCGATGATGGAACCAAGGTCGTCGCCAAGATGAAGGAGATGCCCACCGACGACACACTGTTCGGCAAGGGGACGATCCGCGTCGATGGCCGCAAGATTCACCCGGCGTACCTCCTAGAAGTCAAGAAGCCGGCAGAATCGAAGGGGCCGTGGGACTACTACAAAGTGCGCGCGACGATTCCCGCGGATCAGGCCTTCCGGCCGTTGGCGGATGGCGGGTGCTCGCTGGTCAAGTGACGCAACTGCCCAAGAGCAAGATGCGAAGCATCGCAGCGATTGGAAAGCAGTTGCGTCATCCCCGCGAAAGCGGGGATCCAGTGACTTTGAGCGAACGACACTGGGTTCCCGCGTGCGCGGGAACGACGTAAAAGAGCTAGATGCGAAGCATCGCAGCGATTGGAAAGCAGTTGCGTCATCCCCGCGAAAGCGGGGATCCAGTGACTTTGAGCAAACGACACTGGGTTCCCGCGTGCGCGGGAACGACGTAAAAGAGCTAGATGCGCAGCATCGCAGCGATTGGAAAGCAGTTGCGTCATCCCCGCGAAAGCGGGGATCCAGTGACTTTGAGCGAACGACACTGGGTTCCCGCGTGCGCGGGAACGACGTAAAAGAACTAGATGCGCAGCATCGCCGCGATTGGAAAACGGATGCGTCATCCCCGCGAAAGCGGAGATCCAGTGACTTTTAGCAAGCGACACTGGGTTCCCGCGTGCGCTGGAACGACGCAAACCCGAGGAAGCACAGCCGGCAATGACTGAGATTTTCGGCATTCCGACGCAAGCGCTCTTCGGTCAGCTCCTCATCGGGCTGATCAACGGCGCGTTCTACGCGATGCTCTCGCTCGGACTCGCGGTGATCTTCGGCTTGCTCAACATCATCAATTTCACGCATGGTGCGCAATACATGCTCGGCGCGTTTTGCGCGTGGTTTCTGCTCGAGCGATGGGGCGTCGGATATTGGTGGGCGCTGCTGATCACGCCCATCGCGGTCGCGCTCACCGGAATGGTGATCGAGCGCACGATGCTCTCGCGCCTGTACAAGCTCGATCACCTTTACGGGCTGCTGCTGACATTCGGGATCGCTCTGATCATCCAGGGTGTGTTCCTGAACTACTTCGGCAGCGCCGGGCAGCCGTATCAGCTGCCGCAGGAATTCAGCGGGGCCTTCAACCTCGGGTTCATGTTCCTGCCCAAGTATCGCGCATGGGTGATCATCGCATCGGTGATCGTCTGCATCGGCACCTGGTATGTCATCGAGCGCACCAAGCTCGGATCCTACTTGCGCGCGGCAACCGAGAACCCCTCGCTGGTGCAGGCGTTCGGGATCAACGTTCCGCGCATGGTCACCCTCACCTACGGATGCGGTGTCGGCCTGGCGGCGCTCGCAGGCGTCATGGCGGCGCCGATCTATCAGGTGAATCCGCTGATGGGCGCCAATCTGATCATCGTCGTGTTTGCGGTCGTGGTCATCGGCGGCATGGGATCGATCCTCGGAGCGATCCTCACCGGGTTCGGCCTGGGAGTCATCGAAGGGCTCACCAAGGTGTTCTATCCGGAGGCGTCGAATACCGTCATTTTCGTGATCATGGTCATCGTGCTCCTGATCAAGCCGGCCGGGCTTTTCGGGAAGGAAAAGTAGGACATGGCCGAGCCGATCGCTGCCGCCGCGATTGTGCCGCGCAAGCCGGCGCACATACTGTTCGCGATGGCAGTGATGGCGGCGGTGCTCGCCCTGGCGCCGTTTGCCGGTGTCTATCCCGTATTTCTGATGAAGGCGCTGTGCTTCGCGCTGTTTGCATGCGCGTTCAATCTGCTGATCGGGTTCGGCGGACTCCTCTCCTTCGGTCACGCCATGTTTCTGGGCACCGCGGGCTACGTCTGCGCTCACGCGGCGAAGGAATGGGGATGGCCGCCCGAGGCGGCGATCCTCGCCGGCACCGGCGCCGCGACCGCGCTGGGCGTCATTACCGGCGCTCTGGCGATCCGCCGCCAGGGCATTTACTTCGCCATGATCACCCTGGCGCTGGCGCAGATGATGTTCTTCTTCTATCTGCAGGCGCCGTTCACGCACGGCGAGGACGGCATCCAATCGGTGCCGCGCGGCAAGCTGTTCGGTCTGGTCGATCTGTCGAACACGCTGACGATGTACTACTTCGTCTTGGTGATCTTTCTCGGCGCCTTCCTGCTGATCTACCGGATCATCCATTCGCCGTTCGGACAGGTGCTCAAGGCGATACGCGAAAACGAGCCGCGCGCGACCTCGCTTGGCTACGACGCCGAGCGCTACAAGCTTCTCGCCTTCGTGCTTTCCGCCACCCTGGCCGGGCTCGCGGGCGCGACCAAGGCGATCGTCTTCCAGCTCGCATCGCTCACCGACGTGCATTGGACCATGTCGGGCGAGGTCGTGCTCATGACGCTGCTTGGCGGGATGGGAACGGTCTTCGGCCCCGTCGTCGGCGCTTTTGTCATCATCGGACTGGAAAACTATCTCGCCGGCTTCGGACAATGGGTGACGGTGATCACCGGCGGCATTTTCGTCGTATGCGTGCTGGCGTTTCGCCGCGGCATCGTCGGCGAGATCGCGGCATGGTGGTTGAAAAAGCAGGGCTGATCGCGTCGACCGCGCTGGCGCTGATACTGACGCCGCCTGCGGCGGTGGCCCAGCAGTTCGACGTGGCGGGTGCGTGCCGCGCCGGCGTTCCGAACGGCGCCTACGAGGTTCGGATGCGGGATGGGCGGCTTCGCGTCGCAGGCGCCTTCGCACAGGGCAGGAAGACCGGAACCTTTATTTTCTGGAGCAGCCGCGGCGGACGCATCGCGGTCATTCCCTACGAGGACGACGCACGGACGGGAACCGTGGCGCTGTGGTATCTCTCCGCGGGGTCGAATCGCGAGCTCGGGCGCAAGCTCGAAGCGCCCTACAACGGGAACCAGCTGCACGGGCTCAAGCGCTCGTGGCATCCCGATGGCGCCCGTCGCGCCGAGTTCCGCTACGAGCACGGCGTGCTCACCGAAGCTCAGGCCTGGAGCACATCCGGCCGGCCCTTATTGCCCGCGGAGGCACGGGCGCTGGCCGCACGCGATGCGTCGACCGACGAGCGCTATTACCAAACGCTGGAGCAAATTGTTCGCGACAACGAGCCGCATTGCGAGTGATCTAGGGCCTGTTAACAGGCCCTAGTTGACCTGCGCCCCGGGGTGGACCATCATGGGCCATGTCCATGTCATATCCGGCGGGTAGTTCCAGGGGATAGAGCCCGCTTATGCTGGTTTCAGGGAGAAACTCATGCGCTTGATCGCCAAGCTGTGCCTTGCCGCGGCGGCCTCACTGCTCGCCGCCTGCCAGATCCAGCCCTACGAGCAGAACACCCGCTTTAGCACCTGGTCGGACGCCGATATCCCGTTACGCCCGGTCCGCTTTCCGACGATGCTGGCGTTTCCCGACAACACCATGTTCTTTTTCCCGATTTACGACACGCCGCCGCGCTCGGACTTGGTCCTGCGCGGATTCAACTGTGCCAAACGCGAAGACGGCAGCCTTGCAGTCCTTGCGCGCGTGCAAAACATGGGGTCCGACATCATCGCCGCCGGCCCGCTGCTGACCTCCGCCGACCTCGGCGCGTTTCGCGTGGCTGCAAGATTGACGCTTGCCACCGGCGAGTACTACGACGTCGATGCGTATCAGATCGCTCCGCTGACGGTGTCCTCCACCGTGGTGCTCGCGCTCAATTCGGCCAATGCAAGGCCAAACGACATCACGCGCATCGACGTCATCGCCGATCCCGACAGCATCGTTCCCGACCCTATTCGCGAGAACAACCGACTGAGCTGGCGGGGGACGATGGATGCGGCGAATCCCCGCTGCCAGACCGATCGCTGAGCACGGCCTGATTGCGCCGTAGGCGCGGCCGGCGTGAAGCACGCCAGCGCGGGCTTTTCCTGTGCGGGCTCCCAGGCGTCGTCGTCGCCCAAACCACCTGGCACGGGGAGCATATCCTTGGCGGTATAATTATTTCCCCGCGCTGGTCCCGCCCCGACGGCGCCTTCCGCATTCGAGCCCAGGATCAAGATGAAAGTACTCGTCCCCGTCAAGCGCGTCGTCGACTTCAACGTCAAAGTGCGCGTCAAGCCCGACGGCTCGGGAGTCGACACGGCCAACGTCAAGATGTCGATGAACCCGTTCGACGAGATCGCGGTCGAGGAGGCGGTGCGCCTCAAGGAAAAGAGCGTCGCGACCGAGATCGTCGCGATCACCTGCGGCGTGACGGCGTGTCAGGAGACATTGAGAACCGCACTGGCGCTTGGCGCCGATCGCGCCATTCTCGTGGAGACAACCGTGGAGCTGCAGCCGCTCGCGGTCGCCAAGCTCCTCAAGGCGCTCGTCGACAGGGAGTCCCCGCAGCTCGTGATTCTCGGCAAGCAGGCCATCGACGACGATGCAAATCAGGTCGGCCAGATGCTCGCCGCGCTGCTCGCGTGGCCGCAGGCGACGTTCGCGTCGAAAGTGGATATCGCCGACGGTCGCGCAACGGTGAAGCGCGAAATCGACGGCGGCATGGAGACGCTGGAGATGAAACTGCCCGCGGTCATCACGACCGACCTGCGTTTGAACGAGCCGCGTTACGCGACACTGCCGAACATCATGAAGGCCAAGAAAAAACCGCTCGAAGTCATCAAGCCCGACGCGCTGGGCGTCGACGTGACCCCGCGCCTGACGACGCTCAAGGTCGTCGAGCCTCCCAAGCGCAAGGGCGGCGGGAAGGTGGCCGACGTCAAGGAGCTGGTTTCGAAGCTGCGCAACGAAGCCAAAGTGATTTGAGGGCGCGGGCGCCACTCGAATCGTCCCCGCGCTTCGGCTTCGCTCAGGGCAGGCTCCAGCGGGGATCCAGCAACTCAATAACTCGAACCTATCATGTCCATTCTTGTCATCGCAGAGCACGATCACCACGCGTTGAAAAGCGCCACGCGCAACACCATCGCGGCTGCGCAAAAACTCGGCGGCGACATTCACGTCCTGGTTGCCGGCCACAACGCGGCAGACGCGGCGAAGGCTGCGTCCGCGGTCGCGGGCGTGACCAAGGTGCTGCATGCGGACGCGCCACAGCTCGGCAGCCAGACTGCGGAGAACATTGCCGCGCTTGCGGTGCCGCTCGCCGGTGCGTACACGCACATCCTTCTGCCGGCGACGGGCTTCGGAAAAAACGTAGCGCCGCGTGTCGCGGCGCTGCTCGATGTCGCGCAGATCTCCGACATCATGGAAGTCGTGTCTCCCGACACCTTCGTGCGGCCCATCTATGCGGGCAACGCATTCGCGACCGTCCAGTCCAAGGACGCGAAGAAAGTGATCACCGTGCGCTCGACGGCATTCGACGCCGCGGCGGCAAGCGGCGGCAACGCCCCGGTGGAAAGCATCCCGTCGCCTGCGGACGCGGGCATGGCGCAGGTCACGGGACAGGATCTCACGGCATCGGATCGCCCCGAGCTCACCAGCGCGCGGGTGATCATCTCGGGCGGCCGGGGCATGCAAAAGGGCGAGAATTTCAAGATGCTCGAAGCGCTCGCGGACAAGCTCAACGCGGCGATCGGCGCGTCGCGCGCCGCCGTCGACGCGGGCTACGTTCCCAACGACTATCAAGTGGGGCAGACAGGTAAGATCGTCGCGCCCGATCTGTATATCGCCGTCGGGATTTCCGGCGCGATCCAGCATCTCGCGGGAATGAAGGACAGCAAGGTCATCGTCGCCATCAACAAGGATGCCGACGCACCGATATTCCAGATCGCCGACTACGGTCTGGTCGGCGATCTGTTCGAAATCATTCCCGCGCTCACCGCCGAGCTCGGATGAGTGCCTATCGCGCACCGCTGCGGGACATGCAGTTCGTGTTGAAGGAGCTGGCCGGGCTCGACCAGGTCGGCAAGCTGCCAGGCTTCGAAGAGGCGACATCGGACACCGTCGCCGCCGTGCTCGAGGAGGCATCCAGGTTCGCCACCGAAGTGCTCGACCCGCTCAACGCGGTCGGCGACCGCGAAGGCGCTGCGTGGCAGCCCGACGGCTCGGTCAAGACGCCGCATGGGTTCAAGGACGCCTACAAGCGTTTTTCCGACAATGGCTGGAACGGGCTCACCAAGAGTCCCGAGTACGGCGGCCAGGGACTGCCGCAACTCGTCGCGACCGCGGTCGAGGAGATGTGGAACGGCGCAAACATGGCGTTCGCGCTCTGTCCGCTGCTCACGCAGGGTGCGATCGAGGCGCTCGAGCTGGTCGGAACCGATGACCAAAAAGCCAGGTTTCTGCCCAAGATGGTCGAGGGTGTCTGGACCGGCACGATGAATCTGACCGAGCCGCAGGCGGGGTCGGATCTGGCGGCCGTGCGCACGCGCGCGGTGCCGCAGGCCGACGGCAGCTACAGGCTCTTCGGCCAGAAGATATTCATCACCTACGGCGAGCAGGATCTCACCGACAACATCGTCCACCTGGTTCTGGGACGAACGCCCACCGCACCCGAAGGCGTCAAGGGAATATCGCTGTTTGTCGTTCCCAAGTTCATCGTCAACGCCGATGGAAGCTTGGGCGCGCGCAACGACGTGCATTGCGTATCGATCGAGCACAAGCTCGGGATCAACGCGAGCCCCACCGCGGTGCTTGCCTATGGCGACCACGGCGGCGCGGTCGGCTATATGGTGGGCGAGGAGAATCGCGGCCTCGAGTACATGTTCATTATGATGAATCTGGCGCGGTTTGCGGTGGGCATCGAAGGCATCGGCGTATCCGAGCGCGCGTACCAGCGCGCGTTGGCATTTGCCCGCGACCGCGTGCAGGGGCGCGCGCCCGGGCTCGACCCTGCGGTTCCCACCGCGACGATCCTCCAGCATCCCGACGTGCGGCGCATGCTGCTCACCATGAAGGCGCAGACCGAGGCGATGCGCGCGCTTGCCTACGTGACCGGTGCCGCGATCGACAACGCGCATCATCATCCCGACGCCGGCGCGCGCAAGCGGCATCAAGCGTTCGTCGACCTGATGATTCCCATCGTCAAGGGCTGGAGCACCGAGTCTGCGCAGGAGGTCACGTATCTCGGCGTTCAGGTCCACGGCGGGATGGGCTTCATCGAAGAGACCGGCGCCGCGCAGCACTACCGCGACGCGCGCATCACCACGATCTACGAGGGCACGACGGCCATTCAAGCCAACGACCTCATCGGCCGCAAGACCGCGCGCGACGGCGGCGGCGTCGCGCGGTCGGTGGTCGCTGAAATCAAGAAGCTGGCGTCCGACCTCACGGCCGACGCCGACAAAGATCTGAAGGCGATCGGCGCCGAGCTTGGCAGCGCGGCGTCGGCGCTCGGCGACGCGGTCGACTGGGTGGTCACCGCGTTCGGCGGCGAAACCCGCGCCGCGCACGCCGCGTCGGTGCCTTACCTGCGCCTGTGGGGACTCGTTGCCGGCGGCTGGCAGCTCGCGCGAGGCGCGCAGATCGCGGCAAAACGACTCGCAGAAAAAACTGGCGACACAGGGTTCTATCGCGGCAAGATCGCCACCGCGCGCTTTTACGCCGAATGCCTGCTGCCGCAAGCCTTGGGGCTCGCCCACGCGATCAAGCGCAGCGAGGCCGTTCTCGCGCTCGCGGACGAGCAGTTCTGACGTTTCTGCCGGTTTGCTGCGAAGGCCCGTTGCGCCCCGTTTTCGTGTACTGCGCGTTCCGTATACGTGCTCAGTACACGCGCTGATCCGATCGGCGCGGAACGCATAATCACCGGGTCTGTCTCACTCGCAACACTGTTGAGCGCTCGCCGACCATGTCGCTTCGTCTGAATTTGCTGCGCAGTATCCTATTTGCGGCCCTGGCGTTGCCCGGCGCTTTCGAGCTCGCCCGCGCCGACTCGCTCGCGATCGTGGATCCACTGCCGCCGGGGCCGTATGCCGTAGGCTGCAGCAACGTCGAGCAGGACCTCTCAAGGCTGCAACCGGGAGAGACCGCCCAGAATTACTGGGAGGGCGTTCCCGATGGAAACCGCGAGCGCTATGTCACGCAAATCCTGAGCGATCCCGCCGACGCGTTGATCGTGAACGTCAACGTTCCCGACGACCGCGAGCTCTTCGTCGATCGCGCGACCCAGACGGTGACCTACGCGCTTCTGGCGTGCTACCCGACCTCCGCCGGCAATCCGCGCCCGGACTATCCGCTCCCAACCGGCAACGTCGTCCCGCACATGCAGCGCGGCGCCGACGCGCCGATCTGGGCCGATCCGAACGCGCGCTGGCCGGTGCTTGTTTTTTCTCCGGGGCTCGTCGGCAGCCCGCTGTCCAACGACTATATCGTCGCACTGACCGTGCTCGCGAGCTACGGATACGTGGTCGTCTCCACCTTCCCCGGCGATCCGCGCTTTGCCGACATCAGCATCAGCAGCTTGTCCGACGTGGTCTATGCAATCCTGCACTTTCCGACGTACGTGGAGATGCAGGCGATCCGGCCGCTGTCCGCCTCGGGGTCGCTCGATTTTCTGCTCGCGCATCCGCAATATCGCGATCACGTCGACGCCAATCGCATCGCCGGCTTCGGCGCGAGCCTCGGCGCCGAGACGCTGCTGCTGCAGGCGGGCGCGAAGCTCACCGTCAGCGTCGGGCTCTCGTCCAAGCAGGTGATTGCGGATCCGCGTCTCAAGGCCATCGCCGGATACGTCCCTTACTTCGGGCAGCCGATCTACCCTGCCTTCGGCCGCGACCAGAACGGACTCGACGGGATGACCGTGCCGTTCCTGGGCATCGCCGGCCTCGCCGATACGACGGCGCCGCTCGGGCCGATCGTTCAAGGCGTGCAGCGCCTGCAAAATTCTCGTGAGCTGCTGGGGCTCGAAGGCGTCGGGCACACCTTCGATTTTCCCAGCGCGCCGGATATCTTTACCTGGACGCTGACCTTCATTGCCGCGCATGCGCTGGACGATCGCAACGCGCGCGCGCAGATTGCACGGATGGTGAGCGTGCGCGGCGGCGGCGACGATCGGCTCATCATCGATTACACCGCACCGGCAGCGCTCGATCCGGGGCAGCTCGATGTCATCGAATACTACGCGGCAGCGCTCAATCACTATTTCATGACGGCGGATCCGGCCGAGGCCGCGATGCTCGACGCGGGCGTCATCGTTCCCGGCTGGACGCGCACGGGGTTTCAATTCAAGGCGTGGACCTTAGGCGCGGGCGTTGGGATCGCTGCGTGCCGCTTTTTCGGCACGCCGGGGATCGGACCGAACACACATGTGTTCAGCATCAATGCGGCCGAATGCGACAAGCTGCACGCCGATCCGCGCTGGACGTTCGAGGGACTCGCGTTTGCCGAGGAGGCTCCAACGGCCGACGATTGCCCGCCGGGCCGCATCCCTGTGACGCGCCTGTACAACAATGGAATGGGCGGAGACGCCAACCATCGCTACGTTACAAGCCACAGCGAAGCGTTCGCGACCGTCGCCGACGGATGGGTGCTCGAAGGCGCGGTTTTCTGCGCGGCGCCCTGAGCGAAATCCCGCTTAGAAGCCGCCGCTGGCGTCCGCGATCCGCGCCAAGGGCTCGAAGATTTCCGGAGCGGAGGCGATGACCGCTCCGCCCGCACTCAATCCATCGCCGGCCGGATAAGGGCGCACGCGTCCTCCCGCTTCCTCGACCACCAGCAGTCCGGCGGATGCGTCCCACGGATGCATGTGCGGCTCGACAAACGCATCGTAGCGGCCCGCCGCAACGTGAGCGAGCATGAGCGCGCCGGCGCCCATGTCCTTGACCGCGGCGCCTGCCTCGTGCAGCAGACGCTTCATCCGCAGGTGCGGCTCCAGCGGATGTCGCGGCACGTAGCCCGCGCACATCAGTGCGCGATCGAGGTGCGCGCACGCCGTGACGTGAATCCGCTGCCGGTCGCAAAACGCGCCTGTGCCTCGCACGGCCCAGAACAGCTCGTCGAGGGACGGATCGTAGATCACGCCGATCCGGCGCTCGTTCACGTGAATGAAGGCGATCGACACGCACCAGTAGCGCACGCCGTGGACGAAGTTGATCGTGCCGTCGATCGGATCGACCAGCCAGGCGTTGTCGCCTATCTCGCCGCCGTCCTCCTCGCCCAGCATCGAGTCGCCCGGAAACGCGGCGTGCAGACGCTCGCGTATGAGCGACTCGACCGCGTGATCCGCGGCGCTGACCCAATCCTGCGGGCCTTTGGCTTCGGCGACGAAATCGATCTCGCGCAGGAAATATCGCCGCGCCAAAGCGCCGGCCTCGCGCGCAACGCTCCTCGCGAGCTCGGCGCGCGCCTCGACCTGCGACGCGATCATGCTGCGGCGATCGGAACGACGCCGTGACCGGCGAGAGTGATGGCGACGGACGCGCCGACCGGAAGCGGGCGGTCGACCGCCATGCTGATGGCAAACAGATCGCCCAATTCGGTGGCGATGGTGTATTCCATGATGCCGCCGATGTACGACGCCTTGCGTATGCTGCCGCGCATTCCCGGTGCGCCTTCGCCGTGGATCTCGACCGATTCTGGACGGATCGCGACGTCGACATCTCCCGCTTTGAGCCCGCGATGAGGAAGGTTGAGCGTGAGCGGACCCAGGACGAGCTGCCCGTCGCGGTCGTCCAGCCGCGACAAGGTCCCACGCACGCGGTTGGCGTCCCCCATGAAGCCCGCCACAAAGACGTCCTTGGGCTGCTCGTAGAGCTCGCGCGGCGCACCCTCCTGGGCGATCGTGGCCTTGTTCATCACGACGATGCGATCGGAGACGGCCATCGCCTCCGACTGGTCGTGTGTCACATACACGACCGTCAGCGACAGTCGCTGCTGCAATTCGCGGATCTCCTCGCGCATCTGCCTGCGCAACCTCGCGTCGAGATTGGACAGCGGCTCGTCGAACAGCAGCACCGCGGGCTCCAGCACCAGCGCGCGCGCCACGGCAACGCGCTGCTGCTGGCCGCCGGAGAGCTCCGACGGCAGACGGTTGTCGAAGCCCGTCAATCCCACGGTCGCAAGCGCGGCCGTCGCCTTTTCCGCGATCTGCGGCTTGGGCAAACGGGCAACGCTCAAGCCGTAGCTCACGTTCTCCATCACGTCCATGTGCGGAAACAGCGCGTAGCTCTGGAACACCATCGATACGTCGCGCTCGGCGGCGGGCACGCGCGTCACGTCCTCGCCGCCGATCAAGATCGTGCCGGACGTGGGAAGCTCCAAGCCCGCGATCATGCGCAGCGTCGTCGTCTTTCCGCACCCCGACGGACCGAGCAGCGTCACCAGCGTGCCTGCGGCGATCGAGAACGAGATGTCGCTGACCGCGGCGGCGTCACCGTAGAGCTTGCTCACATGGCGAAATTCGATGGAGGCGGATTTCATGACGTTAGCGAACCTCTGCAAAAGCCCCACATGATCCTTAGCGCTTCAGGCTGCGCTGCCGCCCAATTGTCCTACGCCGGGTGCGTCGGCGGTGACGCGCCTTCCCAGTCGCCGCTGGCCGACGACTCGCTGGATCAGCCAGATGACCGCGAGCATGAGCACGATCAGCACCGAGCAATAGGCGATCGCGACGCCGTAGTCGCCGTTGGTCACGCGGTTGATGATGTAGGTCGTCGCCCATTCGTATTCGGCGGAGACCAGAAAGATCACGGCCGAGACGGTGGTCATGGCGCGTACGAAGCTGTAGACCAGCGCGGCGACGACCGCGGGCTTGAGCAGAGGCAGAAGGATGCGCTTGAGCGTGGTGAGGCCGCGCGCGCCCAGCGTGGTCGACGCTTCGTCGAGGCTCTTGTCGATCTGAGACATCGCCGCCATGCCCGCGCGCACGCCCACCGGCATGTTGCGGAATACGTTGCAGAGGACGAGCACCAGCGCAGTGCCGGTGATTTCGATCGGAGGCACGTTGAAGGCGAGAATGTAGGAGACGCCAATGACCGTCCCGGGAATCGCGAACGACAGCATCGTGCCGAACTCGAACGCCGAGCGTCCGGCAAAGCGGTGACGAACCAGGATATACGCGGTGAGAATGCCCAGCACCGCGGTGATGGGCGCAGCGATCGCGGAGAGCTTCACGGTGGTCCAGAACGAATTCCAGGCGACTCCCGCCCACAGGATGCCGTGGGACGTGAATTCCAACGCGAAAGCCTTCTCGTAGTGCTTGAGCGTCGGCGTATAGTTGCGGCCCCATTGCTCGACGAAGCCACCGGCGAAGGCCATCGCATAGATCACCACCGTCAGCGCAGCCCAGGGGATGGCGATCGCATAGCAGAAGCGCCGCGCACGGTCTGGAAGCGCGGTCGGCAGACCCGAATCGCCCTTGCCCGCCATCGCGGTGTACACCTTCCGGCCCAGCACTCGGCGCTGCGCGAAAAAGGCGCCCAGCGCGAAGAGCAGCAGCAGGATCCCCAGCGTTGCCGCGCGCCCCTGGTCGAGTTGAGCGCCGACGACCGAAAAAAAGACCTCGGTCGACAGCACGCCGAAGTTGCCTCCCAGCACGATGGGATTGCCGAAGTCGGCGATCGACTCGATGAAGCTGATCAGAAATGCATTGGCCAGACCGGGGCGCATCAGCGGCAGCGAAATGTCGACGAAGGTGCGCCACCGGCTCGCGCGCAGCGTTTGCGCCGCCTCTTCCATGCTCGGCGATACGCCTTCGACGACGCCGATGAGTACGAGAAATGCAATCGGCGTGAAGGAAAAGACCTGCGCCATCAGAAGGCCGGGAAGGCCGTAGATCCAGCGCGAGGGCGGGATGCCGAAGGCCCATTCGAGGAATTGGTTGATGATTCCAGAACGGCCAAAGATGAGGATGAGGCCCAGGCCGATCACGAAGGGCGGCGTGATGATGGGCAGCACCGAGAGCGAGCGCAGGATGCGCTTATAGCGAAACCCCGTGCGCGAGACGATCAAAGCAAATGCGAGGCCGAGCGCGGTGCACCCGATCGCGCAAAGGATCGCCAGGAGCAGCGTGTTCCACGCGACTCCGCAACGCCCGCCGCCCGCGAGACAGCCAATGCCCCAGATCTTTGCGGTAAAAAGGCGCGCGGCGAATGCCTGCGTCGACAAGACCCCGCCGGCGTCCTCGAAGGCGCTGACGAGAATCTTCACGACGGGGAAAAAAGTGAACAGCGCGACCGACACGGCGATGGCGACGACGCAGGACGCGATGAACGCATCGCCGTTGAAATATCCGCGCTCAGCGAGTCCCAGGGCAAAGAGCATCGCGAAAACTGTGCCGACCAGGACCGCTCCCCATCCCATGCCGTACTGGCCCGTGGCCAGCGGACCGAACCACGCGGTGAAGGCATCGAAGTACCATCCCTGCGGGCCGATCGCGAAGCCTTGCGCCAGGAAATAAACGAAGCCGGCGGCGCCGATGGCCAGAAGCGCGTTGGCGCGCAGCGTGCGATGGACCTTGTGCGATAACAGCGCAGTGCCGGCGAGCAAGGCGACGCCCATCGACAACAGCCAGATCCGTCCATGCGCGAACGCCTGCACGATCGCCGGCGCATTGTCCTTGCTGCCGTATTCGTGCATCCACGCGGTCGAAAGAACCGAGTCCTGCAACGCGTACCAGGGCACGAGCAGGAAGCCGGCCGCGCCAAGCGCAAGCCACGCGGCGATTGTCTTGCGCTCGGGGCTCACGTTCGGGCGCAGATCATGAGCATATCGGGCGCGAGATCAGCGCGCGGCGTTGATTTCTTTTTCCCACCGCTCGAGCAAGCGTTTGCGCTCCGCCGAGGCTCCGTACTTGACGGCATCGTAGTCGATGAGCTTGAAATCGGAAAGCGGCGGAACTTGCGGCGGCAGCGGCACGTTCTTATTGGTGGGGATCGCGTATTCCTTGAGGTCCAGGCCAATTCTCTGCGCATCGGCGGTGAGCGCCCAGTCGAAGAATTTCTTCGCGTTATCGAGATTGCGCGCTCCCTTGAGAATCGCCATCGAACCCACTTCGTAGCCGACACCCTCGCAGGGCAGAATCGGCTTCACCGGGAAGCCGCGCACGATTTCGTTGATCACGCCGTGAAGCACGGTGCTGCCGATCGCGGTTTCGCCGCGTGTGATGGCGGTCATCGGCCCGATCCCCGATCGCGCGTACTGATTGACGTTGGCGTCGAGCGCTTTCATGTAGCGGAACGCCTCGTCTTCGCCGAATATCTGCACCAGCGACGCGAGCATGAGGTACGCCGTCCCCGACGAGTTCGGATTCGACAGCATGACCTCGCCCTTGTATACGGGATTGACGAGGTCCTTCCAGCAGCGCGGCACGGGAAGCTTGCGTTTTTCGAGCAGCTCCGTGTTATAGCCTAGCGCCAGCACGCCGCCGTAGACGCCCGCGACGCGGTAGCGCGAAAGCTCCGCCTCGCGCCGGGCCCAATCGTGCAGCTGACCCAGATTGGGAGACTTGTAGGTCTCGAGCAATCCCTCCTCGGCCGCTTGCAGGAAGGCGTCGCCCGCGCCCGCCCACCATACGTCGCCTTTGGGATTGGCGGCCTCGGCCTTGATCTGCGCGAAGAGCTCGCCCGTGGCCTTCTGCGTCACCGATACGCGAATACCGGTCGCCTTCTCGAAGCCTATCGCCATGCCCTGGCACCAGGAGCTGTTCGGCGAGCTGCAGTACATCGCAAGCGTCCCCTGCGCCGATGCAAAAGCGGCAAAAAACACCGCGGCGAACGCGAGGGCTATCGACGCGACGACTTGCCGCGCGTGGATCGACATCAGCGTGCGGCGCCACTGACTTCGCGGTCCCACCGCTCGAGCAGCCGCTTGCGCTCGGCGGAAGATCCGTACTTGGCAAAGTTGTAGTCGATGAGTTTGATTTCGGACGGCTTCGGCGAAAGCGGCGACACCGGGGTGTTCACGTTCGACGGCAGCTGGAACTGCTTCGATTCCTGCCCGAGCTTCTGTGCTGCGGGTGTCAATGCCCAGTCGACGAATTTTTTCGCCGCGTCCAGGTTGCGCGAGCCCTTGACGATGGATATCGAGCCGATCTCGTAACCCGTGCCTTCGCACGGAGCGACGCTTTTCACCGGAAATCCGGCCTGCGCCTCGGTGACGACGTCATGGATAAATGCCACCGCGACGATGTTCTCCCCGCGTGCGGCCGCCTTGATCGGCCCGACGCCTTGCCGCGAATAGGAACTGATGTTCTTGTGCCACGCCTTCAACAGGTTCAGCGCTTCCTCTTCCCCGAACAACTGAACCAGCGTGGCGACCGCGGTATACGCGGTGCCCGACGCGTTGGGATTCGCCATCTGCACTTCTCCGGCGTATTCGGGCCGGCCCAGGTCCTTCCAGCACGCCGGCGCGGGCAGCTTCTTCTTGGCGATGAGCTCGGTGTTGTAGCCGATTCCCAGCACGCCGAGGTAGAGTCCCACAGTGCGATAGCCCGACTGCTCTGCCTGTTTCTTCGCCCACGGATGCAGCTGATCGAGCATTGGCGATTTATAGGAAAGCGTCAGGTCCTGCTCCGCGGCCTGAAGATGCGGGTCGCCCGTGCCGCCGAACCACACATCGAGCTTCGGATTCGCCTTTTCGGCGGCGAGCTGCGCCATCGACTCGCCCGAGCCTTTGAGCGTCAATCCGACCTTGATTCCGGTTTCGCGCTGAAATTCGTTGGCAACCGCGGAGCACCATTCCGCCTGCACGCTGCATATCACATTGAGCTGCTGCGCTGACGCCATAGACGCCGCGATCAAGCACGCAGCGGCGACGGACAAACCCATGAAGTAACGCATCGCTTTCCTCCCGTGGATTCTGCAATAATCAGATCCCGCGTCCATCAAGTCAACCAGGGCCACATGATCCGCTTCGGTATCGATCTCGGCGGCACCAAGATCGAGATCGTCGCGCTCGCGTCCGACGGCCGCGAGCTGCTGCGGCGGCGCATCGCCACGCCGGACGAAGACTACCGAGGCATACTCGATACTATCGCAGCGATGGTCCGCGACGCGGAACAGGAGCTAGGTGAGTCGGGGAGCGTCGGTATCGGCACCCCCGGCTCGATTTCGCGCGCGACAGGGCTCTTGCGCGGATCCAACTCGGTGTGCCTCAACGGCAAGCCCGTTCGCGCCGACCTCGAACGGCTGCTCGGGCGCGAAGTGAGGATCACCAACGACGCCAATTGCTTTGCGCTTTCGGAGGCGACAGATGGCGCGGCAAGCGGTGCGGAGATCGTATTCGGCGCGATCCTCGGCACCGGCGCGGGCGCGGGCATCGTCGTGCGCGGCGGCGTGCTCGTGGGACCGAACGCGATCGCCGGCGAATGGGGACACAACCCGCTGCCTTGGCCGACGGACGACGAGCGCCCCGGCGAGCCGTGCTTCTGCGGCCGGCACGGGTGCATCGAAACGTTCCTGTCGGGTCCCGGCATGGAGCGGGACCATTACGGGGCCACGCGCGAACACTTGCGCGCGCACGTGATCGCGGATCGCGCGGCGGCCGGCGACGCATCCTGCCGCGCGACCCTTGAGCGGTACGAGGAACGGCTTGCGCGCGGTCTCGCCCACGTGGTCAACATCCTCGATCCCGACGTCATTGTGTTGGGAGGAGGCATGTCCAACATCGCGCGCCTCTACACCGGCGTTCCGGCGCGCTGGGGCAAGTGGATCTTCTCGGATCGCGTGGACACGCGTCTGGTCAGACACGCGCACGGCGATTCCAGCGGCGTCAGAGGCGCGGCCTGGTTGTGGACGCCGCAGCGGCACGCCGCCTAGCGAAAGCGGGCCCCGGGACACGGTGCAGCCGCGCGCGTCTCACATGTTCACGTAGTTCGGCCCGCCGCCGCCTTCCGGCGTCACCCAGCGGATGTTCTGTAGCGGGTCCTTGATGTCGCAAGTCTTGCAGTGGACGCAATTCGGCGCGTTGATCTGCAGGCGCTTAGGCCGCGCGTCCTGGGCGACGGCTTCGCCTGCATTCGTTTGCGCGGCTGGATCTGCCGTGACGACGAATTCGTAGACGCCGGCGGGGCAATAGCGCTGCTCGGGTCCGTCGTAAATCGGCAGGTTCACCCGCAACGGAATCGTGGGATCGCGCAACTGCAGGTGCGAGGGCTGGTCTTCCTCGTGGTTCGTGTTGGAAAGAAAAACGGAAGACAGCTTGTCGAAGGTGAGCACGCCGTCGTATTTCGGATACTCGATGCGCGGCATCTCGGCGGCGGGCTTGAGCGTTTCGTGATCGCCCTTGCCGTGGCGCAGGGTCCAGGGAACGAGCGCACCGAGGCCCAGGTCGTTCAACCACATGTGAATGCCGCCGTGGATCGTCCCGGGCCAGAGGCCCCATTTCAATCCCGGCTTGACGTTGCGGACCTTGTACAGATCGTCGTAGACCCAGGATTGGCGGAACGCGGAGGTATAGGACGCGATGTCGTCGCGCGCGCGGCCCTCTCCCAGTGCGGCAAATGCCGCTTCCGCACCGAGCATGCCCGTCTTCATGGCGTTGTGCACACCCTTGATGCGCGGCACGTTCAGAAAGCCCGCAGCGCAGCCGATCAGTGCGCCCCCGGGGAACGTCAGCCTCGGGATGGATTGCAATCCGCCCTCGTTGATTGCCCGCGCGCCATAGCCCAGACGCTTGGCTCCCTCGAAGGTGGCGCGGATCGAGGGATGGGTCTTGAAGCGCTGGAATTCGTCGTAAGGCGACAGATGAGGATTTTCGTAGTTGAGGTGAACCACAAAACCCACCGAGACCAGTCCTTCGTCGAAGTGGTACACGAACGAGCCGCCGCCGGTCCGCGAGTCGAGCGGCCACCCCTGAGTGTGAAGCACGAGTCCCGGTCGATGCGCTTGCGCGGGGACCTGCCAGACCTCCTTGATGCCGATGCCGTATTTCTGCGGGTCCACGCCGTCGCGCAGATTGAATTTCGACATCAGCTCCTGCGACAGCGAGCCGCGGCATCCTTCCGCGAAAAGCGTGTACTTCGCGTGAAGCTCCATACCGGGCTGGTAATCCGGTTTGTGCGACCCGTCCTTCGCCACGCCCACGTCGCCGGTCGCCACGCCGCGCACCGCGCCTCGCTCGTCGAACAGGATTTCCGCCGCCGCAAATCCCGGATAGATCTCGACCCCGAGCGCTTCGGCTTGCGCGCCGAGCCATCGGCAGACATTGCCCAGGCTCACGATGTAGTTGCCGTGGTTGTCCATCAAGCGCGGCAGCATCCAGTGCGGAATGCGGTACGCTTTATCCTTGGAGAGCACCATGAAGCGATCGTCGCTGACCGGTGTGTTCAGCGGCGCGCCTTTCGCCTTCCAATCGGGCATGAGCTCGTTCATGCCACGCGGGTCGATGACGGCGCCCGAAAGAATATGCGCACCGATCTCCGAGCCTTTTTCCAGGACGCAGACGCTCACTTCGCGGCCCGCCTCGGCGGCGAGCTGTTTGAGCCGGATCGCCGCAGACAGCCCCGACGGGCCGCCGCCGACGACGACGACGTCGTATTCCATCGCTTCGCGCTGCACCTTGGAGTCCTTTTTAGCGGCTGGATGCATAACGATTATAATTCGTATCGACCGACATGAGCTCCGCCCGAAATCACGTCCATACGACTACGGTGCCGATACGCTGGGGCGACATGGATGCGCTGGGCCATGTCAACAACGCCGTGTACTTCCGTTACATGGAGCAGGCGCGCGTCGAGTGGCTGGCGCGCATGCAGGAGCGCGTCGGCGATTTTCCGGGACAGGGCCAGGTCATCGTCAACGCAAGCTGCACCTTCCTCGTTCCTCTGACCTATCCGGGTACGGTCGAGGTTCGGATGTTCCTCGCCGCGCCCGGGCGCTCGAGCATCGAAACCCGCTACGAGCTGTGGATGGCTCAACGCAAGTACGCGGAAGGGGCCGCCAAGGTAGTGTGGATCGATCTTAAGAGCCAGCGTTCGGCGCCGCTTCCCGAGGCGCTCGCGGCGATCTGCGCCTAAGTCTTTCGGTTCTCCTCTCGCGCCGTCCATCCCATGACCGGACCGCTCTGGCAGCCCTCCGCGGAACGCATTGCGCGCGCCAATCTGACCGCGTTTGCCGCACGCGTCTCGCGCCGGCATGCGATCGAGCTCACGGAATATGCTGCGCTGTATCGCTGGTCGAATGAGCACAGCGAAGCGTTCTGGCGCGAGATGTGGGACTACGCCGAGGTCATCGGCGAACGCGGCGCGCGAACGCTGATCGATCGCGACAAGATGCCGGGCGCGCAATGGTTCCCCGGCGCGACGCTCAACTTCACCGAGAACCTGCTGCGCGGACGCGCGAACGACGGCGCCGCGGACGCGCTTGTCTTCTGGGGCGAGGATAAGGTCCAGCGCAGGTACAGCAACGCCGAGCTTTGCGAGAGCGTCTCCCGCGTGGCGCAGGCGCTCGAAGCCGAAGGCGTCACGGCTGGCGACCGCGTCGCGGGCTTCGTGCCCAACATGCCCGAGGCGATCATCGCCATGCTCGCCACTGCGAGCCTCGGCGCGATCTGGTCTTCGGCGTCGCCCGATTTCGGCGTGCAGGGCGTCATCGATCGCTTCGGGCAGATCGAGCCGGCCGTGCTGTTCACGGTGGATGGCTACTGGTACAACGGCAAGCCGCAGCCGATTCTGGACAAGGTCGGCGACATCGCGGCGCGCCTACCGACGGTGAAGCGCGTCGTGATCGCGCCCTACCTGGACAGCGGTCCGCAAGACATTGCCGGGATCGACAAGGTCCGGAGCTGGAGCGACTTTTGCGCGCCGTACGCGCCCGCACCTATCACGTACCGGCGCATGCCCTTCAATCACCCGTTGTACATTCTCTATTCGTCGGGAACGACGGGCGTCCCCAAGTGCATCGTGCACGGCGCCGGCGCAACGCTGCTGCAGCACGTCAAGGAGCATCGCCTGCAGGGCGACATCAATCCCGGTGATCGCCTGTTCTATTTCACGACGTGCGGCTGGATGATGTGGAACTGGCTCGCATCGGGACTCGCATCGGGCGCCACGCTCATCCTGTACGACGGCTCGCCTTTCGTGCAGCGCGGCCGCATCCTCTGGGAGTTCGCGCAGAACGAGCGCATTACGCATTTCGGCACCTCCGCAAAGTATATCGACGCGCTCAAAAAGGTCGGGTTGGTGCCGCGCGAGGACTACCGCCTGGAACCATTGCGGGCGGTGTTCTCGACGGGCAGCCCGCTCGCGCCGGAAAGCTTCGACTACGTCTATCAATGCATCAAGGAAGACGTCTGCCTTTCGTCGATCTCCGGCGGCACCGACATCGTCTCCTGCTTTGCGCTGGGTTGCCCGACGCGTCCGGTGTGGCGCGGCGAGCTGCAATGCCGGGGCCTCGGGATGGACGTCGACGTGTTCGACGAGGAGGGCAGGCCGGTGGTGCGGCAGAAGGGCGAGCTCGTCTGCAAGCAGCCGTTTCCGTCGATGCCGCTCGGATTCTGGAACGATCCCGACGGGAAGCGTTATCACGCCGCGTATTTCGAGCGCTTTCCCGGGATCTGGTGCCACGGCGACTACGTCGAGCTCACCGAGCACGACGGCATGATCATTTACGGCCGTTCGGACGCGACCCTCAATCCGGGCGGCGTGCGCATCGGGACCGCGGAAATCTACCGGCAGGTCGAGCAACTCGATGAGATCGTCGAGAGCCTGGTGATCGGACAGGACTGGCCGCCCGGGGATTTCGGCGACGTTCGTGTCGTGCTGTTCGTGAGGCTTCGCGACGGGCTCACGCTCGACGATGCGCTGGCCGACAGGATCAAGCAGCAGATACGCAAGAACACGACGCCGCGGCACGTGCCGGCGAAAATTGTGCAGGTGGCCGACATCCCGCGCACCAAGAGCGGCAAGATCGTCGAGCTCGCGGTGCGCAACGTCGTCCGCGGCGACCCCGTCAAGAACCTCGAGGCGCTGGCCAATCCCGAGGCGCTGGAGCATTTTCGCAATCGCGACGAGTTGAAAAGCTAGCAGACCGGGGGACGGGCGCCGACGCGCTTCGCGCCCAGGGCCCACAAGACCATTGCAGCAATCGCGAGGCTCGTGATCGACGTCGACACATGCGGTGCAGGAACGGCATTCCCGCCCGCTTACCGGAATAGGCCGAGGCCTTGAACTTCCTCGCGATCATCATCGCGCTGGCGCTCGAGCAATGGCGCAGCTTTGCATGGCGCAATGTCGTGCAGCGTGCGTTTATCCGCTACGCGCGGGCGCTGGAGCGCCGGTTCAACGCGGGTGCGGCGCGGCAGGGCGCGATCACAACGCTTTTCGCGCTCGCGCCGCCGGTGGTGCTTGCATCCGCGGCATACGCTCTCTTGAATGAAGTCCATCCCCTCCTCGCGCTCGCCTGGAACGTCGCGATCCTCTACCTCCTGGTAGGATTTCGTCATTTCAGTCACACCTTCAGCGCGATCGGCGACGCGCTCAAGTCGGGCGACGCGATTTCGGCAAGGAAGCTCCTCGTCGCATGGCGCGGCGCCGACGCAAGCGCCGCTACCGCGGAGGAAATTCCGAAGCTCGCGATCGAAAAGGGCCTCGAAGACTCGTATCGACACGTCTTCGGCACGCTATTCTGGTTCCTCGTGCTGCCCGGTCCCGCGGGGGCGGTACTCTATCGCTGTGCCGTGTTGCTGGCGGATGAGTGGAGGGGTGAAGCGTTGACCCCGATGGGTCATCAGCGCGACGCGTTCGGACAGCCCGCGCAACGCCTGGTCTACTGGCTCGACTGGCTGCCCGTCCGGCTCACCGCGATGACTTTTGCCGTGGTCGGCGATTTCGAGGATGCGATTTACTGCTGGAGGACCCAGGCCAAGCAGTGGCGCTCGCTGCACGAGGGCATCCTGCTCGCCAGCGGCGCGGGAGCGCTTGGCATCGTCATCGGAGGCCCGGTCACGGGGCCCACCGGCGAGCCCGAATTTCGCCCCGACCTGGGATTGGGAGAGCTGGCCGACGCCGACATCCTGCCCAGTGCGATCGGCTTGGTTTGGCGAGCGCTGCTCGTCTGGCTCGCGCTGCTCTTGTTGCTCACGCTCGCGTATTGGGCTCCGTGACCGGCGAAAAGCCCGTGGCGCCCGGGTGCCAAGGCGACTACGCCCAGCTGCGAGTCCGCCGCTCGGTATCCGCCAGCAACTGCCGCAGCAGCGCCACGCGCCAGGGCTTGACCTGACCGTCCGCGATCGCCTCCAGCAGCGCGCACCCGGGCTCGGCGTCGTGCCTGCAATCGCGAAAGCGGCAGCTCCCCAGCAGCGGCCGCAGCTCGACGAACGCCTCCTCGAGCTCGGCCGGCGAAAGATGCCCCAACCCGAACTCCTTCATCCCGGGCGAGTCGACGATCCAGCTCTCCGCACCGAGCGGATAGAGCGTCGTCTCGGTGGTCGTGTGCCGGCCGCTGCGCAGCGAGGCGGACAGCTCTCCCACACGCGCCCGCGCGCCCGCCACCAGCGTGTTGATCAGCGTCGACTTGCCCATGCCCGACTGCCCGATGAGCACACTTCGCTGCCCGTCGAGAAGCGTCATGATGTTGCCCGCATCGTGCGCGGCCGACGTCGCGACAACTGAATATCCCAACGCCTGGAACTGCGACAGCCGCGACTTCAGCGACGCAAAGGACGGGCAGGTCCTTCTTGTTGGCGATGAGCACAAATCTGCAGTGATTGCTTTCCGCGGCGACGATCCACCGGTGCACCAGCTCGTCGTCGTAGGGTGGATCGGGCGCAACGATGCCCAGGACCTGGGTGACGTTGGCCGCGAGCAGCTTTTCGCGATGCGCGTCGGAACGAAACAGGAGCGAGCTTCGCGGCTCGACCGCGTCGATGACGCCGTCGGCGTCGCCGGACAGCGAGACCTCGACGCGATCGCCGCAGGCGATGGCGAGGCTGCGTCCGCGAATCAGGCAGACGACAGTGCGGCCCTCGTCGAGGAGCACGACGTAGTGTCGCCGGTGCGTGGCGGTGACCAGGCCCTTCACGACGCCCCCTAGGCTGCCAGCAGCACTTCGATTTTCGCCGCGCAGATGCAGTCGTTGAGCGTTACGCCGCCGGCGTCGTGCGTGGCGAAGGAAACGACGACGTGGTTGTAATGGACCGAGAGATCGGGATGGTGATCCTGGCGGTTGACGACATACGCCAGCGCATTGACGAAAGCGATGGTGCGATAGTAATTGTCGAAGCGGAAGGTCTTGGTGAGGCGGTTGTCGGCGTAGTCCCAGCCGGGCAGGGCGGCGGTGCGCTGCATCAGCTCCGAGACCAGCATCAACGGGGCGCCGGGGCGGCAATTGAGCGCGGCCAGCGCGCGCAGCTCGGGACTCATTCGAAGCGATAGCGCCGTTTATTGAGATACGCCGCGATGTGCTCCTCTTCCTCGGGGAAATAGCCCGAGCCCAGCTCGGCGCTGCAGTAGTTCGTCTGTGCGAGCAGCTCGGCGGGGACGCGCGAGCGGCGTTCGCTGCGCGAATGAGCGCGGTCGGCGTCGCCGTCGATCCGCCGTACGTAGCATGCGACGCAATCCTTTTCGTTCACGGGCTCGCCGATCCGCGGCTCGCCGCGCGCGAATGGCGCCGGCGGGGATGCGACGGCAGCACACGCCATCGTCAGCGCGAAGGCGGCAAGCGCCATGGGGAGAAAGAAGCGCATGCTCGATGCGCCGCGGGAGTTTTCAGAATGAAAGGTCATGGGGTTCCTCGGCCATGCACGGCGTCGAGTCGCGAGATGCGCGCCGCCGCGGGCGGATGTGAATCGTAAAAAGCGGAGTGCAAAGGGTCCGGCGTAAGAGTGTTTGCGTTGTCTTCGTAGAGCTTGACGAGCGCCGCAACCAGCGCACCGGCGGAAGCGTTTTTCGCCGCATAGCCGTCGGCCTCGAACTCGTGCCGCCTCGAGTAAAGCGATGCCAGGGGCGATGCGAGGAATGTAAACACCGGCAGCGCCAGCATGAAAAGAACCAGCGCCACGCCGAAGCGCGGCGTGGCGCCCGGCACGCCCAGGCCCGCGTAGAACCAGGGCCGGTCGACCAGCCATCCCAGCAACGCAAGAAGGACCAGGCTCGCGGCCGCAAACCATGCCGTGCGCTTGAGGACGTGCCTGAGCTTGAAGTGGCCGAGCTCGTGTGCCAGCACCGCTTCGACTTCTTCGGGTTGCAGGCGTGCCAGGAGCGTGTCGAAAAACACGATCCGACGCGCGGCGCCGAAGCCGGTGAAGTAGGCGTTGCCGTGGCTCGATCGTCGCGAACCGTCCATCACGAACAAACCCTTGGCCGCAAACTCGCAGCGATCCAGCAGCCGTTCGACCCGCTCCTTGAGGCCAGCGTCGGCGAGAGGCTGAAACTTGTTGAACATCGGCGCGATCAGGGTCGGATAGAGCGCGAGGACGAGCAACTGAAACGCGATCCACGCGATCCACGTATAGACCCACCACAGCGCGCCGGCTCGCGTCATCAGCCAAAGCACCAGCGTGACCAGCGGAATGCCCGAGAAGCGCCGCGACCAGCGCCCCTTTGGCGAGATCGAGCAGCCACAGGCCCAGCGTCATCCGATTGAAGCCGAAGCGCTGCTCGATCACGAACGTCCGATACCACGACAGCGGCAACGCAAGAACGCCGGTGAGCAGCGTCACCGAGACGACCAGCGCGACATCGCGCCACAGCGGGCTCGCTGAAAAACCCGCGGTCGCCACCGTCAGCGCGGCCAGGCCGCCGCCCAGCGTCAGCGCCAGCAGCACGACGGCGTCCTGTACCGTATCGACCATCGACAGCCGCGTCCGCGCGATCGTGTAATCCGCGGCCTTGCGATGCGCGGCGAGGGTGATGCGATCCGCAAAGTGCGGCGGAACCTCGCTGCGGTGCGAGTCGACATGACGCACTTGACGATGCGCAAGCCAGAGCTGCAACGCGACGGAAAAGACAAGCGCGACAATGAAAATGGACGTGAAGAGGGCGGTGGAATCGGGCATACGCTGGCGTGAAGCGGCCTTATGCGAGAATAGCCCCCTATTTTACGCTATCTGCATCATGCCCCAGGACGCCTCGCGCCTGATCTGGATCGATATGGAAATGACCGGCCTCAAGCCGGAGTCCGACCGCATCATCGAGGTCGCGCTGGTCATCACCGACGCGACGCTCGCGACGGTGGCCGAAGCCGAGGTGCTCGTCGTGCATCAGGATGTCGAGACGCTGGCGGGCATGGACTCGTGGAACCAGTCGACGCACGCGCGCTCCGGCCTCATCGACAAGGTGAAAGCGTCGGTGCTGGACGAACCCGCGGTCGAGCAGCGCATGATCGCGTTCCTGCGCGAATACGTGCCACCGAAAGCATCGCCCATGTGCGGAAGCTCGATTTGCCAGGATCGCCGCTTCCTCGCCCGCTGGATGCCGCAGCTCGAGGAGTATTTTCACTACCGCAACCTCGACGTATCGACGCTCAAGGAGCTGTGCAAGCGCTGGCAGCCCGACGTCGCCAAGGGATGGGTGAAGCAGGGCAAGCACGAGGCGCTGGCCGACATTTACGAGTCGATCGAGGAGCTGAAGTACTATCGCGAGCACTTCATCAAGGCGTAGGTTCGATGAAATTCTGCAGCCATTGCGGTGCCTCGAAGCTGTCTTTTCGCGTTCCCGACGGGGATACGCTGCCGCGCCATGTCTGCGAGGTCTGCGGGACCATCCATTACGTGAATCCGAAAGTCGTGGTGGGCTGTCTTCCGGAGCGGGAGGACATGGTCCTGCTTTGCAAGCGCGCGATCGAACCCAGGCTCGGGCTGTGGACATTGCCCGCGGGATTCCTGGAAAACGGCGAGACGCTCGTAGCCGGAGCGCTGCGCGAGACGCTCGAGGAAGCCAACGCGCGGGTTGACATCGGTGAACTCTACACGGTGATCAGCCTGCCGCACATCAGCCAAGTGTACATGATGTTCCGTGCGCGCCTGCTCGATCTCGACTTCGGCCCGGGCACCGAAAGCCTCGAGGTGCGCTTGTTCCGCGAGGAGGAGATCCCCTGGAATGAGCTGGCGTTCCGAACCATCGGCCGGACGCTGCGCAACTATTTTGTCGATCGCAAGCTGGGCGCATACCCGGTGCACGTCAGCATGCTGGACAGGCGAGTATCGCGCGATGCGTCGCTTGCCGGCGCGGCGTAGCGTTCCTCTGGCCTGCGATTCGACGCAGCGGCCGAGCGGAGCGCGAGTGCGGCGCAGGACATCTACTCATCGTCTCTGCGCCTCGCCGCTCGCCGTCGCTCGTCGCATGCCTGTATGTCTACCGCCCGACCTGGCGCCGCCGGCGCAAGCAGATCGCCGAGAGGCCTGCAATTTCCGCCCCAGCAGAGTGTCCAATCCCCAGCATACGCAGATTGCGTCAGCCTGAGCGCCTCGATCCGCAGTCCGGGCATCCATGTCCACCATCCGTCGTGCAGGATCGCGCCTTCTGGCGGTTCCATCCCCGCACCGATACCCTCGATCCTGGCCTCGACGAGGATCAATCGATCGCCATCGATGCGATAGCGCTCCTCCCACCGCGTTTTCTCGACGGAATGCCGCCACGCAAGGGTAAACTCGTCGGCGGGCAGCGACGCGAAGATGACACCGGCGATAACCAGGCAGACGGCGTCCACCTCGTGTTCAGACCTTTGCAACCGGTGCCGCGTGCCGGGTGCGATACCAATGCCAGACGATGAACGCCGCAGAAAGAGCGAATCCGGCTTCGTCCGTCCAGGGAATCGCGACAACCAGAAAAAACGCTGCGACGGTAGCGACGATGCGCTCCGGCCAGTTGAGCGGTCCGCGCAAATAGCCGATCGACGCCGCTCCCCAAAGGATGATGGCAACGATCGCCTTGAATACCACGTAGGCCGTATCGAGCAGCGTTCCGCCTTGCAGCATCAACGCGGGATCGTAAACGGCCATGTATGGAATGACGAATCCCGCGATCGCGATGTGCGTCGCCTTCCAGCCGATGCGCATGGGAGATGCCTTCGCGATCGACGCCGCCGCGAACGCGGCGAGTGCCACCGGAGGAGTCAAGTCGGCCATGATGCCGAAGTAGAACACGAACATGTGCGACACGATCAGCGGTACTTTGAGCGTCAGCAGCGCGGGTGCGGCAATCGCGCTGGTGATGATGTAGTTCGGAATCGTAGGAATGCCCATGCCGAGCACGAGGCACACGGCCATCGTCAGGAACAGCGAAAGAAACAGGCTCTTCGAGCCGATGTCCAGCACGAAGCCGGCGAAATTCGATGCCGCGCCGGTGAGGGTGAGGACACCGATGATGACGCCCACGATCGAACACGCGATGCCGACCGCGACGGCCTGCTTGGCGCCATCGATCATGCTTCCGCGCATGACCGCGAGCGTCTCGCGGCCGCCGCGGATGACGAAATTCACGCCAATCAGCACCGCTATCATGCTGATCAGCGGCCAGATGCCGTACTTGAAAAAGCTCGCCGTGACGAGTCCGAGGATCATCCAGAAGACGATGCGGAACAGCATCGAGCCGAATCCTGCCCCGATGCCGACCCCGAGGATGAGCATTGCCGTCAGCGCGAGCCCGACGATCCCCGAAAACATGGGAGTGAAGCCGTCGAAGAGCATGAACACGAGCACCGCAAGCGGAAGCATCAGATACCACTTCTCGCGAATCGCGCGCCAGGGATTCGGGCAATCCGCCTTAGGAAGGCCGTGGAGGCCTTTGCGGCCGGCCTCGAGGTGCACCATGCAGAAGGCTGTGAGGTAGTACAGGATCGCGGGAATGACTGCGGCCTTCACGATCGTCACGTACGGCACGTTCAGCGTCTCGGCCATGATGAAGGCGACCGCGCCCATCACCGGCGGCATGATCTGCCCGCCCATCGACGATGTCGCCTCGACCGCGCCGGCAAAGATCGGCGAGTATCCGAAGCGCTTCATCAGTGGAATCGTGAACTGGCCGACTGTGAGGACGTTCGCTACGCCCGAACCCGAGATCATGCCCATCATTCCGGAAGAGATCACCGCAACCTTGGCCGGTCCACCGCGGGCGTGACCCACGAACCCGAGCGCGATGTTGTTGAACAGGCTGATCATCCCGGCATGTTCAAGGAAGGAACCGAACAGAATGAACAGGAAGATATAGGTCGCCGACACCAGCGTTGGAATGCCATAGATGCCTTCGGTGCCGAGGTAGAGTTGGCCGATGATCTGGTCGAACCCGTAGCCGCGATGCGAGATCGCCGAAGGAAGGTACTGGCCGAACACGCCGTAGGCGAGGAATGTTGCGCACACGATGGGGAGCGCAAGCCCCAGCACGCGCCGAGCAGCCTCGAACACCATCACGATGACGATGGATCCGACGACGAGGTCGATGATTATAGGATCTCCGGAGCGCTGAATCAGATCAGCCTCGAAAATCCAGTGATAGAACGCAAGCCCGAATCCGAGCAGCGCAAGCAAAGCGTCGTACCACGCGATCTTGTGTCGGTCCGCTTTGCTCGAGACCGGGTAAATGAGGAAAGACAGCAACAGCAGGAAGCCGACATGCAGCGACCGGGTCACCAGGCTCGAAAGCGGGCTGAACGCCGCGATGAACAGCTGGTATGACGAGAACGCGAGCGCCGCGCCGGCGACGATTTTCCAGGCGACCCCGGTGAGCTCACGCTTGACGCCGGTCTCGTCGAATGCCGCCTCGGCGGGCGTCGAGCCCGCGCGCGCTTCAGGGGCTGTCATAGAGCGCGCATGGGCCGCCGGCCGAAACGCGTCACTTCTTGAGCCCGATTTCCCTGTAGTACTTTTCGGCGCCTGGATGCAGCGGCACCGGCATTCCCTCCAGCGCGCGTTTAGGATCGATCGCTTTGGCCGCGGAATGCGCGGCGGTGAGCTGATCCAGGCTAGTCCATAGCGCCTTCGTCATTCCATAGACCACGTCGTCGCTGACTCCGTCGTGGGTAACCAGGTAATTCTGCACGGCGGCGGCCGGCACGTCGGCCGTCTGGCCACGATACGTATTGGCCGGGATCATTGCCGGAATATATGCCGGGTCGTTGGTCTTCTTTACGATCTCGGGCGGAATCGCGACGACGACGATGTCGACCGAGGTCGCAAGATCGCGCAGCGCGGACACGCCCAGTCCCGCCGACTGCAGCGTGACATCGATCTGACGATTCTTCATGAGCTCGACGCTTTCGCCGAACGACAGGTACTCCACCTTGGAAAAATCCTTGTACGACAGGCCCGCCGCGGCAAAGATAACGCGGGCGTTAAGCTCCGTCCCAGACTTGGGCGCGCCCACCGACACGCTCTTTCCTTTGAGATCGGCAAGCGTCTTGATTCCGGAGTCGGCACGCGCAACGATCTGAATGTAGTTGGGATAGATCGCGGCGATTCCTCGCAATTTCTTCAAAGGCGTCTTAAAGCCCGCGTCTTCATTGCCTTTCCAGGCGTCGGACAACGAATCGCCCAGAGTGAACGCAATTTCTCCACGTCCGGCCTGCAGCAGATTCAAGTTCTCGACCGACGCCTTGGTTGCCTGCACGGAGGTTTTTACACCGGGCATCGCTTTGCCTATGCTGTTGGCGAGCGCGACGCCGAGGGGATAATAGACACCGCTGGTCCCCCCGGTCAGCACGTTGATGAATTGTTCGGCCGCCAGAACCGGGCTTGCCGCAAGGCCGAGACCGAGAAAGCAGAGCGCGAGAGATCTCTTCATGCGTCCTCCAAGGAAAACACTGCGCAGGAGCATGCGCGGTGGGAATGCCTCGCCTCGCTCGGGCGAAGTTGTCCGTAAATTATAGCGTACCCGTGACGTACACTCGCGATAGTGCCGATCCGCGCCTGTAGCAGCTACGAACGCGGTGCGCGCATTTCGCGATCCAGGAGATCCGGTGAGGCCGGTGGACAGGCTATTCGAGCGCTATAGCGAATTTCATCGTAATCGCGCCAACAAGGCGATTCACTGGGTGTGCGTGCCGCTCATCGTGTGGAGCGTGCTCGGCATGGTCTGGGCCGGCTCGACGCTGGCCGCAGGGATCGCGATTGCCGCCGCGATGGCGTTCTATCTCTGGCTCTCAGTGCCGCTCGCACTGGGGATGCTGGCGTCGATCGCCTTGATGGTCTCGTCCCTCGCGCTGCTCGGCACGCGCGTGCTCGTGGCCTCGATCGTGGTCTTCGTCGCCGCGTGGGTCGGCCAGTTCGTGGGGCATGTCATCGAGGGCCGCAAGCCGGCATTCCTCGAGGACGTGCGCTCGCTGCTGATAGGTCCGGCGTGGCTGCTTGCCGACTTGTATCGCAGATTGGGAATTCGTTATTGATGTCGTCGATACGAAATTCATTTGCAGGCTTGATTGGCGCCGCGACCGCGCCCGAATAAGTTCGGTACTGACCCCGATGCTCGAACACGAGCTCGCTGGTTCCGTCGAGACGACGGCTACTCCACGAGCCTCATTCCCGCGCCGACGAGCGCGCGATGAAGCTCGTCGATGTGCGCGCGTCCCGTGGTCTCGACCACGCACACGACGCGAACTTCGGACAGGTCGGGGCCTGCGAACGCCCGGTCATGCACGATTTCCTTGATGCTGGCGCCGGTCGCCGCGATCACATCGGCAAGCCGTGCCAGCCCGCCCGGCCGATCGGTGATCGAGACGGTAAAGCGAGCGAGCCGTCCGTCGGCGACCAGCCCCACTTCGATCACGCGGTCGAGCATGGAGAGATCGATGTTGCCGCCGCACAGGACGAGCACGACCTCGCGGCCCTCGAGCTCCTGAAGCTTGCCGGCGAGGAACGCCGCGAGCGGCGTTGCGCCCGCGCCTTCGACCACGCTTTTCTCGAGCTCGATCAGGCGAAGAATGGCGAGCGCGATCGACGCCTCGTCGACAGTGACGACGCGGTCGACGACGCTCCGAAGCGCAGCAAACGAGTGCGCGCCTATGCGCGCCACGGCGAGGCCGTCGGCAAGGCTCGGGCGCACCGGGACGTCCACCGGAGCGCCAGCGGCCAACGCCGCGACCAGACACGCCGCGTGCTCCGCCTCGACCCCGACGATCCTGACGTCAGGCCGCAGCGCCTTGACCGCGGTACCGATACCCGCGATCAAGCCGCCTCCGCCGACCGGTGTGACGATCGCCTCGACCGTCGGCGTCTGCTCGAGTATCTCGAGCGCGATGGTGCCCTGGCCGGCGATGACGTCGACATTGTCGAAGGGATGCAGAAAGACGAGGTTTCTCTCGACGGCGAGCTCTTCTGCCTTGCCCCGCGCCTCGCTCAGATCCGCACCATGCAGGATGACGGTCGCGCCCAGCGCGCGGCAATTGGTGATCTTGATCAGCGCCGCGAACTTCGGCATGACGACGGTGACAGGAATGCCGAGCAGGCTGCCGTGATAGGCGACGCCGAGCGCGTGATTGCCCGCCGACGCGGCGATCACGCCGCGCCTGCGCTGTTCGGGAGTGAGCAGCGCCAGCGCATTGCGCGCGCCGCGTTCCTTGAAGCTGCCGGTGCGCTGCAGATAGTCGAGCTTGCAGTAGATGTGGGCGCCGGTGAGCTGCGACAGCGGGATCGATTCGACGCACGGCGACGTGTAGATTCCGCCCGCGATGCGCTCGCGCGCGGCCTGGATGTCGGCGAGCGTGATGCTGACCCCTGTCATCACCCGCCGTCGTTTTCCAGCCAGCGACCGACGATCCGCTCCAGGCCGACGCCACGCGCGCGAAGCCGCACGCCGCGTAGAACTCCTGCTGGTCGTCGGTGAACAGATAGACGTGCTGGCCCGGCAGCGGCTGGCACAGCGACTTCGAGCATCCGCCGGCCGATGCCGCGTCGGCGGTACGACGACTGCGTCCACATGTCGACGATGTAGGCGTTGCATACGCCGTCGGACAGCGCTCGCGCGGTGCCGACGACCCGGTCGCGCCGTCGCGGGCAAAGACGCAGCGGTAGCTCGCTGCGAAACGAGCGCTCCATCTGCGCCGCGGTGCGGCCGTTGTCGAAGCGGTCGGCGGCCAGCGCGGCCTTGAGCGCGGCCCAGTCGACGCCGTCGCTGCGAGGTCGAATAGACGATCGCCATGACGTTCGTCGGCTGCTAGAACGGCAGCGCCTGTCCAGGCATCGACGCGGCGAGCACGCGGCGGAATTCGCCCTGAATGCGCTCGAGCGCGGCCTGCGTTGTCGGCTTCGAAGCGCAGCACGATGACCGGCGTCGTGTTCGACGCCCGCGCGAGCCCGAAGCCGTCGGGGTACTCGACGCGCAGGCCGTCGATGCGGATGACGTCGCGGCGCCCGGAAAGTCGCGCGTCGCGGCGAGCCTCTCGATCAGCGCGTGCGGCGACGCTTCGGCGCACGCGATGTTGAGCTCGGGCGTGCTGACGCTGTCGGGCAGCGCGTGCAGCACGGCCGACGGATCGGCGCTCGCGCGACAGGATCTCGAGCAGGCGCGCGCCCGCGTACAGGCCGTCGTCGAATCCGTACCAGCGCTCGCTTGAAGAACGTATGGCCGCTCATCTCGCCGGCGAGCAGCGCGCCGGTCTCCTTCATCTTGCGCCTTGATCAGCGAATGGCCCGGTCTTCCACAGCAGCGGCTTGCCGCCGTGCCGCTCGATCCAGGGCTTCAGATTGCGCGTCGACTTGACGTCGTAGATGACCGTCGCGCCGGGCGTTGCGCGACAGCATGTCGGCCGCGAACAGCATCAGCTGCCGGTCGGGATAGATGATGCGGCCGTCCTTGGTGACCACGCCGAGGCGGTCGCCGTCGCCGTCGAAGGCGAGCCCGAGCTCGTTGTCGGTCGTGGCGAGGCAGCGCGATCAGGTCCTGCAGGTTCTCCGGCTGCGACGGATCGGGATGGTGGTTCGGAAACTGGCCGTCGACGTCGCAGAAGAGCTCGGTCACCTCGCAGCCCAGGCGCCGGAACAGCGTCGGGCGCATACGCGCCGGCGACGCCGTTGCCGCAGTCGATCGGCGATCTTCATCGGGCGCGCGAGCCGCACGTCGCCGACGATGCGCTCGAGGTACGCGGGCCCGATGTCGGCGTTGCGCAGCGTGCCCGCGCCGTGCGCGACGTCGCCCGCCTCGATGCGCGTCCTGCAGCGCCTGGATCTCGTCGCCCGACGAGCGTGTCGCCGGCGATCACCATCTTGAGGCCGTTGTAGTCGGGCGGGTTGTGGCTGCCGGTGACCATGACGCTGCACTGCGTGTCGAGATGATGCGCGGCGAAGTAGCTCATCGGCGTCGTGACCATGCCGATGTCGATGACGTTCGCGCCGCTGGCGCGGATGCCGTCGGCGAGCGCTCCGGCCAAGCTCCGGCCCCGACAGCCGGCCGTCGCGGCCGACGACGAGCGTGTCGCGGCCGCGCTCCAGCGCGAGCGTGCCCAGCGCCTGGCCGATCGCGCGCACGACCGGCGGCGGTCAGCGTCTTGCCGACGACGCCGCGAATGTCGTAGGCCTTGAAGATTTCGGCGGGAAGGGGGTGCATCGGAGTGCGTTCGCGATGGTCTTGCTGCGGCGAGCGCCGCGGCTTAGCGGTGCCGTTATCGCACGGAGTGTTGCGCGCGAAGAATTGATACCAGCCGCTGCGGCAGCCAATCCAAGCGCCCGGGAAACGGCGTCGCAGAAAGCCCGCATGGCCGCCGTGCTCGGGCTGCTCCAGCACGACCGCGCGGCTGACCTCGTCGCGGTCCGGGCAGCGACGCGCGCGGGAATGAACGGATCGTTGCGCGCATTGAGCACCAGCGTCGGCACGGCGATCGCCGCGGAGCCACGGCTTGCTGCTCGCGCGCCGCCAGTAGTCGTCCGCGCCGTCGAAGCCGTGCAGCGGCGCGGTGACGACGTCGTCGAAGGCGTACATCGAGTCGACGCGCCGGATCGCGGCGCGTCGTCGAGCATGCCGGGAAAGCGCCGCGCCATCGCCAGCGCCTTCGGCATCAGCGTCTGCAGGAAGTGCACGCGCGTAGATGCGGTTGAGGCCCTGGCCGATCGCGACGCCCGCCGCCGTCGAGGTCGAGCGGCGCGGACACCGCCGCCGCGGCGGTCAGCGATCGCGCGCGCGCGCTCGCTCCTCGCGGCCGAGCCAGTTGAGCAGCGCGCTGCCGCCGAGCGAGACGCCGACCGCGTACAGCGGCGCCGCGGGCGCGAGCGCACGGATCGTCGCGAGCATCCAGCCGATCTCGGCGTAGTCGCCCGAGTGATAGGCGCGCGGCAGGCGATTCGGCTCGCCGCTGCAGCCGCGGAAGTGCGGCACGACGCCGCGCCAGCCGATGCGCTGCGAGGTGGCGCATCAGCGCGCGCGCGTAGTGCGACGACGAGTTGCCTTCGAGCCCGTGGAACAGCACGACCAGCGGCGGCTCGCCGTCGCGTCGCGCCGGCGCGTCGAGCCAGTCGAAGTCGACGAAGTCGCCGTCGGGCGTGTCGATGCGCTCGCCGGCGAAGCGGCACGTCGCGGCGCCGGAGCAACGCCGGATAGATCGTCTGCGCGTGGCTGCCGGGCAGCCACGCCGGCGCGCGATAGCCCGCCGCTCATCGCTTCAGCGCGCGCTCGAGCCGGTCGACGATCGTCCTCAGGACCTTGATGCGCGCGTAGTTCTTGTCCTCCGCCTCGACCAGCGTCCACGGCGCGATCTCGGTGCTGGTGCGATCGACCATGTCGCAGACCGCGACTCTCGTACGCGTCCCACTTCTTGCGGTTGCGCCAGTCCTCGGGCGTGATCTTGAAGCGCTTGAACGGCGTGTTCTCGCGCGCCTGGAAGCGCCGCAGCTGCTCGGCCTTGCTGATCTGCAGCCAGAACTTGACGACGATCGCGCCGCCGTCGCGTGAGCTGCTCCTCGAACTGGTTGATCTCGTCATAGGCGCGCATCCATTCGCCGACGCGTGCAGAAGCCCTCGACGCGCTCGACCAGCACGCGCCCGTACCAGGAGCGGTCGAAGATGGTGATGCCGCCGCGCGGCGGCACCTGGCGCCAGAAGCGCCAGAGGTAGGGATGCGCGCGCTCCTCGTCGGTCGGCGCGGCGATCGGCACGGTGACGTACTGCCGCGCGTCGAGCGCGCCGGTGACGCGGCGGATCGCGCCGCCCTTGCCGGCGGCGTCGACGCCTTCGAAGACCAGGACCAGCGAATGCTCGCGAAGCGCTTGTGCCGCGACAGCCTGGCGAGCTTGCCCTGATATTTCTCGAGATCGCGCTTGTAGTTCGCTCGCCGGCAGCTTTTTCGACAGGTCGAGGTCGCGAATCAGCTTGACGTTGTCGATCACCGACGGCGGCATCGGCGTTACCGCGTGCTTGGGCGGCGCTTTCTTAGGCATCGATGCGAAGCGTCGCCTGCATCGCGTCGAGCAGGATCTTGCCGACGGTGAGATTGCGATAGCGCTCGTCGGCGCCTTCGACGACGTACCACGGCGCCACGCCGGTCGATGTCTCGCGCAGCAGGTGCTCCCACAGATCGTGCGACTTGTTGTAGATGCGGTACGCTTCCCAGTCGTCGTGCGTGACGCGCCAGCTCGTGCGCGGATCGCTCTCGAGCGCCTTCGAGCCGCTTTTTCTGTTCCGCCTTGGACAGGTGGATCCAGAACTTGAGCAGCACCGTGCCTTCGTCGCTGAGCATCTGCTCGTGCTGGCGGATCGACTGCACGTGCGAATCGAGACGGTCGTCGTCGATGCCGCCTTCCGAGGCAGCCGTCATCGCTTCGTTGTACCAGGCGTTCAGGAAGATGCCGAGCTTGCCCTTGGGCGGCAGCGCCGCCAGTAGCGCCACGCCGGCGGACGCACGGCCTCCTCGGGCGTGCGCGGTCCGAAGGCGACGACGCGGATATGCCGCGGATCCATCCATTCGGTCAGCTTGTTCGCCGTCTCGCCGCGGCCGCCCGCCTGCGACGCCGGAGATGATGAGCAGCACCGGGCCGCGCGCCGTTCGCGAAAGATCGTATTGCGCGTTCAGCAGCGCCTCGCGCAGCTTGGGTTCTTGCGCGCATAGGCGCGCTTGCTGATCTTATGGCCGATTTCCGCTGATTCGAGCATCGCGTCTCCCGAGGATGGTCCCGCTTACGCTTCCAGAATGATTTGGTCTTCGCGAACTTGCGCCACGCTTTTGCCGCCGCCGCAACTTCGTTCGCTTCCGATCCCGCGGCCCACCCGCTTACCACGCCGCCGGCGCGCGCAATCGGGAGGCTGACCTTGCCGGTTTGCGCGAGTTCCTCGGAAAACTGCTCCGCCGTCGCCATGTCGTTGAGCCTGCCGAGCACCGTCTGGATCTTTGCAAGGCGCCCGAGGTATGCCTTGCTCCGTGCGGCGGAATAAAGCGGCGCGAAAAACTCGGCGGCATAGCGAAGCTTCTTCGCCGCGATCCGCACGCGATGACGCTCGGGCGGGCTTGCTCGGCGCAAGTGCCTTGCTCGTTTCCTAAGTCTGCGTTCGCGTTGGTCGAGCACATTCTGCGCGAAGCTTCGAGCGGAGGACGCGTCCGCTCCTATGCGCAGCAGCGCAAAACGCGCGCCGAGCGCGAGCAGCAGACGCGTGAGTCTCGACGAGCCCGCCGTTTCCCGGGCAGCGACTAAGCGCACACCGCGCATGCGTGTCGCCTTTGCCTTGAGCTGCCCCAGCTCGCGGCGCAGTTGGGGCGCGCGCAGCGCTCGGCTGACCGCGGGGAGCGTCTCGCCGGCGAAGACATCCCAATCGCGCGCCGGGCCGAGCGTCGAGGCAAGCCATGTGATCTCCTCGTCGAACGATGCGGAACCGTCCTGCGGAAGGACCGGCTCGGCGAGCTCGAGCAGTGAGCGCAATCGGCGAACACCGACCCGAAGCTGGTGCAGGAACTCGCCGTCCATGCCGAGCGCCACGCAGCGCGCGTTGGCGCCGATCTGCAACAGGCAGTCGGCGCCGATCGCTGCGATCGCCGCCGGCGCTAAGACGTCGTGCGGCAGATCCACCGTCTTTGCCCGCACCGGTTGACGCGCGCCGGCATGCAGCAGCGCGTAGCCGCGCTCGGCCTTGCTTTCGTGCTCCACTCGTCACGGGCAGGTCCACGGCCAGCTCGCGTGCGAGCTCGTACGCCGGCGCGGATCGCCTTCGACGATCTCTATTTCGATTTCGGCGATAGGCGCGCGCTTTCGGCCGCGCGAATCTCACCGGCGTCGAGGGACAGAACCGCGCTCGGTTCCCTGCGCAAAGTCGAGCGGCCGTGAGCTGCGTCTGACGTCGGTTACGAAACGCGCCCTGACTCGTCCGGCCACGGCGTCGAACAGATCGCGCCAGGGCGTTTGGTTCAACTTGGCTGAGTCGATGCGCGGCGAGACGAGCGGCCATTCGAACTCCGATCGCGGTGCTGCATGCCCGCGAGCTGCGTCCCCTCGTCTTTGACCGTCTGCAGCCAGCGCTCGCCGCTTCGGCGAACGCGCAGCGCAACGCCCGCCTTGCGCAACTCCTCCTCCGGCGTGTCGTAGTAGGTGCTGATGATGCGTGCCGTGCGCCTGGACCGGCCGCGCAGTCGCGCGAGCGCCGGGTGGCGCCGCACGGCGGCGAGCGCGCCGGGCTCGATCGAGAGCTTGAGCTCGACTTCGGCTGCCATGGCAGGCGCCGCGCGAAGTCCCTAGTGTCGCCCGGTGCTTGATCGCCAGCGCCGCGCGCCGGAGATACGTCTCGCGCGCCAGCGCGATGTCTTCGAGAAAATGCGACAGCTCCGACAGGAGCAGCGCCTGCGGTCCGTCGACCAGCGCCTTGGCGGGCTCGGGATGAAAGTCGACCAGCACCATGTTGGCGCCGGCGATGACGCCTTGCGCGGCGACGTGGAAGATATCGAGGATGCCGTCGGGCGCGACCGAGCGCAGTGCCCACCGAATGCGAAGGGTCGATGCACACCGGCATGCGCGTCAGGCGCTTGACGACCGGCACGTGCGAGAAATCGACGAAGTTGCGGTGCGGGTCGCCCATGTTGGTCTTCATGCCGCGCAGGCACGAAGCACGACCTTGCGGTTGCCCTCCGACGCCAGGTATTCGGCGGCGTTCAGCGATTCGTCCAGCGTGATGCCGAAGCCGCGCTTGATCAGCACCGGAAAGTCCTGCTGTTTGCCGACGAGCTTCAGCAACTCGAAATTCTGCGTGTTGCGCGTGCCGATCTGCAGCATGACGCCGGTCGGATTGCCCGTCGCCTTGCAGCGCGGCGCGGATCTCGTCGACGTGCGATTCGTGCGTGACCTCCATGGCGATGACCTTGATGCCGTACTTGCCGGCGAGCTCGAAGACGTACGGCAGGCACTTGGCGCCGAAGCCCTGGAACGCGTAGGGGTTGGTGCGCGGCTTGTACGCGCCCATGCGCGTGCACACCTGGCCGTGCTCCTGCAGCGCCTTCATCATCGCGTCGACCGACTCCGCGCGAATCGACCGCGCACAGGCCGGCGAAGACGTTGCAGGCTGTCCTGCCCGAACTTGACGCCGTTGTATTCGAACGACGCCGGGCGGTCGTCGCCTTGCTTGTGGCGGCCGAGCACGCGATAGGCCTCCGAGACGCGCACGACCTTTTCGACGCAGGGCAGCACCTGCATCTGCTCGACGGTCAGCGCGCCGGTGTTGCCGATCAGGTAGATCTCGGTCAGCGTCACCTCGGCGCCGACTTCGCGGTGGACGCGGTACTGGATGCCCGGGCAGCCGGTCGAGCTGGCCGGTCAGGACCTTGTAATCGGCGCTTTCGGGCGTGCGTTGGGTTCGAGTATCAGGATCATGGCGATGGCTGCAAAAGCGGCTTTTCCGTGGAAATTCAGAAATTTGGGCCATTTTAGCGCGAAACGGCCCGCAACGGCATGCTGCAGTGCACGATAAAAATATGCGACACCCCGATGCCGCGGTGTCCCCGAAATCGTTGCCTCGCGCGTTAGCGATGCCGTAGACTGGCCCCAAACCGCCTCTACTCGCACCCTCAAAACACTCGCATCCAGGAGACCCCCGATGAAAAAGCTTCTTACGCTGACCTTGCTGGTCTTGTTTGCCTGCGGCACCGCTTACGCCGCCGACGACAAGATGGCGCCCGCGCGCCAAGATGTCGCAGCAGGACAAGATGAAGACGTGCCAGACGGAAGCGGCCGACAAGAAGCTGAAAGGCACGACGCGCAAGGAGTATCATGAAGACCTGCCTGTCGGCCAAGCCGCGCGGCGGAGAAGCCGAAAAGCAAGATGGCGATGTGCAACGAGAAGACCAAGGGCATGACCAAAGCCGACGCCGACAAGGCCCGCAGCGAATGCATGAAGGCTGACCTAGCGCGACGAGTTGCCGAATACGGCTGGGTGACCTCCTGTCCACCCAGCCGCACTGACAAGGCCGCACCGGGCAACCGGTTGCCGCCTTGTTTTATCTGCGCGCCGATTGCGCCCGAATGAACTCGGGCTCACGAATTCGGGTACGACGTCACGCCGCGCTCGGTCGGACTCCGACGTCTGCATCATCCATGCGTCTGATGACGCGCATCTCCTCCGGCGTTAATGACGATGTGGTCGCGGACAATCCCGTCCCGCCACATTCTCACTTAACGACTCATGAAGGAGATGGCAATGAAGACGCTTTACGCATCTGACGCTGGCAGGCTTTCTGGGTCCATGTCGCGCGCGGATGCGCGCGCGACGCCGACGTCGCCAGCGTCGTCGCCAAGACCGAAGCCGCGCGAAAGCTCACGGCGGCGCGACACCCGGACGGCCGAAGCCGGTCAAGATTTCGCAGCAGGACAAGATGCGGCTTTGCGCGAAGCAGGCGACCGGGCAAGAAGGGCGCCGAGCGCAAGGCGTTCATGAAGACTGCCTGTCGAGAAGAAGGCGTAAGCGGCACGAGCGCAATGCAGGCGGCGGCCTGTCGTCGCCGGCCGCTGCGGTTTGCCGGTTCGAGGTACCGTCGAGGCCGCATTCAGTGTCGGCCCGGCGCCACGTCGCGGTGCTTGGGCATCGGCCACGCCGCTCTAGGCGCTCTTGCGCACGCAGCAGTCCCTTGAGGTAATCGCCCTCGCGGAAAATTGAGCGCGACGGGATGATCGGCCGACGCGGCAAAGCGCTCGAGGATCGCCGCATCCGCGCGCGCGTCGCAGCGCCGCGCCCGCGACGATCTTCTGAAACAGGTCCGCCGAAACGCCTCCCGAGCACGAGAATGTCGCGAGCAGACCGCCGGGGCGCAGCAGTTTCAGCGCGAGCAGATTGATGTCCTTGTAGGCGCGCGCGGCGTTCTCGGCGTGCTGCGCTGTCGGCGCGAATTTCGGCGGATCGAGCACGATCAGGTCGAAGCGACGCGGCACTGTCGCGCAGCTTGCGCAGCTCGGCGAAGACATCGGCATCGCGCCACTCGGCGCGCGCGGCATCGAGCGCGTTTGCGGCGACGTTCTCGCGCGCCGAGCGCCAGCGCCTCGGCGGAGCTGTCGATCGACAGCACCGGCGTGGCGCCGCCGGCGAGCGCCGCGACGGTGAAGCCGCCGGTGTAGCAGAAGCAATTGAGCACGTCGCGATCCGCGCGCGAGTTCGCGCACGCGCGCGCGGTTGTCGCGCTGATCGAGGTAGAAGCCGGTCTTCTGGCCGTGCGCGACGTCGACGCGATAGCGCAATCCGTCCTCGATCAGCAGCGACGCGGCTCCGGCAGCGATCCGCGCGAGCGACACCGCTGCGCGGCGGCAGGCCTTCGAGCGCGCGCACGTCGGCGTCCGAACGCTCGTAGACGACGCGCGCATCCGGTCGCGTCGCCGAGCGCCGCGACGAGCGCGTCGCGCCACCGCTCGGCGCCGGCGGCGAGGCAGCTGCACGACCGAGCGACGTCGCCGTAGCGATCGGCGATGACGCCCGGCAAGGCCGTCCGATTCGCCGTGGACGAGCCGGCAGCCGGTGTGCGCGGCATCGAGCATTCCGCTGCGCGTGCGCGCACGGCGCGCGCGACGCGCTGCGCGAAGAATGCGTCGTCGATCGCTGCGCCCGGATCGAAGCTCCAGACGCGGGCGCGGATCTTCGACGTCGGGACTCCACGCGGCGCTGGCGAGGAATGCGCCGTCGGCCGCGACGACGGCGACGGTCTCGCCGGCGCGCGGCTCGCCGTCGACGCGGCGATCGCACCCGGAGAAGATCCACGGATGCCGCTGCGCGCAGCGACTTCTCGCGCCCGGGCTTCAGTCGTGACGCGCGGCACCGCTGCATCTGGCCTCAACTCAGACGCCGACGCCGAACAGCCGGCCGACGCCGAACGTCACGGCCGCCGGCGAAGCGCGCCGAGCAGCAGCATGCGCGCGCCGGACACGAGCGCGCTGCGCCCGGTGAACAGCGACAGCGTCGCGCCGACGCGCGAACAAGCGCCAGCGCGGTCAGCAATGCCGCGATCGGCAGCGCGCGCGCGCCCGGCGCCGAACACGAAGGGCAGCAGCGGAATCGCCGCGCCGACGCGCGAAGGAGAGAAACGACGAGACCGCCGCGCCCCACGGCGAGCCCAGCTCGTCGGGATTGAGGCCCGAGCTCCTCGCGCGCCAGCGTGTCGAGCGCGTGCTCGGGATCGGCGACGAGCTGCTTGGCGAGCGCGTTCGCCTCGGCCGTCGGCAAGCCCCTTCGCCGCGTAGATCAGCGCGAGCTCCTGCGCCTCGGCGTCGGGATATTCCGCGAGCTCGTCGCGCTCGAGTCCGATCTGATATTCGAACAGCTCGCGCTGCGAGCGCACCGAGACGAATTCGCCGGCGGCCATCGCGAACGCGCCGGCGGTCAGGCCCGCGACGCCGGTCAGCAGCACGACGCGCGGCATCGGGGCTCGCGCCGGCGACGCCGAAGATGAGGCTCGCATTCGACACGAGGCCGTCGTTGATGCCGAACACCGCCGCGCGCAGATTGCCGCCGCCGCCCAGTCCGCGATGGCGATGCTCGACGTCCGCCGCCGACCGGCGCGCGTGTGCCCTGGCCGCCGGCTCGCGCCGCGCTGTAGATCGCCATGCCGCGCACCTTCATCGCGGCGAGCACGCCGCGCAGGCGGCCGCGGTCCGAGCAGCGCGACCAGGCGCGCGACGAGCCGCGTGCGCAGCGTCGGGAACGAACGGCGGCGGCGCGGGCTTGCCGCTGGCTGTGAGCTGCGCGCGCCAGATCGCCGCCTGCGCCTCGGCTTCGCCGGCGAGACGCGTGAACAGGTCGGCGCGCGGCGTGCCGGCTTCCGCTTCGGCGCAGACGCGGTAGAGGAACGCCGAGCGCTGCTCCTCGGTCCAGCTTTCGAGCGGGTTGCTCATCGCGACGACGCATACGGTCGCTGCTCGGCTGCGCAGTGCTCGATCGATCGCTCACGCCGGCGCGCCGACGATCGCGTCGATGCGCGCCATCACGTCGGCGTCGAGCTTCGGCACGACGTCGAGCGCCTTCATGTTCTCGACGACCTGCGACGGCGCGGCTCGCGCCGGTGATGACGCGTGCTGACACGTTCGGATTCTTCAGGCACCACGCGAGCGCGAGCTGCGCCATGCGTGCAGCCGAGCTCGCGCGGCGATCGGCGCGAGCCGCTCGGACCTGCGCGATCTTCGCCGGGTCGAGGAGGCGCTCGGCCAGCCACTCGTAGCCCTTGAGCGCGCGCGCGCGAATCCGGCCGGCATGCCGTCGTTGTACTTGCCGGTGAGCAGGCCCGACGCCAGCGGGCTCCAGATCGTCGTGCCCGAGCCCGATGTCGCCGTAGAGGCGCGCGTATTCGCTGCTCGACGCGCTCGCGATGCAGCAGGTTGTATTGCGGCTGCTCCATCACCGGCTTGTGCGAGGTGATGCTCGCTCGGCGATCTGCCACGCCGCCATGATCTCGGCCGCGCTCCATTCCGACGTGCCCCAGTAGATGCGCCTTGCCCGCGCGGATGATGTCGTGCATCGCCCACACCGTCTCCTCGATCGGCGTGTCGGGATCGGCCGGTGGCAGAACACGAGATCGACGTAGTCGAGCTGCAGGCGCGCGAGCGAGCCGTCGATCGCCTGCATCAGGTACTTGCGGTTGAGCGTGTTCTTCTCGTTCGGGCCGTCGTGCAGGCCCCAGAAGAACTTGGTCGAGACGACGTACGACGCGCGCCGCCAGCCGAGCTTCTTGAGCGCATTGCCCATGATGATCTCGGACTTGCCCTTGGCGTAGACCTCGGCGTTGTCGAAGAAGTTGACGCCGGCGTCGTACGCGGCAGCCATGCATTCGCGCGCGAGGTCGTCGCCGATCTGGGTGCCGTAGGTCACCCAGGAGCCGAAGGAAAGCTCGCTCACCTTGAGGCCCGGAGCTGCCGAGCCGGCGGTAGTTCATCGCGGCCTCGGCATTGCGGAATGCTGCTGGGAATTCGGCGACGCGCTGGCGTCGAGCGGACAGCCTACCGCGAACGCGGTTCACCGCCGCAGCGACCCGAGCGCACAATGCACGATTCTACCGCATCGCAGTGACGCCCCGCGCGCCGGGCCGGTACAATCGCGCGCGACGCGCACGCCGCGGCGCGCACTCGTCATTCGCTTCAAGGACAGTCGCATGCCCGCAAAAAAACATCCGCTGACCGTCGAGGAGCTGTGGGCGATCAAGCGCGTCGGCACGCCGACGCTCTCGCCCGACGGCCGGTCTGCGTGCGCCCCGGTGACCGCGTACGACATGGACAAGAACGAGGGCCGCACCGAGCTCTGGCTCTTTCCCACCGACGGCGGGAAGGCGCGCCGGCTGACCGCCGGCGACAAGGACTCCGAGCCGCACTGGTCGCCCGACGGCAAGTGGATCGCGTTCACCGCCAAGCGCAAGGACGACGACGAGCCGCAGATCTATCTGATCGCGCCCGACGGCGGCGAAGCGCGCCGCCTGACCGCGGTCGCCGACCGGCGCATCGGCGCTGCGCTGGTTCCCCGACGGCAAGCGCATCGCGTTCGTCTCGTGGGTGTGGCCCGACCTGAAGACCGACAAGGCGCAGGCGCAAGCGCAGGAAGGAGCGCAAGGACTCGAAGGTCAAGGCGCATGTCACCGAGCGCGCCGAGTACCGTTTCTGGGATCATTGGCTCACCGACGGCCGCGAGCCGCACGTCTTCGCCGCCGACGTCGCCACCGGCCGCGCCGCGACCTGCTCGCCGGCACCGGGCTCGCGCTGCCAGCCGTGGGACCCGTCGGCCGAGCATTACGACATCAGCCCCGACGGCGGGAGCTCGCGCTGACCGTCGATCTCGCGCCGGAGCCGCGAATGATGAACGCAGACCGACATCGTCGGCGCTGAACCTCGCGACGCGGCGCCGGCAGCGCGCTGACCGCCGCAGAGCGGCTCTTCGCGACGAGCATCCGCGCTATTCGCCGGATGGGCGACATCGTCCTGGCATCTCGTACAACCTGAAGCGCGCGTTCAACGATCAGGGACGCCTCACGCTGCTCGAGCGCCGGAGCGGCCGCACGCGGCGGCTGGCGCCGCGGCTCGATCGCGCGACGACGCACCTCGCGTGGGCGCCGGACAGCGCGGCGCTCTACTTGCTGATCGAGGATCGCGGCCGGCAGGGACTGTTCCGACTCGGGCTCGAGCGACGCGATGCCGACGCCGGTCGCGGCCGGCGGCACGATCAGCGGCTTTGCGCGTCTCGCGCGACGGCAGGCGCGTCGCGTTCGACCGCTGCGAGCGCGTCGCATCCGCCGGCGCTGTTCGCGATCGCGCCGACGGCCGCGACGAGCGCGCGCTCGAGTCGCTCAATCGCGCGCTGCTCGCGCGCGTCGCGATCGGCGCAATGCGCGAGTTCACCGTCAAGGGCTGGGGCGGCGAGCCGGTGCAGGTATGGGTCACCTATCCGCCCGAATTTCGATCCGAAGAAAAAGTGGCCGCTGCTGCACTACGATCCACGGCGGACCGCACTCGGCGCACATCGACGGCTGGCATTTCCGCTGGAACATGCAGGTCTTCGCCGCGCAGGGCTACGTCGTCGTCGGCGTCAACTACCACGGCTCGTCCGGGTTCGGCCAGCGCTGGCTCGAATCGATCACCGGCAACTACGGCGCCAAGGAATTCGCCGACATCGAGGCCGCGACCGACTTCATGCTGCGCCAGGGCTACATCGACCGCGCAGCGGCTGGTCGCCGCGCGGCGGCAGCTACGGCGGCTACATGGTCGCGTACATGAACGGCCATACCGATCGCTACAAGACCTACGTCTGCCACGCCGGCTGCTACGACTGGGTCAGCATGATGGCGACCGACGGCTATCTATTTCTTCGCCAAGGAGCTGGGCGCGTTCCACTGGGACAATCCGGCGCGGGTGATGAAGCAGTCGCCGCACCACTACGCGCAAGCGGTTCAAGACGCCGACGCTGGTGATCCACGGCGAGCTCGACTACCGCGTGCCGGCGACGCAGGCGCTGCAGTACTACAACACGCTGAAGGCGAGGAACATCGCGGCGCGGCTGGTCTACTTTCCCGACGAGAACCACTGGATCCTGAAGCCGCAGAATTCGCGGCTCTGGTACCGCGAATTCTTCGCCTGGGTCAAACGCTATGCGCGCGCCGGGTCCGGCCCGCGCGCGAGATCGCCGCTACGTCCCGGCGACTCGCTAGCGAATGCGCTTGGCGGGATATTCTTCTTCGATGTTGTCGCGGAAGAAGCTCCACGGCGACGACGCGCCGGAAAAGCGCCGCCACGTCTCGGCGGTCACGCCGGCGTATTGAAACGTCCCGGACGTGAGCTCGACGACGCAGCACGCGATTCTTGTCGTCGTAGCCGGCCGCGCGCAGATTGCCGCCGGACAGGCGTTTCATTTCCATTGCCGGAACACCCGCGGCTAGGTTTTGGGCGGGACGTACTGCTGACAGCCTTCGAGCACCGTCGAGGCGCCGTTTTCGGTGAGGGTGAGATCCGTGCCCTTGCCCCGGAGCTCCATGGTCCCGTTGCTGTAGCGCACGCCGGACGCCGACGGAATCTGGTAGAGGGTGATTTTTTCTCCGCCCGAAGTCAGCATCCGCGCCTCGCCGGAATCGAAGCGGATGATCAGGCGTTCGCCGACGAGCTGGCAGGCGAAGGTGTTCTTGGCGGCTTGCTCCTCGTCCTTGCTCGGCTTGTGTTCGCAGCCGGCACCCGCAGCAACTGCGGCCGCAGCCACCATCCAAGTCATAAGCTGCTGCATACGCATCACAATCACCTCACTGACGGCACGATCTCGCAAAGCTTTGCGCCTTGCTCGCGGCCCCCGGTCTGCGGGGTCAGCACGAAGGCGCAAAGATCGAAGCCCTCCTGAGCGAGGATTCCGGCCACCGTCTTGAGCGCTGGGTCAGACAGCGTCGGTTCCCGCGACAGGATGCGTCCGTAGCGCAGCGACGGGTGACCGATTGCCAGCCAGCGGTAGTCCGGCTCGAAGGCGATGACGATCGACTCGCGCCCGAAGGGATACCACCAGATACCCAAAAAGTGCACCCCGGTCGTCTTGAGAACGGACGGCAGCTCCGGATCGAGCGGGCGGCTGCGGCCCTCGTTGACCTCCGCGGTGCCGTCGTCGCGCACGCAGGAGCTGCGCGAAGCGATCGCGCCGTTCTCGGCCATGCTGTACTCGCTGCGGGTATCGCGAGCGCAGCGGCTTTGCAGGAAACCGCGTATCGCGGCGATCTCGTACCACGTTCCCATATAGCGGTTGAGATCGAAGTTCGCGACGGGGTTCAGCGCCGCAGCGGGCGAAAGCCAGCCGATCAGCAAGAGCGGCGCAAAGCGTCGCCAGCATGGGAGGTAGGGGTTGAGGCTGGTCATGGCACGGCGTTCCGGCGCTGCCCGATTCCGGCGCGGGCGCGCGGGTAGGAGAATACCGCGGCGGCGCACCCTTTGCCCACTGCCTCGACCGCCGTCCTGAAATCGACAGCCGTCGGGCCTCTCGCGTCCCTAACACTCGACGACGTTGATCGCGAGACCGCCGAGAGACGTTTCCTTGTACTTGGCCATCATGTCGCGGCCGGTTTCGTACATCGTCTTGATTACGGCATCCAGCGCGACGCGGTGTGTTCCGTCTCCGCGCAGGGCGAGCGACGCGGCGTTGATCGCTTTGACAGCTCCCATGGCGTTGCGCTCGATGCACGGGATCTGCACCAAGCCGCCGACCGGGTCGCAGCTCATGCCCAGGTGGTGCTCGATGCCGATTTCCGCCGCGTTCTCGATTTGCGCGTTGCTGCCGCCGAGCGCTGCGGCAAGTCCCGCAGCCGCCATCGAGCAGGCGACGCCGACTTCTCCTTGGCAGCCGACTTCGGCACCGGAGAGCGACGCGTTTCGCTTGCAAAGCCCGCCGATCGCTGCCGCAGTGAGCAGGAACGCAACGACGCCTTCCTCGTTGGCTTCCTCGTAGAACTCGCGGTAGTAGCGGATCACGGCGGGGATCACGCCCGCCGCGCCATTGGTAGGAGCGGTCACGACGCGGCTTCCCGCCGCGTTTTCCTCGTTGACCGCGATTGCATAAACGCTGACCCAGTCGATCATCTCGGTCGGGCTGCGCGTCTTCTCCGCGCGCTTGGCCAGCAGCGAATCGCACAAGCCCTTGGCGCGCCGGCGAACGTTGAGCCCTCCGGGCAATACACCCTCGCACTTCATGCCTCGCTCGATGCTGTCGTTCATCACGCTCCATCGCTCGAGCAGACCCGACCGCACCTGATCCGGACTGCGCAGCGCAAGCTCGTTGACGCGCATCATCTCGGGGATGCGCTTGTGCGCGGTCTCACCGATGCGCAGGAGCTCCGCGGCGGTCGTAAACGGATACGGTACGCGCAGCGTGGGTGCCGCGTTGGATAGAGCCTCGATCTCGTCCTCATCGACGACGAAGCCGCCGCCCACCGAGTAATAGACCTTGCGCAAGACGATGACCGCATCGCTGTCGAATGCGGTGAAGCGCATTCCGTTGCTGTGGAATTCGAGCGTCTTGTCGATCCGGAAGCGCAGGCTCTCTTCCGCCCGAAACGGGATCGCATGCTTGCCGTCGAGCACGAGCCGGCCCTCCTCGTGTATCTCACGCAGCATGACTTCGACCCGGTCCGGATCGACCCGGTCAGGCGTTTCTCCGGACAACCCCAGCAGTATTGCGCGGTCGGTCCCGTGCCCGCGTCCCGTCAGCGCGAGCGAGCCGTAGAGATCGACCGAAATGCGCGCGGTTCGGGCGAGCTTGTCGTCCTGCGAGAGCGCGCGAACGAATCGCAGCGCGGCGCGCATCGGTCCCATCGTATGCGAGCTCGACGGTCCGAGGCCGATCTTGAAGAGATCAAAGGCGCTGATGAACATCGGGTATCGAATGCCGGTGGTAGACTCTACAGCGACGATCGTGTGAGGAGTGTGAGCAGAGTGTAAGCAGAGTTTCGTAAAACCCGCGGCCGTTGCGGCGATTTACGTTGCCGACGCTCGCGAATAGATTCGACGAAACCCGCCCAGCAAGCCCGGGGCAGATCCTCCGTGCGCCCGGCAACGTCCATTGTACCTCCGGAGACCCGATGACGTCGGCGGTTGGCGCCGTGTTCCGACTGGCGGTCGCGGTGGCGCTGCTCAGCGTCGCCCATCCCGCGTTTTCCGCGCCAGCCGACGTGGGTTGGCGTGCGTATCAGCGCGGCGACTACGAGACCGCATTCCGGCTGTACGAGCGTGCCGCCCAAGCCGGCGACCGTCTTGCGCAATACAATCTGGCGATGATGCTCATTCGGGGCGAGGGCGGCCGGGAGGACGCCGCTGCCGGCGTCGAATGGCTGCGGCGCTCGGCGGATGCCGGGATGGCGCAGGCGCAGTACAACCTCGGCTTGCTCTACGAGAGCGGCAGCGGCGTGCAGCGCTCGCTGACGGACGCGACGGCGTGGTGGAAGAAGGCGGCGGAGCAGGGGTTGGTCGAGGCTCAGGTGCAACTCGCGACTCAGTATTTTCTCGGACGCGGAGCACCCAAGGATTGGAAGCTCGCCGCCAAGTGGTACGAGGCCGCGGCTGAAAACGGCGACGGCGGTGCGCAATACATCATCGCAAGCTTCTACGAGCACGGCGACGGCGTTGCGCAGGACCTGCACAAGGCGCTCGACTGGTACGTGCGGGCAGCCCGGCAAGGGGACGTGGGCGCTGCAATACAGGCGAAGGATGTAGCGCGGCGCCTGGGTGTCGAACCCTAGGACAGCATCAACCTAATGCGGACCATTCTCGCTAGCCGCCCGATCGGTGTCCGTCGAGAATGCGTTCCTCCCGGCGCGTGCGTTCGCCTCGCGTGCCGTTTGCGACCCTGAAACGCAGCTTCTCGGGATACGAAAGCACTTCCGGGAGCTCACCCGAGGCGAGCTTCCGCTGCGCCGCGCACCACCACGCGGCATCGAGCAGCTCGGCGTGCGAGGCGACGAAATCGCCGCGCACGCCGGGATCGGTCAGCAGGAAAGTGGCGAATTCCTCGGGAAAGACGTCGGTTGGCCCCACCGGATACCACACGTCGCTGGACATCTCGTCATAGCCCTCGGGCGGGGGCGGAATGCGGCGAAAGTTGCACGCCGTCATGAACTCGATCTCGTCGTAGTCGTAGAACACAACACGGCCATAACGCGTGACGCCGAAGTTCTTGAACAACAGGTCACCGGCGAAGATGTTGACCGCGGCGAGCTGGCGGATCGCGTCGCCGTAGTCGCGCACGGCTCGCTCGCGCTGCGCGGGCGTCGCGCTCTCGAGATAGATGTTGAGCGGCGTCATGCGGCGCTCGATGTAGAGATGCTTGACCACGAGGGTGTCGCCGTACTCCTCGATCAGCGAGGGAGCCACCGATTTGAGCTCGGCGAGCAGCTCGGGGGTAAAGCGGTCACGCGGAAATGCCACATCCGAGTATTCGAGCGTATCCGCCATGCGGCCGACGCGGTCGTGGTGCTTGACGAGCACGTACTTGTCCTTGACCTGGTCGCGCGTGGTGTCCTTCGACGGTGAGATCTTGTCGCGGATGACCTTGAATACGTACGGATACGACGGCAGCGTGAACACCGTCATCACCAGTCCCTTGATGCCCGGAGCGACGACGAAATTGTCGGTCGAATGCTTCAGATGGTGCAGGAAGTCGCGGAAGAACAGCGTCTTGCCTTGCTTCTGCAGGCCGAGCATGGTGTAGAGCTCGGCCTCGGTGCGCTCGGGCACGATCTGCCGCAAAAACGCCACGTACGCAGACGGGACCTCCATGTCGACGAGAAAGTACGCGCGGTTGGCCGAAAAAACCAGGGCGATCTGTTCCGGCTCCATGAGCAGCGCGTCGACGTAGAGCTTACCGGCGCCGTCGTGCTTGATGGGGACGGCGAATGGATGGGTGTTGTAGCCGTTGACGATCCGGCCCACCACATAGGCAGTGCGATTGCGGAAGAACAGGCTGGAGAGCACCTGGATCTGGTAGTTGGCCTCGAGGCGGAACGGACGGGGAAAGCGCCGGCGAAACGCGGCCAGGATATTGCCCAGATCGCGCCGGAAATCGGCGAAGCCGCGCTCGAGCCGGAAATCCAGGACGACGTCGATCAACGCATGACGCAGTCCGTGCTGCCTCGGGTAATACGAGCGATACGACGGCGGTTCCGCGTCGATGTGCTCGGTCGACACGGCAGGGCGCACGAAGAGACAACGATTGTGGAAATAGAGCCTGTGGAGGATCTTGCACGACACTGAATTGAAGAAGGTCTCGGCGCATTCCGGCTGCTTGTGATCGATGAGGAGCGCGATGTATCGGCGCTTGACCTCCTGCCAGCGGTCCTCGTCGATGGGGTCGGATCCGAATTCGCGCTCGAGGAGCGCAACGGTCTCCACGACTCGCCGGTCGTAGAAGTCGATACGGTCCCGCGAGACGTGGCCGATCGCCAGCCAATTGCCCGCTTCGAAGTAGCGCTTGGCCAGCCGCGCGCAGTCGCGGAAGAGCGCGTAGTGCCGATTGAATCCGTCGAGCGTCGCTTGTGCGATTGCAGCGGGGTGGGCGTGCGCACTCATCGCTGTTACCAGCCACAGGAAGGCGGCGCCATGCGCGCCGCGCTCGAGCATGCCCGGCCGGCCCAGCGCCCCATGCAGCCGACGCTAGTGGCTGTCGAAGCCAAGGCTACTTCGCATCGACTTCGGCCCTGACTTCGGCAGCGAATTTGTTGAACTCATCGACCGCCGAGTTGCCCGCCGCCTGCGCCGCAGCGGCCAGTGCCTTGGTGTCCTCGACGTATTTTCTGATGCACGCGTTGTAACTCACAACGTCGTTGTTGAAAGCGGCGATCTGCGGCGGCGGCGCGCTCTTTCCGGGAAACTGCGGCGTGGTGCATGGATGCTGCGGAACCGCCGGCATGGCGACCGATGGAGGAGGGGTAGTCGGAGCGGCGGGCGCAGTCGGTGCAGTCGGTGCAGTCGGCGCAGCGGGCGCGCCGGGCGCGCCGGGCGCCTTCTGTGCCCACAGGGGCGACGACCAGACCAGAGCAGCCGCTGCTGCGACAAATATGGAACGGGAGTTCATGTATACCTCGAAGGCGATGGACGAGAAGCGCGCATTCTATGCTGCCCGGGCCATGCCGGGAAGGAGCGCTTCGAAATCAGCGAAGCAGCGCTGCGACAACCGCGACGCCGGCAGCGACCAGATCGAGTCCCAGATCTCCACCCAGGCGCGGTGTGCTCGCAAAAAGCGGTGAGCGATCCTCTTGCGGCGCACGCATCAGCAGCGCATCGGCAAGCTTATCGACATCGATCGTCGAACGACGCGCTTGGGCGTCGGAGAGTTCACGCAACGTCTTGCCCACCGCCTCCGTATCGAGAATGGCGATCGGCGAGCGGCAATACGGGCACGCGATGTCGCGCGCGAGGTCGATGGGCGCGCCGCAGTTGGAGCACTGGATGGTGCGGATTTTCGACTTCAGATCGGCGAGCTCGGTACCGGTCAGAGGACGAATGAAGTTCTTCTCGCGCAGGAATTGCAGGAAGGGCGTAAGGCGCCCGTGAGCCCAAGTGCAGCGGTAATACGTGAAGCGCGTCGAATGCTGAAGGTCCTGCGTCGTTTCGAGCCGCGAGCCGCACCGCGGGCAATCGAGGAGGGACGGAAGTGCGTTGCGCGACGCGGCCTTGCGTGAATCGAAGGCTTTGAACACTTCGAGGATTGCGCCTGGCGAAAGCTGCGTGGATTCGTGGCTGTCGAACCAGATGACCTGACATGGGAAACAGAAATCGAGCGAGATAACGCCGACCAGCGAGCCCTCGAACTCGATGGCTTGCATTGCGGCGGCGCATCCCGGGCAATTCAAGCGTTACTCCGCCGCCCGGGACGATGCCGAGCGAATCAGGATGTCTTGGCTTCGCGACGAATCGACGGGCAATTCACCCAATAGAGCTGAACGTGCGATTCCAACGCCTTCTGCTCGGTGCGCCGCATCAAGGCCTCATCGCATGACTGCAAGGGTTGGACTTGGGACTGCTGCATCGGAACAGAGGAACACCCGGCCACCAAAAGCGCACCGATCAACGCAAGGCTTGGTTTCATCGATGCCCTCCTTTCGTTTCGACTATAGGCCCAACCCGATGCCGATTCAAGGTCCGCTACGAACCAGGATCGTGTTTTGGCGATCGCTTGCGCCAACCTTTCACGCGGCGTGTCAAAGGTCCCGCGACGTGAACGTGTTGCACTGGCGGAGGTCCCCGGAATCGAGCCCGGTCCGGAACCACTTCACCCTTTGCGCGGACGAGCCGTGCGTAAACGATTCAGGGACGACGTAGCCCCGCGACTGCTTCTGCAGGCGATCGTCGCCCACCGCGCTCGCCGCCGCGATGCCCGCGTCGATATCCTTGGCATCGATGATCCCGCGCTGCGCCGCAGAATGCCCCCACACGCCCGCGAGACAGTCGGCCTGGAGCTCGAGGCGCACCGAGAGTGCATTGCGATTGCGGTCCGAAGCGTTCGCGTTTTTCTTTTCCATGTCGCTCATCACGCCGAGCTGGTTCTGCACGTGATGCCCGACCTCGTGGGCGATGACGTAGGCGCGCGCGAAATCGCCGGGCGCGCCGAAGCGCTGCGAAAGCTCGCGGAAGAATTCGAGGTCGAGATAGACCTCCTGATTGACGGGGCAGTAGAAAGGACCCATTGCCACGCTGGCGAAACCGCATGCCGATTGGATCTGGCCTTCGAACAGCCCGAGCTTCGGCGGCTGATAGCGGCTGCCCATCTGCCGGAACGTGCCGCCCCAGAAGTCCTCGGTGTCGCCGAGCACCGCGCGCACGAAGTCCTTTTGCGCATCGCGGGCGGGCGTCGTCGGGACCGTAGCGGATGGGGACGCCGGCTGCGTCTGAACCTGAGTCGGCGCGCCATCGCCGCTGAGTAGCGCCAGAACGTCCAGCGGATTCTTGCCGAGGAGCAGGCTCACGACGACGACGAGCAGAATCGCGCCGCCGCCAAGGCGGATGCCTCCGCCACCGAATCCGCTCGATCCGCTGCTCCCGAGCTCCTCTACGTTATCGCTTCGACGGAAATCCTGCCAACGCATGGCTGCCTCCTCTGTATTGTTGTTGCGACCGTAGTCCCGCTTGAACCTCCACGCGATCTTTCGGAAAAGCGACCCTAGCCTAATTCGTCGATTGATCGCGGCCAGCTCGCTTTGAGCAGCCTCGACAGCGCCCGGTCGGCCAGTATCGTCCCGCCCGTCTGACAGCGCGCGCAGTAGTCGGTTTCATTCTCAGCGTAGACAATACGCTGGATCGGCGAGCCGCACACGGGGCAGGGCTGGCCGAAACGGCCGTGTACGGCCATCTGCGGACGAAACGCGGTGACTTTCTCCGGGAAGGCATCGCCCGCTTCGTCGCGAAGGCGTTCCGTCCATTCGCTGAGCACATCGCGCACGGCGCCGTACAGCCTTTCTATTTCAGCCGGCGATAATTTTTTGGTTAGCGCGATCGGCGAGAGCTGCGCGCGATGTAGGATCTCGTCCGAATAGGCGTTTCCGATTCCGCTGAACAGGCGCGGATCCGTCAGCGCCCGCTTCAGCGTGTGGTTCTCGGCCACGAGGCGCTGCGCGAATGCGTCGAGGCCGCTCGCCAACACCTCGATGCCGCCCATGTCGAAGGCCTGAAGCGCCTCGGCGCCCCGCACCAGATGCAAAGAAGCACGGCGTTTACTCCCGGCTTCGGTGAACACCAGCACGCCGTTCGGAAAGTCGAAGGCTGCAAGGCTGATCCGGCCCGGCAGCTTCGCACCGCGCGCGAGCCATCGCAGCCGTCCGGCGATCATCAGGTGCAGTACAAGAAAGAGATCGTCTTCGAGCGCAAGGACGATGCGCTTGCCCATCCGTCTCACGCCGATCACGGATTTGCCGATCGCCGCCTCGATCGGCGGAAGCGCGGTGCGCAGTAAAAAGGGATTCAACAGGCGCACCGACTCGAGCGTGCGGCCGAGCAGCCTTCGCTGCAGGCCCTCGACATAGACGACTACATCCGGAAGCTCGGGCATCGCCGTCTATCGCGGTAGCTTCATTAAGTGAAACCGATGATTTTCGTCGCCAGACTAGGCGCGAGGCCGCGTCGTAGCTGGGCTACGGCAAGGCCGAGCAACGACGTATCGCGGGAAAGCGCGGTTTATACGAAGTTTATTTGCGGGAGGCCTAAAGATGCCCAGCGCTCCGAGCAGCGCGCCGACGCAGAGAAACCACAGCGGGTGGATGCGCGTGACCAGCGTCAGCGCGACCGTCATGCCGGTGATCGCGAACGCGGCCACCGTCTGATCGACGGTACGCGCAAGAATGTAGCCGCTGGCGAGCACCAGCCCCACGGTCACGGGGGCGAGGCCGTGTTGGATCGCGATCCTCAGCGGCGCGTCGCGGAACCGGTCCCACACCAGCGCGACCGCATACGTCAGCATCGACGACGGCGCACAAATCGCAAGTGTCGTGACCAGCGCGCCCGCGACGCCCGCCACCTTCCAGCCGATGACGCTGACGATGAGCATGTTGGGTCCGGGAGCGGCCTGCGCGATGGCAAAGGCCTGTGAGAAATCGCTGTTGGTCATCCAATGCTGCACGTCGACGACGCGTCGATGGATCTCGGGGATGAGCGCGTTGACGCCGCCGATCGCGAGAAACGAAAGCAGCGCGAATTGCCGGGCGAGCTCGAAGAGCACCGGTGGAATCATCGCCGCTCCGCCCACCATGCGAACGCTACCGACGCGGGGGCGATCGCGGCGAGCGCCCACAGCAGAGGCACGCGAAGGACGGCGATGGCCACGAAGGCGAGCGCTGCCACGACGATCTGCCACGGAATGCGCCGCAAGGGGCCCGCCATCCTGAATCCCATGGCGGTGATGAGCCCCGTCGCTGCCGCGGAGACGCCGACGGTGGCGCCGCGCACGCGCTCGACGTCGGCAAAGCGGGCGTACAGCGCCGCCAGCACGAGCACGATGATGAAAGGCATCAGCATCAGGCCGACGCTTGCGGCGAGCGACCCCAGCGGTCCGCGGAAGCGTCTGCCGACGATGATCGCCACGTTGATGATGTTGGGGCCGGGCAGAAACTGCGACAGCGAAAGAACTTCGGTGAACTCGCGCTCGCTGAGCCACCGGTGCTGCTCGACCAGCATGCGCCGCGCGAATGGAAGCACGCCTCCAAACCCCTGGATGCCCACGTGCATGAATCCGATGAACAATGCTCGGCTGGTCGGAGCGTCGACCGCCCCGGCCGGAGTATCGGACGAGGCGCTCATGGACTCGATGCGCTTTCGACGCGGCCCGCTCGCAAAGGGAGCGTCACTTGCGTGCGATCCAGAGCACGAGGCTCACGACCAGGCTGATCGCGATGGACACGATCAATCCCGACGTCAGTGGAATGAACAGGGTGAAATTTTCGCGCTCGACGAGAATGTCACCGGGGAGCCGCCCCAGTCCGAGCCTGGCCAGCAGCGGCCAGGCGAAGCCTAGGACGACCAGCGCCGCGCCGAGGATGATGAGGAAACGCGCCATGGGTGCAAGCCGGAGTGCGCCTCATTGTAGCGCGGGTGGCGCGCGCGGGTTTGCCTGCGGTATGCTCCAATGCGGACGCGCCATGCCCGCTCTGCCTCACTTCCTGCGCTGCCTGGCCCGCGCCGCCGATGCGGTGGTCGATGCAACCGGGCGCGTGTTCGCGTGGCTGGTCGTTTTTGTCATCGCAGCGCTTTTTGCGCAATGGCCCTTGCGCGAGCTTGTCGGCTCAGGACATATCCTCGCCAACGACTTCGGGCAGATCGCGCACGCCGCGGTGTTCTCGATCGGCGTTGCCTACGCGCTGCGCTGGGACGGGCACGTCAGGCTCGACGTGTTGTACCAGCGGATGTCGCAGCGCACGCGTACGCTCGTGGATCTTGCGGGAACGCTCCTGTTCGTCCTGCCCTGGACCCTCATCATCCTCTGGTTCAGCGGCGCGACGACGCTGCGCTCGATCATGGTGCTCGAGAAATTTCCCGAGACGTGGTCGCCCGGGTATTGGCTGTTCAAGGTTCTGCTGATCGTGTTCTCGGTTCTGCTGCTGCTGCAGGCGATCGGCCACGTTGCGCGCGATCTCGCCGAGCTGATCGATCCACGCGGCGACCGGCCTGGGCCCGACCCTTCCTCGGCGGCGAAATCATGAGCGTGCTCATCCCATCGCTGGGATTGATCATGTTCGCCGCAGTCTTCCTGCTGCTGCCCCTCGGTTTTCCGGTCGGGTTCACGCTGATGGGCGCCGCGCTGCTCTTTTCACTGATCGGCCATTTGCTGGGCGCGTTCGACCTCCCTCTGCTGACGGCGCTGCCGCAGCGCTTGATCGGATTGATGGAGAACGACCTCCTGCAGGCGATCCCATTGTTCGTGTACCTCGGTGTCATCATGCAGCGCACGACGCTAGCACAGGAGCTGCTCGAGACCATGAGCGGGATGTTCGGGTCGCGCGCCGGAGGATTGTCGATCTCGACGGTGATACTCGGCGCGCTGCTTGCGCCGACGACCGGTGCGGTGGGCGCCTCGGTATTGACGCTGGGCTTGCTCGCGCTGCCAGCGATGCTCTCCGCGGGCTACCGCAAGAGTCTCGCCTGCGGCGTGGTTTGCAGCGCGGGCACGCTGGGGACGGTGCTTCCGCCATCGATCATCCTGATCGTGCTGGCCGACCTGATGCGCGGCGCAAACGCCGAAGCGCAGATCATGCGCGGCGAGGACGTGCACGGTGCGCTGGTGATCAAGGACATCTATGTCGGCATGCTCGCGCCTGTCGGAATTCTGCTCGCGCTCTACCTGGTCTACGTGGTGGCGACGGCGGTGCTTCGTCCCGCCGACTGTCCTCCTCTCCCGCCGGAGCGTCGGGTGCGGCCGCCGTGGACTCGCCTTGTCGTTGTGGTGATCGGGCCGCTGGCTTTTATCGCGCTCCTCCTGGGGTCGATCGTGACCGGCAGGGTCTACACAGTGGAGGCCGCGGCGCTCGGCGCCATCGTCGCCACGATCTACGCCTGGGTGCGGCGCGAGCTTACTTGGGCGAGGTGGGCCGAAACCGTGCGCACAGTGATGCGCCTGACCGGGATGATGTTCCTCTTGCTGATGGGTGCATCGACGTTCACGCTGGTCTTTCGCGGGCTCAATGGCGTACAGACGGTGCACGCGCTTCTCGGCATGCTTCCGGGTGGACTCGACGTCGCAATCCTGGCGGTATTCGCGGTCACTTTTTGCTTCGGGTTTTTTCTCGACGCGCTGGAAATCGTGCTGCTGGTCGTTCCGATCGCGCTGCCGCCGCTGCTCGCGCTGGGCGCGCATCCGATCTGGCTGACCGCGCTGATGGCGCTCACCGTGCAGACGAGCTTTCTCATGCCGCCTTCCGGCTTTGCGCTGTTTTTCCTGCGATCGATCGCACCCCGCGACGTCGGCACGCGCGACATCTACGCGGGCGCGCTGCCTTTTATCGCGATCCAGCTCATCGCGATCGTCCTGTTGTGGCGTTTTCCCGGCCTTGCGACGGCGCTGCCGGCGATGATGGAGTGACTACCTGCGTGGAGTGACTACCTGCGCGGAGCCGCCAGGCGGCGGTAATAGGCCCAGTCGAACGCGGGCCCCGGATCGGTCTTGCGGCCGGGGGCGATCTCGGCGTGCCCCGCGATATCGGCAATCGCATAGCGCCTCCGAAGCGCCCGCGTCAGGCGGGCGAGCGTTCGGTACTGAACATCCTCGAACGGAACGTCGTCGGTGCCCTCGAGCTCCACGCCGATGGAAAAGTCGTTGCACCGCGGCCGGCCCCGCCAAATCGATTTGCCGGCGTGCCAGGCGCGCAGCGAGCAGGGGACGAATTGCGCCAGCACGCCTTCGCGGCGGATCAGGAAATGAGCCGAGACGCGCAACCCGGCGAGCGATTCGAAGTAGGGATGTGCCGTCGTGTCGAGGCGATTGGTAAACAGCTGAACGATCCACGGACCGCCGAAGCACCCCGGCGGGAGTGAAATGCTGTGGATGACAAGCAGCGAGATCCTTGCGCGACTCGGCCTTGCATCGAAATTGGGCGAGGGCACTTGCGCGGCGGATCGAACGATCCCCGAAGCATCGACAAAATACCGCGTCGGCAGTGCCACCAGGCGCGACCGGACGGCAGGGCTTATGGTGTGTTCAGCCGCTTCTTCGGGCGCCGCGTTGAAGCGCTGCGCCCCGGAAGACGACCGCCGCTAGACGATCCGTACCCGCTGCACGCCATAGGAGTCGGCTGCTCTGGATCGAGACGCGAGCATGATAGCAGCAGCAAACGTCGCCGCCTTAAGACTGATGCCGAAAGTTACATCGGGCCGCGATCGGCGCAAAGGCGCTTTTCGATCCTGCACGATCCCATCTCCGGCTGATGCCGGCCGCACCTCTCCGACAGGTCGCGCTCGGCGTCGCCTATCGTGGACCCTCGTCCGGCGAGCGAATTCCATCTCCCCTTGGAATCGCGCGAGCGCGCGACCGCCACGCATTCGTTGCAGAACTCGATGAGCTGGGTGCAATCCGGCGCCTTGGACGCGCGGCACTTGTCCCACGCGGCGCGATTGGCTGTCGCGGTATCGCCCGCGCCCCAACTCCAGCCCATGGCTTCTTCGTAATTCGATCCGACCATGACTGAGCCGCAGTAAGGCTCAGGACCTGCGTTGCCCTGCGCGATGCAATACGACGTGCACGCCTGCGAGCAGGTGCCGGGATTCGGCGACGTATAGCAGCGGCTGTCGCATTGGCTCAAACAGGAGGCCGCGTCCGCCGCCTTCGCCGGGAGCGCGGAAAGCGCAGCAATGGCAGCAAGCGCAGCGACTATCAGCGCGGAAATTGGATTCATGGCTCGCTCCCGGGATTCATCATAGCAGCGCCAGACACCAGGACCGCGGAACATTCAACCGCTGTTGCGCAGCCCCGCGGCAAGCCCGTTGATGGTGAGATGGATCGCGCGGCGGGTGCGCACGTCAGTATCGCCGGCACGGTAGCGGCGCAGCAGTTCGACCTGGAGATGATTGAGCGGGTCGAGGTAGGGAAAGCGGTTGCGGATGGAGCGCTCGAGCGTCGGGTTGTCCTCGAGCAGCGTCGATTGCTGCGTGATCTTCAGGCACTGGCGGACGCTGCGTTCGTGCTCGGCGACGATGCGCGGGAAGACCGCGTCGCGCACCGCCGCGTCCGTGACCAGCTCGGCATAGCGCGACGCCACCGCCAGATCCGTCTTGGCGAGAACCATCGCCATGTTCGACAGCACGCTGCGGAAAAACGGCCAGCGCGCGTGCATGTCGGCGAGTTGCTCGAGCCCGCGCGGATTGGCTGCTAGCCATGACTCAACTGCCGCCCCGAAACCATACCACCCGGGCAGCATCAATCGGCACTGCCCCCAGCTGAACACCCAGGGGATCGCCCGCAGATCCTCGATGCGCGGCGACGCGGTGCGCGACGCCGGTCGGCTCCCGATGTTGAGCTCGGCGATCTCCGCGATCGGCGTCGACGCACGGAAATACGCCGCAAACTCGGGCGTCTCGTAGACCAGCGCGCGATAGGCGCGGTGCGCCCGCGCGGAGAGATCGTCGAGGATGGCGAAATATCCCTGCGCGCGGCGGCCGAGGCGCTCTGTATCCTCGAGGCTCGCTTCGAGCGTCGCCGCGACCAGCGCTTCGAGATTGCGCCGCCCGAGCTCGGGATCGGAATATTTGCTGGCGATGATCTCGCCCTGCTCGGTGATGCGCAGGCCGCCGGTGACGCTGCCCGCAGGCTGCGCGAGGATCGCATCGAAGCTCGGGCCGCCGCCTCGGCCGACGGTACCCCCGCGGCCGTGGAACAGCCGCAGCTTCGCGCCGTGCTCCCGAAACGCGTCCACCAGCAGCATTTCGCCTCGATAGAGCGCCCAGTTGGCGCTCAGATACCCGCCGTCCTTGTTGCTGTCCGAATACCCGAGCATCACTTCCTGCCAGTCGCCGCGCGCGGCCACCATCGCGCGGTAGATCGGCACACTGAAAGCCGCGCGCATGATGTCGCCGCAGCGGGAAAGATCGTCGATCGTCTCGAACAGCGGGACGATGTTGACGGCGAGCACCGCGCCGCGCAGCAATCCGACTTCCTTCAAAAGGACCGCGACCTCCAGCAAGTCCGACGCCGCCTGGCATTTGGAGATCACGTAATTCGGCAATGCCGCCGCACCGTAGCGCTCGTGGATCCCTGCGGCGGTGCGCAGGATCGCGAGCTCCGCAACCGCGCGCTCCGAGTAGTCGAGATGCGGTGACGCAAGCAGGCGCGGCCCGGCGAGCTCGCGCGCGAGTACCTCGACGCGTGCGTCCTCGTCCAGCGCGGCATAGTCCGACGCGACACCTGTGCGAGAGAGCAATTCGGCAACGACGGCTTCGTGAACATCGCTGTTCTGCCGCAGGTCCAGCGCCGCGAGATGGAAACCGAACACGTCGACCGCGCGTCGAAGCCTGTCGAGCCTGCCGGCGGCGAGGAGCGCTGCGCCGTGCGTCGCAAGCGACGCCGCGATGATGTCGAGGTCCGCGCGAAACTCGGCGGACGCCGCGTACGGCGCTCCGGTGACAGTCGGGGGACGCGGCGGCAGGTAGCCTGACATCGCCTGCGCCGTGGCCGCGAGCCTCGCGTAGATGCCGACAAGCGCGCTCCGATACGGCTCGTCCAGGCGATGCGGATTCTGGTCGTGCGCTTGCGCCGCGAGCTCGAGCAACGCCGCGGTCGGCTGGATCAGCCGCGACGACAGCGACAGCTCGGCGCCCAGCCGGTGCGCTTCGTCCAGGTAGTGCTCGAACGCGAGCGCCGACTGCGTGCGGACCGCGTAGTCCAGCGTTTCGGCATCGACAAAGGGGTTGCCGTCGCGGTCGCCGCCGATCCATGAACCGGTGCGCAGGAAGGGCCGCAGCGCGGCGCCGTCGATGCCGAAATCATTCGTAAGACGCGCGCCGAGATCGGCGTAGAGCCGTGGAACCTGGTCGAGAAATGTGTAGCGGTAGTACGCGAGGCCATTGTCGATTTCGTCTTTCACCTGCAGCTTCGACAACCGGAGCATCGCCGTCTGCCACAGCTCGAGCACCTGGCGGTAAAGCGCCGCATCGAACTCCGCCGACTCGTCCGGCGTCAGCGCGACCCGGTCCCGCCACACCAGCAGGCGCACGATTTCGCGCTCGGCGTCGAGGATGCTCTTGCGCTGCACCTCGGTGGGATGCGCCGTCAGCACCGGCGACACCAGCGCATCGGCGAACCAGCGCGACAATGCGGTGCCGTCCACGCCCGCCGCGGCAAGGCGCTCGAGCGCCTGCGCGATGCTGCCGCGCTGCGGCGGCGATCCTGCCAGGGCGTGCGCACGGCGGCGGCGATTCTGGTGTACGTCCTCGGCGATGTTGGCGAGATGCGAGAAATAACTGAAGGCGCGGACGACGTGGAGCACGTCGGCGATCGGCAGCGGGTTCAGCAGCGCGGCCAGCTCGTCGCGGGCGCCCGCGGCTTCGTCTCCGGCGGCACGGCGGAAAAGGATCGCCGTCCGGCGGATCGACTCGATACGCGCGAACCCGTCCTCGCCGGTCTGTGCCCGCAGAACGTCGCCGAGGACGCGACCCAGGAGACGGATGTCGTCCTTGAGCGGTCGGTCCTTGTCGGTTTCGGTGTCCATCGGTTGGTGTATCTCGAGCAATTCCGGTGCAGCGTTTGCGAGGGGTCGCGGCGCGCGTCCACGACGCGTGATGCAGGCGCGTTCAGCGTCGAGGGCTAACGCAGATGATGCATATCCTGTCCGAGCATTTCCGGCGTGATCAACGTAATGCCCCGGTCCGTGACGAAGAAGCGCTTGCGGTCCTCGGCGGGATCGACGCCGGCCGAGAACCCCCCAGGGAGCGTACAGTACCTGTCGACGACGCAGTTCTTCAGGACGACGTTGCGATTCACCTCGACGTCGGGGAGAAGTACCGAGTCCTCGATGCTGCAATAGCTGTGTACATGGACGTTGGAAAACAGCAGCGAGCGCCGCACCGATGATCCGCTGACGATACAGCCGCCGGACACGAGCGAGTCGAACGCCGCACCGCGCCGCTCCGGCGTCTCGAAGACGAACTTTGCCGGCGGCAGCTGCTCCTGGTAGCTCCAGATGGGCCAGTGCTCGTCGTAGAGGTTCAGATCCGGCGTGACGTGCGTAAGGTCCAGGTTGGCTTCCCAGTAGGCATCGATGGTGCCGACATCCCGCCAGTACGGACGGCCCTCGACCATGTTGACGCACGAGTCGGCGAAGCGGTGCCCGAATACGCGATAGCCTTGCGCGATCAGATCCGGAATCACGTCGCCGCCGAAGTCGTGCCTCGATTCGGAATCGTCGGCGTCGCGAATCAGCTGTTCATAAAGAAACGGCGCGTTGAAGACGTAGATCCCCATGCTCGCCAGCGCGATGTCCTGGCGTCCCGGCGCGGGCTTCGGCTGCTCCGGCTTTTCCGCGAACTCGACGATGCGGGCGTCGTCGTCGAGCGCCATTACGCCATATTGCGTCGCCAAATCGATCGGCACCTCCACGCAGCCGATCGACACGTCGGCGGCCCGGCCCACATGCTCGGCGAGCAGCCGCGCGTAATCCATCTTGTAGACGTGGTCGCCTGCCAGGATCAGGACGTACTCCGGCGCATGGCGGCGCAGAATATCGAGGTTCTGATAGACCGCGTCGGCGGTTCCCCTGTACCAATCGCTGGTGACGCGTTGTTGCGCGGGCAGCAACTCGACGAATTCGCGGAACCGGCCATCGAGAAAGCTCCAGCCGCGCTGCACATGGCGGATCAGGCTCTGCGCCTTGTACTGCGTGCAGATGCCGATGCGGCGCACACCCGAGTTGACGCAGTTCGAAAGGGAAAAATCGATGATGCGAAACTTTCCGCCGAACGGGACGGCCGGTTTCGCCCGCCAATCGGTCAACGGTCCGAGCCGGCTGCCGCGGCCTCCCGCCAGCACGATCGCGAGCGAGTCTCGCGCGAGTTGCGACATGAGCAGGCCTTGCGGATCGTGCTTGGCCGGACCGTAGCCGAGTCGAGCGGATTCCTGATCGACGGTCATGATTCACTCTTCCCATGCTTGCGCGCACACGGCCGACGGTCGTCGCCGTGACCTGCCTGTTTCTGCGGCCCGTCGACGTGCCGCGCGACGCTGCACAGGCTAGCATGGCGGCGCATCGTGCGGGTGATCTGATATATTGAAACGTTCCAGCGCTCGACCGAGATCGATCCGCGATCTCGCGTCCCGACGCCTGTCAGCGATCGAACGGTCGACCGTGCCTTTGCCTCCGCTTCGCGTTCTCTACGCAACGCCGGAATACTCGCCGCTGGTCAAGACCGGAGGCTTGGGCGACGTCGCGGGCGCGCTTCCCGCCGCGCTTCGGCGGATCGGAATCGACTCGCGGGTGCTCCTGCCGGGATATCCTGCGGTGCTCGCTGCGCTTGGCCGTGCGCGTGACGTGGTGCGCATCGATGCGAGCGCGCGCCTTCCTGCAGCGCGCCTGCTCGAGGCCGAGCTGCCGCACGGCGTTCCGGCGTGGATCGTCGATTGTCCGGCACTCTATGATCGGGATGGCGGTCCGTACCAGGATGCCGCGGGCGCCGACTGGGACGACAATCCCTTGCGCTTCGGTCTGCTCTCGCGTGCCGCAGCGCTGCTCGCGGCGCCGCAAAGCCCGGTCGCCTGGCGCGCGCAGCTCGTTCACGCCAACGACTGGCAGACCGGACTCGCACCTGCGTATGCCGCGCTTACCTACGACCGTTCAAGCCCCAGCGTCATCACCGTTCACAACCTCGCGTTCCAGGGAATCTTCGCGCCGCATTGGCTCGCCGATCTGGGCCTGCCTGCAACGAGCTTCGGCGTCGACGGCGTCGAATATCATGGCCGCATGTCCTTTCTCAAGGCCGGACTCTTTTACGCTGACGCCATCACGACCGTGAGCCCGACGTACGCCGAGGAAATCCAGCACGAGCCGGCGGGCATGGGGATGCAAGGCCTGCTCGCGGCGCGCCGCGCAAGCCTCACCGGCATCCTGAACGGGATCGATGCGACGGTGTGGGATCCCGCAAGAGACGCTTTGATCCCCGAGCGATACGACGCCGCGACGCTGCCGCGCAAGGCCGTCGACAAGCAGGCGCTGCAGAATCGCTTCGGCCTCGAGCCGCGCCGCGACGTTCCAGTGCTTGGCGTGGTAACGCGGCTGACCGAACAGAAGGGAATCGATCTTCTGCTCGACATCGCGGATGCGGTCCTTGCGCTTCCGGCACAGATCGTCATCGTGGCGTCGGGAGACAAGGCGCTCGAGCGCCGGCTTGTTTCGCTTGCGGGCGCGCATCCGAAGCGCCTCGGGAGCTTCATCGGCTTCGACGAGGCGCTCGCGCACTTGGTCGAAGCGGGTGCGGACGCCTTCGTAATGCCGTCGCGCTTCGAGCCGTGCGGCTTGAACCAGATGTACAGCCAGCGCTACGGCACGCCACCCATCGTCCACGCGACGGGCGGTCTTGTCGATTCGGTCGTCGATTGCACGCCGCAGACGCTGGCCGATGGGACGGCGACCGGCTTCAAGTTCTTTGCACCGACCGCCGGTGCGCTGATGGCTGCGATCGAGCGCTGCAATGCCGCCTATCGCGACCCCTCCCTTTGGCGTGCGCTGCAGCACAACGGAATGAAACGCGATTTCAGTTGGGACGCCGCGGCGCAGGAGTACGCCGCGATCTATGCGCGCCTCGTGGGCGGTAATCAGGCACGGACACGCGGGTGATCCGACGTCAGCGGCGCGGTAATACCTGGCTTCCCGATGCACAGCGTCTCGAGGCCGCTACAATGACGTTCATGTTATCCCGCATCTCTTGCCGATGGCCGGGGAGAACGACCTGAAGAACGAGACTCGACAGTCGATCGCCGACGCGCACGGAGAAACCGACAAACTCATGGATCCCGGGATCGAGCGGCCGGTTGCGGTATCCCCTCCGAACGTGATCTTCGGCAGCGACGTTGTCGCGGACACGCTTCGTGCGCTCGACATTCCCTATATTGCGATCAATCCTGGTGCGAGCTTCCGAGGTCTGCACGACAGCATCGTCAACTATCTCGGAAACGAGCGGCCGCAGCTCCTGCTTTGTCTTCACGAGGAACATGCCGTCGCCATCGCGCACGGATACGCCAAGGTCACGGGACGCGCGATGGCGGCCGCGGCACACTCGAATGTCGGGCTGTTCCACGCCACAATGGCGGTCTTCAACGCCTGGTGCGATCGCATGCCGCTGCTCCTGATCGGAGCCACCGGACCGGTCGATGCGTCGCAGCGGCGTCCGTGGATCGAATGGATCCACACCGCGCGCGACCAGGGTGCCATCGTGCGCAACTACACCAAGTGGGACGATCAACCCGCATCGCCGGCCGCCGCTCGTGAAGCGATTCTGCGGGCGGCTTGGCTCGCGGAGACGACGCCGAAGGGCCCCGTCTATATCAATCTCGATGTGGGTCTGCAGGAAACGCCCTTGCCTGCTCCGCTGCCTCCGTGCGACACGCACCGCTACCAACCTCAGTTTCAAGCAGGCGCATCTGCCGAGCAGATCGTGGAAGTCGCGAAAGTTCTTACGGCCGCCGAACGGCCCGTGTTTCTCGTCGGTCGCGTTTCGCGCAGCAGCGACGCCTGGGATGCGCGCGTGCTGCTCGCCGAGATGCTCGGCGCACGCGTCGTGACCGATCTGAAAGTCGGCGCGGGATTTCCGACCCGGCACGCGTTGCACGTTGCGGCGCCAGGCATCTACGCGGTCCCCGAGGCGCGCCAGGCGATCGCCAACGCTGACGTCGTGCTCAGTCTCGATTGGGTGGATCTCGCGGGGACTCTGAGTGCCGCGTTCGGCGCCACGAGTGCGCAGGCGACGATCGTCCAGGTCTCCCTGGATCACACTCTGCATAACGGTTGGAGCATGGACCACCAGGGCTTCCCGATGGTTGACCTTCTCCTCGCTGCGGACCCGGATCAGGTCGTGCCCGCGCTGGTGAAAGCGCTTAGCGCGCGGCCAAGAAGTGCCCGCAACAATGTCTTCCCGTTGAAAGCGGCGCCACAAGGCCCCGCCCTCGACGCCGGAGCGATTACGATGGCGCATCTCGCGGCCGGCTTGCGCGAGGCGGTCGGAGCGCGCGATGTTTCCCTCCTCCATCTCCCCCTTGGATGGGATGGCGCGCTCTGGTCATTCGGTCACCCGCTCGACTTCCTGGGATCGGACGGCGGCGGCGGCATCGGCGGCGGCCCGGGGATCTCCGTCGGCGCGGCACTTGCGCTCAAAGGAACCGGGCGATTGCCTATCTGCATCGCCGGGGACGGCGATTTCCTCATGGGGGCGACCGCCGTGTGGACCGCGGCGCACTACAGGATTCCCCTCTTCATTGTCGTCGCCAACAACCGGTCGTTCTTCAACGACGAGGTTCATCAGGAACGCGTCGCGCGCATGCGCGGCCGGCCGGTCGAAAACAAATGGATCGGGCAGCGCATCAGCGATCCGGCGGTCGACATCGCGGGCCTTGCGCGCTCGCAGGGTGCGCTGGGTATCGGCCCTCTCCAAAGCGCGGATGTACTGGCCGACGCATTCCGGGAAGCGATCGCACATGTCGGCGCGGGCGGCGTCGCCGTCGTCGACGTCATCACCGAGCCCGGATATACGCCCGCCATGGTTGCATCCCTGACCCACGCGGAACCCAAGCCGTGACGGACAAGACACTGCTCCCGGTCGCGGAGATCCCGATTACCAGTGGGGCGGGCGCGGACAGGCTATCAGTCCTTCCCACTCACCGTGGCCTCTACTACGGCGGTGCATGGCATCGACCGCTATCGGGAAAGTATTTCGACCTGATCAGTCCCGGGACAGGCGAGCCGCTCGGCCACGCGGCCGATGCCTCGCCCGGCGACGTCGACGCTGCCGTCGATAGCGCGTACCGCGCGTTTCCGGAATGGCGCGACACGCCGCCGATCGAGCGCGCGAAAGCGCTGCGGCGTTTCGCAGCGATCGTTCGCCACCACGCTCGCGAGCTGGCGATGCTCGACGCCATCGACTGCGGCAATCCCGTGCGCGCCATGGTGGGAGATGCGGAGATCGCGGCGGCGCAGATCGATTTTTTCGCCGGCCTGGTCACCGAGATGAAGGGGAGCTCCATCCCGATGGGGCCGGACCGGATGAACGTCACGGTCCGCGGGCCACTCGGCGTGGTCGCGAGAATCATTCCCTTCAATCATCCCTTCATGTTCGCCGCCGGAAAATCTGCGGCACCGCTTGCCGCCGGCAACACCATTGTCGTGAAGCCGCCCGAGCAGGCACCGCTTTCAGCCTTGCGCCTGGCCGAGCTTGTCGAGGAGGTCTTTCCGCCGGGCGTGTTCAACGTGGTCACGGGCAGCGGGCCGCGAGACGGGCGCCGCGCTTGTCGCTCATTCGTCGGTGGCCAAGGTTGCGCTCATAGGCAGCGTCGCTGCAGGACGCGCGGTGATGCGCAGCGCATCCGATACGATCAAGCCGGTGCTGCTCGAGCTCGGCGGCAAGAACGCGCTGATCGCGTTTTCCGACGCGGATCCGTCGGCTGTGGCGGACGCGATGATTGCGGGGATGAATTTCGCGTGGTGCGGCCAGTCCTGCGGATCGACCAGCCGTGCGTTCGTTCACGAGGCCATTCACGATCTTGTTCTGGGCGAACTGAAGACCAGGATCGCCGCGTTCCATCCGGGCAGGCCCGACGATTGGGATACGACGATGGGCGCCATCAGCAGCCGGGCGCAGTACGATCGCGTCCTGTCCTATATCGCGACGGCCAAGCAGGAAGGCGCCACACTGGTGTGCGGCGGGAAATCGCCGCAGTCGCCCGCTCTTGCGGGCGGGTTGTTCATCGATCCCACGGTCTTCGCCGATGTCCGGTCCGACATGACGATTGCCCGCGAGGAGATCTTCGGCCCGGTGCTGTCGGTGCTGAAATGGCAGGACGAGGCCTCGATGATCCGAGACGTCAATGCGGTCGAAGTCGGTCTGACGTGTTCGATCTGGACCAACGATCTCAATGCGGCCTTGCGCACCGCCAACGCCGTGCAAGCCGGTTACGTCTGGGTCAACGAAGTAAGCCGTCATTTCCTGGGGGCGCCCTTCGGAGGCGTCAAGCAGTCCGGGCTCGGCCGCGAGGAGTGTCTGGAGGAGCTGCTGTCCTTCACCCAGGAAAAAAATATCCACATGCGATTCGCGCATCTCCCGCCCGCCCGGGGATAGATGGACGGAAGCGCGGTTCGCTAAAGAGTTGCACGTAACGTGGCTTCGTCCCGCCTAGCGAAGTTGTCGCCGCCTCGAGCGGGTTCGCCGTGTGGGCTGTAACAGTTGAATCAGCTATTTGATTGTTACAGTCCACTAATCGCCGAGCAGCCCGGGATCGAGCGTGAACAACTCCTCGGCACGGCCGACGCCGCGCAAGGCGTAGCGGCCGACGGAAACGAGCTTCGAGCGTTCGGGCTCCGGCGTCGCCGCGGCGAACTCGGACGACAGGACGACGCTCCGGTCCACCGAGCGGCACATCCCGGCAATGCGACTCGCTTCGTTGACGGCCGGGCCGACGACCGTGAAGTCCAGACGATCCTCGCTGCCGATGTTGCCGTAGAACACTTCGCCGATGTGCAGCCCAAGGTAGACAAACGTGACGGGATGGTTGCCCGCGGCGCGGCGCTCGTTCACGACCTTGATGCCGGACCTCAGGCTCGCCTCCGCCCGCAGCGCGGAGCGGCACGCTTGCGCGGCATCGTCGGCCCGAAAGATCGCCAGCACGCCGTCGCCGATGAGCTTCAACACTTCGCCGCCCGCGATGCGAACGGCGGCGATCACGGCCGCGGCGTAGTCGTTGAGGAGCGGAATGATCTCGTCGGGCGGCGCTGTGTCAGTGATCTTGGTGTAACCGCGCAAATCCGAGTACCAGATAACTGAGTTGATGCGCTCGGCGACACCGCGCGAGATGCGGCCGCTCAGCACGCGCTGGCCCGCATCGTGGCCGAGATATACCTCGACGAGGGTCCGCGCGATGCGCGCCAGCGACACGCATTTGATCGTGAGCGCAAGCAATGGAACGAGTCGCCGCAGCGCAACCAGATCTGCCTCGCCAAAACCGTCGGGGCTCGACGTTGCCCACGACGAGTAGACACAGTCCATCTCGCCGATGATGCTCGTCGCGCCGAAGCGATGGACGAAGGCGACGTAGTCCGTCTGCCCCTCCGCGCTCATCTCGCGAAGGATCGCGAAGTCCTCCGGGTCGCCTGCGCCGATCCGGCGGCGCAGCTCGCTGGCTCCGGTCGTCACCAGAGCGTAGAACGCGCTGCTCTGCCAGCTCGCCGCCGCCTCGCCGACGTTCGAAGGCCCGTATTCGACGACGGGCGGCTGCTCGACGCTGTCGGCGCGCCAGCGAAAGACGTGGCCCTCGTGGATCGGATGCAGCGTATCGACTACAACGGCTGAGCGTGAAAGCGCGATGCCTGCGTCGCGGCAGCGGTCGCAGAAGCCGTGCAGCGACTCCGTCTCCGATGCGCCGGCGAGACCGACCTCGACAAGCCAGCTTTCGATGCCGTTCAGTGAATCGACGGTCATCTGGAATGCGCGCAAGGCCGGCCGTCAGCGCGCATGGCGATCAAACGACAGCAGGAGCATGTCACCCAGCGACATTGATCGCAACATGATCGGACGCGGGGTCGAGCCGGGTAAACTCCGGGTATGAGCGAACAGACACGGGCTGCCCACTCGCACGATGGTCCTTTGTCCAAGGACATAGAGGGATTCCATTTCCTGGCCGAGCTTGCGCTGGATATGCGTTCGTCGTGGAATCATGCCACCGATCGATTGTGGCGGCAGCTCGATCCTGTGCTGTGGGACCTTACCCAGAACCCCTGCGTCGTCTTGCAGACGGTCTCGCGGGAGAAACTCGAGCTGTTCTTAGCCAATCCAGATTTCCGCAGGAACGTCGACGATCTGGTGAAAGCCAGGCGGGATGCCGCGGAGTCGCACGCGTGGTTTCAGCAGACGTACCCGCTATCCCTGCTCCACAGCATTGCTTATTTCAGCATGGAATTCATGTTAGGCGAAGCGTTGCCGATCTACTCGGGCGGACTCGGGAATGTCGCCGGCGATCAGCTCAAAGCCGCCAGCGATCTGGGCGTGCCCGTGGTCGGTGTCGGACTGCTGTACCAGCAAGGTTATTTTCGCCAAGTGATCGACAACGATGGAACGCAACAGGCCCTGTTTCCTTATAACGACCCCGGACAGTTGCCGATCACGCCCTTGCGCCTGGCGAACGGCGAGTGGCTGCGGCTGGAGATCGCCTTGCCTGGGTACTCGATTTGGCTCCGTGCCTGGCAGGTTCGGGTCGGCAGAGTGAAGCTCTACCTGCTGGATACCAATGATGCGGCGAACTTCCCCGCCTACCGAGCGATTACCAGCGAGCTCTATGGCGGCGGGCCGGAGCTCCGCCTCCAGCAGGAATTGATTCTCGGGATCGGCGGCTGGCGGCTCCTCGACGCGCTCGGCATCAAGCCGGAGGTCTGTCATCTCAATGAAGGGCATGCGGCCTTTGCCGTGCTCGAACGTGCCCGCAGTTTCATGAAAGAGACCGGGCAGCCCTTCGACGTCGCGCTGACCGTCACTCGTGCGGGGAACCTCTTCACGACGCACACCGCGGTGGCGGCCGGCTTTGACCGTTTCGCTCCGGCCCTTATCGAGCAATATCTGAGCCGCTATGCGGTGCAGAGGCTCGGCATCACGGTCCACGATTTGCTCGCCCTGGGCCGCCAGGATCCGAACGACTCGTCGGAAAGCTTCAACATGGCGTATCTGGCAGTCCGCGGGAGCGGAGCGGTGAACGGTGTGAGCCGCCTGCACGCAGAGGTGAGCCGGCAAATCTTTCTACCTCTCTTTCCGCGCTGGCCCCAGGAGGAAATCCCGGTCGGACACGTGACCAACGGAGTCCACGTGCCAACGTGGGACTCGGCCGCGGCCGATAAGCTTTGGACGGAGGCCTGTGGCAGCGAGCGTTGGCTTGGCGCGACAGAAACCCTGGAGGCGGGCATTCGTTCTGTCTCCGATGCCAGCCTTTGGCAGTTTCGCAGCGCCGCCCGCAGGTCTCTTGTCGAATACGCTCGCGAACGATTGTCGCGGCAGCTGAGCGTCTCGGGGGCATCGCCCGAAGCGGTCGAGGCGGCGAAAACGCTGTTCGATCCCGACGCATTGACGCTGGGCTTTGCGCGCCGCTTCGCAACCTACAAGAGACCGAACCTGTTGCTGCACAATCCGGCGCGTTTGCTGCGCATTTTGGCGAGTCCCGAGCGGCCCGTGCAACTCATCATTGCCGGCAAGGCGCATCCGGAGGACAAGGCGGGGCAGGACTTGATCCGGGCATGGATAGATTTTATCCAGCAGCCGGAGTCCCGACTCCATGTTGTCTTCCTGAGCGACTACGACATGCTGCTGGCAGAGCGCTTGGTGCAGGGGGTGGACGTGTGGATCAACACGCCCCGGCGACCTTGGGAGGCGAGCGGGACGAGCGGTATGAAGGTGCTCGTCAATGGAGGCATCAATCTTTCGGAGCTGGACGGTTGGTGGGCGGAAGCGTATTCGCCTGACGTCGGGTGGGCGCTGGGGGACGGCCGCGAGCACGGCGACGATCCGGCCTGGGACGCTATCGAAGCCGATACGCTCTACGATCTGCTCGAGCGGGAGGTCGTCCCGGCGTTTTATAGCCGAGGACAGGGCGGCATTCCCTCCGCATGGGTCGCGCGGGTGCGGGAAAGCATGGCGCGGTTGACGCTGCGTTTTTCCGCCGACCGCGCGGTGCGCGAATACACCGAGCAACACTACCTGCCTGCCGCGGTTGCCTTCCACGCCCGCGCTGCCGGTAAAGGCGCAGCCGGCGCGGATATGGTTAGGTGGCGGCACGTCCTCGACCAGAAATGGCCCGCACTGCGCTTCGGCAAGGTCAAGGTTGAGACCGATGGGGGCCAACTCATATGGGAGGTCGAACTGTATCTCGGTGACCTCGACCCTGTTGCGGTGCGCGTCGAGCTCTACGCCAACGGCGGTAACGGTATCGCATCGGAGCGGGTGGAGATGGAGCGCATGCAGCAACTGATGGGCGCAACCCGTGGCTACGTCTATCGCGCAAGCGTGCCTGCAGCGCGGCCGGCGACCGACTATACGGCGCGCGCGATACCGGACTGCGACGGCGTTGCGTTCCCACTGGAAGACGCACGAATCCTGTGGCAGCGCTGATCAATCGTCGTGGTCGTTGATTGTCTGTCGATCATCAAGCGTGACCGTCAGCGTTTGTCGGTGACATCACGCGAACCAAGAAAGAAACCCTCAGCGGGATTGCGCCTTCCCCCGCGTGCGCGGTTTGCGGTCAGTCGTGTCTTCCCACAGACGAAATCCGCCAGCGAAGGCATTGGTCTCGTCGCCTGCGCGGCAACCCGGCGGGAGTTCTTTCAGCTTGCGGACATTACCGCCTCCGAGCAGCACATCCTCGGGCTGAAGGGCAGCGATCAGAAGTGCGATCACGTCGATGACATGTTCCCGCCATTTCCTCTTGCCGTGCCGCTCCAGTCCGCGAATACCAACGTAGTCTTCGTAGGTCGCTTTCCTGTAGGGAAGGTGGCCGAGCTCCATAGGCACGACAATGCCGCTCACAACCATGGCAGAACCGAGACCGGTTCCCAGGCCGAGAAAAAGCATTTTTCCTCTTCTGTAGCCACCCAATGCCTGCATCGCCGCGTCGTTGACGATCTTGGTCGAGCACCCGAATGCGGCGCGATAGTCGAATCCTACCCAGCCTGATGCCAGATTGTGAGGCTCCGCGACCGGACGGTCATTGAGCACCACCCCTGGATAGCCCATCGACACAACATCGTACTTCCACTTCCCGGCCAGCGCCTTTACTTCGGTGACCATCTGTTCTGCGGTAAGCGTCGGCCCGGATGAAAACTCCCGATGATCGCGCTGACCGGTGGCGAGTATCTTCACATGCGTTCCGCCCACGTCGACAACCAGTACCTTCATGAGCCGTTTCCCTTCTGTCGACGGTTCGTCGGATCGTCGCATCTTGCGTCGCGCAGCCTCTTCCAGAGGCGGGCTACTTCATCGAGTGCGAGAATTGGATTGCAGTGGAAGGGCCTGGCCATGCGCTGGTGCACCCCGGCTGTCATCCGAGCTCAACGCGCAAGCGATGGGTCTGACCATCGTCGAGCAGGGGAATCCGTGCAATATCCTTAGCAAGCACCACGCCATCGAGCTCCACAGCGACGACGCCGCGACTCACGTTGCGCGGATTCTCGACCGTGATTTCGTAGCGGGTGATCGTGTTCTGGGCGCCGCGGTGGCGAAACACGATTTCGTAGCCCGGCCAGCCCTTCGGCACACAGGGATCGATTGTGAGCGTATTTCCGTGCACACGGAATCCGAGAATCGCTTCGAGCCCGGCACGGTACAGCCACCCCGCCGAACCGGTGTACCAGGTCCAGCCACCGCGGCCGACGTGCGGCGTCACCGAATAGACGTCGGCGCAGGCTACGTACGGCTCGACCTTGTAGCGCTGCAATCTGCGTCCGGCGTGCTGCTGTGGTAGATCGGATTGAGAATGGCGAACAGATCGCCGGCCTGATCGCCTTGGCCTAGCGCCGCGAATGCGAAGATTGACCAGATCGCGCCATGCGTGTATTGCCCGCCATTCTCGCGAATGCCCGGCGGATAGCCCTTGATGTAGCCCGGATCGTGCGACGAGCGATCGAACGGCGGCGTGAGCAGCAGCGCGATCTTGTCGTCCTGCCGGATCAAATGCTTTTCAACCGCATTCATCGCCAGTGCGGCATGGTTCGGATCTGCCGCTCCCGAGATCACGCTCCACGACTGTGCGATCGCGTCGATCTTGCATTCGCTGCAGTCGTTCGAACCCAACGGTGTGCCGTCGTCGTAGTAGCCGCGCCGATACCACTGGCCGTCCCAGCCTGCGCTTTCGAGCGCCGTCCGAATGCTCGCTGCACACTGCCTCCAGCGCGCCGCGCGGCCGCGTTCGTTGCGCGCCTCCGCATACGGCGCGAATGCGGCGATCGTCGCGAGCAGAAACCAGGCCAACCAGACGCTTTCGCCGCGGCCCTTTTCGCCGACGCGGTTCATGCCGTCGTTCCAGTCGCCGGTGCCGATCAGCGGCAGGCCGTGCGCACCCAGCGAGAGGCTGATATCGAGCGCACGCGCGCAGTGCTCGTACAAACTGGCTCTCGCCGCGCGCGACCGATGGCGTCGAAAAACGCTTCGGTCTGGCCATCCTTGAGCGCGTCGCCTTCGAGGAAGGGAGCGCTTCGTCGAGCACCGCGGCGTCCGCGGTCACCTCGATGTAGTGCGCGGCGACGTAGGGCAGCCAGATCCTGTCATCGGTCATCCGCGTGCGGATGCCCTGTCCGGATGGCGGCAGCCACCAGTGCTGGACGTCGCCCTCGGCGAATTGCCGCGCCGCCGCCCGCAACAGATGCTCGCGCGCGATCTCAGGTTTCGCCACGCACAGCGCCATCACGTCCTGCAATTGATCGCGAAAACCGTAGGCGCCGCTGGATTGATAGTAGGCCGTGCGCGCCCACACCCGGCATCCGAGCGTCTGATACAAGAGCCAGTCGTTGAGCAGAACGTCCATCGCGCGATCGGGCGTGCGCACCTGCACGGTGTCGAGCACCTCGTCCCATAGCGCGCGCGCTTCGCGCACCACCGCATCGACATCGGCCGCCCGGTATTTTTCGACCAGCATCTCGCGCCTGCGTGCGCGAGTCCGCGTCGCCCAACGCGAACACGATATCGATCTGCGCGGCGGGCTCCAGCTCGACCCGCGTTTGCAGCGCGGCGCATGGATCCAGGCCGGCGCCGACCCGGCCCGACAAGGGCGCCGACTGGGAAAGTGCGGCGGGCCGATCGACCGCGCCGTGGCGCCCGAGAAACTCCGTGCGGTCAGCAGTTAGTGAGCTCTGCAGCGCCGCCAAGATCGACAAACGCGACGCGCTCGCCGAATTCGGCGCGCCACGGATTGCGTAGCGAATAGCGCTCCGGTCGCCGCGTCGATACTCGTGACAATAAATGGTGCAGGCACCGTTCCATTCGCACCGAGCGCCCATTCGACATACGCTGTGATCGACAGCCGCCGAACGCGCGCCGAACGGTTACGAATCCGTAGTCGCGACAGCTTGATCGAATCGTCCACGGGCACGCACTGCAGCAGCTCGAGATCGATCTCGTGCGAGTCGTGGACGAAGCGGCTGTAGCCCTTGCCGTGGCGCACGCCATAAATTGCAGACGGCACGCGAATCGGCAGCGCGGTGGCACTCCACAGTTCGCCGCTGTCCTCGTCGCGCAGGTACAGCACCTCGTGCGGTGTGTCGCTGACCGGATCGTTCGGCCACGGCGTCAGCGGATTCTGCTGGCTGTTGACCGACCACGTATAGCCACCGCCTTCGGCCGATACCAGGAATCCAAACGACGAATTGGCGACCACGTTGATCCACGGCATCGGTGTGCAGCGGCCGTCGGCAAGCGTAATGGCGTATTCGCGGGCGGCGCTGTCGAAGCCGCCGGTGCCGTTGTCGAACTCCAGGGGTTCCACACGTACCGTCGGTGTCAGCGCGGCCTCGCTCTTCAAAGGAGCGCGCTTTGCAGGGCCCGGTCCAGACGGGGCCGGCACAGAACGCAAGTCGCCTGTTCGGTTTGAGGGCTGGTCCAGCCCCTCACCGGATGCGTCTAGGACGACGCGTGCAGCGGTCGCGAGTCCGTCGCGTAGAGCGTCCGACAGTTCACTGTCAGGTAGCGCGAACACCCCGGCTTGCGCGTAGTTGGTGCCCGTCCCAAGCGCCGCTCGCTGCACGCTCATGAGCGCGTCCAGCGCAGCTTGAAGATGGCTAATGTCGCTCCCGCTGGCGCAGTTGAGCAGAACCACATCCACGCCTAGCCGCTGCGATCGCCAATACAATTGCGCGCGCAGGAGTTCATGGACGCGGGCCGAGGCCGGACTCGTCCGCGATGCGCAGCAGGACGATGGGACGATCGCCGGAAATACCACGCGTCCAGAGCACGGGAGGGCCTCCCTTGCCGCGCTCGAGAACCTCCGACGCCGAGCGCCACGCCGGATCTGCAGACAGCAGCGGACCGACCAGACGCCCGCACCGTTCGGATTGTGCAGGATCAATGCCGAACCGCGCGCGTTCCGCGGCCGCGTGTTCGACAGCTCCGGCGAGCGCCTGTTCACACGCATCGGCGTTCTGTAGCGGCCCGCAGAGTCCGAGCGCGCCGTCGCGCGACTCGGACAGCACCGTCCAGAATGTCAGCCGCACCGTTGCGCCGGACTCAACGTGCACCCGCCGGCGCAGGCTGAAGATTGGATCGAGCACCGAGCCGGCAGTATTGGACAGCGCCCCTGCACCCTGCATTGCCAGCGCACTGCGTAACGTCCGGCCGCGCCCGAGGAACCGCGCCCGATCGGTTTCGAACTCGAAGGGCCCAGACTCTTGCCCCTCTGGCACGACGAAGTGCGCAGCCCAAATTTCGGGCTCTCCAGGCTCGCGACGTCGACGCGTCGCCAGGAGGATACGGCCGTCCTCGACCGATTCGGTCTGCACAAACAGCTTGGAGAAGGCCGGATGCGCGGCATCGGCCGCGGCCGACCCGAGCACGAGTTCGGCATAGGATGTGACCGCGATATCGCGCGCGGCGTCGCCGTGGTTCGTGATCGTCACGCGCCGCAGTTCCGCGTCCCGATCGGTCGCGACCGCGACATCCATCGTAGTCGTGACCGTCTCGTCGCGGCGCACGAATTCGGCGCGCCCATCGGCTAAGGTCGCAGCATGCGCACGGGCGTCGCCGCCAAAAGGCTGCAAACTCGGCGACCAGACTCCGCCGCTAGAGAAGTCGCTCAACAGCAGGTAGCTTCCCCACCCGTCGCAAGTGGGGTCTTCGCGCCAGCGGGTCACCGCGAGATCGCCCCAGCGGCTGAAGCCCGAACCGACAGTGGTCAGCATCACTGCGTAGCGGCCATTGGACAGCAGCTGCGCGTAGTGCGATGTGGAAGGAATCGATTGCCGGCGAAAGGACATCAGACCGTAGACTAGCTGTGGGACGACATCCCTGGTACCGACGCTTCGGAATGCACCCCGCATCGCCGCAATTCCAGCGAAGCGGATGTAAGTGTATCAATCGGCACGATAGCATGCAGCGTCGGTCATTGGCCGAACAGATAACAAGCTCATGAAACTTTTGCGTCCGTCTTGCACTCCTTTATGATGTCAGCGCCGCCTTCTGGACGGATGTGCAATGGGATATGAGCGCCTGCCGGATTCGCCGCGTCGCGTCGACGTCAAGGCGAATTCGAGACTATGGAAGGCCGCTGGTGGTTGAGCTATCTGAGTCGACAGACGAGGCGTTGCTCGGTCGTCTTCAGCGTGCAGCGTTCGACTATTTCCTACAGGCGGTCAACCCGGCCAACGGCCTGATCGCGGATAACTCGCGCCCGAATGTCCCAGTCAGCATCGCGGTCGTCGGATTCGCACTGTCGAGCTACGCTGTAGCCGTGGAACGCGGCTGGCTAGCGCGGACCGATGCCGTCGAACGCTGCCTCGCCGCACTGCGCTTTTTCCGTGACAGCGATCAAAGCGGTGGTCCTGCGTCAACCGGTTACAAGGGGTTTTATTATCACTTCCTCGATTCGCAAAGCGGTGTGCGCGTATGGCGTTCGGAGCTTTCGATGATCGATACCGCGCTGCTGATCGCCGGTGCCCTCACCGCAAGCATGTACTTCAATGCGAGCACCCCTGGCGAAATCGAGCTGCGAAAAATCGTCGACATGCTGTTCCGCCGAATCGACTGGCGGTGGGCTCAGGGCGGCGGCGCGACGCTCAGGCAAGGCTGGAAACCGGAATGCGGATTCCTACACTATGGCTGGGAAGGCTACAACGAGGCCATTGTGCTCTACGCACTGGCACTAGGCTCGCCGACAAGTCCGCTCGAAGGCGACTGTTACCACGCCTGGACGGCGACTTATCAGTGGGAAAATCTGTACGGCTACGATTTTCTGTATGGCGGCCCGCTGTTCGTGCACCAGTTTTCGCACGCGTGGATCGATTTTCGCGGGATCCAGGACCGCTTCATGCGCGAGAAGCGCTGCGACTATTTCGAGAACAGCCGGCGCGCCACGCTCGTCCAGCGCGAGTACGCCCAGCGCAACCCGAATGAATTCGCGGGTTACGACGAACACTGCTGGGGCCTCACTGCGTGTGACGGGCCGAGTGACGAATTGCCCGATGTGACCGGCGAGCCGCGGCGCCTCTTCGGCTATGCCGCGCGCGGCGTGCCATACGGGCCTGACGACGGCACACTCGCAGGATGGGCGTCGCTTGCATCGCTGCCGTTCACGCCGGACATTGCCCTGGATGCCGCGAGAAATATCGAGCTGCGCTATCCGGAGACATTGTCGGAGTCACGCTACTCGAGCGGTTTCAATCCAAGTCTCGCAACGGATCACGGCGTCTGGGTGTCGGCCGGCAACTTCGGACTCGACCAAGGCATCGTGGTCATGATGATCGAAAACCATCGCAGCGGCCTGATCTGGCGCTTGATGCGCAATTGCCCTTATATCCGCGCCGGTCTTCGCCACGCCGGGTTTCGCGGCGGTTGGTTGTAGCGTCCTTTTGCGGGATTACTTCAGATGGAGCAACCCAGCAGCTCAGACACCATGCTGACTGAAAATGTATACGAGCAGGAGCGGATGGAAAACGTGCGCCCGTCGGACTGGCGCAACCCGAAGCCGGCGGGGCGCTATGACCTGGTGGTTGTCGGAGGCGGCCCGGCGGGGCTGGTCGCGGCGAGTGCGGCGGCTACGATGGGTGTGAAAGTCGCGCTCGTCGAGCGCGCGCAGCTCGGCGGCTGTTGCCTGAACGTCGGCTGCATACCGTCGAAAGCGATCATACGAACGTCTCGGCTCTACGCCGAGATGCGCAATGCAGACCATTACGGGGCGCAGGTTCCCGGCGATATCCGCGTGGATTTTCCAGCAGCGATGCAACGCATGCGCCGCATTCGCGCCCGCGTCAGCCGGGTCGTTTCGGTCCAGCGGCTGAGCGCCGCCGGCGTCGATGTCTTTCTCGGCGAAGCGCGCTTCATCGGAAGCGACGCGCTGTCGGTGGACGGCACGAAGCTCCGCTTCAAGAAGGCCCTGGTCGCCACGGGCGCGCGACCCGACACGCCGTCGATCCCCGGCTTGGCCGAGGCAGGCTATCTGACCAATGAAAACGTATTTGATCTGACCGAGCTGCCTCGCCGCCTTTTGGTGATCGGTGGCGGCCCGCTCGGCTGCGAGCTGGCGCAGGCCTTCTGCCGCTTCGGCTCGCGGACGACCATCGCGCAGGACCTGCCGCTGTTCTTGCCCAAGGAAGAACGCGATGCCGCGCAACTTCTTGCTGACACATTCGCGCGCGACGGCATCGAGGTCAGGCTCAATACCCAAGCCGTCAAGGTGCGCGTGGAAGGCGGTCAAAAACTTGTCGATCTCATCAGTGATGACTACCAAAGTACGGTGGCGGTCGATGCCATCCTGACGGGCACCGGCCGCTTACCGAACGTCGAGCGACTCAATCTGGAAGCTGCGGGCGTCGACTGCGACCCCATCACCGGCATCGGGATCGACGACTTTCTGCAGACCAGCAATCCGAGGATCTACGCCGCGGGCGATGTCTGTCTCGAGCACAAGTTCACTCACACCGCCGATGCCTCCGCACGCATGGCAGTGCATAACGCACTATCGCTCGGCCACCGGCGGTTGAGCGCGCTGACGATTCCGTGGTGCACTTACACCGATCCCGAGATCGCCCACGTCGGCCTTTACGTCCGAGAGGCGCGCGATCAGGATATCCCGGTGAAGACCTTCACCAGTTCCCGATGCACGACGTGCGATCGAGCGATCGCCGACGGCGAGGAAGCCGGCTTCGTGAAGATCCACGTCAGGGAAAGAACCGACCGGATTCTCGGCGCGACAATTGTCGCCCGTCATGCAGGCGAGATGATCAACGAGATTACGCTGGCGATCGTCGCGCGGATCGGACTGCGCACGCTCGCCCGCGTCATCCATGCCTATCCCACCCAGGCGGAAGCGATCAAGAGGGCAGCCGACGCTTACGTCGGCTCGCTCGCAAGGCCCGCGCGCAAAGCGTTGTTGCGGCGCCGGCTCGTATGGTGAATCCTCACCGACCCCAGGTAAACAATGGGTCATGCGCGCCGGATAGGGCGCGCGCAGTGTTTCGGTTTCAACGCCGCTACATTCCCACAATCCTTCGCGAGGAAATCCTATGGAACTCGGCATGATCGGTTTGGGGCGCATGGGCGCCAACATGACGGAGCGGCTGGTGAAAGGTGGCCACCGTGTGGTCGGATTCGACCCTAAGCCGGAGGCGCGCGCACGGATCGAAGACAAAGGCGCCGAATCCGCTGCCTCGCTCGATCTGCTGGTGAGCCGTTTGAAGGCGCCACGCACACTTTGGACGATGGTTCCCGCAGGCAGCATCACCGACGCCACCGTGACCTGCGCTGTTGCCGCTGCTTACGGCAGGCGATGTGCTTGTCGACGGCGGCAATTCCAACTACAAGGATACGCTGCGCCGCTCCAGCAGCGCCGCCGACAAGAAAATTGGTTACGTCGACTGCGGCACCAGCGGCGGCGTGTGGGGCCTGGCCGAGGGCTACAGCATGATGGTCGGTGGCGACGAAGCGGTGGTCGAACGGCTCAAGCCCATCTTCGAGACGCTTGCGCCGGCACCGAATCAGGGCTGGGGCCGGGTAGGCCCGGTGGGCTCCGGCCACTTCGTAAAAATGATTCACAACGGCATCGAATACGGGCTGATGCAGGCGTACGCCGAAGGCTTTTCCATTCTGCAGCACAAGCGCGAGTTCGGGCTCGACCTGCACCAAATCGCCGACATCTGGCGATACGGCAGCGTCGTGCGGTCGTGGCTGCTCGATCTCACCGCGGACGCGCTGGACAAGAACCCGACGATGACAGGCATCGCCCCTTATGTCGACGACTCCGGCGAGGGGCGCTGGACGATAAGCGAGGCGATCGATCTCAACGTTCCCACGCCGATGATCGCCCTGTCGTTGCTCGAGCGTCTGCGTTCGCGCGACGAGGAGTCGTTTTCCGATAAACTGCTCGCCGCTATGCGCAACGAATTCGGCGGCCACGCGATCAAATCGGAATGAGCGTGACGGACCGGCACGGCGGACACGAACTCTCCGCCGTGCGCTGGGTCAGCACTCCCGATGTGACGACGCTGCGGCGAATGGCATACCAGCGCATCGTCGACTCCGCCTCGCGCGCGATCGAACGAGACGGCCGGTTTTCGATCGTGTTGTCGGGTGGAAACACACCCCGCGGCGTGTACGATCTCCTGCGCGCGGCGCCCACCGAATGGTCGCGCTGGCAGGTCTACTTCGGCGACGAGCGCTGCGTGCCCCCGGACAGTGCCGACCGCAACAGCCGGATGGCGTCCGACATCTGGCTCGAACACGTGCCAATGGCGCAACATCAGATGCATGTAATCCCCGCCGAACTCGGTGCCGAAGCGTCGGCGGTCAGCTATGCAGCCACGCTGCGCGGCGTGGGCGATTTCGATCTGGTGCTGCTCGGGCTCGGGGAAGACGGACACACCGCCAGCCTGTTTCCCGCGCACGACTGGGGTGCAGGACCGGACGCGCCGGACGTACTTGCGGTGTTCGACGCACCCAAGCCGCCGTCGCAGCGGGTGTCGTTGAGCGCGGCACGGTTGAGCCGTGCACGCCAGGTGCTGTTTTTGGTCGAAGGCGAATCCAAGCGCGATGCGGTCGCGCGTTGGAGGATGGGCGCGAACATTCCTGCCCGGTCGATCCACGCGCAGGCAGGTGTCGATGTGCTCGTGGAGTCGATGCTCTTGTCCTCTGGCGGCAGCTAGCCAGAGCATCGTCGCGGGCATGATCAGGCGGGCCCGCAATTTCGCCACAGTTCGGGAAACGTAAACCGTGAAAACCGACACGCTCACTCCGGAATTGCTTCGCAAGATGGATGCCTACTGGCGCGCGGCCAACTATCTGTCGGTCGGCCAGATTTATCTTTACGACAATCCGCTGCTGAAGCGACCCCTGATGCTCACGGATGTGAAGCACATGCTTCTCGGACACTGGGGCACGACCCCCGGGCAGAATTTCATCTATGTGCACTTGAACCGCGTCATCAAGAAATACGACCTCGACATGATTTACGTCTCCGGCCCCGGGCACGGCGGTCCGGCGCTCGTCGGCAACACCTATCTCGAGGGCACTTACAGCGAGATCTATCCCAACATCAGCCAGGACGAGGCCGGACTGCGGAAGCTCTTTGTTCAGTTCTCGTTTCCCGGAGGGATTCCCAGCCACGTCTCGCCGGAGTGCCCGGGCTCTATCCACGAGGGAGGCGAACTGGGCTATTCGCTTAGCCATTCGTTCGGGGCGGTATTCGACAATCCCGATCTCGTCGTCGCCTGCGTTGTTGGCGATGGCGAGGCGGAAACCGGCCCGCTGGCGACGGCATGGCATTCCAACAAGTTCCTCGATCCGGCCACCGACGGCGCGGTGCTGCCGATTCTGCATCTGAACGGCTACAAGATTTCCAACCCCACCGTGCTCGCTCGCATCACCCGCGAGGAGCTGGAACAGTTGCTTCGCGGTTACGGCTGGACTCCCTACTTCGTCGAGGGATACGAGCCCAAGCTCATGCATGAGGCCATGGCCGCGACCCTCGATATAGCGGTGGAAGAGATCAAGAGAATTCAGCGCGACGCGCGGGTCAACGCCAACGCCGCGCGCCCGCGCTGGCCGATGATCGTGCTGAATTCACCCAAAGGGTGGACGGGGCCGAAAGTCGTGGATGGCCAGCAGATCGAGGGCACGTTTCGGGCGCATCAAGTCCCGCTCGCCGTATCGCCCACGGCGCCACCCGAACATCTCGGGCAGCTCGAGGACTGGCTGAGGAGCTACCGGCCTGAGGAGCTCTTCGATGAACAAGGCCGCCTCATACCGGAACTGGCCGAACTTGCTCCGAAGGGCGAGCGACGCATGGGCGCGAATCCCCACGCCAACGGCGGCATTCTGCTCCGTGACCTGCGAATGCCGGATTTCCGTGACTACGCGGTCGACGTGCCCTCGCCGGGTGTGCGCGGCATCGGCGACACGCACGTGCTCGGGCGTTTTCTGCGCGATGTGGCGAAGCTGAACCGTGAACAGCGCAATTTCCGGGTCTTTGGCCCTGACGAGACTCTTTCCAACGGCCTGGAAGCCCTCTTTGAAGTTACCCAGCGCCAGTGGGATGCCGCAACCTTACCGAACGACCAATTTCTCTCACCCACCGGTCGCGTGATGGAAATGCTCAGCGAGCACCAATGCGAGGGCTGGCTCGAGGGCTATCTGCTCACCGGGCGGCATGGCCTGTTCAATTGCTACGAGGCGTTCATCCACATCGTCGATTCGATGTTCAACCAGCACGCCAAATGGCTGAAGGTCACGTCGCAGCTGCCGTGGCGGCGGAAGATTGCCTCCTTGAACTATTTACTGGCCTCGCATGTCTGGCGCCAGGATCACAACGGGTTCACGCATCAGGATCCCGGTTTCCTCGACGTCGTTGCGAACAAGAAGGCCGCGGTCGTGCGTGTTTACCTTCCGCCGGATGCGAACTGCCTGCTATCGGTGATGGATCACTGTCTGCGCAGCCGCCATTACGTCAATGTCGTGATCGCGGGAAAACATCCGGCGCCGCAGTGGCTGACGATGGACGCCGCCGTAAAACATTGCGGCGAGGGTATCGGAATCTGGCAGTGGGCCAGCAACGATCAGGGCGCAGGTGGTCAGAACACCGGGCCCGACGTGGTCATGGCCTGCTGCGGCGATGTGCCCACACTGGAGACGCTCGCCGCCGTGTCCATACTGCGCGAGCACCTGCCCGACCTGAAAATCCGGGTGATCAACATCGTCGACCTCATGAGGCTGCAGCCTCAAAGCGAGCACCCGCACGGATTGAGCGACGTCGATTTCGACCAGCTCTTCACCCGGGACAAGCCGGTAATCTTCGCTTTCCATGCCTATCCGTGGTTGATCCACCGGCTGACGTACCGCCGCACCAATCACGACAATATCCACGTGCGCGGCTACAAGGAAGAAGGCACCATTACCACTCCGTTCGACATGACGGTGTTGAATGAACTGGACCGCTTCCACCTCGTGATGGACACCATCGATCGCCTGCCGCAGACGGGCGACAAGGGCATCTATCTTAAGCAGCAGCTCGAAGACAAGCTCATCGAGCACAAACAGTTCATCGACAAGCACGGCCAGGACATGCCGGAGATCCGCGACTGGCGTTGGAATTTATGAGCCCTGGCTTCCGCTCAGATGGCAGCCGACACCAAACAAGCATTGAGCAGGCGTGAAGAACACGTGTTCCTGGCTCGATTTGCAGCACGGTCCCCGAATCAAGGCCCAATTTAAAATTCCCACATCGACTTGCGCATCCGTGCCCAGGTCACCGGAGGCAAGCTTCACCGCTTACCTCTTTTTTGTTGTAATGCGTTCCGCGGGGTGGCAGACATAGACTAATATACTCACGGCCTGGACGAGCATGGTTCAGAGGTCGCCTGATCGCGGGCGCCACAAGATAGAACCCAAACACGATTTCCGCGATGCGCTCGCTTTCGCACCTCTTCGAAAACAACAGGCGTTGGTCCGAGCGGATCCGTCGGAACGATCCGGATTTCTTTGCCAAGCTCTCGGGACAGCAAAGACCTCGCTACCTCTGGATCGGATGCGCCGATAGCCGCGTACCCGCCAACGAGATCGTGGGGCTTCTCCCAGGCGAGCTGTTCGTGCATCGCAACATCGCCAACGTCGTCGTGCACAGCGATCTCAACTGCCTATCGGTGATGCAGTTCGCGGTGGAGGTGTTGCAAGTCGAGCACATCATCGTCTGCGGCCACTACGGTTGTAGCGGCGTCTCCGCCGCACTGCAGAATCAGCGGGTGGGGCTCGCGGATAACTGGCTGCGACATGTCCAGGACGTGCGTTCAAAGCACGACGCCAGGATCGGCACGCTGACCGAGCTGTCACAGCGCATCGACCGCCTGTGCGAGTTGAACGTAATCGAGCAGGTGACCAACGTCTGCCATACCACCGTCGTGCTCGACGCGTGGGAACGTGGGCAGGCGCTCAGCGTGCACGGCTGGGTCTACGGACTGACGGACGGGCTCGTCCGCGATCTCGACGCCACCGTGAGCCATCCGGTCAAGATTCCCATCGCGTATCGCGCAGCGCTTGCCGCGCTCACCGGCGGCAAGGATTCCGCTGCAGAGTCTCCCGGCGGCGATAGAGTGGGTCGGGGTGAGTAAAGCGACACGCTCGACATCGCCCAGATTTGCGCCAGGCGCTCGAGAGCGAAACTCGCAACACTTTACACGTTCGGTTGCGAGTAGGCCGTGGTTGGGCAGCTTCCGCTTGCGTCCAACTGCAGTCCTTGGGCCTCACGTTCTATTGCGGTCATTCGAAGCCGCAATCGACCCACAGTAGCCGATCCAGCGTAGACTTCCCGCGTCTTTCCAGGGAGGGAAAGCATGGACCGCGTTAAACTGCGTCTGGAACAGGATTGAATCATGGCCAAGCAAGACATCAAGGATAGATTCGACCGGCTGGGTAACTCGCTGGTCAGCGCTTTCCAGGTGATCGCGCTGTTCGTGATCGGCGCCACCATCGTCTGGTCGGCGGCGCTCGACTACATCCAGATGATTCAGGCTGGGCGGGCCCGGCTGGACGACATCCTGCTTCTCTTCATCTATCTGGAGCTGGGAACTATCGTCGGGATCTACTTCAAGACCGATCGCTTACCTGTGCTCTTTCTGCTCTACGTCGCCATCACCGCGCTCACGCGCTTTCTCGCGATCGACGTCAAGGACCTCTCACTCGAGAGCGTTTTCGCGGTGACCGGATCGATCTTCGTGCTGACGCTGGCGGTGCTGGTCGTGCAGATCGCGACGTCGAGGTTCTCGACTTCTGATCGAAACGCGCGCTCGCCCTCGGCCATCGACAGCGGCCAAGCGAAAACGGAGTAGCGCTTTCTACCGCGCGGGAGCAAAGTTCGTCGGCACGAAGGCGTAGCCATTGCCGTCGTGAAGCGTCTGGTCCGACATCGGGTGGGGCGATGGAGCACGTTGGCGGAACGCGGCGCGGCCGCAAGACAGTTTCAATGACCGCTTTGGAGCACGGTGTACGTCGACTCAGGGTCGTTTCCAGGCGTTCGCAAATCGATCAACTCAAGGCCGCCTTCAGCGCCGAAGCGCCCGCGCACGCCGGCAGACCTCATCAACGCTGAAACCGTACTCGCGCATCACTACGTCTCCCGGCGCCGAGGCGCCGAAACGCTCGACGCTGACCACGCCGCCCGCGTCGCCGACATAGCGGTGCCAACCCTGCGCTGCCCCCGCTTCGACGGCGAGACGCGCGCGCACCGCAGGCGGCAACACCGTATCGCGCTCGGCTTGCGTCAGCGCATCGAACAGGTCCCAGCTCGGCATCGATACGCAGCGCACGCCGACGCCCTCGGCATCCAGACGCTCCGCGGCGGCGACGATCAAGCCGACTTCCGCGCCACTGGCGATCAGGATCAAGTCGGGCTTGCCGTCGCGCGCATCGCATAGAACATAGGCCCCGCGCCGCAGGCCGTCAGCCGAAGCGTAGCGGCTGCGATCCAGCGTCGGCACGTCCTGACGGCTCAAGACCAGCAGCACTGGACGATCGCGCGTCTCCAGAGCGACGCGCCATGCGATCGCGGTTTCGTTGGCATCGCCTGGACGGATCACGCTGAGGTTGGGAATTGCGCGCAGCGCTGCCAGCTGCTCCACCGGCTGGTGGGTGGGGCCGTCCTCGCCCAGCGCGATGCTGTCGTGCGTGAACACGTGGATGACGTGCAGACCCATCAGCGCCGGCCAAGCGGATCGGGGGACGCATGTAGTCGGAAAAGATCAGGAACGTCGATCCGTACGGCACGATTCCTCCGTGCGCGGCCATGCCGTTGACGATCGCGCCCATCGCGTGCTCGCGCACGCCGAAGTGAAGGTTGCGCCCGGCGTAGCTCCAGCCGCCACCGACGGAGCCCTGCGTGTCGATGTCCTTTTCTGCCGGCGGGTTGAAATCGCCAAGTCCCTTGAGCGCGGTATAGGTCGAGGGATCCAGATCCGCGGAGCCTCCCGTCAATGCCGGGCACGCGCGGCGCAATGGCGTTCATCACCTTGCCCGAAGCCACGCGCGTCGCGATCCCCTTGGCGTCGGCGGGAAACACCGGAATGTCCGCGTCCCAGTCGCGCGGCAACTCGCCGCGAGAGCGTTCGCTGCAGCTCCGCGGCCAGATCGGGGAACGCCTGTGCGTACGCCTCCATGCGCTCGCTGCTTGCCGCTTCATCGCGCGCGCCACGCGCCACCGCCTCGCGAAAGTGCGAGAGCGCTGCTTCGGGAATCAGAAACGGCGGCTCGGTCGGGCCAGTCGAGGTTTTGCTTGGTCAGGCGCACTTCCTCGACTCCGAGCGGGGAACCATGCGCCTCGAAGCTGTCGTGCTTGTTCGGCGAGCCGTAGCCGATGTGGGTGCGGACCAGAATCAGCGACGGTCGCGCCGGTTTCCGCGCGCGCGGCGCGCAGCGCGGCATCGATTCCGGCAAGGTCATTGCCGTCGGCCACCGACACGGTGTGCCAGCCGTAGGCTTCGAAGCGCCGCGCGCGATCTTCCGAGAACGTGATGTCGGTGCCGGCGGCCAGGGTGACGTAGTTGTCGTCGTAGAGACAGGTCAGCTTGCCGAGCCGCAGATGGCCGGCCAGCGAAGCCGCCTCCGAGGCCACGCCTTCCATCAGGTCGCCATCGCTGACGATCGCGTAGGTGGCGTGATCGATCACCTCGAATCCAGGACGGTTGTAGCGCGCCGCCAGTTGCGCTTCGGCGATCGCCATGCCCACCGCGTTGGCGAACCCCTGCCCGAGCGGCCCCGTCGTAGTTTCCACGCCGGGCGTGTGTCCGCGTTCCGGATGTCCCGGCGTCTTGCTGCCGAACTGGCGAAACTGCTTGATGTCGTCGAGCGACAGGTCATAGCCGGTGAGGTAGCAGCAGGCTGTAGAGCAGCATCGAGCCGTGCCCGGCCGAAAGCACGAAGCGATCGCGATCGAACCAGTCCGGATTGCGCGGATTGTGCTTGAGCAGGCGCGTCCACAGCACGTACGCCATCGGCGCCGCGCCGAGCGGCATGCCCGGATGGCCGCTCTTCGCCTTCTGCACGGCGTCGACCGACAGAAAGCGCACGGTGTTGATGCATAGCTGATCGAGTTGATCGGACATCGTCACTCCTTGCGATGCTCTAGCCATTGCGACGCGTGGCTGCGAACCACGCGATCGCGTCAGTGTTCCTGCAGCGCGCGGTCGACGATGTCCTGCGCTTCCCGCACCAGGATGCGCAAATGATCCACACCGCGGAAACTCTCGGCGTAGATCTTGTAGATGTCCTCGGTGCCGGATGGGCGCGCGGCGAACCATCCGCTCGCGGCGATCACCTTGATGCCGCCGATCGGTGCGTCGTTGCCCGGCGCGCGATCGAGCACCTTGTCGATCGGTTCGCCGGCCAATTCGGTGATCTGCACCTGTTGCGGCGAGAGCTTCGCCAGCTTTCGCTTCTGCTCAGGCGTCGCCGGCGCCTCGACGCGATCGGCCGCCGGCGCACCGAGATCGCGCGTCAGATCGCGATACAGCTCGGCGGGATCGCGGCCGCTGCGCGCGGTCATTTCCGCCGAAAGCAGTGCCGGCACGATGCCGTCCTTGTCGGTCGTCCATACCGTGCCGTCGATGCGCAGGAAAGAGGCACCGGCGCTTTCTTCGCCGCCGAAACCCAAGCGAGCCGTCGAGCAGTCCGTCGACGAACCATTTGAAGCCGACCGGAACCTCGTAGAGTCTGCGACCCAATCTTGCGGTCACGCGGTCGATCATCGCGCTGCTGACGACGGTCTTGCCTACTGCCGCCGTCCGGGTTCCAGCGCGCGCGATTCCGAAACAGATAGTCGATCGCCACCGCAAGATAGTGATTGGAAGGCATCAGGCCTTCGCTCGGCGTCACGATGCCGTGACGATCGTGATCGGTGTCGCAGGCGAACGCGATGTCGTAGCGATCCTTGAGGCCGATCAGGCGCCGCATCGCGTAGGGCGACGACGGATCCATGCGAATGCGGCCATCCCAGTCCAGGGTCATGAAGCCGAACGTCGGATCGACCTCCTCGCTGACCACGGTCAGATCGACCTTGTAGCGCTCGGCGATCCTGGCCCAGTAGTGGACGCCGGCGCCGCCCAGCGGATCCACGCCCATGCGAATGCCGGCGCCACGGATGACATCGAAATCGATCACGCTGCCGAGGTCGCCGACATAGGCGCTCAGGAAATCGTGCTCGCGCGTGGTCGCGGCGCGCCGCGCCCGATCGAACGAAATGCGCCGCACATCCTTCAAGCCGCCTTCGAGCAGCGCGTTCGCCTTGGCTTCGATCCAGCCGGTGACGTCGGTGTCGGCGGGGCCGCCGTTCGGCGGGTTGTACTTGAAGCCGCCGTTGTCGGGCGGATTGTGCGAAGGCGTCACGACGATGCCGTCGGCCAGTCCCGTTTCGCGTCCGCGGTTGTAGACGAGAATGGCGTGCGACACCGCCGGCGTCGGCGTGTATTCGCCGCCCTTCGCGATCAAGGTTTCGACGCCGTTGGCGGCCAGCACCTCGAGCGCGCTCTCGAACGCCGGCACCGACAAGGCATGGGTGTCGATGCCGATGAACAGCGGCCCGTCGATGCCCTGCCGCTCGCGATAAAGACAGATCGCCTGGGTGATGGCGAGCACGTGCGCCTCGTTGAAGCTCCTGTCGAACGACGTGCCGCGATGACCGGACGTGCCGAAGGACACCCGCTGCGCCGGCACCGCCGGATCGGGCCGCAGGCTGTAATAGGCGGCGACCAGCTTCGCGACATCCACGAGTTGCGCGGCTTGCGCGGGCTGCCCGGCCAGCGGACTGATATTCGTGCTCATCGGGTCACTTGCGCAATTTGCGGTAGCGCCGGATCAGCGCATTGGTCGAGCTGTCGTGCGCGAGCACGGGCTCGGTCGCGCTCGAGATTTCGGCGGCGGTGCGCGTGGCCAGCGCCTTGCCGAGCTCCACGCCCCATTGATCGAAGGAGTCGATGTTCCAGATCGCGCCTTGCACGAACACGCTGTGCTCGTAGAGCGCGACCAGCGCGCCGAGCGTGCGCGGCGTGAGCCGCTCGGCAAGGATGGTGTTGCTTGGGCGATTGCCTTCGAACGTGCGATGCGGAACCAGGTCGTCGGGCGTTCCCTCGGCCTCTCACCTCATCGGCGGTTTTTCCGAACGCCAGCGCCTCGCTCTGCGCGAACAGGTTGGCCATCAGAAGATCGTGCTGGTCGCCGAGCGGGATTCAGCGCCTGGCAGAAGCCGATGAAATCGCAGGCGATGAGCCGCGTTCCCTGATGGATCAACTGGAAGAACGAATGCTGTCCGTTGGTGCCGGGCTCGCCCCAGTAGATCGGGCCGGTCTGGTAATCGACGCGCGCGCCGTCGAGCGTGACGTGCTTGCCGTTGCTCTCCATCGTGAGCTGCTGCAGATAGGCCGGGAAGCGCTTGAGATATTGCTCGTAGGGGAGCACGGCGACGGTCGGCGCATCCAGAAAATTGTTGTTCCAGATCGCCAGCAATCCGAGCAGCAGCGGCAGGTTGCGGTCCGGCGGCGCGCTGCGGAAATGCTCGTCCATCGCATGAAACCCCGACAGCATCGCGCGGAAGTTTTCGGCGCCGATCGCGAGCATGGTCGAAAGTCCGATCGCCGAATCCATGGAGTAGCGGCCGCCGACCCAGTCCCAGAAGCCGAACATGTTGTCGAGATCGATGCCGAACTTGGCGACCTCGTCGGCATTGGTCGAGACCGCGACGAAGTGCCGGGCGACGGCTTTTTCGTCACCGAGGCCGCGCAGGCACCAGGCGCGCGCAGCACGCGCGTTGGTCAGCGTCTCCAGCGTGGTGAAGGTCTTGGAGCAGATGACGAACAGCGTCTCGCCCGGCTCGAGGTCGCGCACCGCTTTCCGCAAAATCGGTGCCGTCCACGTTGGAGACGAAGCGGAACGTCATGTCGCGCTGGCTGTAATGGCGCAGCGCCTCGTACGCCATCACCGGGCCGAGGTCGGAGCCGCCGATGCCGATGTTGACGACATTGCGAATGCGCCTGCCGTCGTGGCCGGTCCACTCGCCGCTGCGCACGCGATCCGAGAACGCCGCCATGCGGTCGAGCACCGCATGCACATCGGGCACGACGTTCCTGCCATCGACCAAGATGCGCTCGCCGGCGGCGCACGCAGGGCGACGTGCAGCACCGCGCGCTGTTCGGTGGCGTTGATCTTGTCGCCGCGGAACATCGCGTCGATGCGCTCGCGAATCGAGCAGCTTTCGGCAAGCGCGCAGCAGCAGGCGGAGCGTCTCGTCGGTGATGCGGTTCTTCGAATAGTCCAGGTAGAGGCCGGCCGGCTTCCGCGACCAGCCGCTCGCCGCGCGCTGGATCGGCGGCAAACAGCTCGCGCAGGTGCCGGCGCTCGATTTGCTCGCGATGCTCCGCCGAGCGCCCGCCATTGAGGACGCTCGGTCAGAGACTGCGGTTCCGGAGAAGCGCGAATTGCGCATGTCAGCCATGCACACATCGCGCTAGCCCGCATGGGCGAGCGCGTCGCTCTTGTCCGCGATGCGCGTCAGCAGCTCCTTCCACGACTTCACGAACGCCTGCGCGCCGTCGCGCTGCAGCTCGATGGCGAGCGCATCGGTATCGATGCCGGCCTTGGCGAAGCTCGCCAGCACCGCTTCGGCATCCCCACCGTCCTCGGCCATGACGCCCTTGAGCTCGCCGTGCTCGGCGAAGGCGCGCAGCGTCTTTTCGGGCATGGTGTCGATGGTGTCGGGCGCCGCCAGCGCCTCGATGTACAGGGTGTCCGACGCCTTGGGATCCTTGGTTCCGGTGCTGGCCCAAAGCAGGCGCTGCGGACGCGCGCCGGCCGCGGCGAGCTTGCGCCAGCGCTGGCGACGCGAGCAGCTCGCGATACGCGCGGTAGGTGCGGCCGCCGATCGCGATGCCGAGGCGATTGCGCAACTCCGGAGGCGCCTTGTCGCCCACCGCCTTGTCCCAACGGCTCACGAACAGCGACGCGACCGATGCGACGCGCGGATCGCGCTTGGCGGCGATGCGCCGTTCGATGCCGCGCAGATAGGCTTCGGCCGCGGCGACGTATTGCTCGCGCGAGAACAACAGGGTCACGTTGATCGGCACTCCGTTGAAGATCGATTCCTCGATCGCCGGAATCGCCTTCCGGCGTGCCCGGAATCTTGACGTACAGATTGGGCCGCTCGGCTTGGCCGTGGATGCGCGCGGCTGCGTCGATGCTGCCCGCGGTGTCGTTCGCGAGCAGGGGCGACACTTCCATCGATACCCAGCCGTCGACGCCGTCGGTGGCATCGAAGACCGGACGGAACAGATCGGCGGCCCGGCGCAGATCTTCGAGCGCCAGCTCCATGAACAGCGCTTCACCGGATTTCCCCGCCTTCGCCTTGTCGCGGATGCCCTCGTCGTAGGCGGCGGTATTGCCGATCGCCTCGTCGAAAATGGTCGGGTTCGAGGTCAGCCCCGTGATCGAGAACTCGTTGATGTAGCGGCGCAGCGTGCCGTTGTCGAGAATCTCGCGGGTAATGTTGTCCAGCCAGAGGCTCTGGCCGAGGTCGTGCAGTTCTTGCGCCTTGTTCATGTTCGCTCCTGGTTCGTGGCCGCGACGCCCAACGGGCGAAGCGGCGAGAAAGTCGGATAGATCGTGATCGAGCAAATCGCCGATCCGCTCGATCTCCAGGTCGGGCGACGGGTCGATCACCGTGGCGGCGGATTGCTGCCGCGTAGTGGCCCTGACGCACGAACACCGTCGTCAGCTTCCGGACCGAGCACGCGTTTCATCGCCGCCAGCAGCTGCGCCTTGTCGTCGACCATCACGTAGTGTCGCGCCGGGTAGCGTCGCCGCATCGCGTCGAGCGCGCGCTCTTTGTGCACATAGATCAGCACCCGGCCCTGTACCGCATTCCAGATGCCCGAGCGCTGGATCTTGCGCGGCTGAAATACCACGTCGCCGTCGGACAGAATCACAGGCAGCCCCAGCGTGCCCAGGTGCGCGATCGCTTCGAGCGCGCGCGGGTACAGGCGATCCGCGAACGGATACTCGAGCATGAATGAAGACATCTGCAGCAAATCCGGGTCGTCGTCGAGCCCGACGCGAAATTTCTCGCAGCGCACCCAGATAGTCGGCATAGGACAGCTCTTCGCGCAGCGCGGCGAGAATGGCCCAGTATCGATCGCGCTGATCGGCGCCGAAGGCCTGTTCCAGGCGCGCGCCGAGATCCGCGCCGAAACGATCGTTGTCGAGAAGCGTGTTGTCGACATCGAGCAGGAACACGACCTCGCCTTCGCTCAACACGGAGCAGTCTCCTCGGGCTTCGGATCGTGCCAGCCCTCCTCGCCGGCGACGACTGCGCGCGCCGCTGCCGGGCCCCAGGTGCCCGGCTCGTATTCTTCGACCGGAACCGCACTTGCGAGTATCGGATCGACGACCCGCCACGCCGCCTCGACACCGTCGTCGCGGGTGAAGAGCGAGGCGTCGCCGCGAATGGCATCGCCCAGCAGCCGCTCGTACGGAGATTTTTCGCCGGCGAGCGAATGACGGGCGACCAGCTCCACGGCGTCGCCCACCATTTCCTCGCCGGGCCGCTTGACCCTCGCCCCTGTCGGAGATCACGACCTCGGGGCTCAGGCGAAAGCGAAAGTAGTTCGATTGCGCCGGGTCGATCTCATCGAAGATCGCCACCGGCGGGCACTTCAGATCGACGATGACCTCGGTGGCCGTGATCGGCAGGCACTTGCCGGTGCGGATATAGAACGGCACACCGGCCCAGCGCCAGGTGTCGATATGCAGGCACAGCGCGGCGAAGGTTTCGACCTGCGAATCCGGCGCCACGCCGGGTTCATCGCGGTAGCCGCGAAACTGGCCGCGCACGACCTGCTTCGGATCGAGCGGCCGCATGGCGCGGAACAAGCGCAGCTTCTCGGCGCGCATTGCATCCGGATCGCGGCCGACCGGCGCGTCCATCGCCAGCAACGCCATCACCTGCAGCAGATGGTTCTGCACGACGTCGCGGATCGCGCCGACCTCCTCGTAAAAGCTGCCGCGGCCCTGCACGCCGAAATTCTCGGCCATGGTGATCTGCACGCTGTCGACGAAATTGCGGTTCCAGACCGGCTCGAGGAACGCGTTGGCAAAGCGGAAATAAAGCAGGTTCTGCACCGCCTCCTTGCCCAGATAGTGGTCGATGCGGAACACCGCGGACTCGGGAAACACTTCGTGCAGCGTGCGGTTGAGCGCCTGCGCCGAGGCAAGGTCGCGGCCGAAGGGCTTTTCGACGATGACCCGCGCGTTCTTGGCGCAGCCCGCCGTTCGCCAGACCCTGCACCACGGTCGCGAACATGCTCGGAGGAATGGCGAGATAGTGCAGCGGGCGCGCCGCCCCGCCCAGCGCCTGCCGCAGACGCTCGTAGGTCGCCGGATCCTCGTAGTCGCCGCCGACGTACTGCAGCCGCGCCGACAGCTTCGCAAACGCGTCGGCATCGACACCGCCATTGTGCTCGAGGCTGTCGCGCGCCCGATCGCGCAGCTTGTCCAGCGTCCAGCCGGCGCGGGCCATGCCGATGATCGGCATGTCCAGATGGCCCGCCTCGGATCAGCGCCTGCAGCGCGGGGAAGATCTTCTTGTAGGCCAGATCGCCGGTCGCACCGAAGAAGACGAAGGCATCCGAGCTTTCAAGCACGGCCATCTGACGCCTTTGGGTATCTTCGACAAACGCTATGTTGAAAAACGTGGGACGCTAACCTAGCGCGATAGTTCCGCGAAGTCAGCGTTACCCATGCGGGTTCAGCGTTAGCGCCGTGATTGTCTTTCAAGCTGAGCTCTCCTGCGGGACGGGAGATCTGGACGCAACGCTAACCACTACCCGATGTTCCTTCCGATCGTCGGCGAGAAGAACGAAGTTGCCCTCTTGTACGACGTCGTCGACGGTTACGCCTATTTCATCGAGTTCCTCGTTGTCCTGCGTCTCGATGCGTCGTATTGCGATGTGGTAGTAAGTTTCTCGATATCGGTAGCGCAACGAGAACTCGTTCCATTCCGCAGGCAGGCACGGCGCGAAGCGCAGCCGACCCGCTTCCAGCTTGAGACCTAGCAGCGACTCTAGGATCAGGCGGTACATCCAGCCGGCCGAACCCGTATACCAGGTCCAGCCGCCGCGGCCCGTGTGCGGCGCGAGCGCATAGACGTCGGCAGCGACGACGTACGGTTCCACCTTGTAGGTAGCTGCACCTGCCACGGTTCGAGAATGGTTTACGGGGTTGATCATCGCTGTCAGCTCCCAGGCGCGCGCGTGGTCGCCGAGCGCCGCGAACGCCATCGCCGTCCAGATCGCGCCGTGCGTGTATTGACCGCCGTTCTCCCGCACTCCGGGCACGTATCCGCGGATATATCCTGGATCGAGGTCGGAAGTGTCGAAGGGCGGATCCAGAAGCTGGATCAACGCGGCGCCGCGGCGAACCAGGCGCGCATACACCGCGTTCATGGACTTGCGCGATCGCTCGGCATCACCCGCGCCGGACAGCACCGACCAGCTCTGCGCAACCGAATCGATTTGACATTCGGCGTTGTTCCTCGAACCCAGCGGCGAGCCGTCGTCGAAGTATGCACGCCGATACCACTCGCCGTCCCAGGCGCTCTGCTCGATGCGCTGGCGCAATTGCATTGCCTCCATCTCGCAACGGTCTGCGAATGAGGTGTCGTCGCGCAAGCGGGCGACCTTGGCAAATTCGTCGAGCACGTGGCAAAGGAAAAAAGCGAGCCAGACGCTTTCGCCTTTGCCTAGTCTACCCACGAGATTCATGCCATCGTTCCAGTCGCCGGAGCCGATCAGCGGCAAGCCATGCGTGCCGAATCGAAGACCATGGAGTATGGCCTTCACGCAGTGCTGATAGACATTCGTAGATTCATCGGAGCGGCCCGGTAAATCGTAGTACGAATCGTCCTCCGCATTGACCGGCCGTCCTTCGAGAAAATAAGCGGTGTCGCCGAGAATGGACGTGTCGCCGGTCGTAAGCACGTACCGGCACGTGGCCAAGGGCAGCCAAAGGTAGTCGTCGGAACAATGCGTGCGCACGCCGCGCCCCGACGGAGGATGCCACCAATGCTGGACGTCGCCTTCGATGAATTGTCGGCTCGCACAGAGAGCGATTTGTGCCCGCACGAGCTTGGGTTCCGCGTGAACCAAGGCCATGACGTCCTGCAACTGGTCGCGGAAGCCATAGGCGCCGCCCGACTGGTAGAAGCCACTGCGGGCCCAGAGACGGCACGCCATTGTCTGATATACCAGCCAGCCGTTGGTCAGCACGTTGAGCGCCGAGTCGGGCGTTTCCACCTGAACGGCGCCGAGCGTGTGTTTCCAGTGACCGACCACCGCTTCGAGCACTTCACGGGCGGCAGAAGATCCGCGGCAACGCTGTGCCAGGAGGCCGGCCGTATCGGCATTGCTTCCCGCCCCGAGCCGAAAGACAATCTCACGCTCCTGGCCGTCCGCCAGATCGAATGCAACTTGGATCGCGGCACAGGGATCCAGCGCGGCGCCAACCTTGCCGGAGAGGCGCGTGCGGTGCATGGCGGCGGGATCGCGCAATGTTCCATTGCGACCCAGAAATTCGGTGCGGTCGCAAGTAACGCTCCGTGTCGCATCGTCGACGTCGAAGAAAGCGACCCAATCTGCGAACTCGCTGTTGTACGGATTTCGCGCGTACAGTGCACCGTTTCTGGAGTCGATCTCGGTCGTCACGTGCATCGCCGATTTCGCTCGAACATCCCCCAATACCCATTCGACATAACCCGTCGCGGACAGCCGCCGTGAACGGCCTGACTGATTGCTGACTTTCAAGGAGGAGAACTTGACCTCCGCATCGAGCGCCACGAAGACCGTGAGCAGCGAGGAAACGCCATCCTCCACGTGCTCGAACACGGTATAGCCAAATCCATGCCGGGTGATGTAGGGCGCAGCACCTGGCACGGGAGACGACGTGGGCGACCAGAAATGGCCAGACTCTTCATCGCGGAGATAGAGCGCTTCTCCGCTGGACTCGCCTACGGGATCGTTGTGCCATGGAGTCAGGCGAAACAGGTGGGCGTTCTCACTCCAGGTGTAGCCAAGGCCGCTCTCCGACACGACGGCACCAAAGCGAGGGTTCGCGAGTATGTTGACCCACGGAGCCGGCGTCGCGGCCCCCGCGGCGGGCATGATGACGTATTCGCGTCCGTCAGGCGAGAATCCGCCCGTGCCGTTGAAGAGTATCAGATCCTTTCCAGGCGATTCGGCGGTCGCGAAAGGTTGGGGACGATGTGTGCGGGTCGGCGCAAGTCGCGGAATTCGCGTATCGGCAGGGGCGCGCCGGTTCATCTGGGCGGCCAAAGTTCCGTGGCTGTCGGTGATGATCGCGCGGGCGACCGATTGGAAAAGAACACGATCCTCGGGGGATATCTGTTCCGCGTGCCGAACGAAAATGCCTCCCGGCCGGTCGACAATGTGCGCTTCGATACCCGCGGCGATCAGCCCGATAATCTGCTCCTGGAGCTGCTGCCGATAGCCATCGTGATCTTCGTTCCAGATCACCAGATCCACGGCCAGGCCCTTGAGGCGCCAATAGGCATGCGCTTGTACGAGTTGGCGCACCAGCTCTATGTTGCCGGCATCGGCAATTTGCAGAAGTACGATGGGCAGATCGCCGGAGATTGCGTAGCCCCACAGAGCGGACTGCCCGCGACGATTTCTGACCAGAACGCTTGCGTTTGCTCGCAACGACGCGTTGGCGTAAATCACCGAGCTGGCGAGGCGGGCGTAGAGCTGCGAATCGGCCTCGGTGGCGTTGAGCTGGCGCAGCACGACCTGGCTGTGGGTCCACGTCAGCTCGAACACGCGGTCCGCTAAGCGTCGATCCTGATACTTTTCGACGAGATGCATCACGGCATCGCGCGTCTCGCCGCCGCCCGAAACCATGTCGATCGTAGCCGTCGCTCCGGCGCCGATGACGATCCGCCGACGGATTGCGGTTATGGGATCCAAGACGGAGCCGTCGGTGTCGGACAGCGGGCCGGGACTTTCCATCGCAAGAGGCGCGGCGACCGAACCGCCGCGGCCGATAAACCGCATCCGATCCGTCTCGAAGGAGATCGCGCGCGTGTCCACTCCATGCGCCGTCATCAGATGGAACATCCAGGGGACATGCTCCTCGAGGGAGCGCGCGCGGCGGGTGCAAAGAATAGTCTGCTGTACTTGGATGATCTCGGTTTGCACGAAGAGATTGCTAAACGCCGGATGCAATGCGTCTGCGGCGGCCGGCGCGAGAACTACCTCCGCGTAACTCGTGACCTCGATTGTCCGGGCAGTCCGGGACCGGTTAGTGATGTGGACCCGGCGGACCTCGATATCGTCTTCGGGGGAAACCACGATCTCGGTATGCGTCTCGAAATCGAAATCCCTGCGGCGAAACTCCGCACGACCCTCCGAGAAAATCGCCTCGTAGTGTTCCCCAACGCTTCCGTGTGGGCTGATAGGCCGTCGACCAGAACTCTCCACTCGACTCATCGCGAAGATAGCAGAACGTACCCCAGTTGTCGCACGTGCTGTCTTCGCGCCAGCGGGTTACGGCCAGATCCTTCCACCGACTGCTCCCGCCTCCGGCATTCGTGACCATCACGTGGTAGCGGCCGTTCGAAAGCAGCTGCACTTCCGGAATCGGCGTATTCGGGACTGGTGAGCATGCGCACCGGTGACTCTGGATCGCCATCCGCCGCGCGGAGATCGGAAAGCTCGGTTGCATTCGCATGAAACAGCGTGGCTCTCGGGATGCGCTCCTGCAGAAGAAGCAAGGTCGCTTGAAAGAGCGGATCGGACTCGAAGCGCTTTGCATCGGTCGCGCCAGAAGCACGTAGGCGTAGGACAGCAGGCTCATTGCCTGGTGATGCGCCATGAACGAGCGGATCACCGCGCTCGACTCCCCGCGACGTTGCCGCGACGGCGTGTAGTCGATGGCCTCGAACAAGCCCAGTCTTCCGGCCAGTCCATCGGCGGCGAGACGTTGCAGGTTGAGGCACGCTGCCTCGGGGGCGACCATCAGCGCGAGCGCCGACGCGTACGGCGCGACGACCAGGTCGTCGCCGAGGCCACGCTTCAAGCCCAGTCCCGGGACGCCGAAGGCGCGGTATTGATAGTTGAGATGGACATCGACGGTGTTGTAGCCGCTCTCCGACATCCCCCAAGGCACGCCACGCTGCCTTCCGTATTCGATCTGTCGCTCAACCGCGGCGAGTAGGTCTGGTCGAGCAGCGTATTTTCGTAGGTCGGCATCACCAGCAGCGGCATGAGGTATTCGAACATCGAGCCACTCCATGAGAGCAGAACCGGCTCTCCGCCCGCGGACGTGAGCAGACGGCCCAGCGCGAACCAGCTTTCCTGCGGCAGTGCTCCCTGCGCTATGGCGACGAAATTGCAGAGTCGCGCTTCCGATGCCAGCAAGTCGTAGTAGCTCGCGTCGCACCGGCGCTCGCTCGACGTTGTATCCGATCACCAGCTGCCGCCGTACCTTGTCGAACAAGAAGCTCATAGTCCATTGCGGCAAGGGCAGTCACGTGCTGCGCGAGCTTTTCGATGGCGGCAATTCTTGCCCTAGCGCGCTCTGCGCCTTGCGCGACTAAGGCGGCTGAGCAAGTGCGTTCCGTCGCAGGTGCGCGCGCTCGCTCTTCGGCGACAGTCGCATCGAGCGCCGCAAGTTCGCGAAGCGTCGGTATACCGTCTGCGCCCGGAACATGAGCGGCGGTTGCTGGTGACCTTCGCGTCTGCAACCACGGTGCGAGAAAAATCAGTTCATCGCGTAAATCCGCACATTGCGTCGCGAGCGCCCGGGCCCAGAAGCAAGCGTCGTTCTCGGAGGCCCCCGATTGGCTCGCGGTGAAATGCGCGGCCGCATCGTCAGCGCACGCAGCCAGCCGCTCCACGTGCGCCCACGCGTCGAGCAGCGTCACCGGTCCGCGCAGCGGCCGCCGACTTCGAGCGCGGTTTGCGAATCGAGTCACGGCCAGCCGGCGGATCCTTGCCGGCCGCGTCGAGCAGAATCAAGAACGTGTCGCTCATGCCCTCGCAGCCATCGTCGGTTGAGGATCGGAGCATCGAGAACGGCCGCAAGCCCGGGTCCGCAAGGTCAGCAGATGAGCCGCAAGGTTGCCGCTGTCCACCGTCGAGACGTAGCGAGGCGCGAGAGGCAACAGCGTCTGGGTGTCGTACCAGTTATAGAAATGCCCTCGATGCCGCTCCAGCGATTCCATCGTGTCCAAGGCATTCGTCGTCCGTAGGAGCAGTTGTCCGGTCGACAGATAACCGAAGTCATGGGCCGTTAGATTGGCAAGCAGCGCCAGTCCCATGTTGGTCGGTGAAGTCCTGTGTGCAACCCTGGCCACAGGATCTTCCTGGACGTTGTCGGGTGGCAGCCAGTGGTCGTCCGGCCCGACGTACGGTCTCGAAATACGCCCACGTCTTGTCTCGCCAGCCTGCGTAGGAAATTCTCTGAGTCACGGTCAGCCTGACGCTGCGCCGCGCGAGCGGACGGCTCACCCACCAAGCGATCGCGGGCGACGCTGCCCATAGCAACAAGATCGGTCCGGCAACGCCCAGTACGCCCGGCTGAAGGAGAGACAGGCCAACCCACGCAGTCGCGGCGACAGCGGGAGCAATCGCCATCGAGCGATAGGAGGCGAGCAGATCCGTGCGGTCGCGGTGCTCCAACGCGCGATCCTCGTCATTCGACGGATTCCATTCCAGCAGGCGCCGGCGGGTGAACTAGCATCCGCCGATGGTGCGCACGATCGCGTCGAGACAGAAGAACGCTTCATACGGCAGAAAGGCGACCGCGAGCGCCGCCTGCACGACGTGCCGCCGTGCGGCGCTCCGACGGCGGCCAGATGTTGCCCCAACGGCACCTCGGGCGGTTTGTCGACCAGATCGGAGAGCGACGCAATGACGAACGGCGCCAGCGAAGGATTCCGGCGACGATCACGCGTCCAGAACCACGCGGGCGACAACACGGTCCACCCCAGCAGCAGCAGCAAGGTCAGGGCGACGGGGACCAGGCTGCGCCGAAGGTTGTCGAACAGCTTCCATTGCGAGAGCATCGAAAGCGGGTTGCGTTCGCGGCGCCCGTCGGCGTCCTTTCACGTGCCGCCGCAACCAGCCCACGAGCTGCCAGTCGCCGCGGATCCAGCGGCGCCGGCGCGCCACGTCGGCGCTATATCGCGCAGGAAACTCTTCGTACAGTTGCAGCGTCGCTCAGAAGTCCCGCACGGGCGTAGCATCCCTCCAGAAGATCGTGGCTCAGGATGCGGTTTTCGGGAAAGCGTCCTTTGAGCGCGCGCTCGAATGCGTCGACGTCGTAGATACCCTTGCCGATGAACGAGCCCTCATCGAAGACGTCCTGGTACACGTCCGAAACGGTGCGCGTGTATGGGTCGATGCCCGGCTCGCCTCCGTAAAGGCGCGCATACCGCGATCGGTTCGTGCCCGGCAGGCTCACCGACACTCGCGGCTGGAGGATGCCGTGTCCTGACGTCACCACCTCCCTGTCGGAGTCGAAGCGAGGAGTGTTCAACGGGTGAGCCATGGCACCGACAAACTGCCGCGCTGCGTCTCGCGCCAGTTGCGTGTCCGTATCCAGCGTGATGACGTACTTTACTTGCGAGAGAATTGCTGTCGCGCCGACGATGAGAGAGAAACGGCTCGGATCACCGCCGCGCAGGAGGGCGTTCAGGTCGCCGAGCTTGCCACGCTTGCGTTCGTGACCCATCCAGATCCTCGCTTCTGCGTTCCAGCGTCGAGGGCGGTGAAACAGATAGAAAATGCTCGCGTTCCTGAAATCGACCGAATCGCCATCTACTTCCGCTTTTTCCATCTATGAGACGTTCGCCCGGCCCGTATTTTCGATTGAGGTCGTCGATTCGGGTTTCCGCCAGTCGAAGGAGTGCCTCATCCTCTCGTAGTGATTCCTCGTGCGCGTCCGGAAAATCGGTGAGCAAGCCGAAGTGCAGGTGCACGTCGCGATTGGCCAGGAATCGTACTTCGAGGGCCTCGACGAGTTCCTCGACGGCACCAGCGCTCGTCAGCATGGTTGGAACCACCACCAACGTGCGCGCCTCCGCTGGAATGCCCTCGGAGAAATCCATTCGCGGTAGTGACTGAGGCGTTACGAGCAACGTGGCCAGCCAATTCACCATCGTCACCGCGAGTTGACTCGCGACTAGCAGGGAAAGCACGACAACCACCACCAGGATTTCTGTTCTTGCGCCGGCCGCGTAAGCGTTCGCCCCGAGGCCGGCAGTGATGAGACCTACGATTACGGAGATTGCACCAAGGTAGCCAAGCAGTGGAGATTGACTTGCGATCCTTCGCGCCGGGCTCTGATCGGGGAAACTCTTACTCCGGCGACGCGTTGCAGCTCTGCAAGCCCCTTGTCGATCAGATAAAAACCGACGTGCG
>CAVUXI010000007.1:0-51420 GCA_963745385.1 uncultured beta proteobacterium
GTCATCAGCAAATCCAGATCGCCATCGCGGTCGAAGTCACCATACGCAAGCCCCCGCCCAATGATCGGTGTATCAAAACCGCTACCGGCTTCTAGGGCGACGTTCACCACCACCGACGTCAGCTGCAACTGCTGCTTCAGGCGCAGCATCAGCTCGGCCAGGTGGTCGGACATGATCGGATCGACCATGGTCGTGGGCTCGTCGTAGAGAATGCATTGCGGCTGCGCCGCCAGCGCCCGCGCAATGGCCACGGCGCGCTTGTAGCCGGTGGGCAGGTCGGCCGGATAGTCGTCGCGGGCCGGCAGGATATCGACCATCTCCAGCAGCCCGTTCACCACGTCTTCTTTGTTCTGCTCGTCGTAGTCCTCGCGCAGTTCGAGCGAAAACAGCACGTTCTCCGCCACCGTGAGCGAATCGAACAGCGCCCCGGACTGGAAAACCATGGTTACTTTCTTGCGGATGCGCCGCAGGTCGGCCTCGGAGAAATCGGTGGTATCCTCATGCGCCACAATCACCCGGCCCGAATCCGGCCGTAGAAATCCCATGATGTGGCCTAGAGTCACGGACTTCCCCACGCCGCTGCGGCCGATAATGGCGGTGGTCTGGCCGGGATCGACCCAAAAATTCGAATCGACTAAAACCGGCATGTTGAACGTCTTAAATACATGGCGGAACTCGATGTAATGCGGAAATTCTTCAGCCGTTGCCATGGCCCGTCCACTCCTGGGGGGTGTTGAGGTTTTGAAAGATCGAGTTCCGTCACGTGCCAAATCTCGGTGTCCAGCGCGGCCAGGCCCTCGGTCACCTTGTGGACGTGGCGGGCCAGCGCGCGGGTAATGGCCTCCAGGCACCGCCGGTGATAGGCGGCGCACAAAGGCTCGGGAAGGCCGGAAGGACCGGCGGGGATCAGGCAATCGGCTCCGCCGTGTTCGGCATGCTCCAGCAGCGATCGCCAGGAACCCGGCGGCAACGTCCGGCATGTCGCAGGCCACGATCAGGTTCCAGTCGGCCTCGGTATGGCACAGGGCGGCATGAATCCCCGAAAGCGGTCCACACCCGGGAATGACGTCTTCGATCACCGGGTAGCCCAGGTGGCCGTAAGTCGCGGCATCGCCGACCAGGCTGACCGAACCGGCCGCGGTTTCGACAATTCCGGCGACATGTTCCACCAGCGTACGGCCGCGATACGGAAGCAGAGCTTTGTTCCGGCCCATGCGGGAGCTTTTGCCCCCCGCCAGCACGAAGCCTGCCTGAATCATCCGGAAATGATACCATTAGAGTTTAGGCAAATAGCAGAAACGATGTAAGTTGTGTAACATCAACAACATAGCGATGCGATTCTGTTCTATAATGCTTTCGGTGATGCTGGTTTCAGCCTCCATTGCAGCGGCGGCGCCGCCGAGCTCCCGCACAGGTGACGTACATCGTCCGGACCGACGTCCGCACCGGACGGCTGGTTCGCACCGCCGCGCCACCCGCACGCCCGGCGCCCAAGGCATCGCCGCAAATTCAGATTCCCGAAACACCTCGCCGACGCCTCCAGCGGCTGGCAGCAGGTGGTGCACCGCATCGCCCAGAAGCATGCCGTGGATAGCGATCTGGTGGATTCCGTGATCCGGGTCGAGAGCAACTACAATCCGTTCGCGGTTTCCGTCAAGGGCGCGCGCGGCCTGATGCAGCTCGAGCCCGAAACCGCCAAGCGGTTCGGCGGCGGCGACGGCTTCAGCGCCGCGCAAAACGTGGACGCGGGCGTCCGCTACCTCAAATATTTGCTCGACACCTATCACGGCGATCATCACCTGGCCCTGGCCGCTTATAACGCCGGCGAAGGCGCGGTGGGCCGCTGGGGAGGCGTGCCGCCTTACGCCGAGACCCGGCGCTACGTGTACGAAGTCGGCAAGAAATTCGGCGACGCCAAAGAGGCCAAGAAGGGGCTAGGCAGCGGCCGCCAGCGTTCCCGTCAAGACCAGCGAGGGCTACAATCCGATTCTGTCCTTCATGGACGCAACGGGAAGGATTTTCTATCGAACGCCTTGAGTCTATGATGCGAGCGCTTCGAGCGACGGCATTGGTTCTGGCTTGCGCCGCCATAGCGCCGGCGGCGCGGCGCACAGGCGGGCCTCGAAGTGACCGCCGTACGTTTCTGGTCGCTTGACGGCGCCACCCGCATCGCCATCGAAGTCAGCGGCGAGTGCCGCTATCGCTCGGAACGCATTCAAGACCCCGACCGCATCTTTTTCGACCTGATCGGCGCCCGTCCGCTCATCAACGGCAAGCGGCTGCACGCGGCCGAAATCGGCGACAAATTAGTCAAGCGCATTCGCGTGGCCGAGACCCAGCCTGACGTCACCCGCGTGGTGCTGGATTTGGAAGTCGGCGTGGATTTCACGGTTTCCCAGCTGGCCAATCCCGATCGCGTGATGATTGAACTGCGCCCGGCAGCGGCCGCCGGCCGGACTCGCTGGCATCGGTACTCGCTCCGCGCCCGTTGCCGGCAGCCCGGCGGCTCCGCCACCGCGCCTGCCGCAAACCGCGCATGGCCGTTCTGCCGCCCGCTCCAGCCAAAGCCGGTACGAAGCTGCGAATGGTCCTGAGCCGTCCGCCCTCGATCAGGCCGAATACGGCCACGATTGAACATGGCGCGGCTTACCAATACCAAGCCGGCAGTTGCGCCAGCGCCGACCGCCCGGTTCCAGTCCGTCGCCGGCTGCTCCGCCGCCCGTGCCGCCGCAGACGCGCCACTCGACGCCTAGCTGCTCCTCCCAAAGCCGCGCGCCGTACCGCCGACGGCAATAGCTCACTCACCCGCGCGCTCGGACTCAAAGTGAATCGCGTGGTGCTCGACGCCGGTCATGGCGGACCCGACCAAGGCACGCTCGGCCACCGCGGTCTGACCGAAAAAGACCTGGTGCTCGACGTCACCCTGCGCCTGGGCAAGCTGATCGAAGAGCGCATGGGCAGCGAAGTGATTTACACGCGCACCGATGACACGTTCATCCCGCTGCATGCGCGCACCGAGATGGCCAACCAGAAAAAGGCCGATCTGTTCCTCTCCATTCACGCCAATTCCTCGCCGTATCCGAAAATCGGCGGCGTCGAAACGTATTACCTGAACCTGACGCGCTCACCGGAAGCGCTGGACGTGGCGGCGCGCGAAAACGCCAGTTCCGAGAAATCCATTTTTGAGCTGAAGGAATTGATTCAAACGATCACGCTGCACGACAAAGTGGAGGAATCCAAGGAATTCGCCGGCCGCGTGCAAACCGCGCTGCAGACTTTCGAAACCCGCACCAGCCGGCGCCGCCAAGAATCGCGGCATCAAGAAGGCGCCGTTCGTGGTGCTGATCGGCGCGTCGATGCCCTCGATTCTGGCCGAGATCGGGTTCCTCAGCAATAGCCAGGAAGAAGCGTTGCTCAAGAAGCCGGAGCACCGGCAGAAGCTGGCGGAAGCCCTGTATCAGGGCGTTTCGCAGTACGCGCGTACGTTGAGCCATTTTCAGGTTGCGCGGGGCACCGGCGCTTCGGAGTAGACCGCCTCATCGAGTCCGTCACCGTGTACTATGAGTATTCAATATATAATCTATATATGCGCACCATGAGCATCACCATTGATGAGCGGCTTTATCGCGTCCTCAAGAAAACCGCGGGGCCGCGCGGAATGAGCCAGTTCATCGCGCAGGCTCTCCAGGAGAAGCTTCGATTGAGCCGGGAAACGCTTCGTCGCGAGTATCGGGCGGCGGAGGAAGACGAAAGGCCGCAAGGAGGAGTTGTCGGACTGGGATGCCGTCGGGACCGAAAGCTGGCGGTAGGTGAACGTCGATCGAAAACCACGACGTGGAGATGTGTTCTGGGTGAATCTGGACCCAACGGTGGGGACCGAAGTTCGCAAGACGCGCCCGGCCGTGATCCTGTCGAACGACGCGCAGAACGAGGTGGGGCAACGCGTCCTGGCTGCGCCAGTCACTTCCAACACGGTCCGGGTTTATTCCTTCGAAGCCTTGATCCACGTGGCGGGCAGGCCAGCTAAGGCGATGCTCGATCAGGTGCGCTGTCTGGATCAATCTCGTCTGCGAGACCACATCTCCACAGTCTCCCCGCAGGAACTGAGGGCGATTGAAAAGGCTTTACGCGTCGCGTTCGACCTGCTCTGAGGATCACTGCGGGATTCATTTCGCCAATCCTGTTTGCCAGTTGATGACCACGGTCAGCGGCTGCGACTTGTTTCTTCGGCGGGCTGGTAGCACGAGGAAACGTTGGCCGTCTGACGTCGACATCGTAAGGGTATATCCACAGCTCTGCCGGGACAGTGGAAACAGCGGCCGCGGCATCTCCCATGTCAGCGCGCCGGCCTGTTCCTTTACTGGGATGCCATTGCTTTCACTTGGGGCTCCCGTTGAACAGCTCTTTGCCGTCGTCGCGCCACCGTGGACGCCTTCCGCCCTGGCTCGAGACCTGCCACTTCGCGCCCGTATCCGGAAAGGCGCGCACGTACACCTCCGAGCGGCCGCCGCGAGCGCGTCCTTGAACCGCGGAAACCGCGCGAAGTCCGGGTTCGTGAGAGACACGAGGCTGATGGGCGTTGCGGTCGGCGCGTGTCCCAGCGGCCCGATGTAGAGATTGGAGATCTGTTCGGGCGGAAAAAGGGTGAAGCGGCGCTTTCCGCTGACGACGCATGCGACGTTGTTCGATTCGTCGAAATGCGCGGGCGTCGTGACGGCACTTCCGAGCCAGATCCGCGGCGGCACCGACTCATCGAGGATGGGCAAGCGGTTCTCGTTCGGAAATCCCGGGAGGCAATCCGCGATGAGCGCGCTTTGCACGACAAGCGACGGGCGGTTGTCGAATTTCGCGTAGCGCACGAGCTTGTCGCTGACCTCGCCGATCGGTGCCTTGCTGCGCGAGAAATTGAAGCCACGCATGTCGGCCGTATAGAACATCCGGCCCTCGATGTGCGGCAGCATGATGATGAAGTCGACCGCAGTGCCTTTGTCGAATGCGCGCAGATATTGGCCGATCGACGGGACCGATGCCTTGCCATGCTGGACCGCCGGCCAATGCGCCACGAGTCCGCGCAGCACCGCGGGGCGGTACCGCGGGACGATCTCATCGCGAAACGTCGCCGCGTCGACGTCGCGCCACTCGGCGATTCGCCCTGGTTCTTCGTTTATCGCAGGTTTCATGACATGCCGCCCTCGAACGATGCTGCCGCACCGACCGCTCCGGGTCAACAGTCACAGGCTACAAGACCAACACGCGCCGTGGCCCGAGTAGTGGCGCGCGAATGCGCGGAGCGCGAATCTTTGGGATTCGCTGCGGCAGCCCTACGCCCTTTGGATGCCACGCAGGGGAATCAGCGCCGACAGGATCTGCTTCTGGCAGCCGGGCGGACGCGTGGAAATCAGCGTCAGCGCTTGCCCAGCCGCCGCGCGTTGGCAAGGGCGCGCGCGCGAATGGGTCGGAGGCTGTGCCTCGCGAGCCGCGCGGTGGAATCGGAGAAGCCGAAGGCGGTGACGGCGGACTGTGCGAGGATCTCTGCGAGCTCTGCCTGACGCGCGAGCGATTGTCCGACACCGCGACTCGCAGCAAGCGCGGTCAGCGCCGCTGCACCGGTGACCATGTGCCTGAATGCACGCGCACCGAATTTCAGGTTCATCGCCGTCAATTGCACGGCGAAGGCCCGAGCCGACTCAGTCGCGGCGTCGATCTTCTCCTGCCCCATCAGGGCGAATTCCTGACGGTCGCGGGCGTTCGGCGCGGAACCCGCCGCAGCCATGCGTGCCGTCCGGTGCGCGATCACCTGGGCGGACGCGATCGACATTTCGCCCATCTTCCAGGCAAGCTCGGCCCACGGCAGAAACGGATTGCCTGCGCCCTTGCGAGCGTTTCGCCTCATCGTGGTCCTCGATTGCGGGGAATACGCGTGTACCCCCGCCCGACGGGCGGTGTCTCGCTCAAGCGAGCATTCGCGTGTACGACTCCAGATCCGCCTTATAGCATGTGCAGGCTGCGGCCCTGAGTCCCCGACGGTCTAGGACCGTGATATTCCCGCGGCTGTATTGGATCAGGTTGCGCTCCTGCAGGGCGCTCGCGGCCTTGGTGACGCCGACCCGGCGCACGCCGAGCATGAACGCCAGGTATTGATGAGTGATATGGAAGTAATCCGAGTGCGCGCGATCCTGCGTCATCAGCAGCCAGCGCGCAAGCCGCGCCTCGACAACGTGAAAGCGCGTGCACGCTGCCGTCTGCGCGAGCTGGCTCAAATGCACGAAGATGTAGCGGTCGATCCCGCGTTGCAGCGCGGCGCTGCGTTGGAGCTCGCGGGAGAAGGACGAGGCACTCATGCGCAGGGCGGATCCGGCGCCCTGCACGATCGCGCGCACCGGCGACACATCCACGCCGAGTGCGAGCGGAGCTCCGAACACGCCCTCGTTTCCGACCAGACCGACTTCGAGCGAAGAAACGTGATCGACCCGCATGATCAGCGATACGAAACTCCCCGTCGGGAAATAGACGCGGGTGAGCCGTTCCCCGGGTGTATAGAGCACATCGCCAAACGCAAGCTCGACCGTTTCGCACGCAGCCAGCACGCGTCGCCGATCGCTGCTCGGCAGTGCCTCGAGCAGCCGATTGGCAACCGGGGCGTGTTTGGTCGGTGACACGGATGCTCTCCTCATGGGTCGGCGAAACCGGGCGCCCAGGACGGCTCGGATCGGGCGCTTGCGGCGTCGTAAGCCCCGATCGGGTTTCGCCCTGCGGCAATGCGACCACAGTACTTCCGCGCCCGTATCCTGTCTGGGCGCTAGCGCACATAGGGTTCGCTGCGGGGTGCGCGGACAGCGACCGCGCCCAAAGAAACGCCTCGGAGAGTTACTTGACGACGTAGGGCAGGAGACGATCGAATTCCGTCTTGACCACCTGGTAGCACTCGCAGGATCGCGCCTCCAGGCCCGGGCGATCGAGCACGGTGATCCTGCCGCGGCGGTAGCGAATCAACTCGCGCGTCCTGCAGCTTCCCGGCGGCCTCGGTGACGCCTTCGCGGCGCACGCCGAGCATGTTGGCGATCAATTCCTGCGTCATGGAGAGCTCGTTCGATGGCAGGCGATCGAGGCTCAGCAGCAGCCAGCGGCACAGTTGCTGATCGACCGAATGGTGCCGGTTGCACACCGCCGTCTGCGCCATCTGGGTGATCAGCGCCTGGGTATAGCGCAGCAGCAGATGCATCGTCGGGCCGAACCGCCCGAACTCGTCCTTCAGCAATTCGGCCTTGAGCCGGAAGCCGTGTCCCGCGCTCTGCACGACCGCGCGGCTGGGCGTGGTGTCGCCACCCATGAACAGCGATATGCCGAGGATGCCCTCGTTGCCGACGATGGCGATCTCGGCCGACGCGCCATCCTCCATGACGTAGAGCAGCGAGACGATCGACGTGGTGGGGAAATAGACGTAGCGCAACTGGACGCCGGGCTCGTAGAGCACGTCGCCGAGCTTCATCGGATACGAGCTCCAGATGCGAGGCGATGCCGCTCGTAGTCGCTCTTCGGCAGCGCATCGAGAAGATGATTCTGGTGCGGGCTGTGGCGCACCGTCGCGGCCGCGTTCGGCCGAACCTTCGAGGACAAGGGCGGCGCTTTTGTACCGCTACGGTGCGGCGTACTGGCTGCCATCACGATAGTCTAGACCTCCCGCCCGGTGTCTTGTGCGCTATCGTACCAAGCCTGCCGGCTCCTAAGGCGGCTCACCCATATTGCATCCATCGCCGCCCCGTGTCCTCTAGCGTACGGACGCTGAGGCAAGCCCGGAGTGGCCGTCGCGGCAACATCTGACCCATTCGACCCGGAACGGCCCATCCGGCGAGTTGGTCAACGCTTCCCGGACTGCGGTCGCATCCGATGAATTGTCCTGAATCAGAAGTATGTTTTGAGACATGGGACGCTTACGGCGTATCCAGCGCTTGAGCCGCTACGCTCATTTTTTTGCGACCCGACGGCACCAGGAATCTTGTTTCGAAGAGCTCGCCCGGCACCGGTTTGCTGAACAGGAAGCCCTGCATTTCGTCGCAGTTCAGCAATCGGAGCAGGCGCGATTGCTCCTCGGTTTCGACGCCCTCCGCCACCACTTTGAGCTTCAGCGAATGCGCCAGGTTGATGATGGTGGACACCAGCGCCAGTCCCTCCGGCGCCGCGGTCATGTCGACCACGAACGAGCGGTCGATCTTCAGCGTGTCCACCGGCAGCTTGGACAGATAGCTGAGCGAGGAGAAGCCGGTGCCGAAGTCGTCGATGGCGATCGTTACGCCCATGGCGCGGATCGCCTGCAGGCTCGCGATGCTGTGCTTGACGTCCTCCATGATCATGCTTTCGGTGATCTCCAGCTCCAGGCCCGCCGCCGCATGCGCGTCGATGCCGATCGCCTGCTCGATCTCGGCGATGAAGCCGCGATGGCGCAGTTGCAGCGGCGAGACGTTCACCGCGATGCGCACGGCAGCCAGCCCGGCGGCGCGCCAGCGCAGGTAGTCCTCGATGGCCTTGCGCAGCGCCCAGCGCCCGACTTCATAGATCAATCCGGTTTCTTCCAGGATCGGGATGAACTCGCCCGGCGGCACGAGGCCCGTGCGCGGATCGTTCCATCGGATCAGCGCCTCGGCGCCGGTGACCTTGCCGCTCGCGAGGCTCACCTTGGGCTGGTAATGCAGCACGAATTCTTCCTTGTCGAGCGCCTGGCGCAGCTGGTTCTCCAGGGTGAGCTTGCCGGCCACCGTCTCGGTCATCTTCTGCGTGTAGAACAGGTATCGATCGCCGCTCGCCTTGGCTTTCTTGAGCGCGGCCTCGGCGTTCTTGAACAAGCGTCTCGGCGTCGGCGCCGTCGTCGGGAAACAGCGCGACGCCGACCTTGGCGGCGATGCGGAACACCGCGTCATTCAGGCGGAACGGATGTTCAGAAACGCTTCGATCGTTTTCTCGAGAAGCCGCGCGACATCGCCTTCCTTCTTTACTTCCGGCAGCACGACGCGCAAAATGGTCCGCCGCCCACGCGCGCCACCAGGTTGGCGTCGCCGACGTTGCGCGTCAGCCATTCGGCGACCTGCCGCAGGAGCGCGTCGCCGGCGGGCTGGCCGAGGCTGTCGTTGATGTTCTTGAACCGCTCCAGGTCGATCAGGAACAACGCGAGCTTGTGCCCGCCGCTGGCGGCGCTGCGCATGTACTGCGCGACCCGCTCGAGAAACAGGCTGCGGTTCGCGAGCCCGGTGAGCACATCGTAGTAGGCGAGATAGTCGAGCCGTTCCTGCTTTGTCGATGTGATCGATCGCGAACGACGATGTCGCCGGCCAGCTCCGAGCAGCAGCTTCATCTCCTCTTCATCGAAATAGCCGACTTCCGCCGAATACAGGGCGAACACGGCGACCGCCTCATCCGCGATCAACAGAGGCAGGCTTACCATCGCGCGGATGCCACGGTCGGCATGCGTCTTCTTGTGACGGACCCTCGGGTCGGCTGCGACGTCGTTCACCACGACCGCCCGCTTTTCCCTAACCGCATGTCGCGGTCGGGCCGTGGCCCACGGGTGCGTCATCGCGCAGCGACAGCCGCACCCGAACCTCGTCGAGGAATCCGACGTCGTGCGCCTGCCGAGGCTACCGGGACGACTTTCATCGCCGCTTCGATCGACAATGCCTATCCAGCTCAGGCGAAACCCGCCTTGCTCGACTGCGATCCGGCACGCCTCCTTGAACAGCTCCTCGCGGTCCCGTACCCGAACGATGAGGGTATTGATGCTGACTCAGCACCGCGTAGACACGGTTCAGCCGCTTGATCTTGATCTCGGCGCGTTGCTGCTCGGTGATGTCTTCACCGATGCTTGCGGTGCCGATCACATCGCCCGCCCCCGACCGCAGCACCGAATTGTTCCAGCGAATGAGCCGGCGCTCGCCCGAGCGCGTGACGATGTCGTTGTCGTGATGCCATGCCGTCGGGCAGATTGGCGAGGAGCGCTGCGAACGTTTCCTTCAGACCCGTGGCCTCCGGAGGCACGAACAGCTCGAACCAGCTGCGCCCCATGACTTCGTCGTGCCTCCAGCCGGTCAGCCGCAGCAGGTACTCGTTGCAGTAGGTGATGCGCGCTTCGCGGTCGAGCATCACCGAAACCATCTGCACATTTCCGAGCAGGTCGCTGAAGCGACGTTCGCTTTCGCGCAGATTCTCCTCGGCTTGTCTCTCTTCGGTGACGTCGACATGCATCACCACGGCTCCGTTGCGCCGCTCGGCGCTCAGCGGCGTCACGATCAGTAGGAACCAGCGCTGCTGGGCCGGCAGATGGGACAGGTATTCGATCGAAAACCTCTCGGCCCTGCCGTCCAACACCGAGCGAATGCCCTCCGCGACCTGGTGTGCCTCGGATGAGCCAGTCCCCCTGGCGCGATCGCAAACCTCGAGATAATTGACGCCGACCTCAAGCCCCGGGGACGGGGCCGCGGCACCGCCGTCGAATCGCCGCCACGCGTCGTTCACCGAGACGATGAGCCCTTGAGCATCGAGCAGGGCGACATGCGCGGGCAGCGCGTTGAGGATGGCGGCCTGCTTGGCAGCCTCGTCAAGACGCAATCGGTCCTGTGCGCGCCGCAGCAGGAACGTCCGGCCGTCGCGGTCCGCGACCGAATCGACCTCGCCTGCCGTCAGCTCCTCCAGGCGCTGATCGGTCTTGTGCAGCATCTCGATCAAGGACGCAATTTCCCCATTTGCGTCCGCCAACGGGTTCGATTCCACTGGGTTCATGCGGCGACGGTTTCCAGTCCCAGAGCCTGCAATACCGGTTGGGTCTGACTGAGCGTGCCGACGATTCTTCGAAGAGGCGCCGGCGAAAGCTTGACCAGCGTCGGCGTCATGAAAATACCGTCTGCCAGCGCGCGCTTCGGCTCCCTGAACACATCCACGACTTCGATCTCGTGTCGATCCGCGCAGATGCGCCCGGCAAAGCGCCGTGAGGTTGGCGATCGCCTGCACCGAGTTCATGCGCGTCGCCCGCGACATAGAGGCGGAACTTGAACCTGGGCGCGTTTGCTCATCGCGGCTCATTTCCGCTCGGAAATCGCCGACATCGGCGCCGCGCAACTCCTGCATCCGCGTGCGGCCTCGCGACAACTCGCCCTCGCGACTCTGCGTCGAACGCACGAGCAGCGCCTTCTCGACCTGCTTCGCCACGAGCTCCATCTGCAGCGACTTCACTCGCACCTCGAGCTCGGCCTCCTCGGCATCGAGCCTGACTCGCTTGAGCTTTCCGGCGACTTCGTTGACCTCGTGCGCGACGCGCTCGGCGCTTTCCTTTTCCCAGCGCAGCGTGCCCATCAATACCTCGCCGCCGGCCGTGTAGGTGTCGGTCAGGGTCACGCCCGCATCGCTCAGGATCAGCTCGCGCACCTGGTTCGAGTGCGCCGTGCCGCGGGACTTGATGATGGACAAGCCCCGATTGCGCTCCCCGGCCTGCACCAGGTAGTTGAGATGAATCCAGGTGTCCGCGAGCTTCGAGATCTGCAGCGCGCCGAGCCGCCTCGTCTGGCTGGACATCTCGTCGAGCAGGCTGGTGCAGACCAGGGTGATGCCGTCGGCCTTCGACCAGTCGATCAGGCGTTCGGCCACGCTGTGCGCGGTCAGCTCATTGCCGGACTTGGACAAGGTGGACACCGGATCGATCACCAGGCAGCGCGGCTCTGTGCTCGTTCGCGAGCGTCTTGATGCGCACCAGGAAGGTTTCTGCACTGCCGGTGATGGTGCGCGCCGAGATCATGCGCAAGGACCCGTTTTTCACGTAACGATCCAGCCGGATGCCAACCGAAGCCAGGTTGCGGATCACCTCGTTCCATCCGAATCGAAACTGACGAACAGGGTGCGCTCGCCGCGCCGGCAGGCCGCCTCCGCGAAGGCGCCGCTCAAGGTCGTCTTGGCCGTGCCGGGAAAGCCGGTGATCAGCACGCTGGCGCCGCGGTAGTAGCCGCCTCCGAGCATGGTGTCGAGCCGCTCCACGCCGCTGGACACGCGCTCGTTGGTCACGCTGGCGTCCACCGGCCGAGCGTGCGCGCGACGGCAACCTCGAACCCGCCGTTGCCGATCACGAACGGCGATTCATTCTCGTCGAAGCTGGAGCCGCGATACTTCTGCACGCGCAGATTGCGCTGCGATACGCCCATCACCACGCTGTGGTTGAGGATCACGGCGCAGTCCACCATGAATTGCATGAAGCCGAACGGCTGCTGGCTGATCGAGCTGGTCTCATCGCCATCAGCCTTCGCGGTGATGAGGCCCGTCAGCTCGCGCGCCAGCAGCCACTCGTGCAGGCGGTAGATCTCCCGCCGTCTTCGCCGCCGCGATCGGGCAGCAGCGCCAGGACGATGTCCAGCGCATCGAATACGATGCGCCGCGCGCCCATTTTCTTGATCTGGGCATCCAGCGCCGCCAGCATGCCGCTGAGATCGAAATTTCCCGACTGCACCAGGTCGGGCATCGGCTGGGCATCCATGAAAAACAGTTTTCTTTTGCTGCAGTTCCGCGAGGTTCCAGCCGAAGCTCTCGGCGTTGGCCACGATGCGCTTGGAGGTCTCCTCGAAGGCGACGAAGATGCCGGGTTCCTTGCAATTCTGCGCGCCATGCACGAGGAACTGCAGCGCGAGTATGGTCTTGCCGGATCCCGGTCCGCCCACGAGCAGCGTCGTGCGGGCCCGCGGCAAGCCTCCGCCGGTGATTTCGTCGAAGCCGGTGATGCCCGTCGGTGCCTTGGTGGCCACGTTCACAAACGGAGATCGAACGGATTTCATGTCGTTTCCTCGAAAGTGCTCATCGGGCTCGCGGCCGCGGTTGAAATTCATCGGAAGGTGGTTGGGAGCTAGCTGATCACTCGGGCGCCGGGGCCGCTGTGTGGAGATAAGATCCCTTCGACCAGGCGTCGCCGTTGCGATTACAGGCTACAAGTCAATGAGATGGACGTAAGGTAGTCTCCCGACGGATGCCTTTACCCGGCACTAGGGTCTTAACGGGCGTTTTCTTCCGATACTGTCACGATCCGCCCGTTTGTCATCTCTGTATGTGCGCTAACACACATAGTCATCGTCGAGTGCGGTGGATTCGGGGTGGGAACGACGCCGTCGCGCGCGTCATTCGACTGCACCGGATCTGCGGTTGTCCGTTGGCCCTGAACGTATGGTTCGTCCCTCCTTGATTGAGCGGGCAAAGCTCGGTCATATCAGCCGGCGGCGGTTCCTTCAGTCCGATACCGTACACAGCGGGAAATAAATGTTTGGGTCGAAGCGGCCGAAAGGAGCCGGGTGACGCGAATTCGGACCGCAAATGAGGAAACACGGCTCCATATGTGCGCCGGCGTACAGATGAAGCCCATGCTCCGCCGGTATTCTGTGGCCTCATGCGGCTGACAGTGGCGGTCTCGCGCCGGATATCGGGGCTTGCGGCCGCCCCACAAAGGAGCAAGTCATGAGTATCGGCACCATCCTGCTGATCGTCCTGATCCTGGTACTTCTCGGCGTCCTGCCCACCTGGCCGCACGCCAGAAGCTGGGGCTACGGTCCCAGCGGAATCGTCGGGGTCATCCTGGTCATCGTGATCGTCCTGTTTTTGCTGGGACGTCTGTAATCCCCCGCCCGACCGGCGTGCGGAAATGCGCGGACTGAAGTCGCCCTGGGTTTGCGAGCCATGAGTGCTCCCGCCGCTCCGCTTTCCGTCACCGCCCACTCGACGGTGGAAGACGAGCAGCCCGTACCGCCCGTCGCAACGCCGCTGGCGGCCGCTCTTTCCACGCGAATTCCCGTCAACGCGCGTGGTTTGGCGCTCGGCATTCTGGCGGCGCTCGCGGCAGTCTTCGCCCTTTCGTGGGCCCAGGGCTTTGTCGTGCCGTTGCTCCTCGGTATCGTCATCTCGTACACGCTCAATCCGCTCGTCACCTGGCTCGAGGCGATCAGGATCCCCCGCGTTGCCGGCACCATCATCGTCATGGCCGGCGTGATCGGTGCGCTCGTTTTCGGTACCTATTCCCTGCGTGGAGAGATGCAGACCATCATCGAACAGCTACCCGAAGCCGCGGCCAAGGTCACAACCGGGCTGGCGCGCATGCGGATCAGCCAGATCGGCAACCTTCAGAAAATGCAGAACGCGGCAGCCGAGGTGGAAAAGGCAACGACTCAGGCCGGCAGGTGGCCCCGCACCCACGCGTCAGCCTGCCACCCACGTCATCGTGGACGCGCCTGCTTTCAAACTAGGCAACTTCCTGTGGGCGAGCTCGATGGGCGCTCTCGTGGTCCTGGCGCAGGCCGCGACGGTGGTTCTGCTGGTCTTCTTTCTGCTGCTCGGCGGCGATACGTTCAAGCGAAAGCTGGTGCGGCTGACCGGACCGTCGTTGTCCAAAAGAAAGATCACCGTACAGATTCTCGACGACATCAATGGTTCGATCCAGAAATACATGTTCATGCTGCTGACGACCAACCTGCTGGTCGCATTGCTTACCTGGATCGCGCTTGCCTGGTTCGGACTGGAAAACGCGGGAGCGTGGGCGGTCGCCGCGGGGCTGCTGCATATCGTCCCGTATCTGGGCCCTGGTGTCACGGCCGTCGCAATAGGGATGGCCGCCTTCATGCAGTTCGAGTCGTTCCCGATGGCGTTGCTGGTTGCCGGCGCATCGCTGGCGATCGCTACCGTCGTTGGAACGTTCGTGACTATCTGGATGACCGGGCGCATCGCCAACATGAACTCCGCGGCGGTGTTTATTTCGCTGCTGTTCTGGGGTTGGCTGTGGGGCGTCTGGGGAATGCTGCTCAGCATTCCCATCGTCGTCATCGTCAAAGTCGTGTCGCAGCATGTGGAGCATTTGTCTCCGATGGCGGAATTGCTCGGGGACTGATTCATCTGTAGGGCCGGCGCCTCGGTGTCCGGCGATTTGCACGTCGCCGAAGCAAGCGGGCACACCGCCGCCAGGCCCCGTGCCCATGAGCAAGTGGGAGTGACTATGACAAGACTCGTGCAGCGTCTGCGTTCCGGTCCGTATGTGGTCACGATCGGAGGCGAGATAAAATCGATCTGCGGTTGCGGACTCTCCGGCGCCTTGCCGTTCTGCGACGGAACGCATCAAATCACCAAGAGCGAGGAACCCGGCAAACTGTACTGGTACGACTCCGGAAAGCAGCGACACCGCGCGGTCGACAAATACCCCGCCATCCGCAGCGACGAGTCGAGCAACGGCGCGCAGGCCGCGCCTTCTGTCGCTGCGTCGGCGCAACTCGTCAGCGATCGCTGATCGCCGGGCCGACGCCGCCGGCCTCGTATCGCGGTTCGGGACCGTGGCGGCGTTTTGGACCGTCTGATTGGCGCGAGGCGACGCGCAGGCAAGACGGAGTGCTCGCGCGCTCCGTTCTTCCGAGCATTGCGCGGACAGTTAGGGAACCTCTGCAAAAGCCCCACATGAGTCGCGTTTCTGTCGCAATGGCTTCAGATGCTAGGCGCCGCGGCGCAGCGAATAGTTCATCCTATTCGCAAGCCGCGCAACAACGCAGATGAGGCCATTGCGGCGAAACCCGGATGGGACGGGGCTGGCCGGGCGATCTGCTGTGTCGCGCCGCTCGCCAATGGGAGCTACCATTGGCTTCGCGTCGCTTCGTGCATCTCATCCCGGCGAGCCTCCGTCGCGACCACGCGGGACTTATGCAGAGGTTCCTTAGCTCGTAAGCCTACGCATCGCCGCAACGCCCGCGATAACCAATAGCGCTGCAAGGATGGCGATCGCCCACTCGGACAGCGTGGGGATCGCCGTACCGGTCGCCACGATCGGGGCACACGCCGGGACGGTAATCGTATTCGCGTCCGTCGTGACCGTTCCGCCGAACGCCAGTGCCCTTCCCGTCAGATTTGCGAAATGTCCGATCGTGATGCCGGCGGCATCGAGAATATTCCCCACGAAGGTCGGAGTAGGCGACAGTGCGGCGTTTGCTCCCAGCGTCGTTGCGCCGACGGGAGCCCAATACACATCCGACGCGCACGCGCCTCCTGCGAGGATGACGCTGGAATTGGCGCCCGTATTGAGCGCGCCGCCTGGCCGAAAGATATAAATGCCGGCGCCATTCAAGGTCACTGTCGTTGACACGGTGACATTCATTGCGCCGCCGCTGGAATAACACCCGGGCGGTATGATTCCCGGCGGATTTACGCCAACGATTATCGAGTCCAGAGCAACCGCACCGGCGCCGAGAGAGATGCAGGGTTGCCCGTTCAGATTCGCCAGGGCAGCGCCCTCATCCAGTCCTGTTGCAGGGGGGCAAGGCGTCACCGTCACGCCGGTAATCGTCAGAGGCGGTGTTACAGGTGCCGTGGTAAAACAAACGTCGCCGTTGATAATGGTTTGCGGCGCGGTGTTGGAATTGGTAAACGTGCTGGAAACGATCCCATACGTGCTGGTCGATCCAAGGTTGGGGGCGGTCGCTGCCCATGCCGGGAGACTTTGCACCGCCGCCAGAAGCGCAACGAATCCGAGGCCCGCCCGCAAAGTACGGTGATTTTGACCGGAGCCGGGGTCCGATTTGCCAACACGCGGCGCAACGCGTTGAGGCTGCGTGAAGTTATCGATCTGATCGTTCATGGCGGTCTCCCGGTGTGGTGGGTGAAATGCTTCGGAAACATAAGCGGCAACATCGCCGTTACATCACTATCTTAGTCCAATATGGGAGGGTGCTCTGTGCGGTAACGGACATAATTGAAGGATCCCGCGCCTACGCCGCGGCTCTTTCTGGGCGTCGCTCCACCCGCCGCTCTCCGAGTGTGTGCGCCACCGTACGGACTCGACGTCGGGTTGGTGGGATGCTCGCGCGAGTGGGACTTCCACTCATAAATCCAAAGGTACACAGCATGAGGACTACAACAAATAGTGCCGCGCCGGCAACGACTGCAGGCCTTGGAATGCGCTCGAACCGCGCACGGAATGGCACCGTGCGAAGCCTGTTGGTGGCATTGGCGCTCGCGGGCGGCATTTCATCCGGATCGGCGCTTGCACGCAGCATCGTCATCGAAATCGCTCCTCCGCCTGCGCGGGTCGAAGTCATCCCCGTTCAGCGCCGCGGTTATACGTGGGCGCCCGGGTACTGGGCGTGGCAGGGCAACCGACACGTCTGGGTCGGCGGGCACACTATGCGCGTACGCAACGGATATCAATGGACGCCCGACCGTTGGCACGAGAACAACGGCCGTCATGAGTTCCAGCAAGGCCGCTGGACGCGCGACTCCGAACATCACACGTAGGAACGGAATACAAAGCTCCTTTCCGCGGTGTCGATGCTCCGTGGGCTCGTGATGCCTGCGGAGCGACGATGTTCGCGATCCGGTCAGGGCGGGCCACGCAGTATTGCTTGTGCGCCTTGGTGAATCCGATGCGACCGCCACGGTGCGGTGCCTTTTTTTGGTAGCTTCGGTGCGAATCTCTCTCTTCGTCTTTTTCATTCCGCTATTCGGGCTGCTCGGCGCCTGCGCATCCCTGCCTCCGGGCTCGGACTTTCCCAAAACCGCGTCCGCGGCGCTGTCCGACCCCGATCAAACACGCCTCGGCCGGCAATTCGAGAGCGCCGCGCGCGACCACGGCGGGACCTCCGGATTTCGCCTGCTGTCGGTAGGCGTCGACGGCTTTCTCGCTCGAGCGCAGATGATCCATGCCGCCGAGCGCACGCTCGATCTCCAGTACTTCATCTTTCGCCAGGACGAGACCGGCCAGCTGCTGACGAGGGCGTTGCTGCGCGCTGCCGACCGAGGGGTGCGCATCCGCGTGCTGATCGATGACGGCGACACGCTCGAAGGCGATGAGCAGATCGCCGCGCTGGAATCGCATCCCAATATAGAGATCCGAATATTCAATCCTTTCGTGTATCGCGGTCATACCGAACTGTTTCGCGCAGTTGAATTCGCATTCACCGCTTCGCGACTCGACTACCGCATGCACAACAAGCTGATGGTCGTGGACAACGCGATCGCGCTGGTGGGCGGACGCAATATCGGAGATGAATACTTTCAGGTCGACCCTGATTCCCAGTTCGGCGACGACGACGTCTTTGCCGCGGGCCCAATCGTCAATCGGCTTTCGAAAACGTTCGACGAGTTCTGGAGGAGCGTCCTCGTCATCCCGATCGAAGGACTCGCCAACGGGCCGCAAACCTCTGGCGCCCTGGCGGCGTATCGAAAAACGCTGGACGAGCATCGCCATGAGTTGAGGGCCGATGGCACCGACTATGCGACCCGCATAGCGACCGGTGAACCGCTTGCCGGAATACTCACCGGACGGCTGCCGCTGGTCTGGGCGCAGGCGGAATTGGTGTATGACAGCCCCGAGAAAAAACGCGTCGCGGACGGCGAAATGATCGGCAAGCTGATGCATCGGTCGGTCGCCCAGGCGGCAGCGTCGGTGCAATCGGAGCTGCTGATGGTGACGCCTTTCTTCATCCCCGGCGATGCGGGGATGAAGATGTTCGAGGACTTGCGCAAGCGGGGGGCGCGCGTCCGCGTCCTGACGAATTCACTCGAGTCGACGCCTGAACTGCTCGCTCATTCCGGCTACATGCGCTATCGCCGGCCGCTGCTCGACGATGGCGTCGAGCTCTACGAAGTCCGCGCGCTGCTGGGCAACGCCCGGGGCAGCGGCGAGACCCTGGCGGCGACGCGCTCGGGAAACTACGCCCTGCACGCCAAGCTGTTCGTGTTCGACCGCCAGAGGCTGTACGTCGGCTCGATGAACTTCGATCAGCGCTCGCGAAGCTTGAACACCGAGATCGGTCTGATCATCGACAGCCCCGAGCTTGCGCGGCAGACCGCTGCGCGCTTCGAATCCATCGTGGCGCCGGAAAACAGCTACGCGCTGGCGCTGCAGGCGGACTACCCGTCGTGGCCGGCGCACCTGCTCTGGCGCACCCGGGAAAATCGAAGACCGGTCGAGTACGACAGAGAGCCCGCACGCAGCGAGTGGCAGCGGCTGAAAGTCAATTTCCTCTCGCTGGTCCCGCTGGACAACGAGTTGTGACGTGAGGCCGGGCCGGGCTCCGGTGCCGGCCGGACAGTCGCATTAATTTGTCCTTGTGTCCGGTACCGCACAGACGCGGGCCCGCCGGTGGAGGATGCTTGGCGCGGGGGTGTGTTGCCCCCTGGATGGCACGACGCGCCCGACGGCCCGGGTCATCCATCGGTCCCGGCCGGGCGCCCTTCCTCCCTGAATTGCCCGGCCGGGTCCTTTTCTTGCGGGTCCATTCCACGATTCGAGCGGAAAACGGGGCGCCCCGGCGCTATTCCCTCGCAGCGCGGCACGAAGGACCGGCGCATGCCGCATAATCACCGTGAGACAGCCTCATGTACGAAAGACGACCGCATCTTGCCGTCGGCGCGTGCAGAGCGTTTGATCTGCACCGGAGTCAGCGAAGGCAAAGGGCGGGAGGAATGACGTACTGCATAGGCGTGATGCTCGGCGAGGGAATGATCTTCGCATCGGACTCGCGTACGAATGCCGGGCTCGACAATATTGCGAAGTTCTGCAAGATGACGGTGTTCGAGCGCCGAGGGGACCGTGTTATCGTCCTGTTGAGCTCCGGTAACCTCGCCGGGACCCAGGCCGTCATCGGCGTGCTGAATCAACGCTGCGTCTCGGACGATGTGGCCAACTTGTGGAGTGCCAGGACGATGTTCGACGTCGCCATGCTGGTCGCCGATGCAATGCGCGATATCGAGCGACGCGACGGCGAGTACCTGGAAGAGGATGAAGTCGGTTTCAATGCGTCTTTCATCGTCGGCGGCCAGATCAACGGCGAGCCGGTCCGCCTCTTCCGGATCTACGCCGAGGGCAATTTCATCGAGGCCGGGCTCGACACACCCTACTTCCAGACAGGCGAAACGAAGTACGGCAAACCGATCATCGACCGCGTGATCACACCTTTTACGCCGCTCGCCGATGCAACCAAGTGCGTGCTCGTGTCGTTCGATTCCACCATGCGCAGCAATCTCTCGGTAGGCATGCCGATCGACCTGATTTGCTATCGGCGGGACAGCCTGGAGGTGCAGATGCGCCGCAGGTTCGACGAGGGAGACGCGTACTTCACCGCGCTCAGTCACGAATGGAGCGAGGGAACGCGACTCGTATTTCGGCAATTGCCGGACCTGCGCTGGTGACGGGCCGCGGCGCTCAGCACCGCCTCGCGCATCCGTGACCACGCCCACCGGAGACTCATGATGCAGATTCGTGTCGGCTTCGAGATGATCTACGATTGTCCGCAGCCAACCCCTATGATATTCAACTTGAACGTGCACTTCACGCGCGTGTCCGATCTGGTCAGCCGCGACGATCTGATGGTCGACCCGCCTGTTCCGATGACGGCGTATCGCGACAGCTTCGGCAATTGGTGCACGCGCATCGTCGCCCCGACGGGTCGGACGCGCGTATCCGCCGACGCGGTAGTGAACGATAGCGGCGCGCCCGACCCCATCGTCCCGGATGCGCAGCAGGTTCCGGTGGAGGATCTGCCGGAGGAGACGCTGCTCTTCCTGCTGGGCAGCCGGTATTGCGAAACCGATCGGCTGTCGGAGACGGCGTGGAACCTCTTTGGACAGACGCCCGCGGGATGGCACCGCGTTCAGGCGATCTGCGACTACGTCCATCGGCACATCACGTTTGGCTACGAGCACGCCCGGATGACGCGGACCGCGCTGGAAGCTTTCCACGACAGGACGGGCGTCTGCCGCGACTACGCGCACCTTGCCGTCGCCTTCTGCCGGTGCATGAATATCCCCGCGCGGTACTGCACCGGATACCTCGGCGACATCGGCATGCCGCCTCCGTACGGACCGATGGATTTCGCCGCGTGGCTCGAGGTCTTTCTCGGCGGGCATTGGCATACGTTCGACGCGCGCAACAACATGCCGCGCATCGGAAGGGTATTGATCGCACGCGGCCGCGACGCGGCCGACGTCGCGATCAGCACCACATTCGGAGTCAATACGCTGACGAGCTTCAGGGTGTGGACCGATGAAGTGAGCGCCGTGGCGGAACATCCCGAAGCAGTGGCGGCCGCGAACTAAGGTCCAGCTAAGGTCCAGCTAAGGTCCAACTAAGGTCCCTAACGCCCGTGCTCGACAAAAACCCGCACGAATGCGGGTTGTCGGATGCGCTGGCTAAGCGCGGAGCAAGGGCCTCTCGGCTCGGTCCCGGCCGTAGGACCGTTCGTGATTAGGCATTTGGAGTCGCTCGATTGCCTCCTCGGGACAGCTCCTCCGCGCCTGAGAGATGCTGTCTCTCCCGATCGTCACCGTGACGCGCCATATGCAGCAGCGATGCGACAAAAATACCCGCGCAAGCGCCTATCCAAAAAGTCGCGATCAACCACCAACTCGAAACCATGAACATCGAAATGCTCTATCACAGGTGCCTTCGCCGGCTTACTGCCCGAGGGCGCAACGTCCGCAGCTCGAGGCCTTTGCCGGTCGAATCGATCATCATCTCTTCCATCGATGGAGCTCGGTCAGCACATACGCTAACGCTTGCGCGGTCCGGCGTCTGTCCGTTGACGGACTTAGATTCGAGGGTGGATGACGACCGGTCGCGCGACGGTCTTCGTGCCACCGCCGCAGCCCATGGGCGCAGGGGACGTCCGGACGTGAATATTGAGGCGCTCGGCCTTCGAACGGCCGGGCGTCTGGCCGGATCCTCACGATCTCGACCTATGGCTTCCCCCTGCATGCGGCGGCGGGCCGGCTCCCCAAGGACGCCCGGTTGTGTACGATATCGCACACAGCGCGCCGCATCTATAATGTTCCAGCACGCGGGCTCGAGCTCTCGAGCAACGCGCTTTCCAGGGGACTGTCGTTTAGGCGAGTGGACGTCATGCGATCGCAGCCAACTCCACTGCAGAATCATCTTCTCGCGGCCCTGCCGCAAGCCGTCTTCGACCGTCTGCTGCCGCATCTCGAGCTCGTCCCGATGCCCCTCGGCGAGGTCATCTACACCTCGGGCAGCGAGCTGCCTTACCTCTATTTCCCCACGAACTGCATCGTTTCGCTGGTCTACGTCATGGCGAACGGCGCGTCGGCGGAGATCGCGGTGACGGGATGCGAGGGCCTCCTCGGCGTTGCCCTGTTCCTCGGCGGACACACCGCGCCGAACCAGGCGGTCGTCCAAAGCGGCGGTCATGCTTACCGGATCGGCGCGAAGCTGATCAAGCATGAATTCGACCAGGGCGGGCCGCTGCAGCACCTGCTGCTGCTGTACACGCAGGCGCTGATTGCGCAGATGGCGCAGACCGCCGTCTGCAATCGCCACCATTCGCTGGATCAGCAGCTCTGCCGCTGGCTCCTTTTGAGCCTGGACAGGCTCCATTCCGGTGAGCTTGACGATGACGCAGGAATTGATCGCCAATATGCTGGGAGTACGGCGGCAGGGCGTCGTGGAGGCCGCCGGGAATCTGCAAAAAGCCGGCCTGATCGACTATCGGCGCGGTCACATCAGCGTGCGCGATCGGCCTGGGCTGGAAGCCCGTGTCTGCGAGTGCTACGCAGTCGTCAAACGCGAATACGAGCGCCTGCTGCCCGGTTGACCCGTCGATGAAGGTCCGCGGTCCCGCGGATACTCAGGGAAAGCACGCAAGCGTCGCCGCCGCCCGCGGCCAGGGAGGTCATTCTCTGTGCGCCACCGCACAGACAACCATTTCGTGAGTAGCCCAGAATTGGGAAACCATGGACTGGCCCATGTATGTCCCCAGCAGCTCGACGCTGGTTATTCTTTTCAAAATCGCCAGGGCGCGGTTGATGGCAAGCAGCCATAACGCGGCGGCGCTCACCGACGATCGGCTCATTTCCGCGACCGAGGAAATGAACAGGATCTCCGACGACATTCGGGAAGCTGAAAACCAGGCGGCGGCACGGCGCGCCGAGGAAGCTCAGCCCGGACGCGTCAGATGGTCGAGCACTGCCGAGCTGCCCATCCCTGACCTGACCCTCCTGGCGAAGGTAGCGGCGTGGGCGGACCTCAGGCACGCTGTGAACACTGGAACTGAAGCACCGCAGCCGCAGCTTCGCAGCCCCAGCCCGTAAACCGGTGCCTTTTCGATACTCGTTTCTATCGGCTCTGTGATCGCGACAGCAATTCGAAGTGTCTGAAGGTGCCCCTTACCGGGCGCTGACGGCGGAGACCTGCCTCGGTACGGGTCGCGGATGCTGCAGTAAGGCGCCGTACAATTCCGCGAACTCCGAGGAAACGATCGGCCGCCCGAAGAAATGACCCTGGCCCTCGTCACATAAGCGCGCCTTGAGGAAGGCGACGTGTTCGCGCGTTTCCACGCCCTCCGCAATCACGCGCAGCCTCAGGTTCCTGGCAAGGCTGATCACCGCGCTCACGATGGCCGCAGCGTCGGGATCCGTCGTACTGTCACGCACGAACGTCCGGTCGATCTTCAAGGTGTCGATCGGAAGCTGCCGCAGGCCGTTCAGGCTGGAATAGCCGGTGCCGAAGTCGTCGATCGCAAGCAATACTCCGATGGACTTGAGGGCGCGGAGCACGGCGGTGGTGGATTCCACGTCCTGCATCAGAACGCTCTCGGTGACCTCTATCTCCAGATAGCCCGGGTCGAGACGGGTTTCCTCCAGAATGGCGCGAACGGTCGCCAGAAAATCCCTGTGGCGAAACTCCAGCGAGGAGATGTTGACGGCGACCGGCGTCGGCGACAGACCTGCGGTCTGCCACGCCCGAGCCTGTTGGCAAGCTTCGCGGAGCACCCACTGACCGATTGGCACAATGAGGCCGCAGTCCTCCGCGATCGGCATGAAATGCTCCGGAGGTAGCAGCCCGCGTTCGGGGTGTAGCCAGCGGAGGAGCGCTTCCGCTCCGGTCACTGCGCCGGTGTCGAGATTCGTCTTCGGCTGATAATGCAGCACGAACTCACGCTTTTCAAGCGCACGGCGCAAATGCGTTTCGAGCGATTGCCGCTCTACCGACCGTGCATTCATGTCGGGCCTGAAAAATCGATACGTGTTGCGGCCGCTTTCCTTGGCGTGATACATCGCCGTGTCCGCGCATCGGATCAGCGTGTCGGTGTCCTCGCCGTCATCGGGAAATATGCTGATCCCGATGCTCACGTTGACCTGCAGCTCGTGCTGTCCGAGAGTGTGCGGCGCGGACAACGCCGCATGTATCTTTTCGGCGTGCCGTGCTGCGTTCTGCGCCTGCTGGACTTCGGAGAGCACGATCACGAATTCATCTCCGCCCAGCCTGCTGACGGTGTCGGAGCCGCGGACGGCGGCCTCCAGCCGGTTTCCCACCTCCTGGAGGAGCTTGTCGCCGATCGCGTGCCCCAGTGAATCGTTGATCTGCTTGAAGCGATCGAGATCGAGAAACAGCACCGCGACGTGAGCGCCGTGGCGCCGCGCCAGCGCGATTGCATGATTGAGGCGGTCGTTCAACAGCATTCGATTGGGCAGGCCGGTGAGGAAGTCGTGCTGCGCAAGGTGCGACAGCTTGAGCTTCATCACCCTCGCCGCGGTCACGTCACGGAAAACCATTACCGCACCGATGATCTCCCCGTCCTGGTCGTGAATCGGGGCGATGGAGTCTTCGATCGGCGATTCAAGCCCGTTTCGCTGGATCAGCACCGAGTTGCGCGGAAGCCCGATAATCTTGTTCTGCCGAGTAGCCAATTCCATCGGATTCAGCGCTGGTTCGTGCGTGTCGCCGTCGATGATGCGGAATACCTCGCCAAACATCCGGCCGCATGCTTCATCGCGGGACCACCCCGTCATTCTTTCCGCGACCACGTTGAGATACGTCACCTTCCCTTCCATGTCCGTGGTAATGACGCCGTCGCCTATGGAATCGAGCGTGACTTGCGCGCGCTGACGCTCGACGAACAGGGTGTTGTCAGCGGCAGTGCGTTCCAGGATATGCCGCAGAATCAGCGGCAGCGAGTATCTGTCGATGCGCTCCTTCAGTACACGCTCCTTCGCTCCGCGCTGGACCGCTTGGCGAGCGATCTCTTCCCCGCCCCGATCCGTGACGACCAGGATCGGAATACGGTGGGCAGCTGCAAGTATCCGGTCGAGGGTTGCGATGCCCTGGCTGTCAGGCAGAAAGAGGTCGAGGAGGACGGCGTCTATGCCGCCCTCGGTCAGCCGCGCAAGCCCCGAAGACAGGTCGCGTGCCCAGACAGTCGAAAAGCAATCCTCGGCCGGCTCGGCGAGCGACGCGCCGATCGCCGACGCCAGAGCGCGATCGCTCGCGATGACAAGGATGTTTTGAGCCGTGCCATCCATGGATGGGTTTAGACACTACTGTCCGTAAGGAATACGGTCTGTCCGATACCGTACATAATAACCCGGGAGCGGTCTGTCAGCTCTTGTTAAGTCGGATTACGTCGGAAATGTGAAACGCGTCGCGGCGTTGGGTTGCTGCAGCCGCGTAGAGCGGCTCGAGCCGCTGGGGATCACACCCTCGGGACTCGGGACGAGCGTCCGCGCTTCTTGGTCCTGGAGTCGTAAGTGCTCACGTAGGCGCTGCCGCTGTCGGTGACGTTCAACCGTCCATCGTCGCCCAGCGTTGCGAGGCCGGCCCGCTCCAGCGCCGCCACCACCGGCGCTGGAGCGATGCAGCTATGCGCATTACACCGCCGCAGCCATTCGAGCTCTACGGCAGCCAGCTCGATCTCTTTGGTGGCCGTCGCTGCGGGGCTGTGCTCGTAGGCAGCTCGTGAGCCGTGCCCGGGGCTGCGCAACGGAGCGCGAGCCTTTGGAAATTGCAGGCAGCGGCGCTCGATCAACGTGCGGGTGCAGTCCTCGACGCTCTGCGGACGCGCGAAGAAATATCCCTGCATCTCATCGCAGCCGTTCGAGCGCAGGAAGTTCATTTGGGCCTCGTTTTCCACGCCTTCGGCCACGACTTTCAGCTTGAGGTTGTGCGCGAGGCCGATGATGGCCAATGCTATCTCTCCCTCGTCGGAGCCCGTCGCGATATCGCGAACGAAGGTGCGATCGATCTTGAGCGCGTCGAGCGGAAAACGCTTGAGATACGCAAGGCTCGAAAACCCGGTGCCGAAATCGTCGATGGAAAGCTGCACACCGATGCGTTTGAGCCGGCTCAACATTCCGGCTGCTTCCGCGGGATGGTGCATCAACATCGATTCGGTGATCTCCAGATCGATCAGCCTGCAGTCGACGCCGGCTCTGGCGATGAGCGCGCGAACTTGAGCGTCGAAATCGGCTTGGTGGAACTGCTGCGCCGAAATGTTCACTGCGACCGGCGGAACCGTGATCCCGCGCGCCTGCCAGGCCTTGATCTGCGCGCAGGCCGTCTCCAACACCCATTCGCCGACGGGCGCAATCAGCCCGGTCTGCTCGAGGATCGGCACGAACTCCGCGGCCGCGACCCTGCCCCGCTCGGGATGTTGCCAGCGCAACAACGCTTCCAATCCGCTCATGAGTCCCGTGGTGAGGTCCACCTTGGGCTGGTAATGCAACAGGAATTCACCGCGCTCGAGCGCGCCGCGCAGGCTGGCGTCGAGCTGGAGCCGCTTCTGCGCCAGTTCGTTCATTCGCGGCAGGTAGGCGCGGACCGTGTCGCGGCCCTGTTCTTTGGCGTGATGCATCGCCTGTTCTGCCTTTTTGAGCAGATCTTCAGGGCCGTCGCCGTGCTCGGGACAAATCGCGATACCGATATTGGCCGAAATGTGCGTTTCGGGGCCACCGAGATCGAAGGGCGCTGCTAGGTCGTCGATCAGCTTCCGTGCGACCGCAGCTGCATCGTCTGCCTTGGCAAGATTCGAGACCACCAGCACGAATTCGTCATCGCCAAGACGTCCGACGGCATCGGAATCGCGCGCGCGGCGCCGCAGTCGATTTGCAACCTCGGCCAGCAATTGGTCGCCGGCTCGGTGTCCGTAGATGCTGTCCACGCCTTTCAAGTGGTCGAGCTTGACCAGGATGCACGCGATGGAGCCGGCGGTTCGCCGGGCTTCGACAATCATCCGCGTCAGTTCGTCGTGGATCCGGTGACGGTTCGGGAGGCCGGTGACGAAATCAAACCACGCAAGATACGCGAGGCGATCCTCCGCCTGCTTTCGGTCGGTGATGTCGCAGCCGATGCCGCGATAGCCCGCGAATTCCCCGGCGGCGTCGAAGAAGGGGTCGCCGCTTACGCTGATGAGACGTACGCGTCCATCCTGCGCGACGCGCCGATATTCGAAATTGCGAAACGGCTGCCGCGCTGCGAGCACCGCGCGGTGCTCTGCCCAGGCGCCGGACAGGGGGACGGTGTCGGGGATGTCCCAACGCGCCTTGCCGATCATGGAGGCCGCCGTGTTTCCCGATTTCTCGTAGATCGTGCTGGATAGAAACGTGAAGCTCAGGTTCTTGTCCTGCTCCCAGTACCAATCCGATGACAGCTCGGTCAAGTTGCGAAAGCGGCGCTCGCTCTCGAGCAGCAGTTTTCCGCTGCGCTCGAGGGCTGTCGCGTCAGTCGATGGTGGCATCGCTTCCTCGCGCCTCGAGCGCGTGCTCGTGCCTCGATCCCGCGACTCTGTCTTGCGGGACTGACGCGTCCGTTCGCGACCCGCTATCCGGCGTTTGCGCGCTTTCCGCGACCTGCGTATGCACCTGTCGCACAGGCAGGCGGATGGTAAAGCGCGATCCGCGGCCAACCTCGCTTTCGACGTCGATCGATCCTCCGTGGCGCCGCACGATCGAATAGGAAACCGACAGGCCGAGGCCGGTCCCCTGCCCGACCGGCTTGGTCGTAAAAAAAGGCTCGAAGATCCGATTGAGATGCTCTTTGGGAATGCCGCAACCGGTGTCCTCGAAACGGATCCATATCTCGCTGGCGCCGCCGCCGGTCGAGAGGCTGATCGTTCCGCTCTCCTCGATCGCCTGGCCCGCGTTCACGATGAGATTGAGGAATACCTGGTGAAGCCGCGACGGAATGCACTCGATGTCGGGCAGCTCGCCGTAATCGGTTTCGATGCGCGCCTTGTACTTGAGCTCATTGCGCACGATGCTGAGCGTGCGGTCGAGGGCGTCGTGCAGGTTCACGACCTCCCACAGGTCGTCGACGCCGCCGCGCGAGAAATCCTTGAGGTCCTGGACGATATGCTTGACGCGCAGAATGCCGTCGCGCGACTCGGCGAGCAACGCCATGACATCGGTGCGCAGGAAATCAACGTCCATGGTCTCGCGCAACGCACGTGCGCGATCGAGTGACGGCAAGGGCACCGGCAGCCCGCGTTCGGCGTCGATGAAGGCATCGAGCAGGCCGAACAGGCTGGCGAGATAGGAGTCCAGCGTCCCGAGATTCGAAAGCACGTAGCCCACGGGGTTGTTGATCTCGTGAGCAACCCCCGCTGCGATCTGGCCGATGGACGCCATCTTTTCGGACTGGACAAGCTGGTCCTGCGCTTCCTCCAGCATCTCATTCATGCGCTGCATCGTCGTGTTGAGTGTCGACAGCTCCAGAATCCGGTTCTCGCGCTCGACGTGCATCCGGTGGTTGGCGATGACCAGCGCGAGCAGGCTCGTCATCGCCTGACCGTGGTCGAGATCGTCGACCTTGTACTTGGGGTGTCCCGGCGCCCGGTTGACAGCGACCGCACCGATGGTGCGCTCGGAGACACGCAGCGGCCAGCACATCGCGGAATGCGTCAGGCGGTCCCGGCGCTCGTGCATCCGCAGCGGCAGCCCTGTCTCGGCGACATCGCCATTGATGAGGAGGGGCTCTCCCGTCGCCACGACGTGGCCGAATACGCCGACGCCGCGTGGAAGTCGGCTGCCGACTACACCGGGCGGCAAATCGATGCCGGCGGCGATTTCGAGCAGGTCTTCAGTTCCTTCGACGCGCAGCGCGATCGATCCGCTTTGTGCTTCGAAACCCGAGACGATGTGCTCGAGAATGTTCTGCAGCACCTGCAACGGCGCCGCATCGTTGGCTGCGGTCTGGCCCAGCTCGTACAGCGCGTAGATCCATCCATAGTCGCCGAGCTTGCCGGCGCCTGAGCCGAGAGCCGATGCGCTCATCGCGGCCTTGGAGACGAGGGCCGGACGGAGAGTCTCTTGCGAGTATCGGGGCGGCGGACAGTGAGGCCCACGCTAGTCCTCGAGAAGGACGCCGCCATCTTCCGTCCATCGGACTCGCGTGATGCCCGGACTTTCGGATTCGAGCCGGGCGAGCTCCAGTTGCTGTCGCGATATCACGCCGCGCTGGCACCGCACCTCGTCCGCGAGCAGCCGGTTCTCGATAAGCAGTTCCCGATGAGAGAGCACCTGCGCGACGATCATCTTCAATTCCGGGTCCGACCAGGGTTTGCCCACGAAGCGGAAAATGCCTGCTTCGTTGATCGCGCGAACGATGCCCTCCATGTCCGCGTATGCGCTCAGGATGATCCGTGCGGAATCCGGCTGCAGATCGGCGACGCGCGTCAGAAAAGACACGCCGTCCATTCCGGGCATGCGGTAATCGGAGATCACGAGATCGATGCGGTGATGGGCCGCGTGTTCGAGCGCTTCGATCGGCGAAGTGAATGTCGTCAGCTCAAGGTCGTGCAATACCGGGGGCGCCGCGGCATTGAGCAGCATCCGCCGCAAAGCGTTGAGCACATGGGCCTCGTCGTCGACGATCAGAAGGTGGGTCATGGCGCTCCTTTGATAGTGCCGCGGGCGAACGCCCATTGCACCCCATCCCCGGTGGGACGGAGCGGGATGGGCAGAGTCCGCTTCCATTTCTATGCATGTTTCGTGCCATTCGACGATGAAGCGCGGCGCGGATCGCCTGCGCCACCGCGCCGCGGCTGCCGACGACGCCGGTCTCCCGGCGTCGATCAATGGTGCCCTGGAAAGCGGCAGTGCCGACCGCTGCATCCGGGCCGGGGCCGAGACGCGCCGAGGATGGAACGCGGATGCCGGCCGTCGTCGCGGTGTGACGCAACGCGTTCCTTACTGAGCTATACGGAAATGGTTGTCGACCATTTCCGTTTCGATGCTCCCCTCTCCCGCTCCCGCGGGAGAGGGGTTGGGGGTGAGGGACTGAGCTTTGCTGTTGTCAGTCATATATGCAAAGCTCACTAGAACTTGAGATTGAGCGAGATTCCCACCAGATAATTGCGTCGCGCCGCGGGCTCGAAAAAACGTCCATTGGTGTCGGCGACGATGACCGATCCCACGTAGTTCCGATCGGCAAGGTTATTGACGCGAACGAATTCGCGCAGCGTCCACGCGCCCGAATGCTGCTCGAGCCCGGCGCGGACGTTGGCGACGGTGTAGCGCGGAGCGGAGTCGGTATTGAGCTCGTTTACGTAGAGCTTGTCCGCGTACTGCAGCTCGAGCGCGGCCGAGGCACCGAGCCATTCCGGCCGGGACCAGGCAAGCTCGGCAAAGGCATTCGCCGCCGGAACGCCGGGGAGCCTCGATCCGGCGGGAAGCACCTGCGGAGGCGAGCCGGTGGTCGCATCGGAGGCGAACTTGGCCGACAAATACGTATACGACGCATACGCCGTGAATCCGCCGCCCAGCGTTGCGTTCCATTCGGCCTCGACGCCGCGGCGGCGCGTCTTGCTCGCATTCTTGTAGGTCGTGCGCCCGCCGGTAGAGCTGTCGACGATGATCTCGTTCGTCGTGTCGATGGTGAAGACCGCGACGGTGACGCGCTGCCGCTCCGTAAACCACTTGACCCCGCCTTCGGTCGAGCGACTGACGGCAGGCTGGAGCGCGAAGTTGAGCCCGCTGCCGGTCGGGCGGTAGGCAAGCTCGATGAAGGTGGGCGTCTCGAATCCCACGCCCCAGTTGACGTAGGCGTTGACATCGGGTGCCGCGCGCCAGAGCACGCCCGCGACCGGGTTGGTATGGGTATAGGCGACGCGGCCACTGTCGTCCGGATTCGGTCCGGTGATGAAGTGATCGTCGGAGACAAAGCGCACATCGCTGTGCCGCACCCCCACCAGCGCCGACAGATCGGCGAGCGGCGTCCACTCCGCCTGAAGGTATTCATCCGTGTCGGTGACGAAGTCATCCTCGTTGCGACGCAGGTCGCCCAGCGCGCCGTTGTCGTTGACGAAGCCGCGGCGGCGCTGATGCTGCCGGTCGTAGGCGGCGCCGACGGTCAGGAGCAGCGGGCCACCGGCGAGCTTCATGCGCGTGCTCACGCGCGCGTCGACGCCGTAGAAGTCCCCGTCGAGATCGGTCACGCCGCCCGACGTCGTCGGTCCAACCGCGCCGGAAAGCGCGAGGTACTGCCGCACTACCCGCTGGCCTCCGTACGCGGTCACGCGCAGCACTGTGTCGGGCGCGAGCTTCTGCTCGAGCGACGCGCCGCCCTGCTGCTGGCTGACGGTCTTGCGCGTGTCGAACTGAATCGCGACCGGATCGACTTGGCGCGGATTCGCCTGCCATTGCGCTCTTGTCAAGCCCAGCGGATCGTGCGCCTCCGGCTGATAGAGCGTGTTGGCGATGAGGGTGATGTGGGTGTCGCTTCCCGCATCGAACTTGAGCTTGGCGTTGAACAGATCGCGCGAAGCATCGCTGTGATCGCGATAGCCGTCGGTATGGAAGTGGTTGTCGGCGACGACGTAGTTGACGCCGTTCGCTTCGCCCCCGACCTTGCCTATGGCGTTCCACGTGCCGTAGCTCCCTCCGATGATCTGTGCCTGCGCCTCCGGCGGGTCCGGGCCGTCCTCGGTGAATATCGAAATCACGCCGCCCGAGGCGTTGCCATAAAGCGTCGAAAAAGGTCCGCGCAGCACTTCGATTCGCTTTGCCGACACGAGGCTGAAGCTGCCGGTCTGACCCTGGCCGTCGGGCATGGTCGCCGGAATGCCGTCCTGGTAGAGCCTGATGCCGCGTACGCCGAAGGCCGCGCGCGCACCGAAGCCGCGCGACGACACCTGGAGATCCTGAGCGTAGTTCCACCGATTCTGAACCGACAGACCCGGGACTCTCACCAGAGACTCCGACAAATTGATCTGCAATTGATCCTGCTGAATCTGCCTGGCGTCCACACTGTCGATCGACAGCGGCAGCTCGAACGCGCGCTCTTCGACGCGCGTCGCGGTGATGACCAGAGGGTCGAGCCGCTGCACCGCCTCCTCTGCCGAGACTGCGCCCGGGACCGTGAGGACGAATCCGATCAGCCCCATTGGGAGCGCGCGGCGTGGCGGGATCATGTGTACACGCTCGTTCGCATGCGCGTCCTAATCGAAATCAGTCCGATGATGGGTCAGAATCGCGTGGAACAGCGAGGCCGGGCTAACATGCACTTCGCGGCTTGGCTTTCGAGCCGCAATGCTATTGTCTGCGTCGCCGACTGTGCTGTAAATCCCTTCTGCGGCCCGATCCAACAAAGCGAAAGCACCGGTGCCGGTCTGGATTTGCGCTGTCGCTGCTTCCGCACCATCCCTTCCAAGGGGAAACACGGCCGGACATCTGCGTATTCCCGTGCAAACCAGGTTATCGGCAATCCGGCCCGCGCCGATTTGTTGCCGCGGCGCGCGACATTCCGTGTGCCGGGCATCCCCGGTTCGAATCCTTCCCTCGATCGCAGTTCGCAGCAACTTCCATTCCATCGGGCTTGCATGCGCTCGCTTGGCATGCGGTCCCCAAATTCGAAGCGGGCGTGTTTCAAACGAAACGTTCCATCACGCCCCGGAAACGGGGTTGCAACCCGGACCGCCGATAGTCGAGTTACGCGTTCGCCAGCGATCGACGACAAATTGGAAAGCAGGAATAGCGAGGGCGGCGGCGCCGGCTTGTCAAATCCGAGAAAGGGTGAAACCGTGGAAACGATTCAAATTGGAGCGTCCGGGATCAATGCTTCGCGCATCGCGCTGGGCACCTGGGCCATTGGTGGCTGGATGTGGGGCGGAACCGACCTGGACGAGTCGATCCGCACCATCCGCTCCGCCATCGAGCGGGGAATCACGCTCGTCGATACCGCACCCGTCTACGGATTCGGGCGTTCGGAAGAGATCGTCGGCATGGCACTGTCGGAAGGCCTGCGGCAGCGGGCGATCATTGCGACCAAGACCGGGCTCGAATGGCGGGACGGGAAGGTGTGGCGAAACTCCTCGGCCGCGCGCATTCGAAAGGAAGTCGAGGATTCATTGCGGCGCCTGCGCACCGACTACATCGACATCTACCAGGTGCATTGGCCGGATCCGCTGGTTCCAATCCGGGAGACCGCGGGAGCACTCGCGCGCTTGCTGAAAGAAGGGAAGATCCGCGCGATCGGCGTATCCAATTATTCCGCTGCCCAGATGGATGAATTCAGAAAGGTCGCTCCCATCCATTCGGTGCAGCCACCGTACAACCTCTTTGAGCGCGACGCCGAAAGCGGCGTCCTTCCGTACGCCGCGCAGCACCACATCGCGGTGCTCTGCTACGGCGCTCTGTGTCGCGGACTCCTCACGGGGAGCATCACCTCCGCTACCGTGTTCAAGGGTGACGACCTGCGGCGCAACGATCCCAAGTTCCAGGCGCCGCGGTTCTCTCAGTACCTGGCCGCGGTGGCAGCGCTCGAACGCTATGCGCGCGAGCGCTACGGCTCGCCGGTGCTGGCGCTCGCGGTGCGATGGGTGCTCGATCAGGGCGACACCGTCGCGCTTTGGGGCGCGCGTCGGCCGGCGCAGCTCGACGTGGTGGGGAACGCAATGGGGTGGAAGCTCGACGATGAGGCCAAGCGGCGCGTCGACGAAATTCTTTCGGAGGCCGTGAAGGATCCTGTCGGCCCCGAATTCATGGCTCCCCCTGCCCGCGCCCAAGCGGCAGCAGCGGCTTAGAAGTTCTGCGCCGCAAACAGGGAAGCTGGGAGATCTGAATGAAAATCGGAATTGCGGGCACGGGACGCATGGGCACGGCGATAGCGCAAAGGCTGCTGGAGCTCGGCCATGAAGTCCGGGTTTGGAATCGCACGGCCGGCAACGCGCAAAAGGCACGTGAGGCGGGCGCGAAATGGACGCCGACGCTCGCCGAGCTGGTCAACGATTCGGAGGTGGTGATTTCCTTTCTTTTCGATAATGCGGCGGTCGAGCGCGTGTATCTCGGCCCCGGCGGGCTTCTGGCCGGCAACGTGGAAGGACGCCTCTTCATCGACATGAGCACCGTGAGCCCGGGAGCACACGCGAACGTCGCGGCGGCAATAACGTCGCGCGATGCCGGTTTCATCGAGTGTCCCGTGAGCGGGTCCATTCCCGCGGCGCGCTCAGGGACGCTGGTTGGCTTCGCCGGCGGCGAATCGGTGTACGTCGCACGCGCGCAGCCCTTGCTGTGGCAATTTTGCCGCCGCGTCGAGCACGTCGGGCCTCTCGGCGCAGGCGCACGGATGAAGTTTGCCGCGAATTTGTTGCTCGCAGTGTTTTGGCAGGCGCTTGGCGAATCCTTGCTCCTGGTGGATCTCTCGGCCATCGATGCCGCACGCGTCATCGACCTTCTGGCGGATTCGAATATCGGAGCAACGGTCCTGCGCATAAGGGGCCCGCAGATCGTCGCCGCCATGAACGGGGAGAATTCGGGCGCGGCCACCTTCGACGTCGATACGATGCGCAAGGACTTGCGCTACATCGCCCAGGAAGCAACCGCTCTCGGGAGCTCGCTTCCCCTGGCGGCCCGCACGCTGGAGTGTTTCGACCGCGCATCGGGCAACGGAAGGGGCGACGTGGACAGCGTCGCGTATCCGGCGTACTGGATCGCGACGCAAAAAGCTGCCGCCCAGGGCGGCGCGCCACCCGCGTCAGCCGACATCTAAAACCGTCCCCAAGCGCTCCCCGAAGAACGTCGGTTTCATTGCCTTAGCCTGTGAAGGCTAATCGGCACATTCATCTCGATGTGTAGCATGTTCCGAATCACGGCGTCCCTATCCGCGAAGACGCGCACGAACGTCGGTACTCGTTACAGGTGCAACGCCGCACAACGGCGTGGAAACGCCCAAGAAACGCGAGGGGCGCCTAATGGTCACAGGCGTCAAGTTCATCTTTCGATGACCTGCGTCTACACAACCATCTACTTGAAAGGAGCAGTCATGAAAAGCAAATTGTCGATGATGAAAAGCGTAGTCGTAGCGGTTGCGCTCGCGGCCGGCATGTCAGGTATTGCACGCGCCGACGACAGCAGCATGAATCCGTTTACCGGCGATTCGTATGCGTACTTCAACGGCGGCAACCTGGGCCACGTCACCAATCCGCCCGTCTTCGCCCGTGGACCTTCGGCATGGCGCCAGAGCAATCCGAACGGGCTGACGAACCGCGACTTGGCGGCGCTCGGGTCCGAGGAAACGGCGAACCGTTTCAACCCGCCGGTCCTGGCGAATGCGCCTGTGGATCCCACTTGGCGCGCCACACACCCGAACGGTTCGACGATAAGTGAATTGGCCGCGTTGGGTTCCGAGGAAATCGCCGCCCGGCCGCTGCCCAAACAGTCGCAAACCGCGCTGGCGAGCACGAATGCACCCGCGTATGCAATTAATGGTGTCCAGTAGGCGTTCAGGGCGCGGATCGCGAGGAGTTTGTCGAATTCCCACACGCGATTTGCGCCCGCTTCCGGATCGATTCGTCTTCAGAAAGAGATCTCGAAACGCAACTGAAAAGCAAGCGCGTTGGAAATCGTCGGGTCGGTGCTGGGATGGATGACGTATTGCAGATCGGGTTGCACGGCGAGCCACTTGGTTACTTGCATCAGGTAGGTAAGCTCGATCGTCGCTTCGCCGCCTATGACAGGCAGTCCCCGCATACGTTGCGCGCTCGCGTAATGAGAGCCGTTGCGGGCGTAGGCGAGCGCGAGCCCCAGCTCGTCGGCGTCGCGTCCTGCGATGATGCCCGTCGCGGTCAGACCGGCGCCGAGGTAGGATCCAAACCGATCGATGCGGATATCTCCGTACCCTGCTTGCAGAAATCCGGTGATTCTTTTGTCGGAATCACCGTTCACTTTGAAAAGCACTCCATCCGCGAGGGCATAGATGCCGCTGCTGCCACGATGCCGCACCGGCTGGCCGCCGGGTTCGACGTCCACAAGGTCATCGAACGTCGCGCTGTAATACCATCCGCCGACGGCGAACTTCTCATCGTAGGGAGGCAACATCGCCTGTCTGCCGATGCGAAAGCGGCCGCTGCGCGGGCGGTCCGACGGCGGCGGTCGATCGAGGAAGGCGGCTTCCGCCACGATCAGGATGCCGTCGCCGTGCTTGAACACGCCGCGGCTGCCGTCGGGCCGATCCAAGGGCATGCCATCCAGGACCGCGGTCCGCAGGACGATCCCCGGCGCCGGTTTGTATGCGAAGCGGGCGCCGATGGACGTACTCGGAAAAATGGAGGGGCCTTCCACGCCGCTTTGGGCGAACTCGGGGCCGATGCCGAACGAGCTGTTCAAGAACAGCCCTGCTGATTGCAGACGATAGAACTCGCTGTTCAAGTCATAGAGACCGGCGAGCGCCGAAAATCGATTGTCGAGAAAGTTCTTCTGCAACCAAGCTTCATAGAGCTTGACCGCGGACGGTGCAGAGATGCTGCTCACACCCTGCGCATCGCCGGTGAAGCTACTCGGTTGTCCTCCGTGGATCCAGAGCCCGTCAATGTAGAACAACGTGTCTTTCCAGCCGAGCAACGACCCTCCGTCGACGGTCAGCTGCAGGTTCAAGGTCCCGGTGTAGGTGCTGCCGGTTCGTAGGCCTCCGCGGAGATTGGTAAACGCGGCGCCGTTGTAGATCAGCGCGGGCGTTATCCCCTGGAGCGAGGGGATCTCGGATGGCACATCGGCGGTGGCAACAGGACAACACGCGATCGAGAACAGACACGTTGCGACGATGGCGGTGACGAATCGAATCATTGCAGGCCAATCGCCGAGTAAGAGCCGCCTCAGGTGGTGGATGCACTCCACCGCCGCTCATTCGCCGATGATGCCGCGATTTGCGGCCGGCGGATAGTGCCACTCCCGCGAACGCTGGGACTCCATGCCAACTGTAGTGCAACGCGATCGCAGCGAAATTTTCCCGTAATCGGCCGGACATCAAATGGAGGCGGACGCAAACGCTACGTCGCAGCTACGGGATCGTGGTTAAGCCCGGTTCGGAGCCTCGTTCCGAGCCAATCCGAGTCCCATCGAGGAGCAGAAGATGAAGAAGGCACTTACTTGTGTACTCGCCGTCCTCTGGGCGGCCAGCGGATCGCTCGCCTTCGCGCAAGCGAGCCCATTCGCCACACCGAGCCCATTCGCCACACCGAGCCCATTCGCCACACCGAGCCCATTCGCCACACCGAGCCCATTCGCCACACCGAGCCCGTTCGCCACGCCGAGCCCGTTCGCCACACCCAGCCCGACAACGAGTCCCTACGCGCAGGCGAGTCCTTACGCACCAAGGAGCCCCTACGCACAAACGAAGCCCTCCCCGCAACCGAATCCTCAGGTAGCCAGCTGTGACCCAAGCGGTTGTTGGGGCACCGACGGGACGCGATACAGCCGAGGTGCGGGCAACCTCATGTTCGGCAGCAACGGCAAGACGTGTCAAATCATTGCACCGGGCGTGCCGCTGACGTGCCATTGAGCATGAATGATTATCGCAAACATTCTTAGGACCGGCACCGATGCGGGAATGAATTCGCACCTGTCGACCCCGCGGTGCGGGGGGCTGACTACAGCGGTCGGCCCCCGATTATTTTCGCGCAGTCGAAGTCGGACGATGCACCCGCCGGTCAGCGCGACGACGCCAGCGCTCGCGCCAGCGACTCGGCAATGTCGCGGCTGTCGAGCGGCTTCCGCAGCACATCGTTGACGCCTGCGGAGTCCGCGCGCTCCGCTAAGCGACCACCGCTGTAGCCGCTCATCAGGACGATAGGGATGTCGGGCCGCAGTTGCCGGATTTCACGCGCCAGCTCGGTGCCCTTAAGCTCCGGCATCGTCTCGTCGGTCAGCACCAGGTCGAAACGCTTCGGCTCGGCACGGAATGCGCGCAAAGCGGACGTGCTCGAATCGAATCCAACGCCCTCGTACCCCAGCTCGGCAAGTATTTCCTCGGCCAGCGCCACCAGCGGACGCTCGTCATCGACGACCATCACCACTTCACCGTGACCTCGCGGCAGCGCGCGAAAGACTTCCGCGGATGTCCTGGCGCTTTCCTGCGAAATCGGCAGCCAGACCGCGAAGGTCGTGCCTTCTCCAACGGTGGTCGCAACGTCGATCGCGCCGCCGAAGTCGGCGACGATCCCTTGCACGAGCGAGAGCCCCAGGCCGGTGCCTTCGCCGACGGGCTTGGTCGTGAAGAACGGGTCGAACATCCGCTCGAGGACAGCGGGCGCAATCCCGCTTCCCGTATCGGTGACGCTGAGTCTCGCATAAGCTCCTGGCAGGATCTCCCCCTGCAAGAGCGGACGCCGCTCGCCGACGGCGACCCTCTCCAGTGAAACATCCAACACGCCCGAGCCTTCCATGGCGTGCACGGCATTCGTGCACAGATTCATCGCCACCTGGTGCAGCTGCGTCGGGTCGCCGATCACCGCGGCGGTGCCTGTCTCCAGCTTCTTCACGAGCCGCACGCCCGGCGGCAGCGCGGGCGCGAGCATCTCGAGCGTCTCTTCGATGACGGACTGGACGTTCACCGGCGCGCGCTCGGTCAATGCGCTGCGGCTGAAGCCGAGGATACGCTCGACGAGTGCCTTCGCACGCCCGCCGGCATGCATGATGTTGTCGAGGTAGCGCCGCGTCGGGCTGCCTTCCGCGGCATGCTTTTGCGCAAGCTCGCCATAACCGAGAATCGCGCCGAGGATATTGTTGAAATCGTGGGCGATGCCGCCGGCGAGCGTGCCGATTGCCTCCATCTTCTGCACCTGCCGGAGCTGCGCCTCGAGCCGCTCCTTCTCCGCTTCCGCCTCCTTGCGCGACGTGATGTCGATAGCAGAGCCAAGGAACCGGTACGCCTTGCCGGACGGACCGCGCAGGCAGCGACCGCGCGCGACCAGCCAGTGCCACGCCCCGTCCGGATGCCGGACGCGATATTCGAACTCGTAGTTCGGTGTGTGTCCCGCGAAATGCTCCTGCGCCGCAAGCTCGATTCGGAGTCTGTCGTCGGGGTGGATGTCGACCTGCGCCATCCATTCGGCGCGCGTGGTCACCGGGCTGTCCTCACTGCGACCATGCAAGGCTTTCATTTTGGGCGAAAGAAAGGAGTGACCGTTCTCGAAGTCCCAATCCCAGTGGCCTTCATTTGCCCCCTCCATCGCGAGGGCATAGCGCTGCTCGCTTTCGCGCAATGCCTGCTCGCTTGCCTCGACACGCCGCAATTGATGCAATAGCGCCACGATGGTCAGCACGCCCAACATCGCAAAGACGAGCGTACCCGCTGCGATGTGGCCGGCAAGGTCGCGCCACGTGTCCAGCGCGATCGCCTCCTCGCGAGTGACGGCGACCACCAACGGCAAGGACGGCAGGCGAGCCGCAGCGACAAAGCGCGGTTTGCCGTCGATTCGGCTTGCTACGACGCCGGCCGGCATGCCCGTCGCAGCCGCAAGCTCCGGATATTGCTTCCCGATCGCATCGGCCGCCTCGGGTTCGCGCACGACCAGCGTGCCATCTTCGCGCATCAGGTTGATTGCGCCGCCGGGGCCCAAGCCGATGGCGCGATAAAATTGCTGGATGTCATCGAGATCGAGGATGGCAACGACGACGCCGGTGAATTCGCCTTTGCCGTCGTTCAGCCGGCGCGACAGAAACAAGGTTCGCCGGTTCGTCGAGCGCAAGGTGATGGGCTCGCTCACAAAAAGGCCCTTCGCCGTCCCGTCGCGTTGCGCGGCGAAATAGGAGCGGCCGGAGACGTCCAGAGGGAACGAGATCGTATGAAGCGAGCGATAACGCTGGATACCTTCCTTGTCGACGATCGCAAGCGAGCGGAGCTGCGGCAGCCCGGACGCGCGGCTTTCCAGGTTTGCTTCGATGGCCTCCGGCGGCAGCAAATGCCCGCGCTCGCCATACCATTGCGCGGTGTCGCGGAGGAGAAGATCCAGCGTCTGGAAGCTGCGCGCGCCTTGCTCGGCAAGCGTTTTTGCCAGGCTGCCGAGCTCATGGCTGGTTTCATCCACCGACTGTCGATGCGACCGCCACGTGTCGTAAGCCGCCAGCGCCACGAACGCGGCGATGACAAGCGCGCCGATCGCGATGATTCGACGCCGCAAACGAGTGAAACGGACCTTGCCGGCTGAGGACGAAAGTGGCGCTGACGGTTCGAGCATGCGGCTCTCTAAACCGAAATGCCGATGACGGAGTCCACTGCCGCGAGAAACTCACCGCGCGAAAACGGCTTCGGAATGACCCGCCGAACGCCAAGCGCCTGCGCGGCCGCGCAAGCACCGCCGAGGCCCAGGCGAAACTGTCCGGACATCGCGATGACCGGCGCGCCCGGATAGGCTGCCCGCACGGCACGTATGACCTTGTCTCCGGCGTGCCGCGGGCGGAAGATGTCCACAATCACGAGATCCACTCTGCCCTTGGCCGGCTGGTCACGCAAGGTCGCGCTGCTCACGGCGTACCCTGCCTCGGTCAACCATTCCTCGAGCAGGCCGCGCATGAGGCCGTCATCCTCGATAATGATGATGCGTGACATTGCTGTATTTCCACTATGCCTTGGGCGAGCGGGGGTCTCCATACGTTTGGTCATTTAAACGCCGGGGGGTTTCACTCCGATTGCGCCATGAGGGCGCTCGCCTACAGATGTAATCCATGTTGGCTTGCGCGATCCTGACAGGGCATGCTAACTTTTTGCTGCACCGCGCCATCCACCATGAGCAACGTTCAACCGCACATCCTGGTCATCGACGACGACGCGTCGATGACCCACTTGATCGCTGACTATCTCGGCGAAAACGAGCTGCGCGTCACAACCGGCGCGACCGGCACAGACATGGCGAAAGCGCTTGCCGAGCATGCTATCGACCTCGTCCTTCTCGACCTTCGTCTCGCCGGCGAGGATGGGATGCAGCTCGCTCGCAAGCTTCGCGAGGATTCCGCAATCCCCATCATTATCCTTACCGGCAAGCAGGACGAGGCTGACCGCATCATGGGGCTGGAGCTCGCGGCCGACGACTATGTCACCAAGCCATTCAATTCGCGCGAGCTGCTGGCCCGGATCCGCGCCGTGCTGCGGCGGTACCAGACCGCGCGCGAACTGATGCCGCATGACGACAAGCTTCGCGCCTATCGCTTCGCCGGCTGGGAGCTGAATCTGCGCACCCGCAAGCTCTCTGCGCCGGATGGAACGCGCGTCGATTTGAGCAACGGCGAGTTCAATCTGCTGCAGGCTTTTTGCGCTTCTCCACAGCGGGTCCTGGCGCGCGATCAACTGCTCGACCTGTCGCGCTTGCACGGCGCCGAGGTTTACGACCGGTCGATCGACGTACAAATTCTGAGGCTCCGCCGCAAGCTCGAACCGGATCCCTCCCATCCCCAGTACATCAGGACCGAGCGCGGCGCGGGTTACGTCTTCGACGCTCAGGTCGAGCTCCTGCACTAACGGCTCCATGAGAATGCCGCTTAGCGCCACCCGATCGTTTCATTCGCATCGCCGGACAATGCCGGCCTGCGTGAGTTCGTCACCTCAGGCGGGGATGGCTCTATGATCGCGTCGATTCACGCTTGGTCGACGATCGTGAGCGCCTTTCTTGCTTCGTCGGTGGAGGCCGTCGAGGCACTCACCGTGGTTCTCGCCGTAGGCGTCGTTCGAGGATGGCGATCGGCGTTGCTGGGAACACTGGCGGCGCTGTGCCTGCTCGCTGGACTGGTGGCGATTTTCGGGCGGGCGCTCGGGCAGGTTCCCGTCTCGATGCTGCAGCTCGTGGTGGGGACTCTGCTGCTGCTTTTCGGCATGCGCTGGCTGCGCAAGGCGATGCTGCGTTCAGCGGGCGTCATCGAATTCCACGATGAGGCAGCAATCTACACCGACGAAATCCAGGCGCTGGGCGGCGACGGCGGCGTAGCCGGTGCCGCCCAGCGAAAAACGTGGGACCCGATCGCGATCGCCACGGCATTCAAGGCAGTGACGCTCGAAGGCATCGAAGTCATTGTCATCGTCATCGCATTAGGATCCATCCAGGGCTTGCTGGTCCCCGCCAGCATCGGCGCACTCGCCGCATGCCTGCTCGTCGTCGCTGCAGGCGTTGTCTTGCGTCGCCCGCTCGCGCGCGTTCCCGAGAACTCGCTCAAGTTTGTCGTTGGCATTCTGATGTCGGCGTTCGGCCTTTTCTGGTTCGGGGAAGGCATCGGCCTCGAATGGCCTTACGCCGACGCGGCGATCCTGGGTCTGATGGCGATCCTCGCGGCCGCGTCGTGGCTTGGGGTCGGGGCCGCGAGACGCATGCGCGAGAGTGCCAAGGGCATCGCAGTGAAAGGTGGAAACGCATGAACCTTGTGGCACGCGCGATTCGAGGCATGATCGGCCTCTTTATCGACGACGGAACCCTGGCGCTGACGCTGATCGTCGTCCTTGCGACGGTCGGCGCCCTCGCGAGCATCGGCGAAATCGGAGAGGTTCTTGCGATGACGATGCTGGTCGCCGGCACCATCGCCGCGCTCCTCGTCAACGTGATTCGCGCAGCCGCGACGCAAAAATCCTAGCGTACCGCGCCGGCGACCGGTGGCTCGACGGTCTCTCTTTTTTGCGGGATGTCGTGGCGGCCACCTCGGCTGCTGAGCTTTGCAAGGCGTCACTGGAACCAGGTATCTCCCAAACGATATCCATTGGGAAACGGGTCGTCGGGATCGATGCCGTACTGTGAAACGCCGGTCAGCCACGCACGACCCGAAATCTCGGGAATGATGGCGTCGGTCGTCCCCGCGCGTGCGGTCTCCCGGATGCGGCACTCGAACTCGGTGTCCAGAATCGACCGATGGACGAATCGTTCGCCGATTGCGAGATCGCCGCGAGCATGCAGCAGTGCCAAACGAGCCGACGTTCCCGTACCGCACGGACAGCGATCGAGCCGACCCGGAGAGACGACGACGGCATTCTTCGAACGCTTTGTGCCTCCCTGTATCTCGATCGGCCCCGTGAACTCTGTTTGATTGATGGTGTGGATCGCGGCGTTCTCAGGATGAACGGAGGGCAAGTTGCTCCGCTGCCGCAGCCTTGATGCGCTCGCCAATCGAGACAAGATCGCGCGCCTCGTCGCGGCCCAGGGACAAACCCAGATCGGTTGCCTCCACGAGGCAGTAGATCATTCCGCCGTACGCCACATCGACGCGAAGCGTCCCCATTCCCTCCACCTCGATTCGCCGATCCCGGTGCATCACGAATGACGGCACATTGACGAAAGGTGATTCGCTTGCAACGACCGTCCATGCACGCGGCGGTCACGTTCGACGAGGCCCGGCGGCCGTGTCGACTCGGACGATCGTCTGCGGCTCCTGCATGGCGATGATGCCGGTTTCCAGCGCGACGGTGACGGTGCAAATGAGGTTCGAGCCGGACATCGGCGGAAAATAGTCGGACTCCATGACAATCATGCCGATGTCGGCATCGTCGCGAATCGGCGGGGTGATCAGGTTGACCGCGGCGTTGACGCTTCCGCGCGGATCGAAAAGCAGCATGTCGCGCAGCCACCCGTTGTTCACGCTCGAGATTCAACATCCGCTCGAACATCGTCGCGCCTCGGGGAGGCAGGACGCCGCCGATGATGACGCGCCCGACTTCGCCTTCGGCGTGGGCTCCGACGACGGTGACGATCCGGTTCAGTTTCATAGGTTCCTCGATTCGATCGCCGATTCCTTCAAGCGGCATTGCGAAGACCTTCCGCGAGCGGACCGAATCCGTTTCAAAAGGCTTCGGGGAAGACCGGGCAGGGCCCGCGCGGTCGACGCCCTTCCCGACGAGTCCGTGGCGGCGATGCCGGCCCGACGTCGAACCGCGCGCTTCGCGAGACGCGTGCTACACGTCATACCGAATATTGGATACAATAAAACAATGCTCGCCTGCATGTCAAAATTCCGCAACGACCGCCGTCGTGTTCGAACGTCGGAGCGGCGCTGTCCGCGCGAACCGAGGGCAAGCGCGTCGCTGTTGTCGCGTTGCGTCGCTCGTGCTGGGCGACGTCCGATCGGCCACGTCCTTGGAAACAGCATGAACAAGCCCAGGGTCATGATCAAACGACAGACCGTGACGGGTTCGGTCGCGGAGGAGTTGCGCCGCCGCATCGTCAGCGGACAAGTATGCCGGCGGCGATCAGATCCGACAGGAGGCGCTCGCCGCGGAGTTAGGCGTGAGCCGCATCCCCATCCGCGAAGCGCTGCTTCAACTCGAAGTCGGAAGGGCTGGTGGTCATTCACACGCACAAGGGCGCGATGGTGGCCTCGCTCACCGCCGAGGATGCGGTCGATCTCTTCGAGGCGCGGCTGGTGCTTCGAGCCCGTCGTGCTCAAGAAGGCGGTCGAGACGGCAACGCCGTCCGGATCTCGAGCGAGTCGCGCGAATGCCTGGCCGAGTACGAAAAGGCGGTCAAGAGATGGCGCCGACCCGGAGACTACTGAGCAGGCTCAACTGGGCGTTTCACATCGCGATGTGCGCGCCCGCCAACAGGCCTCGAATGATGGCGATTCTCCTTTCCCTGTACACCGCCACCGATCGCTACCTGCGGCTGCAGATCGACCGTCCCGACGCCAAGTCGCGGGCACTGAGGGACCATCGCGAGCTCTTCGCCGCGTATCAGAGCAAGAAAAAGGCCGCGCTGGCCGGAAAGCTGATCAAGGCGCACATCACCGGCGCCTATGAGCGACGTGATGCGTCGACTCAAGGTCGGAAGTAGCCGCAGCTCTTCGGCGCCGTCGAAGAACGTTCCGAACCGCGATTGCGTCGGGCGAAACGTAGGCGTATGAACGACGATCCGCAAGACACGCGATTGGGGTTTCTGGGGACGGGGACGATCACGTCGGCCATCGTCGACCGGCCTCCATCTCTCGATCTTCGCCGCGCTACAGCGTCTGTCTGTCCCCGCGCAACGAGCACGTGGCCGCGCGACTCGCATCGGCGTTTCGCAACGGTCAGCGTTGCCGAGCTCCAATCAGGAGATGCTTGATCGCAGCGACATCGTGTTTCTGGCCGTGCGGCCTCAGATCGCGCGTGAAGTGCTTGCGGGCCTCGAGTTTCGGCCGGACCACCACGTCATCAGCCTGATCGCAACTTTTTCGCGAGACGCAGATTGCCGCTCTCGTCGCAGCCCGCGAGCAAAATCACCTGCGCCGTACCCATGCCCACGGTCGCGGCGCATCTCGGGCCGACGGCGATTTTTCCACCTGACGCCGGTCACCGCAGACCTTGTTCGGCCCGCTGGGGGTCGCCGTCGAAGTGACGACCGAAGGCGAGTTCCAGTCGCTGGTAGGCGGCGACCGCTGCCATGGCGTCTTATTTCACGCTTCTGGACACGCTGGTTTCGTGGCTCACGGCGCAAGGCGTGAGCGAGGCGAGAGCGCGGGCTTACGTTTCGATGATGTATTACGGCCTCGGCCAAGTGGCGCAGCGCTCGGAGGACTCCTTCTGCAGTTGGCAGACGAATTCAAGACCAAGGGCGGATTGAACGAACAGTTTGCCGACGAGCTCGCCGGGAAAGGTGTTTTCACCGCCTGCTCGGCGGCTCTGGACGGCATACTGGCGAAGAATACAAGGCAACGCCAACCCAAGGTAGGCGGCGGAACCCGAGTGGCTATCAAAGGTCGTTCTTGAAGATCTTGCCGTCCTTCATGATGAGCTTGAGGAATTGCCCCTGGTTCTGCAGGAGGTGTAGATCTTCCGTCGGGTCACCGTCGACGACCAGCAGGTCGGCGCGTGCACCCTCCGCTATGACGCCGATCTCGCCGCTCATCTGAAACAGGTCGGCGGCAATCGTCGTCGCGGAGCGAATGACGTCGATCGGTTTCTGGATCTCGGCCCGGATCAAAAACTCTTCGGATTGACTGTCGTGCATTGTGCCGAGCAGGTCCGACCCGAAGACGATTTTCACGCCGCGACGATGGCATAGTTCGAGGGCGCGCGTACCGTGCTCGAGGACCTCCGGAACCTTGGCGATGACGTGCGGAGGCAAGCCGTGTCGTTCCCCCTCTTTCGCCATCGTAAACAGCACGACGAGGGTAGGGACGAGAAACGCGCCCTTTTCAATGAAAAGCTCGGCGGTCTCTTCCGACAGCAGATTGCCGTGCTCGATGGAGCGCACACCGCACTCGAGTGCCCGGCCGATGGCGCGCGCCGTGTAAGCATGCCCCATGCAGTAGATATTGGCGGCCTCCGCCTCTTCCACTGCCGCCCGTATCTCTTCGAGCGAGAACTGCGTGCTCGAGATGCGATCGGTCGGGGAGGCAATCCCTCCCGACACCATGAGCTTGATGTGCGTCGCGCCCTTGCGCACTTCGTCCCGCACCGCCCGCCGGACTTCGGTGACGCCGTCGCAGATGCGGCCAAGACCGGGACAGCAAAGGCACTGCTCGAAGTTTTCACCCGGCCCTCTCATGTCGCCGTGACCGCCCGTCTGCGAAAGCGCCTTGCCGCAGTACAGGATGCGCGGGCCGACGACGTGCCCCTCCTCGACCGCGGCCGCGACGCCCCAATCGGCTCCGCCGGCATCGCGAACCGTGGTGAAACCGCGCAACAGCATGCCTTCCAGTACGCCCATCATGCGGCTTGCGGTGTAAAACGGAGACCATCCCTGCAGCTCCAAAAAGCTGCTGGTCGCGCTGACGGCATGCACGTGGGCATCGCACAAGCCCGGCATCAGCACCCGCCCGCCGACATCGATGACGCGAGCGTCCGCGGTTTTGATCGGCGTTTCGGAAATTTTTCTGATGCGTCCGTCGCTGACCAGAACATCGTGCTCGGACAGAACCGACCCTGCGACTACGTCCAGAATGAGGGCATTTCGAAAAAGGGTCGCGCTCACGCGTCATCCTTCACTGTTCAGACGACCGCATCTTCGGTAGACCTCGTCGCCGCCATCGAGCCCGGGGAAGGCATCCAAGGGCGGCGGCCGCGTGGCCGTCCCATGGTTCACGGCACCGCCAACGCCCATCAGATGGAAGGCAGCGGGTCCATTCCGCGGCCAAGCCATTTATGGTGAAGCTTGTCGAGCTCTCCGTTCATCTTGTTGAAGTAGATGAACGAGTCGAGCCAGCGCAGCATGTTGTGCTCGCCCATTTTCACGCCCATGCATCCAGGGCTCGGCCGAATAACGAATTTGAGGTCGAATTCCTTGCCGGGATTCTTTTTCGCGAGCTCGATAGGCACGAAGCTGCTGGCCGCGAAAAGCTCTGCCTGGCCCGACAGGTAGGCCGCGATGGTCGTGGCGTCGTTTTCCGTGCGCATGATGTCCGCCTGGGGAGCCATCTCCGTCAAGGACGTTTCCTCCGTGTTGCCCCGGGTCGCGGCCACTTTGTACTTCTTCAGGTCAGCCGCCGATTTCACGTTCAGGCTCTTCGGCCCGAATACCGCAAGCGATGTGCTCGCGTAGGGTGCACTGAACATGACCTGCTTCGCTCGCTCGGGAGTCAGCCCCATGAGCGATACCGTGATGTCGACCTTGTTGGTCAGCAGGTAGGGTATGCGGTTCGCGCCGGTGATCGGAATCAATTCCGCTTTGACGCCGAGCGACTTCGCGAGCATGTTGGCGAGGTCGATGTCGAATCCCTCCGGCTCGCGGTTGACGTTCTGATAGCCGAACGGTATGAGATCCGCCGGAACCCCTATCCGGATAACGCCTCTCGATACCACATCGGCAAGGAGATCTGCCCGTGCCGCAGCAGAAACCCCGGACGCCAAGGCAAATACCACCAACAGTCTGATCAGGCGATGCAACATGATTCCTACCTCCTAAAGTAAAAATAGAACCAAAAACCTTGGCCGTATCGGGACCATCGAGCGTCGACTAAGGTCACGATCAACCGCGGCAGCGCGATCTCCGGTCAGTGCAGGACCGCTCCTAGAAAACTCTTGAGCTCAGGGGTCTTGGGAGATTCGAAAAACTCACGTGCCGGGCCCTGCTCCCAAATCTTCCCCTGGTGCATGAAAATGACCCGGCTGGCCACGCTGCGCGCGAAATTCATTTCGTGCGTCACCAGCAGCATGGTCATACCGTCTCGTGCCAGCTCCTCCAGCACTCGAAGGACCTCGCCGACCAGCTCGGGATCGAGCGCCGAAGTGATCTCGTCGAAGAGCATGATGTGCGGCGACATCGCCAGCGATCGTGCGATGGCCACCCTCTGCTGCTGGCCGCCCGACAGCTGATCGGCGTACGAGTGAAGCTTTTCCTCCAGCCCCACCCTCCTCAGCGCCTCGCGCGCCAGCGCGGTCGCGGCGTCGCGATCCATGCGCTTCACGATCAGGGGACCGAGAGTGATATTGCGCTCGACGGTGAGGTGCGGAAACAGGTTGTATCCCTGGAAAACGAACCCGACCCGAGCCCGCAGCGCGCGCAGATCCGAAGTCTGGTCGTGCACTGCGACTCCGTCGACGATGACCTGACCCGACTGTACTTGCTCGAGGCCGTTGATGCAGCGAAGCAGCGTGCTCTTTCCCGATCCCGAGCGTCCGATGATGGCAATCGTTTCGCCTTTCTCGACATCGAGGTCCACGTCCCTTAGCACCGTATGGTCGCCGAAACGCTTTACGACAGACCGCAGCTCAACGAGCGACACGTAACCTTCCCTCCAGCCTGCGACTGCAGACAGTGAGCGGATAGCAAACTGCAAAGTAAAGCGCGGCGACCAGCGAGTACACCGCCAAAGGCTGGTAAGTGGCCGCCGCGGTGAGTTGGCCCTCGCGCGTGAGCTCGACAAATCCGATCACCGCCGCAAGCGACGTGTTCTTGATAAGTTGCACAATGAATCCGACCGTCGGCGGCGTGGCCACGCGAATCGCCTGCGGAATGATCACGTGACGCAGCTGCTCGATGTAGGACATGCCGATGGATACCGAGGCCTCCCATTGCGTTCGGGGAATCGAGATCAAGGCACCGCGCCAGATTTCACCGAGGAAGCCGCCGGCGTAGACCGAGAAGCCGGTTGTCGCGGCGATCCACGCGGGCACCGAGACGCCGAAGATGGGAAAGCCGAAATAGAAGATGAACAGCCATGCCAGCAATGGAATCCCCTGCACGGCCCCGACGTAGCCGCGTGCAAGCAATCGCGCCGGCCGATGGCGCGATGCGCCGCAAGCCGCGACGATCAAGCCGATCGTGCTGCCCCCCGCGAGAGCCAGGAACGTCAGGTACAGCGTCCAGCGCATCGCCAGCACGAGATAGAAGAGGTCCAGCGAACCCAGTTCGCGGATCATGGGCGTCGAAACAAAGCCCGGTAGCAGACGGCAAAGCCCCCACGGAGCAAAAGGGACATCGCCAGATACAAGACGGCGATCACGGTATAGACCTCGAAGTCGCGAAAAGTCCGCGACTGGATGATCGATCCCGCGTAAAAGAGCTCGGGAGCGGCGATCTGCGAGACCACGCTCGTCGCCAGCATGATCAGCACGAACTGGCTCGTCAGTGACGGGTACACATTCTTGAGCGCCGGTATGAAAACGATATGGCGAAATACTTGCCGCCGTGTCATGCCCAGCGAGATGCCCGCCTCGACTTGCGATCTGGGTATGCTCTCCAAGCCCGCGCGCACGATTTCCGCGGTATACGCACCCAGATTGATTGCCAATGTGATCGTGCTCACCGTAATGACGTCGAGTTTGACGCCCGCGCTCGGCAACCCGAAGAATATGAGGAAGAGCTGGACGAGCAGAGGTGTATTCCGGATCATCTCGACGTATGCATGGGCTGCCTTCCGGGCCCAAACCGGACCGTAGACCGACGTTGCGGCAACGGCGACACCGATCGCGAAGCCGAAAACGATCGTGGTGGCCGTCAGTTGCAGCGTCAGCATGAGACCGCTCAGCAGCGCGTCGCTCGCCGAAAACACATCTCTGAACTGGAATGAGTAGGTCATGACTGTGCCGCCGACGGAAGGCGGTGCGCGATCTTGACGGTGTCGATTTGCCGGCTATGCCGCCTTGCGGTCGCGGGCTGCCAGCGCTGCGACGGAGGCTTCGATGACCGACGTAACGTGCTGCCGCTCCTTACCCACGAGGGGCAACCGCGGTGCGCGGACCCACTCCGGCGCGCCGTACACGATGTGCTCCGCCATCTTGATGTATTGGACGAGCTTTACGTGGGTGTCCAGATGAAATGCGGGAGTAAGGATCCGGTAGAGCCCGCGCGCCTCCGCGAAGCGCCCGGCTGAACAAAGATTGAACAGAGTGACGCACTCTTTGGGCCAGGCGTTGGTCATTCCGGAAACCCAGCCCGTCGTTCCGAGCGCCATGCTTTCGAGAATCAGGTCGTCCACGCCGCAGAAAACGTCAAAGCGGTTTCCCAGCTCGTTGTAGATGTCGGTGACGCGCCTGATGTCCCCCGATTCCTCCTTGATGCACTGAATGGTCGGTGTGTCGGCGAGCTCTCGAAGGACCGCCGGCGTGACATCCACCTTATAGGCGATCGGATTGTTGTAGATCATGATCGGCAGATCGCTCGCCGCCGCAATGGCCTTGTACCATTCCGCGGTCTCTCGCGGATCCGTCATGTAAGCGAGACTCGGAAACACCATCAGACCTTCGGCTCCGTAGATCTGGAACAGCCTGGCCGATGTCGTTGCGTTTCGGGTGGAGATCTCGGCCAGCCCGGACAGGACCGGAACGCGGCCAGCGGCCACTTCCCTGGCGGCGCGGATTACCGATTCCTTCTCATCCGGCTGCAGCGAAGCGTTTTCTCCGAGCATGGGAAGGACGATCACGCCCGACACGCCGTTGTCGATCAGCCGCTCGATGCTGGTCTGGGTGGCGCCCAGGTCGATCGATCCATCGGAGCGAAGCTTGGTCGTCACGGCGGGAAACACCCCGGTCCAACGGTTCATGCGGTTTCTCCTATGTTCGCACGCCGTCAGAACGGACCCTGACGACAATCATATTGTATAATTGCATCCAATATTACGTTCGCACAGAATCCGCTGCGCTGTCAATAGCCTTGCCGGTTTCGGTCTTTCCGCTCGGTTGCGGTGGTGGCCGCTGCGCTGATCGATTTTCAGCGACTGTCCGCGACTGCTTCGGGGCAGCCCGGCTACGCCATTCCCGCATCCGCGGTTCGAGCCGAATGCCGCTTGGGGTCCATGATCGAGGCGAGCCGCACAAAATGGCGGCGCCGGGTCCGCAGGCGCTCGCTTGGGCGATGCGGCTGGGTTAGGTCGCTTTCTTCCCGTCCAGGAGCGCTTTGAGGTTGGCGAACGGAGAGTGCGTCGCGACGCTGTGGTCACCGGTCGTGGTGCTGCCACCGCCGCTCGCTTCCAACTGCCGCTGATGCTCATTGTCGTGGCAATAGAGGCACAGCAGTTCCCAGTTGCTGCCGTCGGACGGGTTGTTGTCGTGATTGT
>CAVUXI010000008.1:0-464736 GCA_963745385.1 uncultured beta proteobacterium
CAATTTGTTCTGCGCAGCATCACTGCTCTTTTTCGATGGCGAACTCAGGGATGCAAGACGCGTGCTTGAGGATGAGGATCCAACAGCCTGGAGCTTCACCGGCGACAAGATTGTCTGGCGCGATTACAAATGAACTCAGAGCAAGTTCAATCCGTTCGAAAGAATTTCCTGACCAGCTTTGGTAGTTGTTCATTCGAGGAACCGCTGAGGGACCTGGAGACACTGGGATGGCTCTGAAAAGCTGGGTAGACTCTGCCAATGATGCGAATACGGATTTCCCTATCCAGAATCTGCCTTACGGAGTGTTTCGTCATCGCGGTCAAATCAATATTGGTGTTGCTCTTGGGGATCAGATCGTCGATCTGCGCGCTTGCGCCAGTCAGGATCTGCTTTCCGGTCTGTCCGATGAAGTAGTTGCCGCATGCAACGAAGAGTCGCTCAACGCGCTGATGTCTCTTGGACCAAGATCGTGGTCCGCGCTACGAGAGCGTCTCACGGCGCTTCTGGACGCGACTCAGGCGAACAACCAAACGCGAACCGCCGTGGCGGCACTGCTGGTGCCGATGCGAGATGTGTCGATGGAGCTTCCGGCGCAGATAGGCGACTACACAGACTTTTACGCGTCCATCCATCACGCCACCCGGGTCGGCAAGTTATTCCGGCCAGACAATCCGCTTCTGCCGAACTATAAGTATGTTCCGATTGGTTATCACGGTCGAGCATCGTCGATCGTGGTTAGCGGCGATAGCATTCGGCGGCCGTGGGGACAGGCCAAGTCGTCAACAGATGCTCCTGTTTTCGAGCCTTCTAGATCCTTGGATTATGAATTGGAAGTAGGCATTTTCGTCGGCCCGGGTAATCCGTTAGGCCGGAGCATTCCGATCGACGAGGCGGAACAGCACATCTTTGGTTTTTGCCTGGTGAACGATTGGTCAGCCCGTGACATTCAGTCGTGGGAATATCAACCCCTGGGCCCATTTCTCGCGAAGAGTTTCGCCACGACCATCTCACCGTGGATTGTGCCCCTGGAGGCCTTGGCGCCGTATCGAGTTGCGACAAACGCGCGGAGCGAGGGAGACCCCGCGCCTTTGGAATATTTGTGCTCGTCGGCTCCAGAGAAAGCCGGGATCGATCTGGTCCTTGAGGTTTCGATCGAGTCGAAGCGGATGCGAGAGACCGGCGCTGCTCCGCTGATCTTGAGCAGGGGAAACCTGCGCGATTTGTATTGGGACGTCGCGCAACTCATTACGCATCACAGCAGCAATGGCTGTAACTTGCGTCCGGGCGACTTGCTCGCAACCGGGACTATCTCCGGGCCCGAGGAAGGATCGGAGGGCTGCCTTCTTGAGATGAAGCACCGCCCAAATCCGATCCGGCTTCCGAGCGGCGAGTTGCGAGCCTTTCTTGAAGACGGCGATCAAATCAGCCTTCGGGCCTACGCACATCGCAATGGCCTGCCGAGAATCGGGTTTGGCGAATGCATCGGAACAATCGCCTCAGCCGTAGATCGTGCAATACCGAGCGGCAAGGACATTCCTAAGTGTCAAGCCTGACGATAATTTTTCTTCCTTCATTGCCCGACGAATTCACGAGAGCCAAAGTGACCCAGTACCAGAGGAAATCGGGACTGCTTATCTAAACCATCCAAACGCAGCCGATGCTGAGGTCCCACTCACACAAATCCGACCCGTCAGGTGATCTAGCTGATAAATTGAATACGCCATAGGCTTCTCAAAAAACATCTGAGACGGTGGAATGTTCCTGGTCCGATCACTCACTCCAGGCGTTCAAGTCGGCGTCCACGGATGTGACGCCCGGGTGAGTTCTTCTCTTAGCCGGAGGTAAATGGATGAGTCGAACCTGCCGAGTCAATCGCACATTGACCAACAGCATTGCTCTGGTTTTGGGTGCATTGGGGTTGCTGGCCAACTCTCTCGCTTTGGCATCCGCGCCAGCTAACACTCCTCTCAATCCGGCATTGGTCGCTGCGCAGTGGCCGGCCTCCTGGATCGCGAGTGCCTCGGTACCCGGAGGAGATCCGGGCGTCTTCTACTTCCGCAGGGAGATCACCCTTTCCTCCGTTCCGGCGCACTTCTGGGTCCACATAAGTGCGGACAATCGATTTCTCCTGCATGTCAACGGCAAGTACGCCGCTGAAGGCCCGGCGCGCGGAGATCTCTTCCACTGGCGCTTCGAGACGGTCGATCTCGCTCCACTGCTTCAACCAGGGACAGAACGTTCTCGCTGCCATCGTCTGGAACTTCGGCGAACTCGCTCCCGTAGCCCAGATGAGCAATCGCACCGGATTCCTGATGCAAGGGGATACCGAGGCGGAGGCTGCGGTGAACACTGGCAAGGACTGGCAGGTCCGGCAGGAGACTGGTCGCGCCGCCCTGGGGCACGAAGGTGCAGGGGGGTATTACGCCGCGGGTCCCGGCCGAAAAGATCGATGGGCGCCTGCTCGATTGGTCCTGGGATCAGCCCGGAGCCGACTCTTCCGGTTGGGAGGCTCCGCGCCTGTTGGACCGTGCTGCGACGCGCGAGGCCCAGGATTCACCCAGTCATTGGGAACTCGTTCAGGATTCACTTCCACCAATGGAGCATCGACTCGTCGATGCAGGTGTTCCCGTTCGTGCGGAGGGGATGCCGTCCACTCCGGCATTTCCCGCCGCGCCCCTGGAGGTTCCGGCCAACTCGCACGTTACCCTGCTCCTTGACCATCGCACTCTCCAAACCGCTTACCCGGAACTGACAATCAGCGGCGGCCGCGACGCCGCGATCCGGCTCACCTATTCCGAAGCCCTCTATGATGCGCACGGGAAAAAGGGCAATCGCAATGAGATCACTGGTCGCCACATCGAAGGAATCACGCGATCAGTTCATTTCCGGCGGGGGAGAAAGACAGATCTTTGAGACCCTTTGGTGGCGCACGTGGCGCTATCTGCAGATCGAAGTCACCACCAAATCCGAACCGTTGAAGCTCGATTCGCTGCGTGCCTGGTTCTCCGCATACCCGTTTGAAGAGAAGGCGAAGATCGCCGGCGATATTCGCGATCTGGATCGCATCTGGCAGACCGGTTGGCGCACCGCTCGGCTTGATGCGCACGAGACCTATATGGACGCGCCGTATTGGGAGCAGCTTCAGTATGTCGGAGACACGCGCATCCAGGCCCTGGTCTCGTATGTCGTTTCCGGCGACACTCGCCTCGCGCGCCAGGCAATTACGAACATCGATAACTCGCGCACTCCGGAGGGCATCACCGAAAGCCGCTATCCTTCCGGATTGCCGCAGTTTATACCCACCTTCTCGCTTCTTTGGGTCAACATGCTCCACGACTACTGGATGTATGTTGACGATCTGCCGCTGGTGAAGGAAACTCTGCCCCATACCCGCACCGTCCTTGACTGGTATGCGGCGCACCTTCGTCCCGATGGGCTTCTGGGCCAAATGAAATGGTGGGAGTTTGCCGACTGGACAGCAAATTACAAGTACGGCGTTCCGCCGCAGGAACCCGATGGTGGTTCGACATTTCTGACTCTGCAATTTGTCGGAGCTTTGCAGGCCGCCGAGGAGATGGAAGCCGAGTATGGAAGCAAGGAGAGAGTCGAGGAATACCAGGCAATCATCAGACGGGCAGCGGAGGCCCTCAACCGCGAAAACTGGGACGCCGAGCACGGTCTCTATGCCGATACACCCGCGAAAAACTCCTGGAGCAAGCAGGCGAACGTACTTGCTGTACTGCTCGATGTCGCGCCGGGCGATCAGCAACAGGCAATCCTGAAGAGACTGCTGGCAGCAAAGGATCATGAGAACACAGTCGTAGACGACAAAACCGTGCCGCCTATGTCCGAGATGAGCTACTATTTTCGCTTCTATCTCAACCGGGCAATCGCGCACGCCGGTCTTGGGAATCTTTACTTACCGCAACTGGCACCCTGGTACAACATGCTCGATCTGGGTCTGAGCACCTGGGCGGAAACGCCTGAACCGACCCGTTCCGATTGCCACGCGTGGAGCGCGAGCCCGAATTACGATCTGCTCACGATCGTGGCAGGGATTCAGCCGGGTGCGCCGGGCTTCAAGAAGGTCCACATCGAACCACACTTGGACGGATTGCATCAACTCAATGCTTCGATGCCGCACCCGGACGGCATGATCGAGACCTCGTACCGCTTGGACGGCGACCACTGGACTGCCACAGTGACATTGCCCCCTGGCGTCGATGGCCAATTCACGTGGAAGAACAAGCTCTTGCCGCTCCACTCAGGAGTCCAGACGATTCCGCTTCCATAGTGCTTTGGAACACTGATCGCCAACTCGACGGTGTGCGGGTCGACATTGGACCGAACAGCCGAATTGACGCGGCTCTTATACACACTTCTCGTTTGAGCAATGTATCTTGTGTTTGGCGTTCGGCCAGAAAGATCAGGGGAAGAAAGAACAGTGCGCTACTTGATGTGGGCCACAATGCTCGTGGGAAGCGTCGCGTTTGTCGCTATTGTTGCCGCCAGCCAGGAGGCCCAGACGAGCCAGGAAGGTGCGCAGCAGAGTTATCAAAATATGACCGCGGCGCAGCGGGCAGCCGCAACACGCGCGTTTCTTGGACTTGGGGCTGTGCCGGACAAAGCTGCGGCTGCGCGCGGGGCGTCGCTGTTCGCGAAGAACTGCGCATTTTGCCACGGACAAACAGCTCGCGGGGCGACGGGGCCCAGCCTGATCACGTCGGACATGGTGCTCGGCAGACGATCATGGAGAGCACCTTGCGCCATTCCTCAAGAAAGGCAGCCCGGAAAAAGGCATGCCGGCGTTCGCAACCATGTCGGACCAGCAACTGACGGACATTGCCGAGTTTCTGCACCTGCAGGTGGAGGATGTGGCGAATCGCGGCGCCTACCAGGTGCTGAACATCCTGGTTGGGAATGCCGCAAAGGGAAAAGCCTATGTGGAGGGCCATTGCATGTCGTGCCACACGGCGGAGACGTTTGCGCACATTGCGAGCAAGTTCCGCTCGCCAGAGCAACTGCAGCGCAACTGGATCTGGCCGGCGCGCGATGCAGAACATCACGGCGAACGTGAAGACGTCGAGCGGGACGATCGCCGGCCGCGTCACGCAGATAAGCGATTTTCGCATCACGCTGGTGGACGGATCGGGCCAAACGCACACAATCGATCGCGGGCCCGGCGTAGAGGTGCAGATCAAGGATCCGCTCGCGGCGCACCAGGAGATGATCATGACGCTGACAAACGACGACATGCACAACGTGACCGCTTATCTCGAGACGCTGAAATGAAGCTTGCTGCGGGATTCTGCACGGCGATTGCCACAGCGGCCCTGGCGGGTGCGGCGCTTCGCGCGCAGACTGTCTCGCTCGACCCGGACACGATCGGGAACGCGCCGGTTACGAACTGGCCCACCTTCAACGGCGACTACAGCGGCCAGCGCTACAGCACGCTCACGCAGATCGGCCCGGCCAATGTGAACCAGCTTGAGCCCCAGTGGGTGTTCAAGATCACGGAGGTCGGAGCGCAGCGCGGCGCGCCTGTTCCGGTCATCAAGTGCACGCCGCTGCTGGTCGATGGCGTGCTCTACATCACCATTCCCGATCACGTCTGGGCGCTCGATGCGCGCACCGGAAAAGAGCTCTGGCACTACGACTGGGTCGATCATGGCGGCCATCTGGTCGGACAGCGCGGAGTGGGAATCTGGAAGACCACCGTCTTTTTCCTCACTCCCGACAACTGGCTGATCGCGCTCAACGCGAATACCGGCAAGGAACTGTGGAGGAAGAATTACGCCGACGCGCGCAAGCAGTACTTCTCCACCTCGGCGCCTCTGGTCGTGAAGAACCACGTCATTGTCGGCGTGGGCGGCGATGCGATGGACATGCCCGGCTTCCTCGATTCGTTCGATCCGGAGACAGGCAGACCTGCAATGGACCTGGTGGTCGACGCCGCGCAAGGGCGATCCGGCGCTGAAAACCTGGCCCAACGAGACCGCATCGGACCACGGCGGCGGCATGACGTGGATGCCGGGCACCTACGATCCAGAACTCAACCTGCTCTATTGGCCCACCGGCAACACCAATCCGGTGTTTGCCGGCCAGGGACGGCCCGGGCGCGAATCTGTGGACCGAATCGATTGTCGCGCTCGATGCGGATACGGGAAAGCTGAAGTGGTATTTCCAGGTCTCGCCGCACGACACGCACGATTTCGACAACACGACCGCTCCGATTCTGTTCGATCGCACGTCGACGGCAAGCCGCGCAAGCTGCTGGCCCAGGCGGCGCGCAATGGCTTCTTTGTGACGCTCGACCGCGTGACCGGCAAGTATCTGGTGGTGAAGCCCTATGTGCCGCTGGATTATTCATCGGGCCTGTCGCCGCAGGGCGAGCCGATTCCGATTCCCGACAAGGATCCGTCCGTGGGCGGTTCCATCAATATCGTGAATGCGACCAACTGGCAGGCTCCGGCCTACAATCCGCAAACCGGGCTGGTGTATGTCAACTCGGTCGAAGGCAAGGCCATTTATTACCTGACCGACGACAGCGAGAAGCCTTCAGGCTACGGAGGCACGGGCGTCGGCATCGGCCGCTCCGCGAGTGTTGCAGGCCATCGATCCCGCTCACCGGCAACGCCGCGTGGAAGCATGCGTATCCGAACCTGAACGATGCCCGACCACACTCGGCCCGAGCATCCTGACGACTGCGAGCAATCTGCTCATCACCGGCGACGACCAGAAGAACGTGATCATCTTCAGCGCCGACAAAGGCGAGGTGCTGTGGCATCACGAACTCAGCGCCAACGAATCGGGCGGCATCATTACCTACCTGCTCGACGGAAAGCAATACATCGTGTTCGGCGCCGGAGACAGCCTGTACGCGTGGAGTCTGAGCAAATGAAGCCCAGCCGCACTCGCTACGGCGTCGTCCTGCTGGCCATCAGTCTTGCGGTCCTGTCTTATGTGCAACGAGTCGCGATCTCCGGGGCGGCCGGACCCATTTCCCACGATCTGCGCCTTTCAAAGCAGCAGATGGGCTTCATCTTCGGAGCGTTCGGATTGGCCTATGCGCTCTTCGAAATCCCAATGGGGCTGCTGGGCGACCGCCTCGGCGTACGGCGCGTGCTCGCACAGATCGTTCTCGCCTGGTCGGTCTTCACGGCGCTCACCGGCGCAGCATGGAACATGATGTCAATCGTCTCAATCCAATCCTTCCTGCACACGGCCGGTCAGCGTCGCGCCCGGATTGATGCCGTTGACCCGGATGCCTTTGTCACCGAATGCGCTTGCCAGGCCGACCGTCGCAAGCATCAGCGCCGCGTTTGCCGCGCCGCCGGGCAGGTGCACCGGATTCGCCACTTTGCCGCCCGAACCGATGATGTTGACGATGACACCGCGACCGCGCGGACCATGCGCTTCAACACCGCGTCGGTCGGATGGATGTAGCTGAAGAATTTGGCGTCCATCGCATCGTGCCACGACTGCGCCTCGAGATCGGCGGGCGCATAGCGGCGCGCCGCTCCCGCGGAATTGACCAATACGTCGATCGCGCCGTCGTCGCCCTCCACTCGCTCCACCATCCGCTGTGCGTCGTCGGCGTTGACGAGATCGGCGGCGATGGCTGCGGGCGCGTGCGCGCCGCGAGGAAAGCGAGCGACGGCGGCGTCGAGATTGACCTGGCTGCGCGAAACCATCACCACTCTCGCGCCCTCGGCGGCGAACGCGGCCGCGCATGCATAGCCGATGCCTTTGCTTGCACCGGTGACGACGACGAGCCTGCCGGAGAGTTCGAGATCCATCGGGACTCCTGGAATTTGAAGTGATCAGGGCAGCAACACGGAGCGAAGGCGCGCCATCGTTTTCGCATACGCGTCGTCGCGGGCTTCCCGATCCGGCGCGATCGTGACGCCCTCGCCGGGACGAACGCCGTTGGGCACGTCGAGATGTTGCGCACGCGTCATGTTCGGCATATCGAACCCGTGATAGGCGCCGGCGTAGGTCGTCACGTGCAAAGGCAAGCTCGTCGCCTCCATTGCCCGACCCAGCGCGACGCAAGGCTTCGGCGAAGTCCAATCGTCGGACTCGCCGATGAAGATGTCGACGGTCGTCGCCGGCGCATAGCCGTCGCGGCCGTGAAGAGACGCGACGCACGCGGGATAGAACGCGATCGCTGCGCGGAAAAATAAACCATCCGGGAGCGACTCCAGATATTCGGCGACCGCAGGATGGCGCCGATTCACCGCCGCGAGCACCGCGCTTCCGCCGTGCGACCAGCCGAGCAGTGCGATGCGGCTGGCATCGATGTCCTCGCGCGTGCGGAGGTAGGTGAGCGCTCCCAGCACATCCAGCCTGCGATTGTCCTGCGTGATGTTGCTTTTCCCCAGGGGATCGCTGCAGACTTCACGACGGCCGCGGGGATTGAAGCTGTCGGGAAAGAGAACCGCATAGCCCTGCGCCAGCAGCAAGTCGGCCATCTGCTGGTGCCGCAGAGAGAGCCGATCGCGGCGAGCGGGCGCGGCGCTGTACAGGCCGCCGCAACCGTGCAGCGCAATCACCGCCGGATATCCTCCGCTCGAGGGGTCGGGCGAAAAATAGAGCGCGCGAAGGACGATCGGCCTTCCGGTCGCGGCGTCGATCTCGAGGCTCGGAAAGCTCACCCGCTCGGGATCGATCGCTCGCGCCCATCCGGTCCATGCGCAACACGAGAACGAAAGCGCAGCGCAGAGCAGCGCGGTCGATCCGCTTCTCATGCGGGAAGCAGGCGTTTTCATTGCGGCCATTGAGGCAGGCGGCCGAGCCGGAACCAGAAATCTGCGACAACACCCGCGAACACCGCCAGGCCCAGCCAGTGATTGCCCAGGAATGCGCGGAAGCATCTCTCTCGGTTTCGATTGCGGATCAGGACGTAGTGCCACAGCGCGATCAGCGATGCCGCGGAAAGACCTGCGTAGAACCAGGGGCCGAGCTCCATCTCGCGGCCGATCCACGTCAGCGCCGCGATGTACACGGCGTAGCAGAGCATCACGATCAGCACATCGTACCTGCCGAAAGCGATCGCCGACGTATTGAGTCCGAGCTTGAGGTCGTCTTCTCGATCGACCATCGCGTATTCGGTGTCGTAGGCCATCACCCAGAAAAGATTGGCGGCGAAGAGCTCCCAACCGGGCGCAGTCACGGCGCCGTACGCGGACGCAAACGCCATAGGGATGCCGAACGAAAAGGCGATTCCCAGAAAAGCCTGCGGCAGGGCGAAGAATCGCTTGAAAAAAGGGTACGCCACGGTAATCGCCAGCGCAGGGATCGAGAGCAGGATCGTCGCGCGATTGAGCGGCAGGATCAGCAGGAAGGCGCAAAACGCGAGCGCGGCGGCGACCGCGAGCGCCTCCCAGGGCTCGATTTCACCGCGTGCGAGCGGCCTGTTGGCGGTGCGCTGGACGTGCGCATCGAAGTCGCGATCGGCGAAGTCGTTGATCGCGCATCCGGCGGAGCGCATCAGCAAAGTGCCCAGCACGAAAATGCCGACGCCGATCCACGACGGCGTTCCGAGCGTGGCCAGCCACAGGGCGGTGAGCGTCGGCCACAGCAGGAGCAAGGTGCCGATGGGCTTGTCGAGACGGATCAGGCGCTCGTAGGCATCGAGGCGCGCGGCGATCCGCTGCCACCGGCTTCCTCCCGCTGTCTCGGGCTGTGTCGTCTCGTCCATCGCGGGCTTAGAGTGATCGTCCGTCGGGAAGATATCTTGCCTAATCGAGCGGCAGCGGCATCTGCTTCCTGAGCTCACGCGTCGCAAGCTGCGCGAAGAGCGCCTGCGGCGTCGGATACTTGAGCCTCACGCGGAGCTCGCGCTTCATTCGCCTGTTGGCAAGGCGGCGCGACTCGCTCATGAACGACAGCAGTATCGGCGCAATGAGCGCCTCGGCTTCCTCCCACGATACGCGCGGCGGCCGCGGCAGATGATACGCATCGGCGACCGCATCGAACCAACCTCCCATCTTGAGCTCCGCGTCGTCGGTCACGTTGTAGGCACGATTGGGCTTGCCGCGAAACGCCGCGGCGACCGCGGCGCGCGCCAGATCATCGGCGTGGATGTGATTGGTGAACACGTCGTCCTCGGCGCGCAGCACGGGCGTTCCCTGCTTCAGGCGCTCGAGCGGCAGCCGCGCCTCCGCGTAGATTCCAGGCACCCGAAGGATCGACAAGCGAACGCCGTAGCGGCGCGCCCACTTTCGCAACGCGTCTTCCGCCGCGACGCGGCGCTTCGCGCGCGGCGTCTGGGCATTGCGCGGACGCGATTCGGCAACGCGCGAGCCCGCGCAGTCTCCATAGACGCCGCTGGTGCTGATATAGACGAAGCGCTGCGGTATAATCCGCCCCTTTGTCAGCGCGGCAATGAGCCGCGCCGTGCGCGGGTCGTCGCGACCTTCTCCAGGCGGCGGCGCGAAGTGCAGCACCGCGAAAGGCGCAGCGCGAAGGCGATCGAGGCTTTTCAGGGAGTCGAGATCGCCGATGATCGGCACAACGCCGCGCTGGCGTAATTTCGGAATGTCCTCTGTGCGGCGGGTGAGACCGTACAAGCGGACCCGGCCCCGCAACAGGTCGGCCGTGCGCAAGGCGACGTCGCCACAACCAATCAACAACACCCTAATCACCGTCGCCTCTTAGCGCCGCCGATGCCGCATCAGATTACCATAAAACCCAGCGACCACTCGTTTGCGTGCGACGACGGCGAGACCGTGCTCGCCGCTGCGATGCGCGCCGACCTGATGATTCCGTACGGCTGCCGCAACGGCGCCTGCGGAACGTGCAAGAGCCGCATACTCGACGGCGTGGTCGATTACGGCGCACTACCAGGCGAGCACCCTGACCGAGCTTGAGAAGTCGCAGGGCTACGCACTTCTGTGTGTGGCTGGGCCGAAAACGGACCTCACCATCGAGGTGCGCGAGGTTCGCCGCGCGGGCGATATCCAGATCCGCAGGATGCCCTGCCGGATCGAAACGATCGACAAGGCCGCCCACGATATCGCGATCGTGTCGCTCAAGCTTCCCGCCAACGAGCGGCTGCAGTATCTGGCCGGGCAATACCTCGATCTCCTGCTCAAGGAAGGCCGGCGCCGCAGCTTTTCCATCGCCACGGCGCCTGAGGACGATGCGCTGCTCGAGCTGCACGTCCGCCACGTCCCCGGCGGCTTGTTCAGCGATCAGCTTTTCAATCAGTACAAGGGTCGAGAGATCCTTCGCTTCGAGGGGCCTTTCGGTGCGTTCTACCTGCGCGATGGCTCCGACAAGCCGATCATATTCATCGCCGGCGGCACCGGCTTTGCGCCGATCAAAGCCGTGATCGAGCATGCGTTTCATCATCACGTCGACCGGCAGATGGTCCTCTACTGGGGCGTGCGCAGCCTGCGCGATCTCTATCTACCGGAGCTGCCGGTGGGCTGGCAGCGCGAGCATCGCAACTTTTCGTTCATTCCGGTGCTGTCCGACCCGCTTCCCGAAGACCACTGGCCCGGCCGAACGGGGTTGGTCCACAAAGCCGTGATGGTGGATTTTGCCGATCTTTCCGGCTACCAGGTCTACGCGTGCGGCGGACCCGGGATGATCGAGGCGACGAAAAGCGAGCTCGTCGCCGCTCGCAAGCTTCCCCCGGAGGAATTTTTCGCGGACTCCTTCACTTATGCGGTGGAGGCGGGAGCCAAGCCTTAGGGCGCGAACGGTTTCGCGGACCGCCGCGGCTCGCAATGACTTTCGATTCGCTGACTTTTGTCGTTTTCCTGACGCTGGTCTACGCGGCGTACTGGAGCGTGCGGTCGTGGACCGCGCGCAAGGTGCTCCTGCTCGCGGCAAGCTATGTCTTTTACGCCGCGTGGAATCCATTTTTCGTGCTGCTCATCGTCGCGACGACCGGGTTCGATTGGCTCGCCGCGAGATGGATGGACCGCACAGCAATAGACTCGCGGCGCAAGTTGATCCTTGCCGCGTCGATCACCATCAACTTGAGCGCGCTCGGGTTTTTCAAGTACGCGCAGTTCTTCAGCGACACGGCGGTCGACCTGCTGCGCGTGTTCGGCATCGATTTCAAGCCGATGTCCCTGGGAATTCTTCTGCCCGTCGGAATATCGTTCTACACCTTCGAGAGCCTGTCGTACGTCATCGACGTCTATCGCAGGCGCATACAGGTGTCGAAAAGCCTTCTCGATTACGGACTCTACGTGACGTTTTTTCCGCACCTCGTCGCGGGGCCGATTCTGCGCTACGGCGACTTCGCGCCGCAGTGCCGGGCCGCCAAGCCGTGGCGCTCTACCGATGCCGGCAGAGGTCTCGCGTTGTTCGTGTACGGCCTTGCGCTAAAAGTCTGCCTTGCCGATCTTGTCTTCGCGCCGGTCGCGGACCCGGTGTTCGGCCATGCGGCAGAAGCGGGATTTGCCGAGGCCTGGCTGGGCGCTTCGGCATTTTCGCTTCAGGTGTTTTGCGATTTCGCGGGCTACTCTCTGTGCGCGATCGGAACGGCGCTGCTGTTCGGGTTCCGCTTCCCGATGAACTTCGAGAATCCCTTCGGATCGCTGGGCATCGCCGATCTGTGGACGCGCTGGCACATGTCGCTTGCGAGCTGGATGCGCGACTACGTGTTCACGCCGCTCGGAGGCTATCGCAAGGGAGTCGTCCGGGGACACATGAACCTTCTCCTGACGTTTCTGGCGGTGGGCTTGTGGCACGGCGCGGCGTGGACGTTCGTTGCCTGGGGTGGCCTGCACGGAGTGTTCATGATCGCCGAGCGCCTGTTCCGCCGCCACGTCTTCGATTTCGGCAGAGTGGGGAGCGCTGCGGCGCACGTTGCGATCGCGCTCGTGACGTTCGGCCTGTTCACCATCGCGGTCGTCTTTTTCCGTGCGTCCTCGATTGGACAGGCCGTGTCGTTGCTCGGGTCGATGTTCTCGCCGTGGAAAGCCTCGTCTCTCGTTGCGGCCAACGCCAGCGCTGTCGCGGTCGCCGCAGGCGCGGTCATGATCGCTGCGCAGATCCTCGGCCGGCGCCTGCGCGGCTGGGATTGGCTCGATCGCTGGAGCGTCGCGCCGCGCGCCATAAGCATTGCGCTTGCGCTGACCGCCATCGTGCTTTCGCCGGGGTTCAATCCGGCGTTCATCTATTTTCAGTTCTAGCGATACGACATGGACCGCTCGTGGCTGATCGCATGGTGTGCCGGCATCCTGCTCTGCATCCTGATCGCGGGCGGCTATGAAGCATTCCTGCGCTCGCAGGGCTACGTGCCCATGATCCAGGACGACGCCGACCTCTGGTCGATCCAATACGACCGCGTCAAGTCCTCGCCCCACGCGGTGGCGCTGCTCGGCGCGTCGCGCATCGAGTTCGGTGTCGATCCTGCCCTGCTGTCGACCGAGCTTGGCCTGCCCGTCGCCATGCTTGCGGTCAACGGGAAGTACCCGCTCGCGACGCTGCGCGCGCTCAGCGAAGACGAGCGCTACGCGGGACTCGTCATTGTCGGGATCGACTCGCGCGGCATGCAGCGCAAGCTCTGGGACATGCAGCAGGGCGAGCTCGACCACTACAAGCGACGGTGGACGCTCGCCCGCTTCATTCACCGCACGCTGCTTACACGTCTGCAGGAGCGGCTGGTGCTCATGCGCTCGCAATTTTCCTTCGTGAGTCTGGGTGAGCGGCTCCTTGTCGGCGATGGTCTTCCGCGTAACGACCATGTGCTTTTGCGTGCCGACCGCGCCGGTTTCGTCGACTACCATCACCCGGATCTCGCGTGGACGCACGCCAAGCGCGTGATCGATCTCGAGAACTATTATCGTGATAATCCACCCGTCGCTCCGGGGACCTGGCTGGCCGAACTTGCGACAGTGTCCGATTGGATCAGGCGGATCGAGGCGCGAGGCGGTCGCGTCGTCTTCTTCCGCGAGCCGGTTTCAGATGAAAGCCTGCGGCTCGACGAGACGAACTTTCCGCGCGATCGCTACTGGGACGCGTATGCCCGAATCTCGCCCGCCAAGATGATCGATTTCCGCGATGTGCCCGAGCTCTCGGCGTTCGAGCTTCCGGACACGTCGCACATCGACGGCACGGACGTGCCTCGCCTCACACGGGCGCTCGTCCGCAGCGGTCGAGAAGAAGGTCCCTTAGGCAGAACCGGACCCGAAGCTCGTCGGTGGCGAGTCTCAGCGCCGCGACAAAGTGCGCATTGGCCTCCGCGTCGCGCCCCAGCCGGCCCAGCATCTCGCCCAGCGCGAGATGCGCGCGCCAGTTGTTGTCGAGCGCGAGGCTCGCCTCGAGATACGTTTGCGCCTTGCCCCAGAGCTGTTGACGCTGGCACAGTGTGCCGAGCACGCGCAGCAGCACCGCGTCCTGGTTGTGCAACGGCAGCCAGCGCTCTGCCTGCTCGAGCTGCCGGGTCGAGTCGGCGATGCGGCAGTCGCCGTAGATCTCGACCAGGCCCGAATCCCATTCCCGGACAAGCGCGTTCGCGAGTATCTCGACGGCCTCGCGGTCGCCGCCGAGCTGGACGAAGCTTTGCGCCGCCGCACGCGCGATTTTGGGGTGCGTCCTCGCCGCATCGGGAAGCCTGTTCCAGTAATCGCGCAGCCCCGCGGCGTCCTGCGCGAGCGACTTGATCTGTTCGCTTTGCGCGCTGATGCGCACGTGGTCTGCTTGAATCGTATCGAAGACCTTGCGTCTGACCAGCTGGTCGAGAAGCGCGGGGATCTCGCTCCACTTTCGAGCCGCCTGCAGCGCGCGCAACTCCAGGCGCAGCGCCGCGGTGTGCATCCCCGCTTCCTTGCGCAACGATTGGAGCAGGCGCAGCGCCTCCTGCGGCGCGCCTTCGTCAAGCGCAATCTCTGCCTCCAGCATCAGCCGCGGCACCGCGAGACTCGGAACCTGCGCGTCGGCGCGAGCGAGCAGCGCGCTGGCCGCGCTGAAATCGCGCACGTCGATCGAGGCGCGCGCGGCGACGATGGCATTCAATCCCGACGAGCCGGGAATCTCCAGTGCTTCCTCGGCGTGCTGACGCGCCTTGCCGTAGCGCCCTTCGAGCAGCGCAACCAGCGCCGCGTCCTGCTTCGCCCGCGCGCGCTCGATCTTCTGCTGGCGCCGCCAGGCGCGCACCGTTGCGGGCAGCTCGACTGCCCGCGTGATAAGCCTGAGCGTGAAGTAAATCAGGAAGAATCCGCCTACGACCAGGACGAGCAGAAGATTGAGCGAGAGCTCGATGCGATACGGAGGCGACACCAGAAGCGCGTAGCCCGCGTTGAGCTTGACCATCAGCGCCGCAACGACCGCCGCGACCGCAAGCAGCAGGAACCAGAAAAGAATGCGCATTAGGGAACCTCTGAATAAGTCCCGCGTGGCCGCGACGGAGGCTCGCCGGGATGAGATGCACGAAGCGACGCGAAGCCAATGGTAGGCCCCATTGGCGAGCGGCGCGACACAGCAGATCGCCCGGCAAGCCCCGTCCCTCCGGGTTTCGCCGCAATGGCCTCATCTGCGTTGTTGCGCGGCTTGCGAATAGCACGAACTATTCGCTGCGCCGCGGCGCCTAGCATCTGAAGCCATTGCGACACAAACGCGGCTCATGTGAGACTTGTTCAGAGGTTCCTTAGCGCTGCGGCTTGTCGCGGGCGAGTATGCGCATCAGCGCTGCGGCTTCTCGCGCGCGAGTTTGAGGACGCGCACCGCTTCGAGGCTGCGCGCCAGATCGGGGACTTCGACGCCCATGTCGGTCGCCTGCATTTGCTTGACTTGGGCCAGCAGCGACTGAACCTGCGGCGAGCGCGTGTCGAAGTATTGCCTGAGCCACGCGCCTGCCGCGCCGAGATCGGCGCGAAAGTTGACCTGGTCGCGGAAGAGCAGATCGAAGCGCGCCGCGAGAAACCGCAGCTTGAGATTCTCGCGCAGGAAGTATTGCTGCGTCGGAGCAAGCAGCGGCGCTTCAGGACGGTCGAGATTCTCGATGCGCACGAGTTGCCGGAGATCCTGCCACACCGCGCGCAGGAAACGGCGCCACGGCGCTTCGTTCTCGGGCGGCGCAGCGGCAGGCGCCGCAGGCAGGCGCTCCTCCAGCGCCAGGGGAAGCGAGTCGACGCTTCCGATCGCCTGGTCGAGCTTCAGACCCAAGCCCTGCACATCGACGAAAGGCACGGCCTTCAAACGGTCCATGTCGCGCGCGAGCGCCCTGCGCAGCGGGACGAACTGCGGCCGGTCGAGCCGCTGCAGCTTCGAATCGGCGAGCTGCAACGCGGCGAGCGCGGACTGCACGTTGCCCGCAAGCTGCAACTGCTGGCTGGCGAGAAGCAGGACCTGCTCGATCTCGGTGAGCGCCCATTCGTCGCGCGACGGCGCGAGCTCACGGTACAGCGCCTCGAGGGCGGCTTGCTGGGTCTGCGACTCGGCGAGCCGGCTCTCGAGCAATGCCGCCTTGGCCTGAGTCTCGCGCAGGCTCTCCTGCGCGTCCTTGAGCGACGCGCGCGTCGCCTGCTGGCTGGCATCGATCTCTCCGATCCGCTTGGCGACGTCGATGCGAAGCTGACGCTGCGTGTTGCGTGTATCGAGCCATAAGGCGGCGATCACGGCAGCGATCACAATCAGCGCGGCGGCGAGGACCCAGCGCCCGCGACGCGAAACGCGCGATGCGGCGGGCACGGACGGGGCGGGAGAGACGGGTGCTTCGTCCGGTTCGGACATTCGGGAGAAAAGCGCGGGAAGGCGCATCGATTGTAGCAGGTTGCGGGGTCCCGGCTCGATCTGGCTCGGGGGGGCGCAGTCCACTAGAATGCATGGGTGCATCGTGCGCCGCGTCGCTTCTTTTTCGCCCTGTCTCTGTGATCATTTTCTCGATCATCGTCGTCATCGCGCTTGCGGCGGTGGGTGGATATGCGCTGGGCAGAAAGAGCGCCAATCGCGCTGCCGGGACGGCCCCGTCCGTCGGCATCGCGCCTGCGCTCGCGCCGCCTGCCGGCTCAACTGCTTCAGCGACGGCGGCAGGCGACTCCGCGCCCCCGCCGCAGCCTTCAGCGAACCTCGACAGCGAGAGCGAGCGGGTCGGCGCGGAAAAGGCGCGCATCATCCGGAGCCGCGATTCCGAGGCGGCGATGCTGCGCGCCGAGCTTGCCGCGCGCGATCCTTCGGCGCACGCGGCCGTACGGGATGGCGACGAGCGCGAACGGCTCTCGGATGAGCTTGCCGCGTCGCGGGCAGAATCGGCACGCTATCGTCAGCTCGTCATCGACATCGAAAACCGCGCGCCTCCGCCGATTCTCGCCGGCGTCGGCGAGCCCGACGATCTCAAGCTCATCGTCGGCATCGGCCCCGTGCTCGAGCGCATGCTGCACGGACTGGGAATTACCCAGTTCCGGCAGATCGCCCATTGGAGCGAGCGCGATGCCGCCGACTTCGACGCCAAGCTGCCGGAATTTCCGGGCCGGATTCAGCGCGATCAGTGGATCACCCAGGCACGCGAGCTGCATCGATCCAAATACGGCGAACGCCCGTAAAGACGTCGGTGAACAGCTCCTCGCCGGCCGCCGCGCATCACGCGACTCCCGTTTCAGGTCTCCTCCTGGTCGGCATTCTGGCGCTGGTCTGGGGATGCAACTGGCCCGTGCTCAAAATCGGCGTCACCGAGCTGCCGCCGCTGACGTTTCGCGCCGCCACATTGCCCTTCGCGGCCATCGGATTGTTGATCATCGCAAAGCTCTCCGGCGATTCGATCGCGATCCCCCGCGCGCTGTGGGGGCGCGTGGCGCTGCTCGCGCTGTTCAACATCGGAGCGTGGAACGCACTCATCCTGTTCGGCGTTAGACAGATGCCTGCGGGCCGTTCCGCGATCCTTGCCTACACAATGCCTATCTGGAGCGTTCTTTTCTCGCTGGTGCTGCTGCACGAGCCTCTTTCCCGCCGCAAGATCGCGGGCCTGCTGCTGGGGATGTGCGGAATGCTGGTGCTGCTGGGCGAAGATTTCGAGCACGTGCAGCGCTCGCCGGCCGGCGCGCTGTTCATCCTCGGCGCGGCCATAAGCTGGGCACTCGGCACCGTCCTGCTCCGCCGCTGGAAACCGGAAATGCCGCAAAACACGCTCAGCGGCTGGATGATGCTGCTGGGATGGCTCCCCATCGCGCTGCTGGTGCCGCTGTTCGATCCGCATCCGCTGCAATCGCTTGCAACCATGTCGGGGCCCGCGTGGTTCGCGGTCCTGTTCAACATCTTTCTTGCCGGCACGCTCGCGCACTGGGCCTGGTTCACCATGGCACGGACGCTTCCCGTGGCAGTCAGCTCGCTTTCCTCGCTGCCGGTTCCGGTGGTCGGCGTGCTATCGGGAATGGTGTTTCTGGGCGAGCGGCCGGGTCCGAGCGAATTTATCGCGCTTGCATTGGTGCTCGCGTCGCTTGGCGCGGTGATGTTCGCGCCGAAACCGCCGCCTCCCGCCGCGCCCGACTAGGTAGGCGTGAACCCCTGACGTGCGCGGTGAACGCGGCTCATCGTGGGTTGGCTTCGTCGTGGCTTTGTAGGCCCGAATTTATTCGGGCGGGTCGATTGCCGCAGACATGCGTGCGAATGAATTCGCACCTACAAAAGCTCAGGGATGAGGGTCAGAACCTTCTGCTGCGAAAACCAGGCATCGAGATTCGCCTTGCACAGGTCGCCCATGGCCTGACGCGTTTCCCGCGTTGCCGAGCCCACATGCGGCAGCAGCACGACGTTGTCCATCGACAAGAGCGCGGAAGGGATGCGCGGCTCGTCGGCGAATACGTCGAGTCCCGCGCCCTTGATCGTTCCCGACTTCAGCGCGTCGATGAGCGCCGGCTCGTCGACGATGGAGCCGCGGGCGATATTGATCAGCGTCCCTTTTTTTCCCAGCGCGGCGAGCACACCGGCGTCGACCATGTTCCTGGTCGCTGCGCCTCCGGGACACGCCACGACCAGGAAGTCGACTGCCGCAGCGAGCGACTTCAAGTCCGGCATGTATTCGTACGGCACGGCCTGCGGCTTGCGCCCGGTGTACGCGATCTTCATTCCCATGGCTTGCGTTCGTGCGGCGATCGCCTTGCCGATGCGGCCGAGCCCGAGGATCCCGACCTTGCGGCCTGCGAGCTTGGTGGTGAGCTCGGGGGCCTGCTTTTCCCATTCTCCGGAATGCACGAACCGATTCAGGCGCACGAAACCGCGGCCGGTCATGAGAATGAGCCCGAGCGCGACGTCTGCGACATCGTCGGTGAGAACGTCGGGCGTGTTCGACACGTTGATCCCCCGCGATTTGCAGTACGCTACCGGGACGCCGTCGTAGCCGACGCCGAACACCGAAATGATCTCGAGCTTGGGCAAGGCGTCGAGCAACTCGGTAGTCGTCACCGTACCCCCGCCCTGCACCAGTCCGCGGATCTTCGCGCCTTCGGCGGCCAGCAGCCCGGGCTTGTGGCTCGATTTATAGTAGTCGTGGCATCGGTAGTCGGCTTTGAGCGGATCGTAGAGAAAGGGCGGCAGCGGCGCCGTCACGATGATGTCGGGTTGCATGATTGTTTTAGTCCGGTTGTCAGTTCTGTCGCGCGGCGAAGTATTCTACCAACGAAGCGAGCAATCCTGCGTCGTTCGGCGCCGTCACGACGACGTGCGCCAGCGACAACGCCCGCGCTTTCTCTGCGATTCTCGAATGCGGAACAAATGTCGCGGTCCGGGCAAATCGCGTCCGCGTCGCGGCGTCGAGCACGTCCCACAGGTTTTCCAGGCCCTCGCTGCTCGTGATGGTAACGGCGCCGACGCGTCCTTCGCTCCACGCTTCGGCGAGACCCGCCGCACCCGACTGCGGCTTTTCGCGGCGGTAGCATTCGACATATTCGACGATCGCTCCCCGCGCGCGCAGGCCGGCGCCGAGGACCTCTCGCCCGCCGTTGCCGCGAAAGATGACGATGCGCTCGCCCGCGATGTCCGCGAGCTCTGGCAGCGCGAGCAGCGCTTCGCTGTCGGCGCCTACGACGGGCGTGCGCACGGTCGCAACGCCGGCCGCCTGAAGCGCGGCCGCGGTGACCGCGCCCGGCGCGAGCGCGACGACGTGTGCGGGCCAGGGCGGCGCACCCGCGAGCGCGTGCAGGACGGCGTTGGCGCTGACGAATACGGCAAAGTCATAGCGGTCGACCTCTCGCAAGGCGCGCGCCAGCGGTGCAGGATCGCTCGCCGGCGCAATGACGATGGCGGGAAAGATGATCGGCGTGCCCCCGAGCGCCGCGACCTGCTCCGCGAGCACGGCGGCCTGCCGCACCGGACGGGTGATGACGATGCCGGCGCCGCCTAGAGGGCCAGATCGTGGGCCAGGATCTGGGTCCCGGGCCGGGCCCTGCTCCGCTCGCCACGGCAGTCATTCCGAAAGGATCGCCGCTGCGCCTCGCGCAAGAAGCTCGTCGCCCAGCGCCTCTCCTATCGCTTGGGCATCGTCTTCGCTTGCCGCGGCTGCGGCGCGCTCACCGCGCAACACGTGCCTGCCGTCGCGGCTTGCCACCAGTCCACGCAGCCACAGCCGATCGTCACGCAATTGGGCGTACGCCGCGAGCGGCGTGTGGCAGCTACCCGAGAGCCGGCGCGCAAACGCGCGCTCCGCGGTCACCGCGACGCTTGTTTCCGAATCGGCCGTCGGAGCGAGCGCGGCTGCGACGTCGGCGCGATCGGCGAGGCACTCGATCGCAAGCGCGCCTTGTCCCGGTGCGGGGAGGCTGTCGGCGGGATCGATATACGCCGCGATGCGCCCGCCGAGCCCGAGGCGCTTCAGGCCCGCCGCAGCGAGAATGATCGCCGTGTAGCTGCCGTCATCGAGCTTCTTCAGGCGCGTATTGACGTTGCCGCGCAGCGATGCGACCTCGAGCATCGGAAAGCGCTCGCGCAGCTGCGCCTCGCGGCGCAGGCTCGACGTTCCTATGAGGCTGCCATCGGGAATCTCGGCGAGCGAGCCGAACGCGTTCGAAACGAGCGCGTCGCGCGGATCCTCGCGCGACATGATCGCGGCGAGGACGAAGCCTGGCGGCAGATCCATCGGAACGTCCTTGAGCGAGTGAACCGCAAGATCGGCGCGGCCCTCCTCCATCGCCTGCTCGAGCTCCTTGATGAACAAACCTTTGCCGCCGAGGTCGGCAAGCGACTTGTCGAGGATCTTGTCGCCTCGCGTGGTCATTCCGAGGATCTCGACCTTGCACTCGGGATAGAGCTCGCTCAAGCGCGCGGCGACGTGGCGCGCCTGCCACATCGCGAGCGCCGACTCGCGTGTCGCTATGACGAGCTTGTCGGGAGGCACTCGACGCTTCGCTCGCGAGCCGTTACGAACGCCGTCGGAACCAGCCCGCGATCGACAGTCGTTCGCGCGTCGCCGGCAGTACTTCGTGCTCGAAGTGCTCGGAAAGAAAGCACACCAGCGTCCCGCCTGCCGGCATCACTTCGCGCGCGCCGCTGTCGCAGTAGATGCGCAGCGAACCGCCGTCGGACAGCTTCCAATCGTCGTTGAGATAGAGCACGCACGAAACGACGCGCGCTCCCGTGGACGCGCTGCCGCGAAACTGATCGCGATGGCGCCGGTAGAACGCGCCCGGCGGATAGAGCGCGTAATGGCATTCGAATTCCGACAGCCCCATGAACAGCGTGCGGTTGAGCACGACCCGCAGCGATCCCACCATCTGCCAGAACGCGCTCTCGGCGGGCGACGGGCTGCGCTCGTCGAGCCACGAGGTACGATCGCCGCGAATGTCTGCCCGCGCCATGCGCGCCGCGCCGCGACCCACGCCCGCGGCGCGAAATTCACCGGCCGCCTCGCGCAGCCGCGCTTCCGCCGCCAGCGCCGAGATCGTCCTTGCGGGCATGAGCTCCGGTACGATCGCCAGCGCTTCGTGCGCGAGCGAGTCGCAAAGCAGCGCCCAGTCGGTTGCCGGCGCGCTCACTTTGCCGCGGCGTCGGCCTGCATGATGCCGAAGATGTTTCCTTCGGTATCGGTTGCGTATGCGAGCCAGCCGACCATTGGAATCGCCATCTTGGGAACAACGATGCTGCCGCCGAGCTCGCCGATGCGCTTGACCGCCGCGTCGACGCCAGGAACATCGACCGTGCAGACAAACGCGTTGGCCGCCTGCATCGGCACAGGGGGCGGGCCGCGGCGCGGAAGCAGACCTCCGTCGATGCCCCGGGTGTCGGGCTCGCCGGTCTTGATCAGCCAATAGTCCTGCGGCCCGTCCCATTTGTTGAATGTCCAGTTGAAAAGCGCACCGTAGAAGCGGATGGCGCGCTGCGGATCGGCGGCTTGAATCTCGAAGTGTATCGGTCGCGGCATAGTCGAGGGCCCGAGGGGGAAGGAAGCGCATTCTATAATGCTGCGCATCGGTTTGCCTCCTCCACTTATCGCGAGGTCTATCATGCGCGTCGTAATCACCGGCGGCGCCGGCTTTCTCGGCCGCCGCGTGGCGGCGAAAATCCTCGACATCGGCCGCCTGACCGACGCACGCGGGGATGTGCGCGAGGTTCGCGAGCTGGTGCTCCTCGATGTCGCCGATCCGAAGATCGACGATCCTCGCGTTGGAGTCATCGCCGGCGACATCGCCGATCCGGCGCTGATCGCAAGCGCCGTCACATCGAACACGGATTCGATCTTTCATCTCGCCGCGGTCGTGAGCGGGCAGGCCGAAGCCGAATTCGACGTCGGGATGCGAGTCAATCTCGATGCGACGCGCGCGCTGCTCGAGCGCTGCCGCGAGCTCGCGCAGCCGCCAAAATTCCTGTTCGCGAGCTCGCTCGCGGTGTTCGGCGGCTCACTGCCCGACCCCGTGCCCGACGATGCGCCCGTCACCCCCCAGACCTCCTATGGCACGCAGAAGGCGATCGCCGAGCTCATGGTCTACGACATGACGCGCAAGGGCTACATCGACGGCCGCTCGTTGCGCCTGCCGACGGTCACGGTACGTCCCGGCAAGCCGAACAAGGCCGCATCGTCGTTCGCAAGCGGAATCATCCGCGAGCCTCTTTCGGGAATGGATGCGCCGTGCCCCGTCGCGCCGGCGACGGCGATGTGGGTTTCGTCTCCTCGCAGCGTCGTGGCCAATCTCATCGTCGGCCACGAAGCGCCGGCGGCAAAATTCGGCGCGACGCGATCGGTGAACGTGCCCGGCCTTCGCGTCTCCATCCGCGACATGGTCGAAGCGCTGCGAAGCATCGCCGGCGACCCGGTCGCCTCGCGCGTCAAATGGCAGCTCGACCCGGCGATCGACCGGATCGTCTCGACCTGGCCCTCCAATTTCGCACCCGTGCTGGGACCATCGCTGGGAATGCAGGCCGATCGCGACTTCGAGAGCATCGTTCGCGCCTATATCGCCGACGACCTGCCGCGACATTGACGGCTTGCGGAGGAACGCCATCGATACCTCCGTGTTCACGCCCGCGCATCGGAAAACGACGGAGATTGTCATCCCGAGGGCAGAGCCGAGGGATCTGCTTTTCCACCGCGTCGCGCGTGCGTTAAGCCATATCCGCGACCGCCTCCGGCTCCACTTCGCGCATCGCCGCGAGCAGAAGCTGGGGGCCTTCGCTCTTCAGCAGCGCCGCGTCCGACAGTATCCTTCGCCATGACCGCGCGCCGGGCGCTCCGTGGTAGAGGCCCAGGGTGTGCCTCACGATCGCGCGCAAGCTGACGCCTCGCATGAGTTGGGCTTGCGCGTACGGGATCAGCGCTTCGACGATCTCGGCGCGCGAACGCACGCGCTCGCTCGCGCCGAAGCACAGCGCGTCGAGCTGCGCCAGAAGATAGGGATGGTGGTAGGCGACGCGTCCCAGCATGACGCCGTCGACCTGCTCGAGCTCTTGAACGATCGCGTCGGGAGCGTCAAAGCCGCCGTTGATGACGATGGCGAGGTGCGGAAAGTCCCGTTTGAGCCTGTGCACGACGCCGTAGCGCAGCGGAGGAATCTCGCGGTTCTCTTTGGGCGACAGGCCTTTGAGCATCGCGTTTCTCGCGTGAACGATGAATACGCTTGCTCCCGCCGCGGCCACCGTGCCGACAAAGTCCCGCACGAACGAATAGTCCTCGCCGGCGTCGAGACCGATGCGGTGCTTCACCGTGACCGGCACGGCGACTCCATCGCGGATCGCCTTCACGCAATCGGCAACCAGCGCAGGCTCCGCCATCAGGCATGCGCCAAAGCTTCCCGTCTGCACCCGCTCGCTCGGGCAGCCGACATTGAGATTGATCTCGTCGTAACCCCAGCGCACGCCTAGACGCGCGCAAGCGGCGAGCGCTTCGGGATCGCTGCCGCCCAGTTGCAGCGCGAGCGGATGCTCGGCGGGATCGAAGTCGAGATGCCGCGCGACATCGCCATGCAGCAGCGCGCCCGTCGTGATCATCTCGGTGTAGAGGCGTACACGCGGCGCGATGAGGCGCAGAAAGTACCGGCAATGACGGTCGGTCCAGTCCATCATGGGCGCAATACACAATCGGTGCGATAAGCTATTCATTCGTTGAGAGCTATTGACGTTCAGTCGTTCCAATAGATTGTTGGAGCGCCTGGTGATTTTATCGCTATGCGAGCACGACCGCCTCAGCTCCATCGCGCCGTGGAACTCGCAGACTGGAAAGCGAAGTTGCCTGGGAGAATTGTCAGTGCACACGGCGCGCACACGCTGCGCGCGGACGACATGATTCGGTGACGGCGTAACGAGTCCGTTTCGCGTCAGTCAGCGAGCTTCATCTTCTGGAGGAATGGTTGCCAGCGCGGATCTCCGCGCACGCTGGCGAGGAGCGGATCCAGCTTCATCGAGGCCAAGCCCCCATCGCGTTGCCGGTATGCGCGATCGAGCCACTCGAAGCAGAGATCGGTCTCCCCGCGACCGGCGTATCCTTCCGCGATTTGATAGGCGCTGCCGTCTGCGCTCTTCTCGATCAACGCCTGGAGGGCCGCCTGCGATTCGGCATCGCGACCTGACGCGTGATGTACGAGAGCGAGTCCGAGCAGGCGAAGGAGGTCGTCTACTTCATGCTCAAGCGCTGCCTGCGCCTCGTCGAGGCGCCCTCGCGCAAGCAAAGTGAGCCCGAGCCAGAACCGACTCCGCGCGTCGTGCGGATTGATTTCGAGCGCCTTCCTCGCCGCCGCCTCCGCCTCATCGAGAAAACCCGCTGCGTGGCAGGTCGAGGCGAGCGTTCTGTGTACCGGAGCCCCCAGTGGGTCAAGGGCAGCCGCCCGCCGAAGCAATTCGACGGCTTCCTGCAGGCGCCCGAGACATCGAGCAACGATCGCCCCGCTGCGGAGGATCCTCGCGTTGCCGGGCGCCAATTCCATAGCCCGGCGCAGCGATTCATCCGCCCCCTGCCAGTCCCAATCGTAGAAAATCCGGATGGCGCCCATGGCCGCATGCGCCTCGGCGAGATCCGGATCCAGCTCCAACGCTCTCTGCGCTGCCTCCCGCGCCTTGCTGTAGCCTTCTGCGATCGGTAACCAGGATGCCCCGGCCTGATCGCAATAGACGCGTGCCACCCCTGCGCAAGCAAGCCCGTACCCCGGGTCGATCTCGAGCGCCCGGCGATAGTACTCGAGCGCCTTCGCCGAGCCCCCGCGCGTGAAGCGGTCCTCGAAAAACCGTCCCTGGAGATATAACCGATACGCTTCGACGTTGTCGCCGCGTCCCCTTGACGCGGCCTGCACCTCCTCTTTAACTGTCGCGTTTGCAAGTGCGGCAGCCTTGTGGCCCAGCAGCGCCGACCGTAGCTCTTTCACGACAGACTGTGCGATGTCGTCTTGCACTGCGAAGATGTCCTCCAGCTCCCGGTCGTACGTTTCCGACCATAGGTGTGAGTCGGTCGCCACCTCGACGAGCTGCGCGGTGATGCGCACGCGTTTGCCCGCCTTCCGCACGCTGCCTTCGAGGACCGTCGCCACGTTGAGCTTCTGCGCCACCGTCGGGATGTCGACATCCTTGCCCTTGAAGTGGAACGCCGAAGTGCGTGAAGCCACACGCAGGCCGCGGATCTTGGAAAGGACGTTGAGCAGCTCTTCCGCCAGGCCATCGGCGAAATACTCGTTCTCCTCGTCCCGGCTCATGTTGACGAACGGCAGCACCGCTATCGACGGTACCGATTCGTCGAGGGGAGCGCGCAGCGTCTTGAGCGGCGGAAACGCCTGCGGCAGCTCGGGATGGCAGAGCTGAAACACCGTTTCCGGGCGGGCCAGATCTTTGAGACCATGCTCGCCGAGCGACTTCAGCGTCGTCTCGGCAGGCAGCCGGTCGCGACACAGATCGTGGGTGATCTTGGATAAGAGCGTCTGCCCGCCGTGGCCGGCGGCAAGAAGACGCGCCACGTGGTTGAGCGGCGCGCCGAAATAGTCGCCGTCACGGATTTCTGCGGCACCGGTGTGCAACGCCATCCGCGCGTGAATCTTGGCTTGTTCCGGCCACCGCTCCGCGCAGAGCGCGCGTTGTGCGGCGAGTGCCGCTTCGACTGCACTCGCAGCGGTGGCGAAGGTAGCGTAGAAGGCATCGCCTCCGGTCTTGAAAATGTGCCCGCCCTGCGCCTCGATGCAGTGGCGCAGCAGGGCGTCGTGCCGAGTCAGCGCCGCCGCCATCGCTTCGTGCTGCGTTTCCCAAAGCCGCGTGCTGCCCTCGACGTCGGTGAACAGAAACGTGACGGTGCCGGTCGGAAGCAAGCGGGAGGCGCGGGGCGTAACCATCATACGGAGCAAATGACCGAGGAACCGTATTCTGAGAGCCGCTCGCCACTCGCGCAACTGAGGGTGACAGCGGGGGCAAATGCGGTAACCGAATCCCCGCGTGGAACTCGTTAGACAGGCATCGCGAGGGGCCGCTTGTGGCCAATACTGTTGAAATACTCCCTTGAAAGTGCGCGCCTAGTGGCTATGCTTGAAAGCAAGGCGTTCGAGAGGGAGCGACGGCGATGATGGGGCAACGAACGGACGGGCAGAAGCCGTTGTTCTACTCATTCAAGCTTGATGAACACATTCCGACGGATCACCTGCTGCGAGGGATTGATCGTTGCCTTGACCTCAGCGAGCTGAGGCGTCACCTGATACCGTTCTACAGCCATACCGGGCGGCCGTCGATCGATCCTGAGTTGATGGTGCGAATGCTGATCGTCGGTTACAGCTTTGGCATTCGTTCTGAGCGCCGGCTGTGCGAAGAGGTCCATCTCAATCTGGCCTATCGCTGGTTCTGTCGGCTCGGCCTTGAGGACGCGGTACCGGACCATTCGACGTTCTCGAAGAATCGTCACGGCCGTTTCCGGGAGAGCGATGCGTTTCGGCAGGTGTTCGAGAGTGTAGTCGCACGGTGCATGAAGGAGGGACTGGTCGGTGGCGAAGGCTTTGCCGTCGACGCCAGCGTGATCAAGGCCGACGCCAATCGCAGCCGCAGCACGGCGCGCGAGGGTACGGAGGATCTGCGCGATCCGCGGCAGGCGACACGGGCTGTACGCGAGTATCTGGCGGCACTCGATGAGCAGGGTGACCCGGTCACCGTTCCCGCGTCGATCTCGCCGACAGATCCTGCTGCGCGGTGGACGGCGGTGGACGGCCCGGCGTTTTACGCCTACTCGACCAACTACCTGGTCGATGTGCAGGCGGGCATCATCGTCGATGTCGAAGCGACGCCAACGTTGCGGACGGCGGAAGTCAAGGCAACCCGAACGATGATCGAGCGCGTCGAGGAACGGTTCGCCCTGAAGCCAGAGCGGCTGATCGGCGACATGGCCTACGGCAATGCCGAGCTGCTGGGCTGGATGGTCAACGACAAAGGAATCGAGCCGCATGTGCCGCTTTGGGACAGGACACTACGCGACGACGGAACGCTATCCAGCAGCGACTTCGAATGGGATGAACAGGCCAACGAATACCGCTGCCCACAGGGCCAGCCGCTGCGGAGCGAATGGCGAATCTTCAAACGCCCGCGAACGCGCATCACCAAAGCAAACACCATCATCTATCACGCCAGCCAAGCCGCATGCAGCAAGTGTCCGATGAAGTCACGTTGCTGTCCGAACACCCCGAATCGGAAGATCGCTCGGAGCGTCCATGAAGCCGCACGCGATGTCGCCCGTGATATCGCCAAGACCGATGCCTACAAGCAATCGCGCAAGGATCGCAAGAAAGTGGAGATGCTCTTCGCGCACCTCAAGCGCATCCTGAGGCTTGATCGATTGCGCCTCCGTGGGCCGAACGGTGCTCACGACGAGTTTCTTCTGGCGGCGATCGCACAGAATTTACGACGAATGGCGAAGTGGTTGTTCTCAGCAGAACGAGAAGTGCCTCGCATTGCAATCTGAATTGGCGAGAACAGGGTCGCCAATTCAATAACAGTTTCCTCATTGACCGATCCGCCGACCGCTAGACGTTCGCGCGAATAGCGCCTCGCTCAAAAGCTGTGTTTTTCAACGACATTGGCCGAAAGCGGGATGTAGATTAACATCTGCGTTCGACTTAATGCGGTCATTCGAATCGTTCGCATGAATCGGGGGGAGGGAGTCATGAGATTGTGCAATGGCATCGCAGCACTTGGAATGCTGGTTGTTCTCTTCGCCGCCGCGGGTACGGCCCGCGCGCAACCGGGCGGCGATTGCGGCGCGCTTGCCAACTTGAAGATCGAAGACACCAACCTTCTCTCGGCCGCGATCGTGCCGGCAGGGGCTGGGCTGCCGGAGTATTGCCGCGTGCTCGGTTACGTGCGCCCCGCGATCAACTTCGAAGTGAGGATGCCGACCCGCGAGTGGAACGGCAAGTTCTACATGGCGGGCTGTGGCGGCTTCTGCGGCACGCTCGATAGCGATAACGACGGTTTTGCCAACGCGATGAACTACGGGCTTGAGCGCAAGTACGCCGCAGCAACGATGGATTCGGGCCACTGGGGCGTCTCGGCATTCGACGGACGCTGGGCCTATAACAATCGCGTGGCGGAGAACGATTGGGGCTGGCGTGCGGTGACCGAGACGGCGCGTGTGGCGAAAGCGCTCGTCAAGACCTACTACGGCGTGGAGCAGAAGAAGGCGTATTTCGCCGGCTGCTCCACCGGTGGGCGCATGGCCAACATGGAGGCGCGCAAGTTCCCGAACGACTTTGACGGCATCATCAGCGGCGCGCCGGCGCTCGACCAGACGGGGCTGGCAACGTTCCAGGCGTGGCTCGTGCAGGCGAACACCGGGCCCGATGGCAGGGACATCCTTCAAAAGCAGAAGGTCGCTCTCGTCCGGGACAAGGTCTACGAGGCGTGCGACGCCAAGGACGGGTTGAAGGACGGGCTGATCGACGACCCGCGTGCCTGCGATTTCAAACCTGCCTCCCTTCGTTGCCGCGCGGGCGACGGCGCCGACTGCCTCACTGCGGCAGAAGTAGGCGTGCTCGAGAAGTGGTACGCAGGCGCGCGCGACAGCAAGGGCAGGCAGCTCTATCCCGGCGGCGTTCCGCTTGGCTCGGAGCCGTTCTGGCCGCTCTGGCTCACCGGTCTCGAAAAAGGCGGCGGCCGGCTTACGCCGCGCTTCATTGCCGAATTCCTTCGCTACGCGGCCTTCGCCGACGACCCGGGTGAATCCTACAGTGCCGCGAAATTCGATTTCGAAAGCGATCCGCAGCGCCTGGCGACGATGGCGGCGATCTACAACTCCACCGACCCCGACTTGAGCGCGTTCAAGGCGGGCGGCGGCAAGCTCCTCATGTACCACGGCTGGGCCGATCCGATCGTCACGCCGCAGGTCACGGTCGAATACTACGAAGCGGTGGAGAAGAAGATGGGTGGACGCGAGGCGACGCAAGGCTTCCTGCGCCTGTTCATGATCCCCGGGTTCGACCACTGCGGGTGGCAGCCGGGGCCTGGTATCTCGGAGCTTGGATTCGATCCGCTCACTGCGCTCGAAAACTGGGTGGAAAAGGGCGAAGCACCAGCGAGCCTGCTCGCCACTAAGCAGGACAACAACGGCAAGACCGTCTGGACCAAGCCGCTCTGCCCTTACCCGCAGATGGCGAAGTACAAAGGCGGCGATGCAAACGTTGCAACGAACTTCGCCTGCTCAGACTGAACTGTCAGCTCCGCGCGGTGTCCGCTCCGCTTTGGTGATGCGCGTTCGCGGGCGTTTGAAGATTCGCCATTCGCTCCGCAGCGGCTGGCCCTGTGGGCAGCGGTATTCGTTGGCCTGTTCATCCCATTCGAAGTCGCTGCTGGATAGCGTTCCGTCGTCGCGTAGTGTCCTGTCCCAAAGCGGCACATGCGGCTCGATTCCTTTGTCGTTGACCATCCAGCCCAGCAGCTCGGCATTGCCGTAGGCCATGTCGCCGATCAGCCGCTCTGGCTTCAGGGCGAACCGTTCCTCGACGCGCTCGATCATCGTTCGGGTTGCCTTGACTTCCGCCGTCCGCAACGTTGGCGTCGCTTCGACATCGACGATGATGCCCGCCTGCACATCGACCAGGTAGTTGGTCGAGTAGGCGTAAAACGCCGGGCCGTCCACCGCCGTCCACCGCGCAGCAGGATCTGTCGGCGAGATCGACGCGGGAACGGTGACCGGGTCACCCTGCTCATCGAGTGCCGCCAGATACTCGCGTACAGCCCGTGTCGCCTGCCGCGGATCGCGCAGATCCTCCGTACCCTCGCGCGCCGTGCTGCGGCTGCGATTGGCGTCGGCCTTGATCACGCTGGCGTCGACGGCAAAGCCTTCGCCACCGACCAGTCCCTCCTTCATGCACCGTGCGACTACACTCTCGAACACCTGCCGAAACGCATCGCTCTCCCGGAAACGGCCGTGACGATTCTTCGAGAACGTCGAATGGTCCGGTACCGCGTCCTCAAGGCCGAGCCGACAGAACCAGCGATAGGCCAGATTGAGATGGACCTCTTCGCACAGCCGGCGCTCAGAACGAATGCCAAAGCTGTAACCGACGATCAGCATTCGCACCATCAACTCAGGATCGATCGACGGCCGCCCGGTATGGCTGTAGAACGGTATCAGGTGACGCCTCAGCTCGCTGAGGTCAAGGCAACGATCAATCCCTCGCAGCAGGTGATCCGTCGGAATGTGTTCATCAAGCTTGAATGAGTAGAACAACGGCTTCTGCCCGTCCGTTCGTTGCCCCATCATCGCCGTCGCTCCCTCTCGAACGCCTTGCTTTCAAGCATAGCCACTAGGCGCGCACTTTCAAGGGAGTATTTCAACAGTATTGGCCGACTCCGGCCGATGCTGTCCCCTGTTAACGGACGTTGCGGCGAGCGTCTACCCTCGGAGTTAGCGTCAGGCCGCTGCCGACAGGCGAAAGTTGCTTTGGTTGTCCCGCGTTGTCGTGCAAACGGATATCGTGCTGCGCCATCGCGACAACGCATTCCACAGTACTCGAACGTAGTACCGCTAAGCCGGTGCGTGCACACGATTTGCACACGCCACGTTGCAAGCGATTGATGTTGAGCGTGAATCCTACCGATCCATCATCGGGGCCACGCAAAGAATATGATCTTGTTTTTTCAATTACTTGATCTATACCCAACAGACAGATAAGCGCGGGAATCCCGCTCCCGCCGAACGCTTCACGAATCAGACGGGCGACCGCGTTCACCATGACCCGCGCAGTCTCGCCAAAAGACCGGCGAGAAATCCACTAAAGAAGTTACGCATGAGTTTGCCGACCGAAATAAATCCAGGCAAGGGCTTCCGTTGGTGGCGAGTCAATGGAAGGTCCAAACGGAGAGTATCTGCGCTCATCTCTTTCGTCGGGGCGCCTTCGCCCAGGTTCGGAGAAGCTTTGCCGAGGCATCGTCCATCGGAAAGAAGCACTCGATGCGCAACTCCTGCAGCGTGATGTCCTGCGGCGTGCCCAAGGTTGCAATGGTGGTAAACAAGCGAAGCGCGGCATCGCCTTTGCGAAAATGCATCGCAAGGACTGGCCCGGTATGTGCGTCATTCTCGCCGGGGATGAGCGCGGTCCGTACGCCCTCGTAGTCCATTAGCCTTTCGAGCAGAGCCGCCGTCTCGATCCGGCCATCGGCCGCGGCATCGGCCTCCACACTGCGGATGAAATGGCGCACGACGTCCGCCCAATTCGTCAGGTGCGGCCGCAGTACGTTCGGTGCAACCAGCGCATCGGCCAAGTTGATGGCCGTTCCCGGCGCGATGGGTCCCACAAGGAACTCGACCAGGCGAACAGCACCCGCGTTGCTCTTGAGCAGGTTCCAGTGGCGATCGATCACGACGGCTGGATACGGCTCTTGTTGCGCGAGCATGTAGTCAAGCGCGCTCGTCACTTCGGATAGATCCGGTGCGGCGAGGTCGCGCTGACGCCACTCGGGCGCGAAGCCTGCCGCCAACAGCAATGCATTGTGCTGCCTGAGTGGAATATCAAGCGCAACGGCCAGTCTGTCGACCATCTCACGACTTGGCGACGCACGCCCAAGCTCGAGAAAGCTCAAGTGACGCTGTGATATATCAGTTCGGCCCGCCAGCGCGAGTTGCGAGAACCCTTGATGCTCGCGCCACCACCGCAGCCGCGCAGCGAATGTCATATCACTCGTCACTAATACCTCTGAGGTAGTTGCAGGAAAAGCGGGGTCCGGCATCATGCCACGACGCATGTTTGCTTGACAAAGGGAGTCCTGAGATCCCTACGAGCACAACCCGGCTGCCGATCGCGCTAAAGGCGAAGATGAATCTACGCACGTCGAAGAATCCCACCTTGCTGCTCTGATCCTATGCACGCCTGCAGACCCCAGCACTATTCGGCCGCGGCGTTGTTCCAGCTCGCATGTTGGCTGCAGGATGGAGCCGTCGTGCTCTGCATGTTCGCGCAGCGACTCGACGCGTGGATGGCTGCGAACAAGCAAGCGGCCGTCGATCGCCGACTACTCTATCGGATGAGCGAGCACGACCTGCGCGACATCGGTCTCAGCCACGCTGACCTCAGAACGCTGCACGATGACTGGTTCATAAATCGTCATGAGAACACGCGTGTGACCGGCACGCTCTTCCTCTGAGGTCGGGGAAGCCGATCGATTCTCGTTAGCGGTTTGTGGAAAAAACGAAGACTGACGTCGTCGTGCACGAGTTGTTGGGACCTTTGATCCTATTCGCTGCAGTCATGTCGTTGACGTCGGGGCCGAACGTCGTCATGGTCACGGCCTCGGCCGCTAACGACCAAATTCGTTTCGTGGAACTGCGTGAGATGGGCCATCTCTATGTAGGCGGCCGGCAAGTTGACCTGCAAGACGCGCCCGCACGGGCCAGAATGCGTGCACCTGGTCTCCCGCCTCAGCAGATCGATCCTAACGGTGTTTTCACAGTGGGCGCGACGTACGTCAGCTTCGCAAAGCTGGCGCACCCGCGGCACAAATACCCGATCGTGATGATGCCCGGCGGTGGGTTGTCGGGCGTCGTTTATGAGACGACACCTGACGGACGTGCCGGGTGGCAGTGGTTTTTCCTTCGGGCAGGCTACTCGACCTATGTCGCAGATCTGGATCAGACGGGCCGCTCATCATGGGCGCGTTACCCCGAGATCAATCCGGACGAGCCGGCGTTTCGCTCCAATGCGTTTATGTGGGAGGTGTTCCGGATCGGACCGCCAGGCTCCTACGCATTCGCTAACGAACTCTCGCCCTACGCCGACACGCAGTTTCCAGTCGCCGCATTCACGACGTTTGCGAAGCAGGCGCAACCGCGTTTCCCCATATCCCGGGAAACCGAGGCCGGGCTCTATGACGAGATCCTTCATAGCGTGTGTCCGTGCATTCTTCTGACGCACAGCGCGTCGGGACTGGGGGGAATGGCAGCAGCCGCTCGCTGGCCGTCTCTTGTGAAAGCCGTGATTTCGGTGGAGCCATCGGATGCCCCAAGCGCGCCGCCAGCGGCTTCTGCTCCGCCCCACCTTTTTATCTGGGGCGACTTCCTGGACCCATTGCAGGCGGACCCGAGCTGGGCGGCCGAGTACAAAAAGATTCAAGGCTACCGATCGCTTCTTCAAGCGCACGGCTTCTCCGCTGACTGGATCGATCTGCCCTCCCCGGGGGATTCGCGGCAACTCACACATGCTCATGCTGGATCGAAACTCCGACGTGATTGCCGCAATCATCGATCGATGGATTCGGAGACAGGGCCTGTAAGTAGAACATCGGGACAACATTTTAGATTCCGGAAGCTCGGATGAAGCAATCGAAAGTCACGGAGGTCATGCTTGCGTCTCCAGAATTTACGAATTGCTTGACCCAGCGTCGTTGTAGTTCATGATAGTCGTTAATACCTGCCTTCAGCTTGCCCTGCGCGCAGAGCGCCGGGCGCATCGGCTCCGCGCATGCGAAGGAGCCATCTTCACAGAAATCAATGGACCGAAAAGCCAGCTCAGGTCCCAACGACTCCGGCGCATCACAACCGGACCGTGATGCCGCGTCGGCAGTTGCGCGGACGCCGCGGCTTTCGGCCATGAACATCATGGCTGACGTGGTGCGCCATGCGGTGCCGTTACTCCCCCTATATATCCTTAACGGCAGCTTCGCGAGTTACCTGCTACTGACCGCGTTCGACCTGTCGCTGGGACTCATGCTGATCGTCGGCACGACGCGCGATCGCAGCGATCCGACTTCGGTCGACCGACGCTCGCGCTGGCTGGTCATGCGATTGATCGCCGTGCTGGTCATCGCGGTCTTCCTCGCGACTGTCGCTGCCATCGTCGCCATGCCCATCGCTGCACCCGCGTTCATTTTCGGCTTGTCCACGGGCGTCGACTGGTGGGCCACTGTGTCCGATAAGCGTTTCTGGATACCGGTCGTGGGGATGTCACTGCTCGCAGCCGTGCGGGCCCAGGGCGCATTCGACGCCACGACGACACCGGGACGTCCAGGACTGCCGTCGCGCGAGGCGCCGGTCATCGGCGACCTGGAACAGGATCGCAAGCGCTCGCTCGCGGCCAACGCTGCGCAAGTGACTTTGATCGCAACGTTCGTGGGGCTGTGTTATCTGCTGATCAACTTCGGGCGCTGGGGCCTGTACGCGCTGCCTATCCTCTACACCGCGCTGCTGGTGTTTTACGACGCGCGACCGGATTTGGCACAACAGATTTTTCCCAAGCTATGGCGACAGAAATAATGGCCGGCTGGATTGGGGGCGGGTGAATACGGCCTCGCATGCGCACCCGCAGGCGCGATGTTTGGGTTCATTGCGATATTCCCGAACGTGTGGTGCGCGTACGAGTACGCAGTAAGGAGCACGGAAAGCGTGCCCGAAGCAACGCTAGGCTAGTCATCCTGAGAATGTAGCCTGGCTACACCTTCCCGGGTTGTGCCTGGCAGCGCTGTAGTCCCGACGTACATCCTTATCCAATAGATGTTCCGCGGCGTGTTGCGATCCATCTGAAGCCCGATGTAACAGTGTGTAAACCACATTGCGCGCCGGGAGGTGCGCTTTGTATCCTTAGTGAAGGGCCGTCTCCACCAGAACAGTCTGTTCGCAGCGGTGGAACCCCGATCCTCGCAATTCGCGCGATCAGCCCGAACGGAGATTCAGTTGACACGCAGCACCCGTCACATCTTTGTCGCCCTGTGCGCGGCACTGCTCACGCCGATTTGGATGCAAGGCCACGCTCAGACCGTTAGTGCCGTGGTCACCAGTGACACCGCCCGCGTGATCGTGAAGTTCAAATCCGCCTCGCCGTTGCTGCGCGAGCAGGCCGTGCCTGCAAATGCACCCGAGATCGGTCGCGCGGCTTCGCTCGGCCAGCGCGTCGGTGTGGCGATGAGTGCTGGCTCGGCGCTGTCCGATCGCTCGCAAGTAGTGTTCGCCCGCGAAATCACCTCCGTCCAGCTCGCGCAACGGCTGGCGCTCGAAAGCGATGTGGAATATGCGGTGCCCGACGAGCGCAGGCACATCGTAACGGCGCCCAACGATCCGCTGTACCCTGATGGCGTGGGAGGCAACGGTCCGGCGGTCGGCCAATGGTATCTCCGCGCACCGGCGGGTGCGGTGCTCTCGTCAATCAACGTCGAGCCGGCCTGGAGCATCACGACCGGCAGCCCGAGCGTCGTCGTCGCCTTGCTGGATACCGGTGTACGTTTCGACCATCCGGACTTGTTGGCCGTTGCGGCCGGCGGGAACCTGCTGCCGGGTTACGACATGATCAGCGACCCCGATGTGGCCAATGACGGTGACGGCCGCGACCCGGATGCGTCCGACCCAGGCGATTGGGTAACACAGGCGGAAATCTCACAGCGCGGAGGCCCCTTCTATCAGTGCGCTCCCATGCCGCTGAACAGCACTTGGCATGGCACGCAGACCGCGGGGCTGATCGCCGCGCTCACCAATAACGGCATCGGCATGGCCAGTGTGGGACGCAACGTGCGCGTGCTGCCGGTGCGTGTCCTGGGTAAGTGCGGCGGCTTCGACTCCGACATCATCGCAGGCATGCTTTGGGCTGCGGGCATGGCGGTGCCCGGCGTGCCGACCAACCAGAACCGGGCGCAAGTCATCAACATGAGCCTGGGCGCCGATGGAGCGTGCACCGCAGCCTATCAGGACGCCGTGAACGCGGTCGTTGCTACCGGCACGGTGATCGTTGCTGCTGCGGGCAATTCGGCGGGCCATGCCGTCATCGCGCCCGCCAATTGCGCCGGGGTTATCGCCGTGGCTGGACTGCGCCACGTCGGAACCAAGGTTGGCTTTTCCGATATCGGGCCTGAGATTGCCATCAGCGCGCCTGCCGGCAACTGCGTCAACACCGCCGCCGACTCCCCGTGCCTGTACCCCATCCTCACGACTTCCAACTCCGGCTCGACCGTGCCGCTGAGCCCGATTTACACGGATAGCTTCAACCCGTCGCTGGGCACGAGCTTCTCGGCACCGCTGGTGTCCGGCACGGTGGCGTTGATGCTTTCGGTGCAACCTGCAATGACGCCTGTACAGGTCAGGGTGGCCTTGCAAGCCACCGCTCGGCCGTTCCCGACCACGAGCAGCGACGACGGCGCGGTCCCTCAGTGCACGGCGCCGCAATTCGACAACACAGGGGCCCCTATCGACCAAGACGAATGCGTTTGCACCATCGATACCTGCGGCGCGGGGGTGCTCGATGCAGGCGCCGCCGTGTCAGGTGTCAACAACGGCCTGGCGGCGATCGGCGTCGAGGCGGAAGGCCTGTGGTGGAACGCGCCTGCGAGCTCGGAATCCGGCTGGGGCATCAACTTTGCGCAGCAAGACGATGTGATCTTCGCGACCTGGTTCACGTACGACACGACGGGCAAGGGCTGGTGGCTGTCGATGACGGCAAACAAGACAGGTGCGAGCCCGGATGTTTACACCGGACCCTTGTTCGCAACCCACGGCCCGGCGTTCAGCGCAACGCCATTCAATCCGAATTTGGTGGTCGGGACGCTGGTCGGATCTGGAACGTTGACTTTCAGCGACGTCAATAGAGCTAGCTTCAATTACGTCGTGAATGGCACGCAACAGACCAAATCCCTCACGCGACAGGTGTTCGGTCCGCTGCCGGTTTGTGTCTACGGAGCGCAGCCGAATTTCGCCGCGGCGACAAATTACCAGGATTTGTGGTGGGCTTCACCCGGCGGTTCGGAATCGGGCTGGGGCGTCAATCTCACGCACCAGGGCGATACGATCTTTGCCACCTGGTTTACCTATGACGTCGACGGCACCCCGATGTGGCTGGTGGCAACTGCGCCGAAAACGGCGCCGGGAACCTACGCGGGAACGCTCTATCGGCTGACGGGACCGCCCTTCAACTTGCTGCCTTTTCCTCCGATGGGCAGCCCGGGAGGTGCGATTGCAATTCCCGTCGGAACTGCCACGTTCTCCTTCTCAGACGGCAACACCGGCGCGTTTACGTATACCGTAAACACGGTAACCCAAACAAAAAGCATTACTCGGGAGCTTTTCCATCCGCCCGCCGGGACGGTTTGCCAGTAACTCTTGCGCTGTTGTCATTCGACACAGAGACCCGCGATCACTCACCGGAACGCTGGAACTCGCAACCAAAAGCTTAAAGTGTTGCGAGAACCGCTGCAAGGCTTCTCATTTATCCGCGCCTGGAACGTCTTCAAGGAACGTCGCGGGCGGCACGAAAAACAGCGACCCCGTCATGGCCCTGCTGTAGTCGAGCAGCCGATCGTAGTTGCCGGGCGGCCTGCCGATGAACATGTTCTGCAACATCTGCTCGATGCGATGCGGAGATTTGGCATAGCCGATGAAGTACGTGCCGAAGTCGCCCTTGCCTATATCGCCGAAAGGCATGTTTTCCCGGACGATGTCCAACTCCTCGTCATCTTCCACGATGGTCGTCAATGCGTTGTGCGCCGAAGTCGGCTTCACTGCGTCGTCCAACTCAATGTTGGAGAGCTTGGTGCGCCCGACGATCTTCTCCTGTACCTCGACCGGCAGCGCTTCCCAAGCCTGCAGGTCGTGCAGGTATTTCTGCACGATCACGTAGCTTCCACCAGCAAACGGCGCGTCATCGTCGCCCATGACCGTGACATCGATCGCGCCCTGGCCCGAAGGGTCCTCGGTGCCGTCGACAAAACCGAGCAGGTCACGAGCGTCGAAATATTTGAAGCCGTGCACTTCATCGGCAACAGCGACGGCGTGACCGAGCCGGGACATGATCTGCTTACCCAGCTCGAAGCACAAATCCATGCGTTTGGCCCGAATGTGGAACAGGATGTCGCCCGGAGTCGAAACCGCGTGATGCTTGCCGCGAATCTCGCGAAACGGGTGCAGGTCCTTAGGTCGCGGCAATCCGAACAAACGATCCCAGGCATCCGAGCCGAACGCCATCACGCACGAGAGGCTGCCATCGAGATCACGAAATCCTACGGCGCGCAGCAGCCCGGGCAGATCGCCGCAAAATTTCAGCACAGTCGGGCGATGTTCCGGCTCCGGGTTCACCGTCACGACCAGAAAGATGGCGGCACGCGTGAGGCGCGTATCGACCATTTGTGGAGTTGTAGATGGCACGCCACGTCCTCGCTGTTTCGCACTGGCCCGGCGCTAGTTTACGACACCACACTCGATGCCTCTGCTGAGTCGTTCACCACGACGATGAGAGCGCGTTGCCGAACATTGATGCGGACCCTTACGGAGCTCTTGCCCGAGTGAAGAGACGATTCTCTTTTGCGCCCGCTTCCCGCAGCAGTTCGGCAACCTCGGTGTCGCCTTGTTCTTCTGCAATCTGGAGTGCGCTGTTCCGATGACCAAAAGGGGCGAATCCCAGCGTATTGGGGTTCGCCCCTTTCGCTAATAGAAACTTCATCACTTCCAGGTGCCTTGCCAAGAGACCGTCTCGGTTCTGCGCAGCCCTCGCAAGTGGCGTGAAACCGTCGTTGTCTTTCGCATCGACCGCTGCGCCCTTATCCAGCAGCAGCCGCACTACTTCAAGGTGCCCTTGCTGTGCCGCCATCGCGAGCGGTGTGACACCATCTTTGTGCTTGCCTTCAACTGCGGCGCCCCTCTCCAGCAGCAGCTTGACTACGTCAGCATGTCCGTTGAAAGCGGCAATCGAGAGCGGTGTGCAACCATCTTCAGCCTTGGCTTCAATCGCCGCGCCTTTCTCCAGCAGCAGCTTCGCCACTGCTAAGTGCCCTTCCATTGCGGCGATATAAAGTGGCGTGGCACCGATGGCTTCCACCGTGCCTTTTACCGCAAGGATCTTCACTATCGCAGGATTCGAGTAGAACGCGGCGGTCGAGACCGGCGCGCCACGATAGTTCGTCTTGGTTTCAATCGCAGCGCCTTTCTCCAACAGCAGCTTCACCAGTTCAAGGTGCCCTTCCTGCGCGGCGATGGAGAGCGGCGTGGAACCGTGTATGTCTTTGACATTTACCGAGGACGGATCGTCCATGATGATAGCGCCAGCTTGTGCCACATCTCCCAGCTGCGCGGCATCATGAAGCGGCGTTGCGTACAAAAGGCAGGAGCCGAAGGTGAGGGAAAGGATAAAAGCGAAGTCTGTCAGGCTGCGCAGCATGGTCTTCCTCACTGATCGGTCTCATCGAGTGACGCGCTGTTGCTTCGCATTTTTTGATTGGCGAGGTTGGATAAAGGTAAGCTTTTAAACCAAAGCATTTTTGCATATTACCAGTCACCGAGTATCTCAAAAATATCCGGTTTTCTCTGCTGGGTCGTTCGCGCAGTGTCGCATTTTTGAAAGCGGCCGGTTGGCGCCAATCTCGCTCACGTCGCTGGTAGAAATTCCGCAATGACCTCTGTCACCGAACTCTGATTTTCGCGACGAGTTCAGCGAACGGCCGCTTCACTAAGTACACCGGGCAGCGGGCAAGAAAATCGCGACAGGCAAGTGCGGGTCGAATGGTAGTTGCGCCGACCATTTCATACACAACGAACAACTTTCGACTACTGAATCACCTCATCCGCGCGCAGGAGTATCGCCTGCGGAATCGTGATGCCAAGTGCGTTCGCTGTCTTCAGATTCACGACGAGTTCGAACGACACCGGTTGCTCCACCGGCAGATCACCCGGTTTTGCACCCTTGAGGATCTTGTCCACATACGTCGCGGAGCGCCGGAAATCGTCGGCGATATTCTGCCCGTAGCTGATTAGCCCACCGGCCTCGACGTTCGCCCGGATAGCGAACATCGAGGGTATCCGGTATTTGAGTGCGAGGTCCGCGATCTGTCGTCGTTGCTCACTAAAGAAGGAGGAACTACCAACGATGACCGCGTCGGCTTTCTCCCGGATCATCAGCGAGAACGCGTCGTCGATCTCCTGCGGAGAAGTTGCCTCGACTAGGATGGTCTTCACCCCTGCCGTTTGCGCGGCGGCCTGGACGCTCTCTGATATTACGCGGTAGGTCGTGCTGGTGGGAGTCACGAGCAAGCCGACGCGAGACAGCTTGGGCAACACGGACAGCAGCAAATCGAAAAGCTTGGGGCCAGTATCACCACCCATATTCGAGAGCCCGGTGATATTGCCTCCGGGTCGTGCCAAGCTCTTTACGAATCCGCTGCCTACCGGATCGCCGGTGATTGCCATGATGATGGGGATCGTCTTGGTCGCTTTTTGCGCCGCGCCGATCGCGGGCGAGGCTACCGCGACAATGACGTCTACTCTCAACTGCACAAGTTCCATCGCCAGCCCCGGTAGGCGTTCGAGCTTGCCATCGGCCGAGCGCCACTCGACGACGAGGTTCTTTCCCTCGACGTAACCAAGCTGCCGCATCCCTTTCAGGAATGCAGCGGTATATGGCGAGTTAACGGGAGTCGAGGTCGGCGACAGATAACCGACACGCCACACTTTGCCTTGCTGCTGAGCGAATGAGCCAAATGGCGCTGTGAGCGCGCCCGCGCCAAACGCAATGATCAATTTGCGGCGATTAATCATTACCTTCCCTAGGTAGGCAATTATGCCCGCTGATGCCTGGGGCAGCAGGCTGGCCGTTCTTGATGGCGGGAGGGTCTTTCATCCAATGATCGACTGCCATATTCGAGGGCGTTGCTCACTCGCAACGGGCGGAGATCGACCCAAGCAGCTGTCTAGGTGAGGATTGGGCCGCCGTGGAGCGGTCACTACTCAGACGGTGGTCCAACTCGGGAAAGCAGCTTGGTCACCCTGGCCAAGGCGTTAGGAATCGCCTGACGTCGGTCGCTGTCCCGTCAGTACAGCCGGATCGCCGTGTCGAAGTGCCAGGTTCGGCGGATCTCGATCACGTCGCACTCGCTGGCCAGGCCCGGCGGGAACACCTGGTAGGGCCTCTGGCTGTCCACGATGCGTCGTATCGCTTCGTCGATCGCCGCCACGCCGCTGGATTGAACGAAGGTCACCGACTCCACCGAGCCGTCGCTACGAATGGCCACCGTCACGAGGGGATCGGTGTGAGGCTGCTTCGCCGCTTCGCGGACCATGTCGAACGTCATGTTCAGCTGGATCTTCCGGGCTCCAGGCTTCCGCGTACAGGATGAGTTCCGCGTTGGGGTCAGTGCGACCGAAGAGCCTGTATCGACGTGCGCTGCTCGACGAGGGTGACAGTCGCGCTGCAGCCGTTGCAGCTTCACGCCGGGCGGCCTCCTCGTCCAGCTGTCGTCCTATCGCCCGAAGCGCCGCTTCCCGTCTTGCGGCCGCCTCTTGCGCGGCTTCGACCTTTGCGGCTTCGACCTTTGCGGCTTCGACTCTTTGCGGCTTCGACTCTTTGCGGCTTCGACTCTTGCGGCTTCGACCTTTGCGGCTTCGACCTTTGCGGCCTCGACCTTTGCGGCCTCGACCTTTGCGGCTTCGACCTTTGCGGCTTCGACCTTTGCGGCTTCGACCTTTGCGGCCTCGACCTTTGCGGCTTCGACCTTTGCGGCTTCGATCTTTGCGGCTTCGACCTTTGCGGCTTCGACCTTTGCGGCCTCGACCTTTGCGGCTTCGACCTTTGCGGCCTCGACCTTTGCGGCCTCGACCTTTGCGGCCTCGACCTTTGCGGCCTCGACCTTTGCGGCCTCGACCTTTGCGGCCTCGACCTTTGCGGCCTCGACCTTTGCGGCCTCGACCTTTGCGGCCTCGACCTTTGCGGCCTCGACCTTTGCGGCCTCGACCTTTGCGGCCTCGACCTTTGCGGCCTCGACCTTCGCGGCCTCGACCTTTGCGGCCTCGGTCTTTGCGGCCTCGCGTCTTTGCCGCCTCGACCGTGCGGCCTCCTGGCGTTCGGCCTCCAGCCGCGCGTTCTCGGCCCGCGCCGCTTCCTGACGGGCGGCGTCCTGCCGCGCCGCCTCCAGCTGCTCGGCCTGCCGTTGCGCCTCCTGCTTGGAGGTATCGAGCTTGGCCGGTTCAACGGCTCGCTCCCGCGCCTCTTGGTCGATTCCGCGCTCATCGCCAGCATCTGCGAAGCGACGGCATCGCAGTCTCCGGGGTCGAGGTGCTTGGCGCTGCCGGATAACGGGCGTTGGCATCATTGGAGTGGGAGGCACGGACCACGTGGGCTCGTCGGTCCGCGCCAAGGCGATCACCGCCGGCGCGGGGATCGGCGGGGGCACCGTGTCACCGGGCCGATCGGCACGCAAAGGCATTTGCGCAGGGGCCGCAGCCGGTCGCGGCGTCTGTCCTTGGATTGGCCTCTGCCTTCGGATTGGCCTCCGGCACGATCGCTGCTGCAGTCCGCGGCTGGGGCGGCGCACGGGACACGGATGGCGTCGGCGCCGGCCCACTGGCAACAGGCTGCTCGACCGATGCCTGCTGCAACGGCTCCGCGACCGGCGTGACCGCCGGCTCCGCGGCTGTGACCTGCGCCGGAACGACTACGACGCGCAGATCGGGTACCTCGATCCGTCGATCCTGCCAGGGGAAGCCGAAGCCCAGAAGCCAACGCCCTTGGCCACCGAAGGTCAGGCTCAACAGCAACGCGTGGATCAGCAGCGAGAGCAGCAGCGCATGCGTCAGTCGCCGGCGCTCAGGGCTCATGTGTTGAGTGTTGGCGCGTTCCTGGAAGCTGTGGGACTCAAGGGTGCTGCCGCCGTTACCGCCCGGACACTGCTGCTGGCGCGGGGCAGGCCGGCACCGTGTCCTGTGCGCCCGTCGAGGCGACAGGCCACCGGTCATCACCTTGCCAAAGCACCTTGGAGACATCCGCGAACCGCATCCGGTTCATTGTCCTATCCACACGCGTCAGACTAGAAGGGTCGATTCTCACATGTCCGAACGAACCGTCGACGCGGCAAAGCCGCTGCACACTCAATCCGCGCGCCGACGGACCGTTGGACCGAGTCTGACGCGCTGACCCGATGCTCGACAAACGACGGAAGGCTCAGGTCTTGCGCATCAGGATCGAGGCGGTCTCGCTGGACTCCAGGAGCATGACTCGCTCTCTTGATGGACTGCTGCTGGCCGAAAATAGTCGTCGCCGCGGTGCGGCAGCGCGTCGATCCGACCCGCTATCGGGGCTGTCGACTGGTTAGCGTTGCTCGTGCTTGAGGAGTTCACGGACACGGGCGAGTGCAAGCCCGAGCTCGGAATCCGGCCCGGCCTTGACCTCGGTGGCGATGACATCCGCGGCCTCGAGCGCAGTCCTCGCGGCATCGGGAACCCCGGCAAGATGTTCCGTCTCGGCTCGGCCGCAGAGCAGGATACCAAGGCTCATCCGGTCGGAGACAGCTTGCAACAATGCCTCGCCAGCATCGAGGCAGCGGCGTGCGTCATCGAATTGAGCCCGATGCGCGTGCAGCAGTCCGACGTAGCTCAGAAACTGGCCTTCCCTGCGTCGATCCCCCGACGCGCGCGCGATCGCCAGCGCCGCCTCGAAGTGATCACTGGCCTCGTCGAAGCGAGCCAGGCTGTCATAGGTCATGCCGAGGTTGCACAGCACGATGGACTCCAAGTGGGGATTGCCCATGTCTCGGGCCACCGTCAGCGCCGGCTCGAGTTGATCGAGGGCTTCACCGAACCGTCCCTGGACCTGATGCAGCAGACCGAGGTTACAAAGCATGTTCCCTTCGAGCCGCCGATTGCCAACCTCCCGTGCCACGGCAAGCGCGGCTTCATTATGCGATCGTGCCTTTTCCATGATCCCCATCTCGGCGTATTCGTTACCCAGGTTGCCGAGTACGCTGCCCTCCCGATGCCGGTTGCCCGCCTCCCGCGCCAAGGCCAGTGCCGCGTCGTAATACGCGAGAGCCTGTTCCCGCCGGCCCAGAACTGACTCCACGTTACCGAGCACGTTGCAGGCGTCGCTCTGGATACTCCGATCGTTCAGTTCGCGTGCGATCGACAACGCCATCTCGACGTGTGCACGGGCCGATTCCAAGCTGCCTTCCTGGATGTCCAGGACGCCGAGGCTTACAAGCGCACGGCACTCGCATCGGCGGTCCCCGACCTCGCGGGCCCCCGCCTGTGACGCCTCGAACCGGACGCGCGCCTCAGGGCCCTTCCCGGAGTACCCCAGCGCACGTCCAGCAACGTAATCCACCCTGGCAGCAGCCGCTGTTCGGATTTCGGGCATCGCTCGCACCAGGGACTGCGAGCTCGACCCCGACCTGGAAGGGTCCGCGCAATCCCATCCCCGCCCAGGCGCCCTCCAGCGAGCGCACGGCCATATCGACGTCGCCCCGCGCGGCGGCGCGGCGACAGGCCACGACGAGATTGTCGAGCTCGGCGCAGCCGTCGGCGACGGCCGCGTTCTCGTCCAGGCCGGCAAAGTGCGCGCCGTGTCGCATTTCGGCTGCGAGCATGCGCCGCCGGACCGCTCCCCGCATAGCGTGTCGCCGTGCGCAGCTGCTCCGCCGCATATTCCTGCACACTCACCAGGAGATCGAACCGATCGTCGGTCACCTGCCTGACCAACGACTTCTGCACCAGCGATTGCAGGGCATCCATGGGCCACGGCGCGTTCTCGTAGGCGGACAGATCAAGTACGGCCTCCACTGACTCGAGCGTGAATCCGCCCTCGAATACCGACAGTTGAGCGAGCGCCGCTTTCTCGGGCAACGACAGCAGATCCCAGGACCAATCGAACACCGCGCGCAGCGTCGCCTGCCGGTCCAGGCGGCCGCCCGTCGACGAGAGCAGCTTGAATCGCTCACTCATGCGCAAGAGCAGCGTCCTCGGAGGCATCACCCGCACGCGCGCCGCCGCAAGCTCGATCGCGAGCGGCAGGCACTCCAGCAGCTTCACGAGCCGGTCGATCGCCGATCGATCTTCGGCGCTCGGCTCGAAACCGGGCTTCGCTGCCTCTGCTCTCCGCAGGAACAATGCAGCTGCGTCGGAGGGCGCCAGCGGCGCCAGCGCGAGAATCTCTTCGCCGGACAGGCCCAGCACTTCGCGCGTTGTCACCAGGAAGCGCGCGTCACTTGCGCGGTTGAGCCACCGGCCCAGCGTCTCCTCCGCGTGGCGCGCGACCTGCTCGAAGTTGTCCAGGATCACCAGGCACTTTCCACGCCCCGCGATCGAGTGCCCAAGCTGGATCACCGGATCGTCTTTCCCCAACGGCACGTCGCAGCCCTTGCGCAACGGCTTGCAAGACGCCATCCAGGCTTCGCGCCTCCGAAAGATCGCAGAACCAGACGCCGCCCGGGAAATTCCCGAGCGCGCTCCACCCGAACCGGGTCACCAGTCGCGTCTTGCCGGTGCCGCCGATGCCCAGGACTGAGACCAGACGCGCGCCGCCATCCAGGCGTCGCGCCAGCTCGGCCAAAGACTCGCGCCGCCCGACGAAGGCATCGCGCTCGGCCGGCAGGCTGTGCCCCGTGAGCGATGCCAACGGCGGAAAATCAGCACGCAGGTCCGACGCGACGACCTGAAGCAGGCGCTCGGGATTGAGCAAGCCTTTCAATCGATGCTCGCCCATCTCGCGCAGGGTGACGTCTTCGGGCAAATGTCCGCGTACCAATTCCGCTGTGGCGGCGGAGAGAAGGACTTGGCCGCCGTGCGCGGCGGACATGATTCGCGCTGCGCGATTCAATACCGCGCCGAAATAATCGCCATCCCGAAGCTCGGCCGCGCCAGTGTGCAAGCCCATCCGTACTCTGAGCGAGAGCGGCCTGCGGGCTTCAGTCGCGCTCTTCGCAGAGTTCGATACAGCCGTCTCCGGTTCTCGCAAGCAGCGTTGTGCAGCAAGGCACGCCGCGAGTGCGTCCGTAGCGGTGGCGAACACCGCGTACACTCCATCGCCTGTGCTCTTGACAATGCATCCGTCAGACGACTCGATTGCGTGACGCAACAGCGTATCGTGGCGGGCGAGTGCTGCCTGCATCGCGTCGGGATGCTGCTCCCACAACGTTGTGCTGTCCTCGATGTCCGTGAACAGGAAGGTGACGGTGCCCGTGGGAAACCGTGAGTTCGTAGCGACTGTTAGCGGCATAGTGCGTTACGGTTATTTCATCGCCTTAGCCGGTCCTACTCCAGAAAGAACTCCAGCTTGTCGTCGGCCACTTCGATGACGTCTCCGCTGTTTAGCATGCGCGATCCCTTCCCGAGCGATTGACGATTCACACGCGGGAAGCGACGGCCTTCGACATGCGTGATGAAGTAGCCGTGCGGTCGGCGCGTGACCACCGCCAGCTGATCGCCGGGTTTGCCGAACACAGCCACGACGCGATCGAGCTCGATGACCTTGCCGGCGAGGCTGCCCGCGATCGCCCTCACTTGCCCTTTGGGAAACCGTACGTGCCTCGCACGCGCCGACGGGACTTGTAACTCTGCTGCTACCGGACTTCGTTCATGTCCCGGATGGCCGCTCGCGTAAAGCCCCGCGACAAGCATGGTGCGCTCCAAGTCAATTTCCGCCGATGCCCTCGGATTGAGGTAGCGCAAATACAGCGTGCCGAACTCGATCACATCGCCGTGCTGCAATATGTGCCGTAGCACGCGAACGCCGTTGACGAATGTACCCCTGGTGCTCTTCAGGTCCTCGAGAATATGGTCGTTGCCGATCTGAAAGATCGCGGCGTGCTCGCCGTTGACGGCAGCATCATCGATGACCACCTGGTTGTGGGGCTCCCTGCCGATGCCCACTCGATCCGTATCGAGAACGCACTGATACAGAACGGACCCGCCGGAGCTTAAGACTAGCTTTGCCATCGATGACTCCCTGCATCGCTCATCGGGTCCATCCGAACAGACGATGCAGCCATCGCGAGTGTCTCGGCGCAGGAAAGGGCTTGAGCACCTTGGCAAGAATGACCGAAACGTTGTCATAACCCCCGTTGTCGTTGGCGGCCTGGATAAGATGCTGCGCCGCGAGCGGCAAGTTGGTCTTAAGCGCTTTGACGATGAGCTCGATGTCGGTATCGTCCACGGCGTCGTTGAGGCCATCGGAACAGAGCACGAACACGTCGTCCGGAGAAGCATCGTCTTCGCGCACGTGAGCGATGGTGCCTTCGGCTATGCCAAGAGCCCGCGTCACAAGGCTTCGGTTGTGGGACGCAGCTGCATCTGCCGTCGATATGATTCCAAGTTCGACTTGATCGCGTAGCAACGAATCGTCTCGAGTGAGCAGTTCCAGGACCTCTCCGCGGAGCCGGTAAGCCCGCGAGTCGCCTATGTGTCCTAGCGCGACACGATTGTCATGAAAGAGCGCGACGACCAGCGTCGTTCCCATCCCCTGATAGGCGGATCGGCGCTTGGCTGCCTCGAAAACCGCCCTGTTGGCGCGGTTTATACTTTGGTCAACCGCCCGCATGGGCGACAAATCGCGCGCGCGCGATCCAAGTTTGCCCGCATCGGCCTGGAGGCTGCTCATGATGATTTCGGTTGCCATTTTGCTGGCGATTTCCCCGGCGCGATGTCCTCCCATGCCATCGGCCAACGCCATAATGCCTCGATCGCGATCGATCGCAACGCTGTCCTCGTTGTATTGGCGCACACGGCCCGCGTCCGTGATGCTCGCGACTTCGAGAAAATGGTGCGCCATGATTCGGAGGTTTCGGACGTTTAAGCGGCAATATCCGGGCGTCGCTGCCCCTGCGTGCGGAGCGAAGGTATCACACGCGGTCGCGTCTTCCAGGCGGCCGCAACGCATGCCGCGGCCGAACCACGTTCGTCCGGACGACCGGTTGCTCTGAGCCGCGGTTGCGCTACCCCATGACTACCCGACTTCGCCCATGCCACTCGACCATGTAGGGCGCTACCGCATCATCGACGAACTGGGTCGCGGGGCCATGGGAGTGGTCTACAAGGCGCACGACCCGCTGCTCGATCGCACGGTAGCCCTCAAGACCGTCGATCTCACCCTGACGCGCGAGGAGGGCGAAGCGTTCGAGGAGCGCTTCTACCGTGAAGCCAAGTCCGCCGGCAGTCTCAACCACGTCAATATCGTGACGATCTACGACGTGGGCAAGACCGATGATGTTGCGTACATCGCGATGGAGCTTCTCGAAGGCCAATCCCTAAAGCAAATTCTCGACTCCGGCGCGTTTCTTCCGCCGGACACGGTTGCCGTTATCGCGACGCAGGTCGCCGATGGCCTCGCGTTTGCGCACGCGCACGACATCGTCCATCGCGACATCAAGCCGGCGAACATCATGGTGCTCGACCGCGGCATCGTCAAAATCACCGATTTCGGCATCGCGCTCCTGCCCAGGGGATCGCGCACCGTCGCCGGCGCCGTCTTCGGTTCGCCTAAGTACATTTCGCCGGAACAAGTTGCGGGGCGTCACGTGGATCGCCGTTGCGACATTTTTTCCCTCGGTGCCGTGCTCTACGAGATGCTGACGGGGTTGCCTCCGTTCGATGCCGACGACTTGAACGCGATCCTCTACAAAGTAGTGAATGAGGCGCCTCTGCCGCCGACCGTGCGCAATAGGAGCATTCCTTCCGCGTTCGATCGCATCGTCGCCAAGGCTCTCGCCAAGAGTCCCGAAGACCGATACCAGAACGCGGAGGAAATGGCGTCGGATCTGCGCGAGCTCCGTGGGATCGAATCGCCGCGCGCCAATGGCGACTCGCCGCCTGTCCGACAACCGCCCGGTATCGCCGGCACCTTGGGATCCTGGCGACGGCGCAACCTGCTTCTCATCGGCGTGCCGGCCGCACTGATCGTCATGGTCGGCGCGTGGGGCTTGGCGCGAAAGCGCGCGCCGAAGCCGGAGGAATCCGCGGCCAAGATCGCCTCACCCAGCGAGCCTCCGCTGGTCGCGGCCGCGCCAGGCAAGCTCGTGGAACCCGCAGCACCCGTCGAGACTGTTCCTCCTCCGGCGGCGGCGCCGGCTGTGAGCGAAGCGCGCCCTCCCAAGCCGATGGGCCGTTTGGTTTTTGCGGTAACGCCGTGGGGCGTGATCTACGTGGACGGCATCAGAAAAGGCGTCTCACCGCCTCTGACCGAAATCAAGCTCGCACCAGGAAAGCACGTCGTCGAGATTCGGAACACGACGTTCCGTTCCTATCGCCAATCCGTCAATGTCCGCGGCGAGGGAACCGTGAAAATAAAGCACAAGTTCAAATGAAGGAAAGGTGTCGCACCGGCGCACGTCTGATCGCTGTCGCATTTGCTTTTCGCATGCAGGGGCTGTGCTTCGCCAACGGAACGAGAGTGAGGTACTCCCGGCGCACCGGATCAGACCCTGAGCGATTTGAGCTGCGCCTTGAGGCCGCGCGCGGCCAGCGCGTAGCCGCCGTCGCTGCCGTCGACAAAGTGCACGTGGTTTCCGTTGTAGGAAAACACGATGCAGGTCAACAGCGCTTCGCTTGACTTGTGCATTCCGTAGACCAGCCGCCCCTCGCGGTGCTGCCCTTCGAGATAGTCGTGCAGCTCCTGGTACTGCGCTTCGCTGCCGTCCATTACCATGCGCAGCATGCCGTCGAACTTGCGGAAATCAGAATTCTCCACCAACTCGTCGGTGTAGCGGCTCCAACGCACGGCCTTGGTGTCCATCTTTCGCGCGAACAGGTAGACGCCCGCGAGATTGAGCAGCATCATCCGTGCGAAATACTTGACCCGCTCCCAGGGCTTCAGCCGGCTTGAACGTACGCGCCACTCGTGGCTGAGCTCGCCCGGACTGAACGACAGCCGCATGTGATCGGCGCGCAACGGGTGGTAGCTGGAGATGTCGCCATAGATCTGCGCGATCTTGTCGGACACTTTGCGGTAGCTGGCCAGGTTGACGTCGCCGTCGTTCGACACCGCGGCCACCAACAGCGCGAGTTTGTGATCCCTGAAGCTCGGCACGCCCTGCCAGCGACACTCGAAGCCCTCGAAGCTGCCCTCGCACGGCCCCTCGTCTTCCTGGACGCGCAGCACGCCTTGGGCGAGCGGATCCTTGACCATGCGTTCGGCTTCTTCCCAGCCGCGCCCGGAAAAGGTCGGTTGCGTAACGTTCGGTGACAAGCGGACCTTTGCCAACCGCACCCACTGGCCCTTGTCGAGCAATTCCGAAACCCGGACCAGGCCCACACGCAACAGCAGGTCGAAATTCTCCCGCGACAGCCGTTGCGCTTCCCGCAACGCCGGGATCGCGCGCTCACGCAAGGCGTCGGGCACGGCGAAGGTCGCGCCGTCTCCGCCGAAAACAAAAGGCATATCGACGCTTCGGTCCACGTTGACCACCGCAGCGATACAGGCCACGCCGACGGTGTTGACCTTCTTATAGGCGCCTGCTTCGATCGCCTTCGTCGAACCGATCACATCGGCGATGACGATCCACCAGTCACCCGGAACCTGCGCGTGCCGGTTGGTCTCGATGGCCTCGGCGAAGGACTCCAGCACGGGGAGATCGTGGTAGAAATTGACCGTCGTCATGAAGGCGTTGGATCGAACCGGCGAGACCCGTCAATTCTGGTTCGGCGCCACCAGTTCGTCGAGGCGTGACAGGAACAGCTTGAGAATCGGCGAGGTGTTCGCCTTGCTGTAACCCACGGCCAGATCGATCGTTGGCGCTTCACCCTCCAGCGGACGGCTGACCACGGACGACGGCAGAAGGTTCTTTGCATAGGCCGGCATCAGCGCCAGCCCGCGCGTGGAGGCGACCAGGGACATGGCCATCGCCATGTTGTCCACGCCGTGATCCAGTTTGATGTCGAGTCCCGAGCGGCGCAGATAGTCCTCGGTGACGACGCGCAGCACGGCGGCCTTGTTCGAGCCGCCGATGAAGATCTCGCCCACGAAATCCTGCGGATGCACTGCTTCGCGCGCGGTGAGGGGATGGTCGCTCGGCATCAGGACGATGAGCGGCTCGTGGTCCACCACTTCGTAGCCCAGGTCGAAGGTCGGCTCGACGCGCAGGAAGGCCACGTCTAGCCGGCCGCGGACGAGCGCCTCGGCCAGGTCCGGCGAATAGTCGCTCGAGATCGTGACGTCGATGTTCTTCAGCTCGTCGCGCAGCACATTCATGGCCCGCGGCAGCCAGTTCATCTCGTGCCCGGTTTGGAAGCCGATGGCGAACGTCTTTCTTGCCGGTTGCGCCGCTCTGCGCGCCGCTTCCACCGCGGCTTCGACCTGCATCAGCGCCAGACGGGCGTGGTCGAGAAACGCCTTGCCCGCGGCGGTCAGCTCGACACCGTGAACGCTGCGAGACAGGAGCTCGGCTCCGACTTGGTACTCCAGATCGCGAATCTGCCGGCTCAGTGAAGGCTGGGAGGTATGGAGCCGGAGTTCCGCGGCCGTCGTCAGGCTGCCTTCCTCGACGACGGCCACGAAGTAACGCAGGTGCCTCAATTCCATAGCCGTTCCATGCCTGAGAGGTATGCCACCAGCTTACAAAGTCTTTTTCAAGAGGGCAATACAAGCCCACAGTGAATGTCATTGAGCAGGGTAGTTGATCGACGAGGCCCTGTTGTCAAAATAGTCTTTTCATCAATCTTTGGTCAGGAGCAGTGCAATGAACAGGTTAGCCGACAAAGTGGCACTGGTTACCGGTGGCTCGCGGGGCATTGGCGCGGCGATCGCGAAGCGTCTGGCTGCGGATGGAGCGAGCGTGGCCATCACGTACGCGAAGGACGCCAAAGCGGCGTCCGCCGTGGTGAAAGCAATCGAGCTCGACGGCGGAAAGGCGATCGCCGATCCAGGCGGATGCCGCCGACGTCGAGGCGGTCAAGGGCGCGGTCGAAAAGACCGTGGCGACCTTTGGCCGACTTGATGTGTTTGTGAACAATGCCGGCACAGCCATTCCGAAAACGTTCGAAACCACCACGCTCGAGGAGATAGATCGCGTCATCGACATCAACGTGCGCGGCGCACTGGCCGCGACGCAGGCTGCGCTGAAACACATGAAGAATGGCGGCCGCATCATCATGACCGGCTCGGCCATTGGCGAGCGTGTCTCGACGCCCGGGCTGGTAGCCTATGCGGCCACGAAGGGAGCCGTGAAGATGTTTACCCAGGCATTGTCCAGAGAGGTTGGAAGCCGGGGAATCACGGTCAACAACGTACAGCCGGGTCCGATCGACACGGATTTAAATCCCGCCGCGGGCGATTGGGCGGTGCCTCAGAAGGCCGCCACGGCGCTCGACCGCTACGGGCGTGTCGACGAAGTCGCCGCGCTGGTGGCGTTCGTGGCCAGCCCCGAGTCCTCGTACATTACCGGGGCCAGTCTAACCGTCGACGGCGGAATGAATGCCTGAAGTGTCACGCCGAAAGGAATCGCTATGAGCGATCTTTCTGGAAAAACCGCCCTTATCACCGGCGCGCTGACCGGCATCGGCCGCGCGACCGCGCTCGCATTCGCTCGGGAAGGCTCGCGCGTAATGGTCTCTGGTCGACGCGACGATGCAGGGCAGGCATTGGTCACTGAGCTGCGCGCTCTCGGCGCCGAGGCCGAATTCGTGCGTGCGGACGTCCGCCACGAGGACGACGTGCGCGATCTCGTCGACAAGACCGTCGCGCGCTTTGGCCGCTTGGATGTCGCCGTGAACAACGCCGGTACCGAAGGCCAGGCCGGGCCATTGACCGAGCAATCCGCCGAGACCTACGCGGCCACCTTCGATACCAACGTGCTCGGCACCATCCTTAGCCTGAAGCACGAAATGCGCGTGATGCTGGCCCAAGGGCACGGCAGCATCGTCAATCTATCGTCGACCATGGGCAGCCGCGGCGCGGCGGGCGCGTCGATGTACGTTGCCAGCAAGCACGCCGTCGAAGGTCTGACGAAAGCCGCCGCGCTGGAAGGTGCGGCCGCCGGCGTGCGCGTCAACGCGGTCGCTCCCGGGCCCGTGGACACGGAGATGCTCAACCGCTTCACGGGTACCGCCGAGCGGAAAGCCGGCGCGGCCGCGACCGTCCCGATGAAACGCCTTGGTACCCCTGAAGAGATTGCACAGGCGATCGTGTTTCTCGCCTCTGACAAGGCGGACTACCTCACCGGTCAAATCATCGGAGTCAATGGCGGCAAGACTGCGTCGTGACCCGAGCGCCTGCGTTCGGATTAGCGGAAGCCAGCGTGTCATACCGCAATGATTCCAGGAGAGCGAGATGAAACGGACTACTCCAGCGGAGAACAAAACGCTCGTCCTCGAGGCGTTCGATACCCTTTTCAACAAACGTGATTACGTAGCGGCTGAGCACTATTGGTCGCCCAACTACATCCAACATAGCGCCCACATCGAGCCTGGTCGTGAAGGCCTTTTCAGTCTCATAAAGAGCATCCCGCCGACACTGAAGTACGAGCCGGGGCTCATTGTGGCTGAAGGGGAGTTCGTGATCGTCCACGGACGTTTTTCAGGCCACGGTCAGCCGAAGAACTGGATCGCAGCAGACATTGTGCGCATCGTCGACGGCGTGCTGGTCGAGCACTGGGACGTAATCGAAGACGAGGCTTCGCGTACGGAGTCGAAAAGCGGCCGTCCCATGTTCGGTGCCGACTTCAGCGAGTGAGCGTCGATCGCGATCCGATCAACCGCAGGAATAACTAGCGCCATGGAAACCAAATCAATCAAGCTGCCAGGACCCAACCACCCGATTACGATCGAGCCGAATCCGGCGCGGGTCACCGTGACGGTCGCGGGCCGCGTCATCGCGGACACCCGAAATGCGCTTACGTTGAGAGAGGCGGGTTACGCTGCGGTCCAGTACATCCCGCAAGAGGATGTCGACATGACGCTGCTGAAACGAACGGACCATCACACCTATTGCCCCTACAAGGGCGACTGCGCTTACTACAGCATTCCTCTCGGCGGCGACCGATCGGTGAATGCGGTGTGGACCTACGAGTCACCGTATGCAGCCGTCGCCTCGATCAAGGATCGCGTCGCCTTTTATCCGGATCGCGTCGACGCGATAGATATGCGGCCTGCAGCGTGAATGCGAAGTCCCGAAACGGACGCCGAACACGAGGCTAGTCGTGTGCAGCGAAGCAGATGAAATGATGCGCACATCGTGCCGAGGGATCGGCGCTTGCGGTTCGCCGCCCTGCTGAGGATATCGCCGCGTTTCGTCGCGAATGCCGGCACCCGCTCGTCAGCGGGCGACGAGTCTCTGCCGATCTGCCGAGTACCGGTCGCCCTGCACGTCGATCTTTGCGATGGCGCTGTCGATGTGGTGAAGATCGTCGGGAGTCAATCGCACCGCTGCTGCGCCGATGTTCTCCTTGAGGCGATCCGGCTTGGTCGTGCCCGGAATAGGGACGATCCACGGCTTCTGCGCGAGGATCCATGCGAGCGCGATCTGCGCAGGCGTCGCATTTTTCTCAGACGCAATTCGGCGGAGCAGATCAACCAATACCTGGTTGGCCTTGCGAGCCTCCGGCGTGAAACGGGGAACGGTGTTGCGGAAGTCGGCTGCTGTCAAACGCCGTGTTCTCGCTGATCGCACCGGTTAGAAACCCCTTGCCCAGTGGACTGAAGGGCACGAAGCCGATTCCGAGCTCCTCGAGGGTCGGAAGGATCTCCTTTTCGGGCTCCCGCCACCACAGCGAGTATTCGCTCTGCAGCGCCGTGACTGCCTGAACCGAGTGGGCGCGGCGAACCGTCTGCGCGCCTGCTTCCGATAGTCCGAAGTGCTTGACCTTACCCTGCTGGATCAGCTCTTTCACCGTGCCGGCCACATCCTCGATCGGCACGTTCGGGTCCACACGGTGCTGGTAGAACAGGTCGATGCGGCTGGTCCTCAGGCGCTTGAGCGCCGCGTCGGCAACTTCCCTGATGCGTTCCGGTCGGCTGTCCAACCCTGCATTAGCGTCGCCGTTTCGGAAACCGAACTTGGTCGCGACCACCACCCGATCGCGAAACGGCGCCAGAGCCTCGCCGACAAGTTCTTCGTTCACGAAAGGACCGTAGGCTTCGGCCGTGTCGAAAAAGGTCACACCGAGCTCTGCCGCCGACCGAATCAGCTTGATCGCGTCCTGCCGGTCCGTGGCAGGCCCGTAACCATAACTCAGGCCCATGCAACCGAGCCCGATGACCGAAACTTCGAGGTTGCTCGCTCCCAGCTTGCGCTTATTCATAGTTGCTTCCACAAGGATTGAAGAGAGTCTAGACAATGGTGATGCGCGTTTGTATACCTTCAATAAAGGGGCATAATTCGAATGCGATCTCGATGGATTGTCAACGATGGACCGGGATTGTAGAGCGGATACTTGTTCCCTATGATGCACGCTGGTACGCGGGTGTGGTATCGGCCAGCGATGCCTGTCACAGACGAGGGTTCGACGATCAAATGATGGAGAACGGCGATTGAAACCTGATTGGAGCGGCGTATTTCCGGCGGTGACGACGCAGTTTCGCGAGGACCTCTCGCTCGACGTCGACGCCACCGCGCGCGTCATCGAGGGCCTGATCCGCGACGGCGTTTCGGGCCTCATCGTCTGCGGCACCGTCGGCGAGAACTGTTCGCTGTCCAGGGACGAGAAGATCGCGGTGATGGAGGCGGCGAAGGCGGTTGCGCGCGGGCGCGTTCCGGTCATCAGCGGCATCGCCGAATTCACGTCGGCCTTCGCGATCGACATGGCGAAGGAGGCGGCGCGCATCGGCCTCGATGGCGTGATGGTGATGCCGGCGCTGGTCTATTCGTCGAAGCCGCACGAGACCGCGGCGCATTTCCGCAGCGTCGCCAAGGCGACCGACCTGCCGGTGATGGTCTACAACAATCCGCCGATCTACAAGAACGACGTCACGCCGGAGATCCTGGCCTCGCTGGCCGATTGCGAGACGATCGTCTGCTTCAAGGAATCCTCCGGCGACACGCGGCGCTTCACCGATCTCCAGCAACATGGTCGGCGATCGGTTCGTGCTCTTCGCCGGACTCGACGACGTCGTGGTCGAGAGCATCATGGTCGGCGCGGTGGGCTGGGTGTCGGGCCTGTCGAACGCGTTCCCGCGCGAAGGCGAGACGCTGTTCCGCCTCGCGAGCGCCGGCCGCTATGACGAGGCGATGAGCCTCTACCGGTGGTTCATGCCGCTGCTCCATCTCGACGCCCGCCCCGACCTCGTCCAGTGCATCAAGCTGTGCGAGCACATCATGGGACGAGGCACGCATCGCACGCGTCCGCCGCGGCTCGCCGCTCGGCGCGAAGGAAACGGCCGACATCGAAGCGATGATGAAGCACGCGCTGGCGACGCGACCCGAGTTGCCCGACGTCGGTCTGAGACGGGCGGCATGATCTGCGATCGGTCCACTGTCCTCGGCGGCGGGCGCTGGTTCAGGAACGCACTGCCGGCTAGACCAGCTCCCGCCGCATCGCAAGCAGTCGCTCGAACACCGCGTCGCTGCTGCGCAGTCCGTTGTGCTCGTATTCGTTGGTGAGCCAGACCTTGAGGCCGGCGATCGATGCCGCGGTCCGCTCCGAAAGCGCGCGCGGGACGTACATGTCCTCGGCGTAGATCGCCGCGACGCAGGGCACCGTGTTGCGCGCCAGCTGCGCCGGATCGTACAACACCGGCCAGCGCTCCTCCGCGGCGAGCAGCTCGGCCACGTCGCGCAGCGGCCGCAAGCGCCGGCGTAGTCGTCGAACATCCACGGATAGATCATCTCGCCGGTGAACGACGGCGGCCGGCCGGGCGCCCAGTCCATGTCGGGAAACTCGGCGCGCACGCGCTCCGCCGACCAGCGCGCGGCGGCGCCCTGCGTGTAGCACATCTCGTGCAGGACGGCGAAGATCGGATTGGTCTCGAACGACTGCGAATTTTCGAGCGCGCGCAGAAACGGCAGGCTCAGTTCGTCGCCGCCGACGCCGCGCGCAGAACGCGTTCTCGAGCAGGTAGTGGAGATTCTCCATGCCGTCGTCGAACCCGAGCATGAAGCCGACCTGCTGAAAGCGGCGAACCGTCAGACGGCCCTCCGGCGGCAGCGCGACATCGTGCCGGTGCAGGTGCTCCAGGATGCGCGCGCACAGGTCGCGAGTCCGCCGGATAGCGCGCGAAGAAATTGCGCGTCTTGCGCTGGACCTCGGGATAGGTGTGCCGGTAATAGTCGTCGGCGACTGCCGTCGAGCGGCGGCAGGCCGCCGGTGATGAACACTTCGCGCAGGCCGTGCGGATACGCACGACAGATAGTGAACCGCGCAGAACCCGCCGTAGCTCTGGCCGAGTACGCTCCACGGCTCGTTGTTCGCCGACCAGCTGGCGACGGATCAACTCGGCGTCGCGCACGATGCTGTCGGCGCGGAAATTCATCAGATAGTCGGCCTGCGCGCGCGCGTCGCCGCGCCGAGCCAGCGTCTGCGGCAGCACGACGCTGCTGCGTCCGTTGCCGCGCGAATCGAGCAGCAGCACGTGATAGTCGTCGAGCGCCCGCTTGAGCCAGCCGGAGTTGGCGAGCGGTCGCGGCCCCGGAAATCCGGGTCCTCCCTGCAGGAAGACGAGCCAGGGCCGGTCGCGTCCGACGTGTTTCGCTGTTCTTGACCGCGCGCGCGAAGATCGACAGCGTCTCGCCCGACGGCCGGTCGTGGTCGAGCGGCACCGTGAATTCGTAGTCGGTCAGCTCCATGCCGTGATGGCGGACGGTGGCGAGCGTTCGGAATGTCGTCATGCGCTTTCCTTGTCGTCGGGCGATTCTGCGGTGCTCAGCTGCTCCGTCGAGCCGAAATTCCGCGGTGCGCGGCTTCGTGCGGCAGAGCCGAACCGCTGCGGGCGAAAGGGTGCGAGATCGATGCGCCGGCCGTGCGCGAGACGATGATGTCGGCGACCAGTCGCGCCGTCGCGGCGGCCTGCGTGAGGCCGAGGTGGCCGTGGCCGAATGCATAGATCGACGCGCTCGTCCGCGGCGCGCCGGGCCGATCGCCGGCAGCGTGTCGGGCAGCGACGGACGAAACCCCATCCACTCGCTGCCGCCCTCCGTGCGCAGCCCGGGCATGAAGCGCTTCGCCTTCGCGAGCAGCGCCGCCGCGCGCGCGAAGTTGGGCGGCGCGTCGAGCCCGGCGAACTCCACGGCGCCGCCCACGCGCACGCCGCACGCGAGCGGCGTGACAACGAAGCCATGGCCGCCGAACGTGAGCTGGCGCTTCAGGTCGAACGCGCCCACCGGCAGCGTGGTGTTGTAGCCGCGCTCGGTCTCGAGCGGAATGTGCTCGCCGAGCGTGCGCGCGAGCCGATGCGACCACGCGCCGGCGGCGACGACCACGTGGCGCGCGACGAGCGCGGATCCGTCGCGCAGATGCACCGTGACGCCGTCGGCACCGGACGCGAGCGCGATCGCATCGGCGCGCCGGATGCGGCCGCCGAGCCGCTCGAACTCGACGCGCCAGCGCTTCGGTCAACTGCAGCGGGTCGCTGACGGTGCTCCAGCCGGGCACGAACGTCGCCGCCACGCAGCGCGGGACTCAGGCCCGGCTGGAACACGGCGATCGCACTGCGCACCGTGCAAGTGCGTGAACGCGATGCCGTGCTCGGCGCGGGCCTGCCATCCGGGCTGCGACGCTCGCAGCTCGGCCTCGCTCTCGTAGAGGTGCAGAACGCCGTCGCTGCGCAACATGTGACTGGCACCTGCTGCCGCGAGCATCAATGGCGTTTCGACGGCGGACAGGTCCATCAGCGCCGCCTGCGCGGCGGTGCTGGCGCGCACGCGGTCGCGCTCGGCTCGCGCGCCAGAAGCGCAAAGCCATGGTGCAAGCTGCGGCAGGTAGCGGGGACGGATCGCCAGCGGCCCCAGCGGATCCAGGAGCCAGCGCGGCGCCTTGCGCAGGATGCCCGGCGAGGCCAGCGGCAGGATGTCCGAGAACGCCAGCGCTCCGGCGTTGCCGCGGCTCGCCTGCGCGGCGACGCACTCGCGGTCGATCAGCAGGACGTCGCGTCCTTCGCGTTGCAGCCGCAGCGCGATCGCGACACCGACGATGCCGGCGCCGATCACCAGCACGTCGCACGATCTCTCCGTTCGCTGGCAGCGGCGCAATGGCGATTCGGGCGGACATGCGGCGTCAACGGAAGGCGGACCTTGGACGGCCTGTCGTACGTACGCGATCAGCGCACCGATCATCGCGACCTCAAACCAGTCCCCATGCGAAGACATCCGCGGGGTCGAAGACGAGGCTCGCGTCGAGAGTGACGTGCGCGCGGCCGTGGATCAGCGGCAGCACGGCATTCGCCGGCAGGTCCGGAAGCGCGTGCGCCGGCCGTCGATAGTGTGCCCGTGAACACGCTGCCGATCACGCTTTCCTGGCGCCAGAGGGCGCCCGGCGCCAGCTTGCCGTCGGCGGCGAGGCACGCGAGCTTGGCGCTCGTGCCGGTGCCGCACGGCGAGCGGTCGTAGGCTCCGCCCGGGCAGAGCACGAAGTTGCGGGCATCGTTGCGCGGATCGGCCGGCGGGCCCGATCAGCTCGATGTGATCGATCTCGGCGCCCGCCGCGCCCGTCACGCCCTGCTGCCGCAGCGCGTCGCGCACGCGCGAAGCGAACGCGGCCAGCTCGCTCGACGCGGCTGGCTTCGAGCGCGCAAGCCATGGTCGCCGCACAGGAAGAACCAGTTGCCGCCCCACGCCACGTCGCCATGCACGACACCGTGACCCGGCACGTCCACGCGCACTTGCGTCGCGTGGCGGTAGGCCGGCACGTTGGCCACGGTCACGCTGCCGTCGGCGTGCAGCGTCGTGGTGACGATGCCGACCGGGGTCTCGATCCGGTGATCGCCGGGCCGCAATCGACCGAGGTAGGCCAGCGTCGCGACCAGGCCGATCGTGCCGTGACCGCACATGCCGATGTAGCCGACGTTGTTGAAGAAGATCACGCCGCAGGCGCTGGTCGGCGTCGACCGGCGCGCACAGGAGCGCGCCCACCAGCACGTCCGAGCCGCGCGGCTCGTTGACGATCGCCCTGCGCCACGCATCGTGCTTGTCGCGAAAGCGGCGCCGGCGCTGCGCCATGTCGCCGTCGCCGAGGTCGGGACCGCCGCTGATGACCACGCGCGTGGGCTCGCCGCCGGTGTGCGAGTCGATGACGCGAGATCGGCGTCGGTGGGATGGAGGTACACGTCTCGGAAGGGCGGAAGTGCAGAAGTTCGATTATAGTCGACGCAGGGAAACGCCAACGTCACGGAGCCGCAGTCGATGCGCGAGCCGACGCGACGATACGCACGCAGCCGCCTTGCAGTGCGCTGTCTGGTCGTGGCCGCGTCATTCGCGCTTGGATTGCTTCCCGCACCCGCCATCGCCGCTGATCCGGCGAAGACGCTGCGCGTCGTCCTCTCCGAGCGCCGAGATGAGCTTCGATCCGCAGTTCTCCGCCGATGCGTCTTCCGACGGCATCATCGATCACATCTACGATTCGATGCTGGACTACGACTATCTGGTGCGGCCGGTGAAGCTCGTGCCGCGGACGCTCGAGGCGATGCCGACGTTGAAGACGGCGGCGCGACCTACGTTTTCAAGCTGAAGCGAGGAATCTTCTTCACGCCCGATCCAGCTTTCAAGGGCAAGCCGCGCGAGCTCACCGCAGGCGACCAGGCATACGCGCTCAAGCGCCTGCTCGATCCTGCGGTGAAAAGTCCGTGGTTATGGCTGATCGAGGGCAAGATCATCGGCGCGGACGAGGTGCGCGCGAAGGCCCGGCAAGTCGGGAAAATTCGACTACGACGCGCCGATTCCCGGGCTCGAGGTAGTCGATCGCTACACGTTGCGCATCCGTCTGAAGCAACCCGATCTGCGCTTCCTCTATGTGTTCGCCGTGCCGAACACCGCCGCCGTCGCGCGCGAGGTCGTCGAGGCGTACGGATCGGATTTCGGCGCGCATCCGGTCGGCACCGGTCCCTACATGCTCGGCGAATACCGGCGCAGCGCGAAGATCGTGCTGGTCGGCGAATCCCGGCTTTCGCGAGACGACGTATGTTCCCGCGGGGCCGATCCCGCCCGAGGCTATGCCGATCGCGGCCGCGCTCAAGGGCAAGAAGCTTCCGCTCGCCGGTCGCATCGAGATCACCGTCATCGAGGAAGGACAGGCGGCTGGCTCGCCTTCGTCAACCGCGAGCTCGATCTCCTCGAGCGACTTCCGCCGGAATTCGTCGATCAGGCGCTCGCCGACGGCGAGCTTCGACCGCGACCTCGCGGCAAAGGGTATCCGGCACGAGGCGCTGCTGCGGCCGAATACGCGTTGGACCTACTTCAACATGGAGGATCCGGTGGTCGGCGGCTACACACCGGAGAAGATCGCGCTGCGCCGGGCGATCGGCATGGGCTACGACGTCAACGAGTACATCCGCGTCATCCTCAAGGGCCGCGCCATCCCGGCGACGAGCCCGATTCCGCCCGATATCGCCGGCTACGACCCGCAGCTCAAGACCCGAGCGCAGCTCTACGATCCCGCGGCGGCGCGCGCGCTGCTCGACCGGTTCGGATACAAGGACCGCGACGGCGACGGCTACCGCGAAGCGCCGGACGGCAAGCCGCTCGTCCTCGAGCGCTGGTCGGCGCCGACGTCGTTCACGCGACAGGAGGACGAGCAATGGAAGAAGAACATGGATGCGATCGGCCTCAGGATCGTGTTCAGGAAGGACGGCTGCAGGAGCTGCGCAAGATGGCGCGGCAGGGAAAGATTCCGATGCGCACCGACGGCTGGAACGCGGACTACCCGGACGCCGAAAATTTCATGCAGCTGCTCTACGGACCGAACGTCGGGCAGGAAAATCACGCACGGTTCAACCTGCCGGAGTTCGACAAGCTCTACGATGCGGCACACCGGTTACCGGATTCGCCCGAGCGCACCAAGCTCTTCGACCGGATGACGGAACTGGTTCTCGCCTACGCGCCGTGGCGGCTGATGGAGCACCGAATCGAGGACCACCTGCTGCAGCCGTGGATCCGGAACTACAAGCCGCATCCGGTGCGGTCGGCGATCTGGCGCTACCTCGACATCGATCCGGCGCAACGTACTAAATGAGCCGCATGTCCGCGATCACGCAGGACAGGCGGCTCCCGCGGCAGCCCACGCCTTGATCAGGTCGCCGAACGCTTTTTGCGTTCCCGGCGCAGGCGTGCGGCCCGCGCCAGGCGACCACCCCCAACCCACGAGGCTGTCTTCGGCCATGTGTTTGACAAGCGCCGGCATGTCTTTGCCGCCGTTGCGGGATGGATCCTTGATCTGCTCGCAGATCTGACCGAGCGTGCGTCCCTGCCACGCCAACTCGCCGGGCGCGAGATGCCACTTCGGATGGCCCGGCACGCGCGCCGGATCGAAATTGGCGTCGTGGTGGCAGGTCGTGCAAGCGAGTCCGCCCGGAGGCCCTGTGCCTTCCTCGCCACGAACGACCGGCGGCTCGTGCGGACGAAGTCTATCGGTCTGCGTGGGCCGTTCCGTTGCCGGATGACAATTCAAGCAGCGAGGCGACTGGATCACCCTGCCGGCTTCCTGAAACAAGGCAATGGCGCGGCGATTCCGGTCACCGATATTGTCGAACGCGGAGACCGGCTTCAACGCGACCGGATGTCCGGCAGCCATCGCCGCGTCGGCGGCAGATGCTCCGTGAGTAAACGCCAGCAGCGACGCCGCAATTGCGCCGCATGCCAGTGCGACCGGCACACCAATGATCGTCCACTTGCGCCCGCGTGCGGGCGCGTACCTACTGGCCCTCATGTCACCGCTCCCTGAACGATCGGCAGCTGTCGCGGACGACCCAATCCCAATCGCGCCATCGCGTTGGCGACCGCGGGTCCGATCGGAGGAACGCCCGGCTCGCCGACGCCCGTCGGCTTTTCCGTCGACGCCACGATAGTCACATCGATCTCGGGCATCTCGCCGATGCGCAGAGACCGGTAAGTGTCGAAATTCCCCGGCCTGGGCCGGCCTTTGTCGATCGGAACTTCGGCGTAGAGCACGTGCCCCAGCCCGAAGCCGATGCCGCCTTCCATCTGGGCGCGAATGATGTCCGGATTGACAGCGACGCCGCAATCCACCGCGCACCAGACCTTGTGCACGCGCGGCCCATCGGGACCGTTCGACACCTCGGCGATCTGCGCGACGTAGGTGCCGAAACTCTCGACCACTGCGACGCCGCGCGCGCGACCATTGTCGAGCTTGCCTCCATTCCATCCGGCACGCTCGGCGACCGCCTTCAAAACGCCGGCGTGCCGCGGCCACTTGCCCATCATCGCAAGACGCCCTGCGACGGCATCCTGTCCCGCAGCCTCGAGCAGCTCGTCGACAAAGACCTCGACCGCATAGCCGGTGTGGGAATGTCCGACCGAACGCCACCACAGCACCGGTACGCCGACGTCGACCTGATGCAGATCGCAGTTGAAATTTGCGATTTCATACGGAATCTCGCTCGCCCCCTCGTGCACCGTGGAATCGAGCCCGTCCTTCATCGTCATCGCCGCAAACGGCGATCCTTTCATGATCGACTGGCCGACGATGGTATCGGACCACGCCTGGATCTTTCCATCGCGGACGACGCCGCGCATGCGATGCACTCCGAAAGGCCGGTAGTAGCCGCCGCGCATATCGTCCTCGCGGGTCCACACGAGCTTGACCGCTTTGCCCGGCCCGATCGCCTTTGACACTTCGGCGAGCTCGATCGCGACGTGCACGGTCTGCTGCGCACGACGGCCGAAGCTTCCGCCGGCGAGGATGGTCTGGAGGTGGACTTTGTCCACGCCGATGCCGAGCACCTTCGCGATCGCGTTCTGATCCGGCGTCGGAAACTGGCAGCCATAGCGCGCCGATGCAGTCTCGCCATCCCACCGGATGAAGCCGTTCAACGGTTCCATCGTCGCGTGGGCAAGATACGGAAACACGAACTCGGCTTCGATCACGCGACCGCCCTTGGCGATCTCGCCCTCCGCATTTCCATGCTGTGTGACCGTCTTGCCCGGCGTCTTCGAAAGGTTGCGGTAATCCGCGAGGATCTGCTCGGTGCCCCTGGGCTCCGCATTGCTTTCGTCCCAGCGTACCTTCAGCAGATCACGGCCGGTCTTTGCGGGCCAGAAGCCATTCGCATAGACGGCAACGCCGGTCGGAACCTGCTTGACGGCGACGACACCCTTGACCGCGCTCGCAGCTGAAGCATCGAACGACGCCACCTTGCCACCGAAGCGCGGCGCGCGCGCGATGACGACGGTGAGCATGCCCGGCTCGCCGATGTCCATGGTGTATTGCGCAACGCCGTTGGACTTGGCCGCGCTGTCGAGCTTTTTCACGGCGCCTTCGCGCCCGATGAGCTTGAACGTGGATGGATCCTTTAGTTTCGGATCGGTCGGCACCGGCAATCGACTCGCCTTGTCGGCAAACGTGCCGAAGCGTGCCTCGCGACCCGAGGCGTGGCGAATCACGCCTCGCTCGACGGTGATTTCGGATGCGGGCACCTTCCATTCGTCCGCGGCGGCAGCGACCAGCATCGCCCGGGCGGCGGCGCCCACCTTTCGCATCTGCTCGTAGGAATTGGCGATCGCACTCGACCCGCCGGTGCCCTGAACGCCAAACAAGAGATTCTTATAGAGCGCCTGATTGGACGGCGCGTGGTCGGCGCGCATCTGCGACCAATCGGCATCGAGCTCTTCGGCAACCAACGTCGCGAGACCGGTGAACGGACCCTGGCCGAATTCGATGTGCTTGCAGAGGACCGTCACCGTGTCGTCGGCGCCGACACGAACGAAAGCGTTCGGAGAGAAGTTGATTTCCGTCTTCGCGGCAGCTGCCTGGGCAAGCGCGGACTTTCCGAACGGGAGATAGAGCCCGAGCACCAGCCCGCCGCTTTTGAGAAAGTCACGGCGCGAGAATGCCGCCGATTCGTTTACGTTGATGAGCGTCTTTGTGAACATGGCTTCAGGCCTCCAGCGAGCGAGCGGCATCCTTGATGGCGGCTCGAATCCGCATATAGGTGGCGCAACGGCAGATGTTGCCGCTCATGGCGAGGTCGATATCGCGATCGGTCGGCTTGCGATTCTTCTCCAGCAGCGCGACCGCGCTCATGATCTGCCCCGACTGGCAGTAACCGCACTGCGGCACGTCGAGACCGACCCAGGCTTTCTGAACCGCGGCGGCCTCGCGGCCGCTCAAGCCCTCGATCGTCGTGACTTCCCTGTCGCCGACGGCGGACACCGGCAGCGAGCAGGACCGCATCGTCTGTCCGCCGACGCGCACGGTGCAGGCGCCGCACTGCGCGACGCCGCAACCGTACTTCGTGCCGGTGAGGCCCGCACTGTCGCGGATGGCCCAGAGCAACGGAGTATTGGGGTCGACGTCCATCGAATATGCGCGACTGTTGATCTTCAAGGTGTATGCGGACATTTCAATTTCCCTTTCAGAACGCAGCTTGGAGCGGACTGGCGGTTCTTCACGAGGATATCGCCGCTGCGGATGGCTCCCGACTTGCTGAGGCATCGAGAACCACTAATGTACGACAGAGCGCCACACAATCTCAACGGTCTTTCGCGGCCGGCCGAAGTGTATTTTTTACAAAGCCGATCGCTTGAGATGTCGCGCCGACTGACTTGCGACGCGCCCAATTAGCCCGCCAGGTATGCGCCGCCGTTGATGTGGAAAGTCTGGCCGGTGGTAAAGCGTCCGCCGGGGCCGGCGAGCCACACGACGGCGCTGGCGATTTCGTCGGGGTGGCCGCGCCGCCCAAGCAAGGTCCTGCGATCGGCGTGATGCGCGGGCTCGCGCGTTGCGCTCGCGCCCTTGCGCACGGTATCGACCATGCCCGGCGAGACGCAGTTGACGGTGATGCCGAGCTCGGCGAGCTCATGCGCCAGCGCGCGGGTCAGTCCGCCCAGCGCTGCCTTCGCCGTCACGACGTGCGCGCGCTTCGGCGCGCCGGTTTGCGCGGTCAGGCCACCGATATTGATTACGGTGCCGGCGCCGCTGTCGCGCAGCAGCGGCAACGCCGCCTGCGTGCAATGGAAAGCGCCGTCGACGCACACCGCCTGAGCGGCGCGCCAGTCGGCGTAAGGCATGTCGGCGAACGCGATCTCGTGGCGCATGGCGGCGTTGTTGACGACGATGTCGAGCCGGCCGAAGCGCTTCGCGATCGCCGCGATCATCGCGTCGACGTCTCCACGCTGTGTGACATCGGCCGCGACCAGCAATGCGTCGCCGCCGCGCGCAACGATCTCGTCCACCACGGCCTGTCCCTCGTTCAGGCTCGCGCGCACGTTCACCGCCAGCTTTGCGCCGGCGTCGGCGAGCGCCAGCGCGATGGCGCGTCCGATGTTGCGCCCCGCGCCGGTGACGAGTGCGACCCTGCCTTTGAGCGGTGTGCTGTCCATGCCTAGCCTCGCAATGCGCCAAGGTCGACGCGCGGCGCGTCGCGCAGCGCGCGCAACAGCCCAAGAGCCCTGTGCGCGCGATCGATACTCCAACCGCCGTAGGCGCAATTGGCGATGAACTTCGCCTCGAGCGCGTCTGCCGACATCGGCTCTTCGCGACCGCCGCGAAAATGGTCCTGGCTCGCCTCGCGCACTTCGCCGTTCCTGAGCGTGACGCGCAGGTGTCCGGTGAACCGGCGCGGGTAGGGATTGTCCGGGTCGACGACGTAGCGCACCTTGCTCGCCAGCGCGCGCACCGCGGGGTCGTGCACCACCGCTTCTTCGTATTCGACGAGGCCCGCGTCGCCGCGCAGCATGCCGACTGCGATGGCGTAGGGAATGCTGAACTTGGCGGCGTAACCGTTGGGCGGATTCTGCTTGGCCGCGAGCGGCTCCCACAGCCGGTGCACGATGCCCTCGGCGGTCTTGCACTCGATCGACGTCACATCGGCCGGCGAAACACCTTCGGCCACGAGCTTGCGCGCACAATCGATGTAAGGGTGCGCCATGGTGCCGCAGGCATAGGGCTTGAATGCGATGTCGGCCGAGAGCCACTGCCTTCCCGCGCCGTCGAGCATCGCGTGAAAGTCGCAGCCGTCGCTGTTGGCGAACGCATGAAAGAACCCGTGCTCGCCTTCGAATAAGGTGCGCGGACCGGTGAAGCCCGCCTGCGCCATGCGCGCCGCGCGATAGCCCGCCTGCGCCGCCCAGCCCGGATGCATGCGCTTGGTCCATGCGCCTTCCGCGAGGTATTCGATGATGCCCGACGCCATGCTGCCGGCGATGCCCAGCGCATTGAACCATTGCGCGTTGTCGAGACGCAGCGCCGACGCCACGCCGGCCGCCGCGCCCAGCGCACCGAACACGGCCGTCGGATGAAAGCCTGCCTTGTGCACTCGCTTGGGCGCGACAAGACACAGACGGCACATGACCTCGCAGCCAACCGCGATGCCGCGCGCGGCGTCGCTGCCCGCGAGACCGTGCTGCTCGGCCGCGGCAAGCAAGGCCGGGATGATGACCGCGCCGGCGTGCACCGGACCGCCTTCGAACGTGTCGTCGTAGTCCTCGCCGTGCGCCGCGGTGCCGTTGCACAGCGCCGCGGTGGCGACGTTGAAGTCGCCCGCATGACCGATCAGCGTGCACGCGCCGGGTTCCGCGGTCGCGCGAAGCGCTGCCTGAACATAATCGCTGTTGCGCGCTGCGACGCACAAGCCGGAAACGTCCATCAGCACCGCGTCGCACATGCCTGCCACGGCAGCGGGAAGCGAGGGCGGCATATCGGAGAAAGCCGCGGCGAGCCGCTCCGAGACGGACAGTTGCGGAAGAGTCAAGCGCGTTCCTGTTGTCGCTCTTTATTCGGCTTCGATCTTGCTGGCGCGCGCAACCGCCGTCCAGTGCGCGATCTCATCGGCGATGTACTTGCCGAACTGCGAGGGCGTCATCGGCATCACGTTGAGCGCCTCCGCATTGAACGTGTCGCGCAGGTCGGGCGATGCAAGTACCTTGTTGATTTCTTCGTTGAGCTTTTTGGTGATCGAATCGGGCAGCTTCGCGGGCCCGACGATGCCGTACCAGGTGAGACCGTTGAAACCCTCGTAGCCGGACTCCTTGAACGTCGGCACATCGGGCAGCAGCGGGTGACGCCGGTCGCCGGTCACCGCGAGCGGCTTGAACGCGCCCGAGCGCACGTGCGGCATCGCGGCAGCCAACCCCGGAAAAATCACCTGGATCTGCCCGCCCATCGCATCGGTGAACGCCTGGCCGATGCTTCGATACGGCACGGCCAGGATGGGCACGCCGGAGGCGTGCTTGAATTGCTCCATCAACAGGTGGTTCAGCGTGCCCACGCCCGAGGTGCCGTAATTGACCTTGCCGGGATCGGCTTTGGCATAGCTGACGAATTCCTGCAGTGTGTTGACCGGCACCGCGCGCGCCACGACCAGCAGGTTGGGTGTGCCGCCGACCATGGCGATGGGCGTGAAATCCTTGATTGCATCGTAGCCGAGATTGTGTTTCACGGCGGGGTTGGTGGCGTGCGTCGCAACGTAGCCGATCATCAGCGTGTAGCCGTCGGGCTGCGCGCGTGCGGTCGTCTGCGCGGCGATCGCGCCGCCGGCGCCCGCCTGGTTCTCGATCACGAAGCTCTGACCCATCGCGATGCGCAGCCTGTCGGCGATGATGCGCGCGACCAGGTCCACGCCACCGCCGGGCGCCTGCGGCGCGATGATCTTGACAGGCCGGCTTGGATAGTTGTCCTGCGTGGCGGCCGGCGCGCAAAGCGGAGTGAGCGGCGCGGCGAGGAGGAGCGCGAGCGCCATGCTCCGCACCGCACGCTGTAACGGGAAACGATTCCGGCTCATCGATGAGTCCAATAAATCACCCGGGAACGCGCATCGGGACACCGTGCGCGCTCCGCGGAAGTCGGCGTCGAAACCCCTTTGCTCGGCGGCGCCCCACAACGCGCTTGACGCAGTGGCGGTATTTTATCCTTTCATATCCTGGCCCCCCCGGGCGTGCAGGGACGCCGGCAACGCCGGGGCCGCGGCGCGGTGTAAGGGACGCCGAACGAATAGCCGTAACGGCGCAAAGGCGGCCGCGATGTGTCGAGCGGCGGCAGTTTTGGCGGCGCGCCAAGGACCGACGCCGCCAACGATCGATGCCCCGCACGACAGTGGATCCTGACCATGGGAAGGCGGAAAACCCCGCGCCCAGCCCTGTGCGCGCGGCAAATCGCTCGAATGGCGCTGGGCCGGAAAACGCATACGCAGCGCATACATACTCTCACGGACACCTGCGCCACGAAGCGCGGCACATCTTTTGCTCAACCCAACTTGTTGTTGATGACGACTCTTCCAGGGCGATACAAGTTGTATCCAACACACCAATTGAAGACGTGGTTGCGAAGGCCGGCAGGCTGGACGCTCGCGACCAAGACGTCGACCGCGACCTCGATGTTGTTCCTGGTCGCCATCATGGCCGTCGGGATGGCATCGATGCAGTCGTTTCGCGGGCAGCTGATGAGCGTCATGATCGAGGAACAGGACACGCTCGTCGAGCGCATCGCCGACAACCTTGACCAGAAACTGCTCGCCCTGCAGAGAGTGCTGTTGCTCAGCGCCATCGAGATCACCGAAGCCGACATCGCTTCATCGGACGCAGCGCAGCGATATCTCGACAGCAACACGGGACTCTTCGCCGCGGTCGACCGCTCCACCTTCTTGTTTTCCGCCGACGGCTCGGAGCTGCTTGCTGAGCGTCCATTCCGTCCCAATCGGCGCGGCGATCAGCGCCGCTCACCGGTCGTATATCAAGGACACGATTCGCACGCAGCAATCGGTCATCTCCGAGCCGTTCCTCACCAACGTAGGCGACGACGAACATGGTGATGGTGGTCACGACGCCGGTGTTTGCCAAAGACGGACGGATGATCGCCATCCTGACCGGCAGCCTCGGCCTCACAAATCCCGGGATGCTCGGCAACATTGCCAAGACGGTGATCGGCAAGACCGGATATCTCTTCATCGTGACCGCGGACGGCAAGCTCATCATGCATCCGGACCGGACGCGCCTCTCGCAGAGAGCGTTCGCTCCGCGCGCCAATGCAGCTTTTCGACCGAGCGCTCGAAAGGGTTCGAAGGAACCGAGGAGACCCTGGACGCAAACGGACGAGACGCGCTCGTCTCGTACAAGCGGGTGCCGTCGTCGAATTGGATCGTCGCGGCCGTGTACCCGAAGGACGAAGCGTTCATCGCGGTCCACGATCTCATTCGGCGTTTCGTAGGCTTTCTCCTGGTCGCGTGTGTGCTGGTGGTGGCGGCGATATGGATCCTGACTCGATACCTGATGCGGCCGCTGGTGTTCCTTACGCAGCACTTTGCGACTTACACCGCGACCGAGGCGAGGATCGCACCCTTGGCCGGCGACGCCGGCAGCGGCGAGATACGCGCGCTGAGGAACGCGCTTCAATCGTCTTACCGCCCGCTTGCACGAGCGGGAGGACGCGCTGATCGAAACGATGCACAAGTATCAGCTGATCACCGAAAACTCCACCGATCTGATCACCAATCACTCGCCCGACGGAACGATAACTTACGCATCTCCCGTGTCGTCGGCATTCTTGGGATACCGCCATGACGAGCTGATCGGTCATTCCCTGTGCGAATTCGTCCACCCGGAAGACTTCGACATCGTTCGAACCGCGGTCACCGAACGTCATGCGAGGCGCATGCGCTGCCGACCATCATCTATCGCGCGCGTCACGTGGACCAGCATTACGTATGGTTCGAGACCACGCTGCGGCTGATGAAGAGCACGACCGGCGAAGAGACGCAAGAAGATCCTCTGCATCTCGCGCGACATCAGCGATCGCAAGCGGATGGAAGAGCGGCTTGCACGATCTCGCGCGGACCGATCATTTGACGACGCTGCCGAATCGTTTCCTGCTCGACGAGCGCTTCGCGAACGGGCTCGCGCAGGCCCGACGCGAAGGCTCGCTGCTCGCCATGCTGATGATCGACATCGACCGTTTCAAGAACATCAACGACACGCTCGGCCACGGAATGGGCGACGCGTTGCTGCAAGCTGGTCGGATCCACGCTCAAGTCGATGCATTCGCGACTGCGACACGCTCGCCCGATGGGGAGGCGACGAATTCGTACTGCTGCTCCCCGGTCTGCAGGATTCGAGCATCGCACTCGCGATCGCCAAGCGCTGCCTGATGGCGCTGAAGGAGCCGTTCGTCGTCGACGGTCAGGTCCTGCACATCACCGCCTCGATAGGAATCAGTCTGTCGCCGGACTCGAGCACCGGAGCGGACATGCTGCTCGAGAATGCCGATACTGCGATGTACAAGGCAAAGGCGCGCGGCGGCGATTGCATGATCCTGTACAGCCCGGACATGAGCGCAGGTGCGCGCAACAGGCTGTCGATGGAAAACGCGCTGTTTCACGCCGTCGAGAGGAACGAGCTGCTGCTGCACTACCAGCCGCTCATTTCGGCGAAGACAGGCAGGCTGGCAGGCGTCGAGGCGCTCCTGCGCTGGCAGCATCCCGAGTATGGTCTCGTTCCGCCGGGGGAGTTCATCCCCATCGCGGAAGAGACCGGCCTCATCGACTCTATCGGCGAATGGGTGTTGCGTACGGCTTGCACCCAGATGAACGAGTGGTATCGCACCGGGCTTCCGAAGATCGCCGTCTCGGTCAACCTGTCCAGCAGACAGTTCCGTCAGGAGAGCCTTGCCGGCACCATCAAGAAGGTCCTCAGGGAGACGAACTTCGATCCCCAGAATCTCGAGCTTGAGCTGACCGAATCGTTCCTGATGGACGACGTCCCCCGCAGCAAAGCGATCCTCGCGGAGCTCAAGGCGCTGGGAGTCACTATCGCTCTCGACGACTTCGGGACCGGATACTCGTCCTTGAGCTACTTGAAGGGCTTCCAGCTCGACACTCTGAAGATAGATCGAACGTTTGTTGCCGACCTGATGACGAGCGAAGCGAATGCATCGATCGTTCGGGCGACGATCAGGCTTGCCAAGGAATTGCACCTGAAGACGATCGGCGAAGGCGTGGAGACGAGAGCGCAGGCAAACTTCCTGATCATGCAAGGCTGCGACGTCCTTCAGGGCTTCTTGTTCGCGCGGCCCATGGAGCCGGAGGCATTCCTGTCGTTTGCCAACGCTTCGCACACGTACCTGCTGTCGAGATCGTCGCGCGAACAGAGTGAAAAAATCAGCTCATCCTAATCACATCGGACAGCTCCACCACTCCCGCACGAAGCGTCAATCGGACGCGATTCCCAGCGCGGTTGCAACTGCGCGATGTTGCTCGACGGCATGCTGTTGCGCGTCGCACCCTGCGCTCGCGGGAGATGGCGGCCGACCGGCGTAGGCAAGGGTCGCTCCTGACGGCAACGCGGCCTCGAGCTGATCGCGAACGAGATGCCATGCACCGTGATTCTTTGCCTCTTCCTGCGCCCAGACGACCTGCCGCAGCAGCGGAAATCGTGCGAGCGCTTCGCGCAATGCATCGGTCGGAAACGGGTAGAGCTGCTCCGCGCGCAGTATCGCGACGTTTTGCAGCCCCGCCTTTGTCCGCTTGTCGATGAGATCGTAGTAAAGCTTCCCGCTCGTGACAACCGCACGGTCGACTGTCCCGCGGTCGACGGCGCTTCGGTCGTCCAGCAGCGGATGGAACTCACCGTCTGCCAGCTCGCGCAGGCGCGAATACGATTGCTCGACACCGTAGAAAAAGGGTTTCGGCGTCATCACGATGAGCGGTTTGCGCTGTTCCATCAGCGCCTGCCGCCGCAGAAGGTGATACGACTGCGCCGGCGTCGACGGCATCGCGACCACGAGATTGCCCGCCGCGCACAGTTGAAGGAAGCGTCCCAGGAAGGCACACGAGTGTTCCGCGCCCGCGCCGTCATGCCCATGGGGCAGCAGGAGCACGAGCCCGCTCTTGTATCCCCATTTGGATTCGCCGCTCGCGATGTACTGATCTATGATCACTTGTGCATTGTTCACGAAGTCGCCGAACTGCGCTTCCCAGACCACCAGATCCCGGCCGCACTGCAGTGCATAGCCGTATTCGAACCCGAGCACGGCTTCCTCTGAGAGCGGTGACTCGAAGATCGAGAAGATCCCCTGCCCATCCCCGACATTACGCAAGGGAACATGAATCTTTTGCCAATCCGTTTCGGCGGCTTGATCGTGCCAGACGTGCTGCCGATGGAGAAAGCTCCCCCTTCCTATGTCCAACCCCGACAGGCGCACGTTGAACCCATTCGCGAGCAGCGATCCAAAGGAGAGATTCTCCGCGAGGCGCCAGTCGACTGGGCGATCGTGATCGCTCGCAACGAGCCGCCAGCTCTCTACCATCTTCTCGATTTTGGCATGTGCCGTGAATCCCGGCGGCATTGTTGCCAGCCGCTCGATAAGGGTACGTAACTGGCTCATCGGAACGGACGTGCGAATTGGCCTCTCCGTTTGCGTTTTTGGCCAATTTGGAGCTTGCGAGCCCGACGCCGTTGGTGACAGGCCTTGTTCAGCGTGAGCACCGCTAAGCGCCGCAAGCGCCTCGACCTTCAGCCGATCGAGCTGCTCCTCGTCCGCAAGCCCCCGGCGCATCAGTTGTTCCGCATAGAGCTCGACGACGCTTGGATGGCCGCGGATGCGGCGCTCCATCGCAGGCCGCGTGAGCGTCGGATCATCGCCTCCAAAATGGCCATCACGGCGGTAGCTCATATGGTCGACGACGATGTCCGCGCCGAATTTCATTCGATACTCGCTCGCGAGTTGTGCCGCGAACACGACGGCATCGGGATCATCCGCGTTGACATGAACGACCGGCGCATCGATTGCACGTGCCATATCGGTGCAATACAGCGTCGACCGTGCATCCCCGGGATGGGAGACCGTCGAGCCGACCTGGTTGTTGAGGATCAGATGGAGCGTGCCGCCCACGCCATAGCCGCGCGTCTGAGAGAGGTTGAGCGTTTCGGTCACCACTCCCTGCGCCGAGAACGACGCATCGCCGTGAACGAGGATCGGCATCACTTTCTTGCTGGAGCCATCGGGTTTGCGATCCTGCAACGCGCGCGCCATTCCGCAGACGACCGGAGACACGCTCTCCAGGTGGGAAGGGTTGTGCGCAAGCAGGACATGGACGTCACCGCCCGCGGTAGGTATCCGTCTGGACATTCCGGCGTGGTCCTTCAGGTCCGACGCAATCAGGCTCGGCTCCGGGCTGCACGAAAACAGCGATACGAGCTCCCTCGCTGGAACGTCGAGGGCATTCAACATCATGTTCAATCGTCCGCGATGCGGCAGTCCCAGGACGATGTCTTCGACGCCGTGCTGTACGGCCTCTTCGACGACGGTGTTCAGCAGGAGCACGAGGCTCTCGCTCCCCTCCAGGCTGAATTGCTTTTGACGAGGATAGTTCGCCCTCTGAAATTGCTCGAAGCCTTCCGCAGCCGCGAGCTTTGTGAATACGCTCAGCGAGTCACGCACCATCGACCTTGCCGAGGCGGTCCGTGCTTCCATCTGCGCGTATAGCCACTGCCTTTGCCCCACCGCCCGGACATGCGCGCTTTCCAGCGAGATCGACCCGCAATAGATCGATTGGAGATGGGCGCGCAGTGCTGGCAGCGTCAACGTCAGGGTGGCACCGGCGAGGTGAATGAGGTAGCTGACCGACTCGTCGAATGCAAGGCCATACGCCGCCGGATCGAGCTCGGCGACGAGCGGCGATTCAAGCGAAAAATCATGAAGTGGATTGATCGACGCCGCGCGATACCCGTGCAGGCGATACGCGTCAATGAGTGCCTGGGCTCCGCTGGAAAAATCCGGATACGCCGTCTTTTCTGGCGCCGCAACGGCGGCCTCTCGACCGATCAGTTCCGGCTGCGCGAGCGGTGACAACTGGCGCGTCGAAGGCTCCATTTTTCTTCAACCTTGAGCGGAGTAAGCGATACGATCAGGATATGAAGTGACCCTCCCTGAAGCACCTCAGTACCCTACAGGCGGTGCGCACATGGTATGCCCGATTCGCGCGACGTCCAAGGCCTTTGATCGGACGCCATAATATCGACGGCTGTAGGACGGACGGGAGTTTCAGTAGACTACAGAGCAGGGCGCGACACGCGCTATCTGTGGAGTCACGCGTTGCGCATCGCCATCTTCGACGGCACTCGCCGACGCTTATCCCTGCTTCGATCCATTCGGGGCATTTCACTCCAGCGCCGAGCGAGTCCGTCGTTCCCGCCTTGCGCTCGTAGTTGTGCGGCGGTTGTCTTCACACGAGGCTCGCAGGTACGCTTTGCCGTCGCTACCGGAACTACCGCTCGCGCCGCTCGGTCTCGACGACGACAGACGTCCCAACCCTCTTTTTCGTGGGAGACAGGCCGCATGGCAACGATGCCCGCGGTGTTCTTCGGACACGGTAATCCGATGAACGCCATCCAGCCCAACGCATGGACGCGGGCGTGGGGCGAGCTGGGAAGGACGATGCCGCGTCCGGCAGCGGTGCTATGCGTCTCCGCGCACTGGTATCTGCCGGGCGTAGCGGTGACGGCGAATGAACGTCCGCGGACGATTCACGACTTCGGCGGCTTCCCGAGGGAGCTTTTCGAAGTGCAGTATCCCGCGCCGGGTTCGCGCTCGCTCGCATCGCGCGTGCGCGAATTGCTCGCACCGCAGGATGTGACCATGGACGAGCGCTGGGGGCTCGACCACGGCACCTGGTCGGTGCTCGTGCACGTCTATCCCGACGCCGATGTCCCCGTCGTGCAATTGAGCATCGACGAGACCCGAGCCTCGTCCTTTCACTATGAGATGTCGAAGCGGCTCTCGCCCTTGCGCGATGAAGGCGTATTGATCATGGGCAGCGGCAACATCGTGCATAACCTGCACACCTACGCGTGGGGGAGACATCCGGTCGAGCCGTACGACTGGGCGATGCGCTTTGAAACCACGGCGAGGAAGCTGCTCGCCGCGGGAAGCTTCGCGCCGCTGGTCGAGTATGAAACGCTGGGGCGAGATGCGATGCTCTCGGCTCCCACGCCGGAGCACTACCTTCCGCTGCTCTACGTGCTGGGCCAGCGAACCAAGGACGAGCCGGTCAGCTTTCCGGTCGAAGGATTCGACGGGGGCTCGGTGTCGATGCTGTCTGTCAAGATCGGCTGAGCTTCCCAGCCGTCCTGCGCGTTTCAGGCCGGCGCACCCGCGGCGCTGGCGACGCTTCCGAGCCAACTGGTCAACGAGCGAGCATCCATTGCGCCGGATTGCCGCGCGATCTCCTGTCCGTGCCGGAACACGATAAGCGTCGGAATGCTGCGGATGCCATAACGAGCGGCGATATCGGTCGCAGCTTCGGTGTCGAGCTTGGCAAATCGCACCTTCGGCTCGATCTCGGCCGCGGCGCGCTCAAATTGCGGCGCCATCATCCGACAGGGCCCGCACCATGCAGCCCAGAAATCCACGACGACGGGAATGTCGTTTTTCTGGATCTGTTTGTCGAAATTCCCCGAGGTGAGCTCGATCGGCTTGCCGCTGAACAGCGGTTTTTTGCAGTTGCCGCATACCGGCGCGCCGGAAAGGCGGGCCGCGGGCACGCGGTTGACGGTGCTGCAGGCGGGACAAACGATGTGCAGGGACTCATCCACGGCGGATGCTCGGTAAACGGGACGCAGCTTAGATGGATGCGCATATCACAAGTTACAAGTCCTCCGGCCGCCTCGGTTGCCGAAATCCTCGAGGCAAAACTACCAATGCCGGGGCGGCGTACGCTCCGGCATTGGCATGGCGCTTAAGGACAAGGGGAACGCCTTCTTCGCCTGTCGTTCCGCGGTCTTCCAGTCTCTACTGCGAAATACCGAGCGCCGAAAGCGTGTCCTGGTCCAGAGTGCCGGTGATTGGCAGTCTTTGCACTTCCTGGAACTGCCGCACCGCATTTTCGGTGCTGGGTCCCAGCACCCCGTCCGCCTCGCCTGCGGCGTAGCCCTTTCTGTTGAGCGCCATTTGCGCGGAACGAATCACCGGCGAAGCGGTTTCCGTCGCTGACGAGCCCGCCCCGTTGGCCATGTCGTTGGCCTCGTTGCGGCCTGTGTAGCCGCCGGCTCCAGCGCCCACCGTTCCGCCCGCCGCTCCGCCGGCGGCTGTCCCTTTTTCCTGATGGTCCATCGATTGCCATGTTGAACAACCCACAAGCATAGAAATGAGCGCAATAGCGCTTCCGTGGCAAAGAATGTTCGAATATTTCATTACTGTCTCCATAGCCGCCCCGTCGCTCGGACGGCAGTTCAGTTCCTGAATAAGGCCGCGCGCCGGCAACGGCGGAAGTGTTGCGACAGGACACCGGCTCCTTTTGAGACCGCGTGCCTGCGTTTATGTTGCCGCGGCAATAGAGTAAATCTTTGGGATCAGCCGTCTCCGCGGCGCGAAGATTCGACGCCGCTTGTAATAATTGCCAAAGGCGTGGACGGTGCGCACGTCCACGCGGCCGCCTTGACAGTTCATTGTCAGGAACAAGGGTAGCAGCGCCGATGCGCGGGCACTCGACCCCACGCGCTATTTGCGCGCGGCCATTCCCGCTGGCTACTTCCCGGGATCCTTGACGTCGGGAAACTTGTCGAACTCGATGTTGTAGAGCGTGCCATCGACCTTCTCGACACGGCGGATGTAGACGGTCTGCACGATGTCGCGCGTGTCCGGGTCGATCATGATCGGGCCGCGCGGGCTCATCAGCTTCATGCCCTTGAGCGCGGCAATGAAGGTGTCGGGTTCGGTCGAGCCCTGCGTTTTTTTCAGCGCCTCTGCGATCGCCGCCATTCCATCGTAGCCTGCGCACGCCATGAAATTGGGACGCAGCTTGGTGCCGTTGGCCTCGTTGTACGCTTTCAGAAACGCCTTGTTCTCGGGCGAATCGTGCGCGGCGGAATAGTGAAAGCTGGTGATGAGCCCCAGTGTCGGATCGCCCATCGCCTGAAGCACGCCGTCGTCTGTCAGATCTCCCGTCGCGATGATCCTGATGCCGGCCTGCTTGAGCCCGCGCTCCTCGTAACCCTTGATGAACGCGATCGTCTGACTGCCCGGGCGGTAGAAAGACGAACACAGCTTCGGGCTTTGTATCTTTCACGCGCTGCAGGAAAGGTGCGAAGTCCGGGTTCTGCAGCGGCGTGCGCACGCTGTCGACGATCTCACCCCCCGCGGCCTTGAATGCCTTGATGAACGTGCCTTCGGCGTCGACGCCGGGGCCGAAGTCCGACACCAGCGTGAACGCGCGCTTGATGCCGTTTCTTGCCGCCCACTGCGCGATCGGCTGGGTGTCCTGAGGCAGCGTATGCGAGAGACGGACGATGTAGGGCGAGCGAGTCGTGATGATCGACGTCGCGGCGTTCATGATCACCATCGGCTTCTTGGCCTCGGCCGACACAGGCGCAACCGCGAGCGCGTTTGGAGTCAGGCCGAAGCCGGCGAGGATGTCGACTTGGTCGCGGGTGATCACTTCCTGCGCCAGGCGCTTGGCGATATCGGGCGCCGCGCCGGTCGTGTCCTTCACGATGATCTCGATCTTCTTACCGCCAAAGACGTCGCCGTTCTGCTTGAGATAGGCTTTCATGCCTCCCAGAATCTGCGCGCCGTAGTCGGCGAAGGGGCCGGAGAATTCCGCAATCACACCGATCTTGACGATGCCTTGCGCGTGTACGGTGCCGCCGCAGAAGAGCAGCACTGCGGCAAGCACGAGCCGAACGCTCGCGATCACATCCTTCATGCTTCCCCCTTTTTTCGATCGACCGCGTTAGGGAACCTCTGCAAAAGCCCCACATGAGTCGCGTTTCTGTCGCAATGGCTTCAGATGCTAGGCGCCGCGGCGCAGCGAATAGCTCATTCTATTCGCAAGCCGCGCAACAACGCAGATGAGGCCATTGCGGCGAAACCCGAATGGGACGGGGCTGGCCGGGCGATCTGCTGTGTCGCGCCGCTCGCCAATGGGGCCTGCCATTGGCTTCGCGTCGCTTCGTGCATCTCATCCCGGCGAGCCTCCGTCGCGACCACGCGGGACTTATGCAGAGGTTCCTTAGCTTTACCCGAGCATTTCCTCGCGCCACAAGCCCAGTGCTTTTTGTACGGGACGGTCGGAAAAGCTGAACAAGACCGCGTCTGCCGCCGCTTGGTGCGAGACCTTGCACCACGAGGGCACGACAAAGACATCGTGCGCCTCCCACTCGAAGGTTTTATCGCCGACGTGGCTGCGGCCGCTTCCCTCGACGGCGCAATACACGGTTCCGTCCGTGCATCGGTACGGCTTCCCTTCGAACCCAGCCGGCAGCAACTGCAGAAACGCCCCGATCGTCGGCATGGGATAGCCCCCGGTTGCCGGATTCGCGTACTGCATCTTGATTCCGTGGCTCGCGTGAGGCGCACCATGGCGGCGCAGTTGCTCGAGCGCTTCGCGGCTGCGTGCGTAGGGATACGTGAAGACGGGCGTCGTGCGCGACGCCGATGTGTATTCGATCGGCAGGAGATTGGAGCCGAAGCGCGCGAGCGCGTCGCCCTCCGGCTTGGTGACCGGCTGGAGCTCTTCGGGATAGCGCTCGGCAAAGCCCGCGTCGAAAAAAGACACCATCGGAATGTCGAGGCCGTCGAGCCAGACCACCGGAACATCGCCGGGATTGCCGTGGTCGTGAAAGGTCCAAGAGGGCGTGATGATGAAGTCTCCCGGACGCATATTGGTCCGCTCTCCGTCGACCGCGGTGTACGCGCCTTCCCCTTCGATGACGAAGCGCAGGGCGGACTGGGTATGGCGGTGACTGGGCGCGACTTCTCCCGGCAGGATGATCTGCAGTCCCGCGTACAGGCTGTGGGTAACCGACGACGCGCCGCGCAATCCGGGATTCTCCAGGATCAGCACGCGGCGCTCCGCCTCGCGCGCGGTGATCAGCTCGCCCGCTTCCATGAGGAAGGGGCGCACTTGCGCGTAGCGCCACAGCGCCGGCACGCACGGCGTGGCCGGGCGGGGCGGCACGAGATTGCCGAGGACCTCCCACAGCGGCGTCAGGCTGTCCTTGTCGATCCGCTTGTAGAAAGCCTCGCGATCGTCGGTGACTGCGGGTTGGGCGAATAGCATGGCGACTTCTCCTGCAATGATTTTCTCATAGCGCTCGCGGCGTGGGAATGAATTCGCCCCCTATGGCAGCGGCAACCGCGTGCGAATGAAATTCGCACCTACAAGGCGTTTTGTGGGCCCGAATTCATTCGGGCGCGCTCATGAATTCACACGCCGCTGCGACAAATTCGCACCGCCAAAATCCCTTACGTAGTCGGGCGCCGTAAAAATCCAGTCGAGGGCGTCGTAGTATCTCTCGGCGGACCGGCCCTGATAAATATCATTGCGTACCAGCCTCGACACGTCCGCCGCGTGGTACAGGAGCCCGAGCATTCGCGACGAGATCTGTACTCGCGACGCACGCACCAGCCGCATGGCCTGATACCTCTGGAACGCCACGGCAAAGGCTCCATCGCACGCGTCCGCGGCCGCTGCCAGGCACACCGCATCTTCCATCGCCATCGCGGCGCCCTGCGCGAAATATTGCAGCATCAGATGCGCGGCGTCGCCGAGCAGCGTCACCGGACCCGCGCTCCAGTTTGCGACGGGCTCGCGAAAGCGCAGCATCCATCGCCTGAACTTTGTGGGCACGCGCAGCAAGTCGAGCGCGGTCTCGCAGTTTTTGGCGAACAGCGGCAATACCTCGTCCGGAAGCGCTTCCTCGTTATGGCCCGATCCCGCGCGCTCGCGGACGACCGTCGCGACCAGGTTGAAAAGCTTCCAGCCGCGCAACGGATAGTGAACGATGTGAGTGTTCGGCGCAGCCCAAAGCGTCGCCGCAGGCCAGCGCAGATCCGCTGGCATGTCATCGACGGAAAGCACCGCGCGATAGCACATATGTCCCGAGGCGGGCGGGTCGCCGTCGCCGACGATCTGCTCGCGGACGGCCGAGCGCCCGCCGTCAGCACCGATCAGCGCCGCAGCGTGGATGGGCGAGTGTCCCTCGAGGGTCACGTCGACGCCATTATCCCCGGGGTCGAAACGCGTGACCTTGCTGTGCGTTCGAAGCTCGACCAGATCGGCGCGCGCGACGCAGGCGTCGAGGAGCGCCCGGTGAATGTCCGCGCGGTGCGTCACCGCGTAGGGGTTGCCGTAGCGCTTCCGAAAGTGCTTGTCGAGCGGTATGTCGATGATCCGCTCGCCGCTGACGCCGTCCATCATCAGCAGACGTTCGATGAAAACGGCGTCGCGCTTGACCCGCTCGCCCACACCCAAGGCGTCGAGCGCGGACCACGCGTTCGGCGCGAGCTGAATGCCAGCGCCCAGCTCACCGAACTCCTGCGCCTGCTCGAGCACGACCACGCGGAAGCCTTTGATCGCGAGCGCGAGCGCGGCAGCAAGACCGCCGATGCCTCCGCCGGCAATAGCCACGGGCTTGACGTTGCGACTGCTGCTCATCGTAGGAACCCGTGTAGGCAGGCCGCGAATCATTGGAAGGCGCTGGAAGGGGAATTGTGGCATCCAAGTCGCGGCAGACCCAGCGCTTCGCGCGCGAGCGAAGAATGGAGCGCGATACGCGTCTGGCCGTCGAAAAACTTTACACTTTATGTGGTGTGACGGGCACCGAAGCGACCCGCGTCAAATTATCACCGATAATTCAATTACCTGAGACGATCATTCACGCGTGGTGTGCTTCTTGCTGAACTTGGAGTCCACGCGCAATCGGTGAGGGATATCGCTTGGTCTGTTCACCGGTAGCGGCTCGTTTTGCAACTGAAATCCAGGAACTGACTAATGTCTAATCGCATCCTTCGAACCTTCCTTGGCGGATTTGTGTTTGCCGCCTGCATGATTTCCGGCGGTCCGGCGCAAGCCGTGTTTTACGGCAACGATTTCGATCCGATCGGCCCGCTGTCCTTCAGTGGACACGCCCTGTGGCAGTTCGACGACGCGTGTCAGACGCCCGGAATGCACAGCGCGGCGACGTGCCACTTGGCGCTGTTGAGCGCCACCGTCGACATGACTGCCGGCGTGGGCAATTCGGGACACCTCGACTTCGCCTCGCGGCTACCTGCCACGAGTCAACTGATCGACTTCTTCATCGATTCCAGTGGTCTCCTCGAAGGCATCGACACCAACCTGATCGGATGGGTCTTCCCGGCGCCGTGTGCTGGGGCCCTATGCGGCACGCCGTGGTGGATCCAATGGCAGGCATTCAGTGATCCGGTTTTCCTCTACACCGGGAACTGTGACGGTCCCAACTCATGCGTTCCGAATGAATTTTCCCAAGGCGCGGCGTTCAATGTCACCTTCACTCGACTGGTGGTGCCGGAACCCGGCACGCTGGGCCTGCTCCTTGGCGCGCTCGGTGCAGGATGGTGGGCGCGACGCCGCAAACCGGCAGCCTGACGAAGTCGATTGAAGTTCGAAGCCCGCCGTCTCGCGACGGCGGGCTTTTGTTTGGAGCCGCGCCGAAACGCTGAAGCCTTGCGGCGGCGCGACCGACGCGCCGAAGAAGGTGTTCGGTCAGGCTGTCACTGCCTGGACACCGGAGGACGCCAAAGCCTGCTCGATCGCCTCATCGAGGGTCCATGTTCTTCCGCCCGACCAGGCCGCGTCGAACGCCGCATCGCCGAGCTCCACGCGCGCCGCTTTGATGCGGGCCTGCATCTCGGCTTCGCGGTGCGGCGACCTCGCCAGGCCGAGCATCTCGCGCAACGCAGTCGTCGCCGCGGATGTGCGCACTGCGCTTTCGCACTGACCCCCGAGCTCCAGAAGCTTCACGTAGTCTTCCAGGCAATCGAGCACCTCCGCGCTCATTTCGAACGCCTGCAATGCGCGCAGCGCGTCGGCAAGCTTCCTTCGCGCCGAATTGTAATCGCCCGAGGCCGCATCGGCCTTTCCGAATCGCCACAGCGTTATCGCCTCCCCGCGTTTGTCTTCAGCGTCCTGACACACCTTGAGCGATCGCGCAAAGCGCGTACGCGCGCCTTGCAAGTCGCCTGCCGAGAGCGCGAGCTCGCCGAGATTGCGCTCGCATTCGCTTTCCAGTTCCTGATGTTTGATGCTGCGGGCGATGGTCAAGGAGTTTTCAAAAAGCTCGCCGGCATCGGGATCGCCCTGCCGCATCGAAATCTCGCCGAGGTTCAGGAGTCCGATCGCCTCCCCGATCCGGTCTCCGAGATCGCGGAAGATGCCGATCGCTTCCTCCTCGTAATCGCGCGCCTGCGCCAAGTCGTCCTGCTGCAGGTAAAGCGTGGCGAGCGTCGTCAAGGCCGACGCCGTTTCGCGAGGAGTATCGAGACTCCTGCGAATCTCCAGGCATTCCTTGAGCATTCTGGCCGCCTCGACATGATCGCTCTGATTGGTGGCCAGAACACCGCCCACATAGAGCGCGTGCGCTCGCGCGACATTGGGCTCGCGGATGCCGGGAAGCTCGAGCGCGGCGCGCACGTTATTCCGGGCTTCCCTCGAATACCCGCGAAGGATTCGAAAGCGCATCAAGGCAACTTCGAACTTGACCGCCAGCACGGGATCGACGCCTTCGGCAAGCGCCAGCGCGATTGCGGCCCGCAAGTTGTCGAGCTCGAGCTCCAGGCGGCGGGTCCACTCGGCTTGGTCCGATCCCTGCAGCGCCTTTTTTGCTGCCTTCGCAACGCCGAGATAATAGTCGCAGTGCCGCGCCGCGGTCGCCGCGACATCGCCGCGATTGACCAGATGCTCGGCGGCAAATTCTCGTATCGTGCCCAGCAGATCGTAGCGCTTGCTCAAATGTTCGCGAGCGAATTCGCGTATCGTCTCGAGCAAGCCATAGCGCGATACGCCTTCGCCCTGCTCGACCATCACCAATGACTTCTCTACGAGCGAGCTCAGAAGATCGATAACGTCGTCCGACTCGAGAGGCTCGGCGCCGCAGATCGACTCGGCGGCCGCCAGATCGAAGCCGCCCGCGAAGACGCTGAGCCTGTCGAGCAGCATTTGCTCGCGCTCCTGCAACAGATCGTACGACCAGCTCACGAGCGCCCGCAGCGTCTGCTGCCGCTCGAGCGCGACGCGGCTGCCGCCGGTGAGCAGCTTGAACCGGTCGTGCAAGCGTGCATTGATCTCGCCGATCGAAAGCGACCGCATGCGGGCGGCGGCAAGCTCAAGTGCAAGCGGGATGCCGTCGAGACGCGCGCAAAGCTCGGCGACAGCGGGCGCGTCGCGCTCGGTCAGCAAGAAGCTCGGTTTCTGGAGACGCGCACGCTCGACGAAAAGCTGAACCGCTTCCGAACGCAGAAGGGCTTCGACGCCGGCCTTGGGATTGGGCGAGGCGAGAGGGAGCACCTGATAGGTCTGCTCGCCTCGGATATGCAGCGGCTCGCGACTCGTCGCGAGGATGCGAATATCCGGCGCGCCGCGCAGCAATGCTTCAGCAAGATTCGCGCAACCGCTCACCAGGTGCTCGCAATTGTCGAGCACGAAGAGCAGCTTGTGCTCCTTGATGTGCTCGCAAAGCGTTTGCGTCAGAGGTTTGGCGGCTTCTTCCCGGACGCCAAGCGCCTGTGCCGCCACGGCGGGCACCAGCGACGGATCCTTGATGGGAGCGAGATCGACGAACCATACGCCGTCGGGATACTTCTCCAGCACGTCGGCCGCGATCTGCAGCGACAGACGCGTCTTCCCCAGGCCGCCCATGCCCAGGAGAGTCAGCAAGCGGGCGCCCTCGAGCAGCTCCTTGATCTCTCCGAGCTCGCGCTCGCGTCCGATGAACGACGTGACCTGCTGCGGCAGATTGTTCGGCGTCGCTTCGAGCGAGCGGAGCGCGGGGAAATCCTGCCGAATTTCGGGATGGACGAGCTGATAGACGTGCTCGCTTGTCGCAAGGTCGCGCAAGCGCACAGCGCCGAGATCGCGCAACGAAACCTTCGGCGGCAGACGCGCGCTGACGCGGTCGACGACCGCCTGCGACAGCAGCACCTGATTCCCGTGCGCCGCCTTCATGATGCGCGCGGCACGATTGACCGGGCTGCCGAAGAGGTCGTCGTCCCGCCGCTCGACAATTCCGAGATGCAGTCCGTAGCGGACGCGGAAAGGAATTCCGTTGGTGGCCGAAGAATCGGCCAGGGACAGCTCGAGCATGAGAGCGGCGCCGATCGCATCCAGCGGGTCGGCAAACGCCGCATACATGCCATCGCCGGTCATCTTCACGACGATGCCGCGATTGTTGTCGACCGCTGCTTTGGACAGCGCGTCGTGGCCCGCGAGCGCGAGCGACATCCTTTCCGCTTCCTTCTCCCAAAGAAGCGTGCTTCCCTCTATATCGGTGAAAAGTAGGGTGGTGCCCTCGGGTGAAACCTGCACGTCTGCCTATCTCCGGCGGCAAGGGAACTCCACTCTACCGCTGCAGCGCGCCCCTGCCAATTGCGAATAGTCGACCTCAGGAGAGGGAAAAATCCATTTGACCGGGCTCGAACGACCCTCCGGGCGCAGGCATTTTGCGGACCTTTCCCTACAACCTGGCGGCCTGATCGCCCTCGCGAAACCCCGTCAGCCGCTCGTCGATCCCGCGCGTCAGCGCCATCGTCTTGAAGATCTCGCCCATCTCCGCGGGCGAAAGCAGCTTTTGCACGGCCGCAGCCTCGCGCAGATAGGCGGCGGAATTGACGTCCGCGCTTTGAGCGAGCGCATCGAGGATTCCGGCGTTGATCAGGAACCGCGCCTGCGTCGTGTAACCCGCAACCGTCATACCGCCGGAGACTGCTGCACGTGCAATCGCAGTGAAGTCCACATGCGCGGTCAGGTCGGCCAAGCCCGGGAAGAGAAAAGGATCGGCCGACATGTAATGCCGGAAGTGCGCCATCAGCGTGCCGCTGCTGCGCTGTGGATGGTAATACTCCGACGCCGGAAATCCGTAGTCCAGGAGCAGCAATGCGCCGCACTCGCAGCGCTGCGCCAGCGCGGTCACGAGCGCTTGAGCGGCCGGGTTCATTTCGCTCACGTAGTCGCCTTGACGCGGAAAACGCGCCTGCGCCGCGTCGCGCAAAGGTCCGCCTCCGAGAGGTCTGTCGACAAACGCCAGGCGACCGTGTGCGTCGATGCCGACGCCACGCTCGAACCATGCGCCGCCGATGCGAGCAACGACATGCGGCGGAATGGCGTCGAGGACTTCGTTCGCGACGACCGCGCCGTGCCACGTTCGCGGCAAAGCGTCGATCCATTCAACGCGGTCCATCAAGTTCGGCACGCGTTGCTCGAGGTGCGTCCTCTGACGCTCGCGAAGCTCGGGACTCACCTCGAGGAGCCGATAACGGGACGGCAAGGCGCCACACGATGCAAGCTCGGCCAGCATGTCCCCTGCAAGCCGACCGGTGCCCGCTCCCAGCTCGATCAATTCACCGCCCGGAACTTGCGCCAGGATTTCCTGTACTTGCGCGGCAACCGTACGCCCGAACAGCGGCGTCAATTCCGGCGCGGTAACGAAATCGGCCTCGGCGCCGAACTTGCGCGAGCCCGCAACGTAATACCCCAGTCCGGGCGCATACAGCACCGCCCCCATGTAGTCGGCAAATGAAATCCATCCGTCCGCCAGCGCGATGGATTGCGCGATATGCGCGCAGACACGGACGCTGTGCGCGCGCGCATCCGCGCCGGGTTGCGGTGGGCCCGAGGAGCCGCGGTTCGATGGAGAAGGGGGCATCGATGTGTTAGATTGGCGGCAGCAGTGTAGCCGGAGCGTTACTTGCAGGGCAAAGTCGTGCTGATCACCGGTGGGGCCAAGCGCGTCGGTGCCGCGACCTGCCGACGCCTCCACGCCGCCGGCGCGAACCTCATGCTGCACTATCGCGTGTCAGCGGGTGAAGCGCGATTGCTGCAAGCCGAGCTCAATCATCAGCGCAAGGATTCCGTCGCGCTCATCCAGGCCGACCTGCTGGATGTTGCGAAGCTTCCTTCGCTGGTCGACCAAACCGTTCAGAGGTTCGGCAAGCTCGATGCGTTGATCAACAACGCGTCGTCTTTTTTTCAGACGCCCGTGGGGGAGATTACGCCCGCCGCATGGGAGGACTTGATCGGCACGAATCTGCGCGCGCCGCTCTTCGTCGCGCAGGCCGCCGCGCCTGCGCTGAAAAAGACGCAGGGGTCGATCGTGAATATCACCGACATTCACGCGGAGCGGCCGCTCAAGAACTACGTCGTCTACAGCGTGGCAAAAGCGGGCTTGGTCGGGCTCACCCGCTCGCTCGCCCGCGAGCTCGCGCCGGAGGTGCGCGTCAATGCGGTTGCGCCGGGACCTATCCTCTGGCCAGACGACGAGACCTTCGACGAGCTCTCCCGTCAGCGCATCATTTCGCACACCCCTCTCAAGCGCGAAGGCACGCCGGAGGACATCGCCAAGGCCGTGCATTTCCTCATCGCCGAGGCCACGTACGTCACAGGCGAGACCATCAATGTGGACGGCGGCAGACACGTAGCGCTTTGAGCGATCGAGTGCTGTGCGTTAGTGTCCTGTCCCGTAAATAAACTTCGTATGAAACCGCGCTTTTCGCCGCGATACGTTGTTGCTCGGCCTTGCCGTAGCCCAAACTACGACGCGGCCTCGCGCCTAGTCTGGCGGCGAAAATCATCGGTTTCACTTAATGAAGCTATTCACGGGGCAGAACACTAGCGCCCGGAGTGTTTTATCCGTTTAGCGTTGGGTTGCGGCGCACGATGCCTCGCCACAGCGATCGCGAGGCGTTCCAGGTACGGATCGACGATGCCGTGCGTGACCAGTGCCACTCGAGCGCGCTCGAGGTAGTCCGCCGACGATCCGAAGACGCCTGCCGCCGTCGACAGCGTCTTAACCTGGCGCGTGAGCGATATTCGTCCCGCATATTGCGGGTGCGCGCGCTCGACGATGAACGCCAGCGCCGTCATCGATCGCCCGGCCGTACGCACGCGCACCCAGTGCGGCAGGTACGAACCGACGACCATCTCGCGCCGCCAAAGCAACGCAAGCTCGGCGCGCGCGGTGCGGGCGGGCAGGCGATACACGACGCCGCGGCACGAGCCGCCGCGATCGAGGCCGAGCACCAGCCCGGGTTGCTCGACGGTTCCGCGCGAACCCAGCGACCACAGACAAAATCTGCGGTGAAATCCTTGCAGCAAGGCCGGCCTCGCGTCGTCGAAAGGGAAAAGCGGATTCCACAGCAGGGATCCGTACGCGAACACGCACCAACCCGCGCCGCGCGGTCGCCGTGCGAGCGTCTCTCCAAGCGATTCCGCGAGCGCCTCATCGGATAGCGCGCGATCCGGATCGACCGTCGCCATGTAGATGGCGCGCATGCGGCCTTCCTCGAGGTCGCGCCGCGAAAGTGTCACGGCTTACGGATCGCTTTCGTTAATCAGGCGGCGCGCGCCGACGATGGCGATCTCCTTTGCGGGGACGGCAACCGCGACGCCGTGCGCTGCTGACAAAAACAGCGTCTGCAGGTCGTTCAGGAATCGCCTTCCCAACATTGTCGGGCGCAGACGCATGTGGTCGATCTCGATCAGCCCACGCGCCTCGGCCGCGTCAAGCTCCTTTTGCACCAGCGTCAGCGGGAAGCCCGTTCGTTCTGCGAACAGCGCGACCGGCACGCCTTCGGCAAGGCGCAATGCGTTCAACATGAACTCGAAGCCGATTTCCGAGCGGACGACTTTGGTTTCCTCCAGCAAAGGCAGCGCCGCGCTGCATCTCGCGCAAATACTGGTCGGGCTGCTTGTAACGTACCTGGCGCACGACCCGGTCCGGGAACGAAAGCTTCGAATGCGCGCCGGCACCGATACCGAGATAGTCGCCGAAGCGCCAGTAGTTGAGGTTGTGCCGGCACTCGAATCCCGCCCTGGCGTGCGCAGAGGTTTCGTAATGCAAATATCCTGAGTCTTCGAGCTCGCGCTCGACCACGGCTTCGATATCGGCGGACGTATCTTCGTCCGGAAGGATCGGCGGCCGGCGATGAAACAGCGTGTTGGGTTCGATCGTGAGCTGGTAGAACGACAGATGCGGCGGCGCGAAGCCAAGCGCGACGCTTACGTCGGCGCGCGCGTCGGCCGGCGTTTGCCCGGGCAGCGCATACATGAGATCGAGGTTGACGTTCCCGAAAATATCGATCGCTGCGGCCGCGGCTTGTCTCGCTTCGTTTTCATCGTGCACGCGCCCGAGGGAGCCCAGCAGGCGATCCTGGAAGCTCTGCACCCCAAGCGACAGCCGGTTCACGCCGGCGCTTTTGTACCCCGCGAATTTCTGCTGCTCGAACGTGCCCGGGTTAGCCTCGAGCGTGATTTCGGCGTCGGGCGCGAGAGGAACGCGCGCGCGCACCGCGCCGAGGATCTCGTCGATGGACCGGGCGGAAAAGAGGCTCGGCGTTCCGCCTCCGAAAAATACCGAGCCTACGCGCCGCCCCCAGATCGAGGGCAGCGCAAACTCGAGGTCGGCGATAAGCGCCGCGACGTATTCGGCTTCGGGAATTTCGCCGCGCCGCTCGTGCGAGTTGAAATCGCAATACGGGCACTTTTTCAGGCACCACGGAATGTGAATATAAAGCGCCAGCGGCGGCAGCGCGCTGAACCTCGGCGCGAGCAGATCCGGGTCGACCGTCGTCGTCATCGCCGCTCGCCCAGCCTCGCCATCAGCGCGCGGATCGCCTTGCCGCGATGCGAAAGCTCGTTTTTCTTTTCCAGCGGCAGCTCCGCGCCGGTGAGGCCCGTTTGGGAATCGACAAAGTGAGGGTCGTAGCCGAAACCTCCGGACCCGCGCGGGACGTCGATGATCGTGCCGCCCCAGCTTCCCTCGGCGAGGATCGGCTCGGGATCGTCGGCCGCGCGCATCAGCGCGAGCATGCAGTAATAGTGCGCTCGGCGGTCTGCGAAGCCCGCCAGATCGGCGATGAGCTTACGGTTGTTCCGCGCGTCCGAACGCGGATCGCCGGCGTAGCGCGCCGAATGCACGCCGGGCGCCCCGCCGAGCGCGTCCACGCAGATCCCAGAGTCGTCGGCCAGCGCGGGCAGTCCGCGCATGTCCGCTCGCGTGACGGGCTTTGGCGATGGCATTTTCGACGAACGTCGAATGCGGCTCGTCGCTGTCCGGGATTTCGAGCTCGCCCTGGGCGATCACCTCGATGCCGAGCGGGCAGAGCAAGCGTCTGAACTCCCGCAACTTGCCCGCATTGCCCGATGCGAGGACCAGACGATCGATCATGTCCAGCGCGAGCGCCTTTTTTTGCGCCGCGATCAACTCCTGCACGCCCTCCTCGCCCAGCGAGATCAGCGCGTCCATCTGCACACGCGAAAAAGGCATGCCTTCGGCGGTCCCCTGAATCTCGACGAATCGTCCGGAGCCCGTCATCACCACGTTCATGTCGGTGTCGCAGCCCGAGTCCTCTGCGTAGTCGAGGTCGACCATCGTCGCGCCGTCGACGATGCCGACCGAAACCGCCGCGACGAAGTCGCGAAGTGGCGTCATCTGGATCAGGCCCTGCGCTCTGCACCACGCGACTGCGTCGTACAGGGCGACGCAGGCGCCGGTGATCGACGCACACCGCGTTCCGCCATCCGCCTGAAGCACGTCGCAGTCGACCCGTATCGTGCGCTCGCCCAATTGCGTGAGGTCGGCGATCGCGCGCAGGCTGCGGCCGATGAGCCGCTGAATCTCCTGGGTGCGACCCGACTGCTTGCCTTCCGCCGCTTCACGCCGCATGCGCGTATTGGTCGCGCGCGGCAGCATTCCGTATTCCGCGGTGAGCCAACCACGTCCCTGGCCCTTGAGAAACGGCGGGACACCCTCCTCGACCGAGGCGGTGCACAGCACGCGCGTCTCGCCGCACTCGATCAGCGCCGAGCCTTCCGCGTGCCGGGTGTAGTGGCGCGTGATCGACAGCGGACGCAATTGATCCGTGCGCCGCCCTGCCTGACGCAATGTCATCGCGCCTCCGGGTAAAGACACGAATTATAGCCGCGCGACCCGCGATCCTCTTCGAGCGCAGGCTACAGCACGTGGCGAAGCTTCCACCACGCCGCGGTCGCGGCAAGACCTTCGTCGAGCGAGTACGTCGGCGACCACGCCGCCAGCTCGCAGAATCGGCGCGAGTCGACCTCCAGCGATCCCAGCAAGCGCGCCATCGACGCGCGCTTACCGGCAAGCGCGGCGGCGGCACGCAGGACAGGCGCGGGCAGGTGGAACAGATGCGCGCGGACGCCGAGCGCGCGGGCGATCCGTGCCGCCAGGTCGGATGTCGACAGGCTCTCTGCATCGGCGACGGGAAGCGTCGCGCCGGCTAGCGCAGGCCGCTCCAGCGCCGCCTCGATCGCGCTCGACGGCGTTGCCGACGTTGAGGAGGCTGCGGCGGTTGCACGATCCCCGCCAGCGGCAGTCGACGCTCCGCCGCTATCGCTTCCAACAGCGTCAGGAAATTGCCCTTCACGCCCGGCCCGTAGGTAAGCGGCAAGCGCAGCACCACGCCTTCGATGCCGTGCTTCGCGCGCACGCTTCCCACAGCACGCTTCTCGGCCTCGGCCTTGCTGTGTGCGTAGGCGTCCTGGGGCAACGCCGCGATCGCCAGCGCGAAAGGGCCGTCCGGCGCGCTGTCGACTCGCCGTAGACCTTGACGCTGCTCGCCAGGACGATGCGGCGCACGCCGGCGCGCGCTGCCGCGTCGCAGAGCCTGCGCGTGACGTGCACGTTGGCGACGACGTACGGCGTCGGATCGCTGCGGATCGGCCTCAGTGCTGCACATGCGCGCGGCCCGCGAGGTGCACGATCGCTGTCGACGCCGGCAAGCGCCTCGTCCCACTCCGCTGCCGCGAAGTCGCCCAGCGCGATCAACTGCGTCGTGTTGCCCGTATGCTTAGCCGCCGTGCGAACCGCGCCGACGCAGGCGAACGCCCATCGCTCGCGCAGGTGCGCGCACAACGCGCGGCCGATGAAGCCGTCCGCGCCGGTGACCAGCATCTTGCACGATTGCGGCGTCAAAGCCACTTCCAGCCGTGCTTGTTGAAGAAGCGCACCGCGCTGCTTCGCGAAATATCCGACGTGCCGCGCACCCTTTTCGCGCCGCGCCGCCGCCGTGGTGCACGATGCGCACCGCGGGCACGTACGCGCTTCCGGCGACCCGATTGAGGCGCACGCTCCAGTCGAAGTCCTCGAAGTAGAGGAAAAACCCGGGGTCGAAGCCGCCGGTCGCTTCGATCGCCTTGCGCCGCACCAGCATGAAGGAGCCGCTCATCACCGGCACCGGGGAGATGATCGTCTGCCCGCCCGACCCGCGCATCGACGTCGCGCATCTCGTAGCGCTCGAGCCGCTAGCGGAACAACCGCCGCACGGGCCGCGGGCGCGAATCCGCGCAGGACGAGGTCGAGCACGGTCGGATAGCGCTTGCACGAGATATTCGCGCTGCCGTCCGCGCGGCACGCGCCGGCGCGAGGACGCCGATGTCCGTGTGATCGTCGAGATAGCGAAGACGCGACCGTGCAACGCGTCGGCGCGCGAGCTCGACGTCGGGGTTGAGCACCAGGTGATAGTGCGTGTTGCCGCCGTGCATCACCAGATTGTGCGCGGTGCCGTAGCCGATGTTGGCGTGACCGTGCAGATAGCTCATCTTGACATCGGCGTCCTCGAACATCGCCTGCGCCGAGCTTGATCACCGCCTCGGCGCTGGCGCGAGTGCCGGTGTTGTCGATCAGCGCGACGTTCGCCGCGCGCAGCAGGCCCTTGCTCGCGCGCCGCGGCGAGCGAGGCGGCGAGCGCGCGCGAGCGTACGTTCGAGCAGCGCGAGGTCCGGGCGATACGTGACGATGCTGACCGTCAACGTTACGGGAGTCACGTCGGGGGAATGGAATTGCGGAGTGGGTTAGAATGCTCGTCGATTGCCTCCTCTGCGTCAACCTTTCCCCGATGCAATCATAGTCGAAATGCCGCGCGCGCTATGCCGCCGACGACGCTGCGCACTTTCGCTCGCAGCCTGCTCGAGCGCGCCGGCGTGCGCGACCGACATCGCACGCGACGTCGCCGACGTGCTGCTCGACGGCGATCTGCTCGGCCACACGACGCACGGGCTCGCGCTGCTCGCGCCGTATCTCGACGAGATCGCGCAAGGGACGCATGGCGAAGTCGGGCGAGCCGCAGCGTTCGCAGCCGCCGCGCGGCCGCGGAAATCTGGGACGGCGAGCGCCTCCCGGGACCGTGGCTCACGCTGCGCGCGCTCGATCGCGCGCGCGGCGATGGCGCGCGGCTGCGGCACCGGCACCGTCGTCATTCGCCGCTCGCACCACATCGCCTGTCTCGCCGCGTACCTGCAAGCGCGCGACCGACGCAGGGCTTGTCGCGATCATCGAAAGCTCGGATCCCACCGTCGCGGCGGTCGTGCCGCACGGCGGCATGACGCCGTTCATCACGCCGAATCCGATCGCCGCGGGACTGCCGACCTCGGGCGATCCGATACTGATCGACGTGTCGACGTCGATCACCAGCATGGGCTACGCACAGCAGCAGATGAACGCCGGCAAGCGTCTGCCCGGGCCATGGCTGATCGATGCACGAGGGCAACGCGACCAGCGATCCCGCAGTCGCATTTCACCGAGCCCAAGGGCGCGCTGCTGCCGCTGGGCGGGCTCGACGCCGGACACAAGGGATTCGCGCTCGCGCTGCTGGTCGAGGCGCTGACCGCCGGACTCGCCGGACACGGTCGCGCCGATCCGCCCGCGGGCTGGGGCGGCACGGTGTTCGTGCAGGTGCTCGACCCGGAGGCGTTCGGCGGGCTCGCCGCGTTCAAGCGCCAGATGGATTGCGTCGCTGCACGCGCGCGCACAACGCCAAGCCGCGGCCGGGCGTCGATCGCGTGCGACTGCCGGGCGAGCGCGGATTGCAGCGCTATCGCGAGCAGCTCGCGCACGGCGTCGCGCTGTATCCGACGATCATGCCCGGCGCTTGCGGCGTGGGCGCAAAAATACGAACTGGCGGCGCCTGAGCCGGTGCGCCGCGCGCTGGCGCTCAAAGGCGGCCGAACGTGACCCGCGAGCTGCCCCGCAAGGTCGCGCCGCGATTGCACGTCGTTCAATTCCGCCCTCGAGAAGATCGCCTGTACTGCGTCGGCCTGATCGTAGCCGTGCTCGATGAGGAGCCACGCCGCCGCGGCGCGAGATGCGATCGCGCACCGGCAACGATGAGCGCGAATCGCGGCGAGCCCGTCGACGCCGGGCGTCAGCGCCGGCCGCGGCTCGAAGCGCAGATCGCCCTCGGTTAGATGCGGATCGTCGGCGGCGACATAAGGCGGATTGGCGACGATCACGTCGAAAATGCTCCTGCGCGACCGCGTCGAACCAGTCGGACTCGACGAAGCGCGCATTGCAGGATACCGAGCGCTTCGCGTTGCGTCGCGCGAGCGCGACCGCCGCCGGCGAGACATCGACGCCGAGCACGCATGCGCGTGCGGCCGCTCGCGCGCGATCGCCAGCGCCACCGCGCCGCGACCCGCAGCCGAGGTCGAGCACGCGCACCGTGCGACGTCGGCGATCGATGCCCGCCAGCGCCAGCTCGACCAGAAGCTCGGTTTCGGGACGCGGTATCAGCACGTCGGGCGTGATTTCCAGATCGAGGCCGTAGAACTCGCGCCGTCCGGTGAGATACGCGACCGGCTCGCCGTTGCGGCGCCGGCGCGCGAGCGCGTCGAATGCTCTCGCAGCTCTTCGCGCATCGACAGCAGCGTCGCCGATGCGCGGCGAGCCACGCGCGATCGCGGCGCGAGCACGTGCGCGAGCAGAATGCTTCGGCTTCGAACGGAATGAGCCCGCTCGCGCAAGCGCGCGCGTTCGACGGTGACGACGGATTGCATGCTTCGTGACTGGCTTGCGGCGCGATCGACCGGATGCGCATAATGCCGATCGCGTCGGCACTGCAGTCAACACGTAGAACGAGCGGGCACTCCGCGCAATCATCGGTCAAGCCTGGGAGGAGCCATGCCGTCACGACGCGATTTTCTGAAAACGACCGGCGGACTGGTGCTGGCGACCGGCGGCACGTGGCTCGCCGACTCACGCGCACGGCGCCGATGCCGGTTCTCGGGCCCCGCGGAGCTGCCCGAGGGAACGCTCTCCGCGTCGACTGCTCGAAGCGCTGCCCGGCAAGGTGCCGCTGATCAAGAAGAGCTGGCGGCCGCCCAATTACGAAACGCCCGTTTCGTACTTCAACGACGCGTTCACGCCGCAACGACGCGTTTTTCGTGCGCTATCACCTGTCGAACATTCCCGAGGTCGCCGCGGCGAGCTGGCGGCTGAAGGTCGGCGGCGAGGCGGTCGACAAGCCGTTCGAGCTCACGCTCGACAACCTCAAGCGCGATTTCGAGCAGGTCGAGATCGCCGCGGTCAACCAGTGCTCCGGCAATCGCCGCGGAATGTTCGAGCCGCACGTCCCAGGCGTCGAGTGGGGCCCGGGCGCGATGGGCAACGCGCGCTGGAAGGGCGCGCGGCTGAAGGACGTGCTGACCAAGGCGGGACTCAAGAAGGACGCGCTCGAGATCGTCTTCGACGGCGCCGACTCCGGCGTCTTCCCGGCGACGCCCGACTTCGTGAAATCGATTCCGGTGTGGAAGGCGATGGACGAGAACACGCTGATCGCCTGGCAGATGAACGGCGAGCCGCTGCCGCATTGGAACGGCTTCCCGGCGCGCATCGTCGTGCCCGGATGGACGGGGACCTACTGGATGAAGCACGTGACGTCGATCAACGCGATCAGCAAGCCTTTCGACGGCTTCTGGGTCAAGTCCGCGTATCGCATTCCGCGCGGAAAATTTCCGCTGGTCGATCGCTTCATCACCCAGGAGACCGACGCCAATACGCCGATCACCGAGATGGTCGTCAATTCGCTCATGACCAACGTCGCCAACGGGCAGCAGGTGCGCCGCGGGCCAGGCCGTTCGAGGTCAAGGGCGTCGCGTGGGACGGCGGCTACGGCATCGCGCGCGTCGAAGTGTCGCAGGACGGCGGCCAGAGCTGGCGCACCGCGACGCTCGGCAGGACTACGGCCGCTTCTCGTTCCGCCAGTGGAGCTATGTCGTTCACGCCCGCCGCGCGCGGCGCGCTGACCGTGATGGCGCGCGCAAGCAATCGCGCCGGCGCGACGCAGACCTTCGAGCTGATCGCCAATCCCGCCGGCTATCACCACAACGTCGTGCAGCGGATCGCGCTGAACGTCGTCTGAGGAGACGTCGATGAAGATCGCTCCGCATCGTCGTCGCTCTTGCGCTCGCCGCGACCGCGGTCATTGCCGCGGAGCAGCGCGTCGCGCTGAAGGACGGGCCGGGCCGCGACAAGGTCGAGGCGAATTGCGGCTCCTGCCACAGCCTCGACTACATCGTCGATCAATTCGCCGTTCATGAATCGCCAGGTGTGGGACGCCGAGGTCACCAAGATGATCAAGGCGTTCGGCGCGCCGATCAGCGAAGCCGACGCCAAGGAAATCGTCGACTACCTGACACGAACTACGGCCAGCCCTGACGCTCGAACAAGCGCGAGCAATGCACGTTCCCGGCCTTGGCGCGCGCCGGCTCAGATCCGCACTGAGCCGAGCGCATCAATGTGTACTGAACAACTTTGACGGTCGGGTTCGGCAGCAACACGAACATCGCTTGCCAAGGCCGCGATTTTGGGAGAGACTTTCCTCGCGCCCGTGTCTGGCCAGTTCATCGCCGGATCGACTCTGTCGCTTGCTTGTTCAGCAACAAACAGCATCATCGGACACGGGGCAGTATGGGACGTCGACTTGCTTTGGGTGCTCTGGAGCCTTGCTGCTTCGTCGGCCGGAGCCGGCGTCGCCGACCTAAAAGTCATGGTCGGCGTCGATCCCTCCGACCGCGAATCGATGGTCATCAGCGTGCTCGACATGCAGACTGACGCTGTCGAGAGTCGCCGGGCCAACCGGTGCATGCATTCGAAGTCGCAGGACCTGGGCGACGTGATGCGCTCGACGCGCACCGGTGAATACGACGTCTACATCGCTCCCGGCGCACGTCGCCGCGTCGGCGCTCGCGCACGGCTACAGCGCTGATCGGATCGACCGACCGCGACGAGATCTATCAGTTCGTTGCGCGCCCGGGAGCCAAGGCGCCCGCCGACCTGAAAGGCGGCAAGATCTATCTTACGCAGCAGGATTCGGTCGGCGCCTACATGGCGCGAGGCATGCTCAACGAGTCCGGCCAGTCGCTCAAGATGTTCCAGCAGGTGCTCTACCGAACGACGTCGGGCGCGGGCCTGTTCGCGATCGACGCCGGCCTGGTCGACGCGACGGTCGCGAAGCGAGCCGACGTCGAGACCTGGGTGCAGCAGAACAAGTCGAAAGCCGCGGTGCTGCTGTCGTCGCGCCCGGTGCCGGGCGGCATGTCGGTGGTCGTGAAAAAGTCGCTGCCCGAGGCGACGCGCAGCAAAGCTCGAGGCCTGGTTGCTCGAGTCCCGACCGGGACGATTGTCGGGCATCGGCAAGGTCGCCTATCACTCCGATCTCGCCAACTACAAATACGTCGCCGCGCTGGGCAACTGGACGCCGTCGCAGCTTCCCGGCGCAACGATCGTCACCGCGAGCGAGGTCGTCGCCCTGCAGCAAAAAGGCGTGCCCGTCATCGACGTGCGCTCGCCAAGGAGTATCACGAGAAGCACATCCGCGGCGCGGTGTCGATTCCCTACGCGGAAAAGAGCCTGAAGGACGTGGCGTTCGATCCCGCGGTCGACGAGTGGGCGGGGCCGGAAAAGCTCGACAAGAACCAGCCGGTGATCTTCCAGTGCAACGGCCCCGAATGCTGGAAGTCGTACAAGGCCGCGAAGGTCGCGCTGTCCAAGGGATTCAAGACCGTGTACTGGTTCCGCGGCGGGTTTCCCGAATGGGAAGGCAGCGGACTGGCGGTGGAATCGTCGCCGGTGAACACGGCGGAATCGTCGAACGCGGCGGCGCCGAAATCGCGCTGAGCTTTGCGCTGACGCGCTGCTCGAGCTCACCGGCGGGCGGGTCGCGCGAATAAGCGAACGCTTCAGCGCCTACAGACGCTTCCGCGACGAACAGGCGCAGATCGCGGTCGTAGTAGCGCCCCCAGCCCGCGTCGCGCAGTCCCGACTTCTGCAGCACGCGCTGCGACGCGGCGTTGTCCGGGATGCGTGACGCCGATGATCCGGTAGAGGCCGAGTCTCGAATGCCGTAGTCGACCAGCGCCGTCGCACCTTCGGTCGCGAATCCGCGTCCCCACGCCGTCGGAAGCAGACGATAGCCGACCTCGACGTCGGACGGTGTTCGGAATGTACTTGAGACAGAACCAGCCGATGAAACCGCCGCCGGCGCGCTCTTCGCGCCGGCCACACGCCCAGCCCGGGATAGTTGCGCGTAGTAGCGCGTCGCGCGTTCCAGCGCACCGCGGACGCTTTCGTGCGTGCCCACGCGCCCATCGCCGATGTAGCGCATCACGCGCGGGTCGCTGTCGAGCCGAAAGAGATCGTCGATGTCCTCGGAACGAAATTCGCGCAGCCGAAGACGCCGCGTTTGCAACGGAGCCAGCGCCTGCAGCGGACGCGCGCTCATGCGTCGTCGCCGAGCGCGGCGAGCTGTTCGGCCTGAAATTCCTGCGCCAGTGCCTGCGTCAACTCGAACAGGTCGCCGTCCATGATCGCGTCGATCTTGTACAAGCGTCAGGTTGATGCGGTGGTCGGTGACCCGCCCCTGCGGAAAGTTGTAGGTGCGAATGCGCTCGCTCCGGTCACCGCTGCCGATCAGGCCCTTGCGCGTCGCCGCCTCTTTCTGCTGCCTCTCCTGCCGCTCGCGGTCGAGCAGACGCGATGCGAGCACCGCCATGGCCTGAGCGCGATTGCGGTGCTGCGAGCGGTCGTCCTGGCATTCGACGACCAGTCCGGTCGGCAGATGCGTGATGCGCACCGCGGAATCGGTCTTGTTGACGTGCTGACCGCCGGCGCCGGAGGCGCGGAAGGTATCGATGCGAATCTCCGACGGATTGATCGCAATATCGGCGATGGGATCGGCTTCCGGAAGGATCGCGACCGTGCATGCCGACGTGTGAATACGTCCCTGGGCTTCGGTTTCGGGAACGCGCTGCACGCGATGTCCACCCGATTCGAACTTGAGCTTCGAATAGACGCCCGTTCCGAGGATGCGTGCGATCACTTCCTTGAAGCCGCCCATGTCGCCCGGACTCTCGGAAATCAGCTCGACCTGCCACTTGTTGCGCTCGGCAAAGCGCACGTACATGCGAAACAGCTCGCCGGCGAAAAGCGCCGACTCGTCGCCGCCCGTCCCCGCGCGAATCTCGAGGAACACGTTGCGATCGTCGTTCGGATCGCGGGGCAGCAGCGCCTGTTGCAGCCGCGCCTCGAGCTCGTCCATTCTCGATTTCGCCGCTTTGGATTCGTCGTCGGCAAACGACCTCATCTCGGGGTCGGCGAGCATCTCCCCCGCCGCGGCGAGATCGCGCTCGGAGCGCTCCCAGTCGCGATAGAGCGAAACGACCGGCGCGATCTCGGCGTGCTCGCGCGTCAGCGCGCGATAGCGATCGAGGTCGCGGGTGACGTCCTCGGCGCCAAGAAGCGCATTGAGCTCCTCGAGCCGGGTCGCGAGCTGGTTCAGCTTGATGGAAAGAGAGGGTTTCATACGGCTGCGATCGCGCGATCGGGATTGGACATAAATTCTGATCTGATTCGGATCATAGATGTTCGCGGGGATGACGCTGGATCCCCGCTTGGCCGTTCCTCGAAACTTCGCCCTTCGGGCTCGTTTTCGCGGGGATGACGCAGCTGCCTCTTTCAAAGTCATCGCGAATCCGCTGTCATCCCGTGTCAGCAGCAGCCGCGACTCGCAATTCCCCGTCGATCCCCGCTGCGCGGGGCCCCGCGCCGGGTGCCTCGCGCGGCGGGTCTCCGATCGCTGCGACGCTGCGCGTCTAGCTCTCGGACGGCTGCGTCAACTACGGCTCTTCGGGAAGCTGGTAGATGTGATGCAGCAGCGCGAGAAGCTCGGCGCGCTCGGCTTCGCCCGCGCGGTTGAGCGCCTGGGTCGGGGCGTGCAAGAACTTGTTGGTGAGCCCGCGTGCAAGCTGATCGAGAACCTGGTCGGCGGAAGCGCCGCCCGCGAGCAGCCGCCTCGCGCGCTCGAGCTCCACTGCCCGAAGCTGGTCGTGATGACCGTGCAGCGCGGCGATCGTAGGAACGACGCTACGGCCTTCGAGCCAGCGCAGAAAGCTTGCCGCCTGCTCGGCGATCATCGTCTCCGCCTCGCGCACCGCGTCGGCGCGAATATGCAGATTGTCTTTCACGATATTGGCAAGGTCGTCGACGCTATAGAGGAAGACATCGTCGAGCTTCGCGGCTTCGGGCTCGACGTCGCGAGGCACCGCAAGATCGACGATGAACATCGGAGAATGCCGGCGTGCCTTGATCGCTCGCTCGAGCAGTCCCTTGCCGAGTATGGGCAGCGAGCTTGCCGTCGACGTGACGATGATGTCGAACTGCGCGAGGCGGTCAGGCAGCTCGTTGAGCGTGATGGCGTCGGCGAAAAATCTCGCCGCGAGCTGCGCCCCGCGCTCCAGCGTCCTGTTGGCCACCGTGATCGATTTCGGCTTTCGTGCCGCGAAGTGCGTGGCGGCCAGCTCGATCATCTCGCCGGCGCCGATCAGCAGCACGCGCTCTTCCGAGATCGCAGGAAAAATCCGCTCGGCAAGCTTCACCGCGGCGGCGGCCATGGAGATCGACGCGGTGCCGATGTCGGTATGCGTGCGCACGTCCTTCGCTACCGCGAACGTGCGCTGAAAAAGGCGGTTGAGAACGAGTCCCAGCGAGCCTGCGGCCTCGGCGGTCCTTACCGCGTGCTTCATCTGCCCGAGGATCTGCGGTTCGCCCAGCACCATGGAGTCGAGCCCGCTCGCGACCCGGAACGCGTGGGACACGGCGCGGTCCTGCGGCAACGTGTACAAGTACGGCGATAAAGAAGCCTTGGGGACACCGTGAAAATCTTCCAGCCAACCCAGCACGGGCTCGGGATCGCTGCCGTGAAAATAGACCTCGGTGCGATTGCACGTCGACAGGATGGCCGCCTCCTTCACCTTGGGCGACCCGATCAGATCCCGCAATGCCGAGCCGAGCGTCTCCATCTGGAAGACGACCGTCTCCCGCACCTTCAGCGGCGCCGTCGAATGATTGAGTCCGAGGGCGTAAAGAGGCATGGCTCGACACTTCGTTACGGGACGTCGATTTTAACGCAATACGCCTGAGGCTGCGCCGTGGATGCGGCGTCGTCCGAGCACCCCATGCAATCTACGCCTTGATGAATTCCTGACGGCCGCCCAGCCAGCGCTCGAGATGCGCCTTGGCCGCGCCCGGCTCGCGGCGAAGAAGCTCATCGGCCGCGTTGCGCGCCTGCTCGATCAGCTTCACGTCGCGCTCGAGATCGGCAAAACGTAGAAGCGGAACCCCCGACTGGCGCGCACCGAGAAACTCCCCGGGGCCGCGGATAAGAAGGTCCTGGCGGGCGATCTCGAAGCCGTCGCCATGCTCGTAAATCACTTTGAGCCGGGCCTTCGCCAGCTCCGACATCGGCTCCTCGAAAAGCAGAATGCAGACGCTTTCCGCGCCGCCGCGTCCGACGCGGCCGCGCAACTGGTGCAGCTGCGCGAGCCCGAAGCGCTCGGCGTGCTCGATCACCATCATCGATGCATTGGGCACGTCGACGCCGACTTCGATGACCGTAGTGGCGACCATGACGCCGACGTCACCCGCGACGAATCCCGCCATGACCGCGGCTTTGTCGTCGGGCTTCATCCTGCCGTGCAGAAGTCCGACCCTGAACTCGGCGAGCGAGGAGGTGAGCTCGGCATGCAGCGCGACGGCGGTCTGCAGCTCGAGCTTTTCCGACTCCTCGATCAGCGGGCACACCCAATACACCTGTTGTCCCTGCGCGCAGACTTTGCGCACGCGCTCGACGATCTCCGCGCGGCGGCGCTGGCTCACCAGCTTGGTCGTCACAGGCGTGCGGCCCGGCGGCATCTCGTCGATCACCGACACATCGAGATCGGCGTAGAAGCTCATCGCCAGCGTGCGCGGAATGGGTGTCGCGCTCATCATCAGCTGGTGCGCGTCCGCGATGCCCTTCTGACGCAGCGCGAGACGCTGCGCGACGCCGAACCGGTGCTGCTCGTCCACGATCGCTAGCCCCAACCTCGGCGGCGTGACCTCTTCCTGAAACAATGCGTGAGTGCCGACGGCGAAGTGCGCATCGCCGTTCTGGATTGCCGCGAGCGCTTTCTTGCGCTCCCTCGCGGGCAGGCTCCCGGAGAGCCACGCGATCTTCACCGGCAGTCCGTCGAGCCACGCCGCGAGCTTGCGATAATGCTGCTCGGCAAGAATTTCTGTGGGCGCCATGAAGGCGACCTGGTAGCCGGATTCGATCGCCTGCAGCGCTGCGAGCGCGGCAACGACGGTCTTGCCGCTGCCGACATCGCCCTGCAGCAGGCGCTGCATCGGCTCGGCGCGCGCAAGGTCGCGGCGGATTTCCGCGCTGACTCGCTGTTGCGCGTGCGTCAGCGCGAACGGCAGGCGCTGGAGCAGCGCGCGCGTCAGCGTGGCATCTCCCGGCAGTCGCGGCGCCTTACGGCGCGCGCGAGCGCGCCGGTGCACCTTGAGCGAGAGCTGCTGGGCGAGGAGCTCGTCGAACTTGAGGCGCGTCCACGCCGGGTGCGTGCGCTCGTCGAGCGCGGCTTGCGACGCTTTGTTCGCATCCTCCGGCGGAGGCTCGTGCAGGTAGGCGACGGCTTGCGAGAATCCCCACAAGCGCCGAGGCTCCCTCGTCCATGGCGGAAGCGTCTCCGCGAGAAATGCCGGATCGCGCGCGAGCGCGCGATGAACGAGCTTGCGCAGCACGTCCTGCGCGAGCCCTGCGGTGGTCGGATAGACGGGAGTGAGCCGCTCTGGAAGGGGCGACATGCCGGGCGCGATCACTTGAAACGCGGGATGCACCATCTCCAGTCCGAGCTGACCTTCTCGGACCTCGCCGAACGCGCGCACGCGCTTGCCGGGCGCAAGCGCCTTCTGCTGATTCGGATAGAAATGAAAGAAACGCAGCACGAGCTGATCGTCGCCATCCTCGAGGAGGCTTACGAGCTGGCGCCGGCCGCGATATTGAATCTCGGTGTTGACGACCGTGCCTTCGATCTGCCATGCGTGCCCCGCCTTGAGCGCGCCGATGGGGCACAGATGCGTGCGGTCTTCGTAGCGCAGAGGCAGGTGCAGCACGAGATCCTGCTCGCGAGCGATGCCGAGCCGCGCGAGCTTGTCCTGCAGCGTATTGCTTTCCTTCGGCTTCGCAGCCCGCTTTTTTGCCACCGCAGAAATCCGGGCTACGGTCCTTTGCGGTTGTCGAAGGGCGACCCGCCGCCGGGCCAGGTCTGCTCGGACGCGGGATTGAGCAGGAGTATCCCTTCCACCTCGATCAGCGCCGCCTTCGGCAGCGCCGCAACCTGGTAGGTCGCCCGAGCGGGATACGGCGGTGTAAAGCACGAGGCCATGATGTCGTTGACCTTGGCGAAATCGGCAAGGTCGATCAGCAGCACAGAGAGCTTGGCCATGTCGTCGAGCGTGCCGCCCGCGGCTTCCGCCACGGCGCGCAGGTTGTCGAATACCTGCCGGGCTTGCGCTTCGACGCCGTCGCGGAGGTTGCCCGTGACGGGGTCGATGCCTAGCTGTCCCGACAGGTAGACGGTATAGCCCGAGCGAATGGCCTGGGAGTACGGCCCCAGCGCGGCGGGTGCGTTCTTGGTGTGGATTGCTTGTTTGTTCATGCGGGCTCCGAAGCGCTCGGCCCAAATTTATCACGCGCGAGAGGCTGTGAGACCGAATCCCTTCGGCTGCGGGCCCGTCGGCAGTGGGTGCGACTAAATTTGGATCTAACGCTCGACCTCCAGCCCCGCGTCGATCCAAGCGTCGATTCCACCGTGCAGCGGCCGGATGCGCTTGTAGCCGAGCTTCTTGAGCTGTTGCGCAACCTTGACCGCCGTGGCCTCGTTCGGGCACGCGCAATAGACCACGACCTCTCCTTCGGGTGAGACGCCCTCGAAGCCTTCACCGATCTTCTTCATATCGATCGTTCGCGCGCCGGGGATGCGTCCGGTCGATTTCTGGCTCAAGGGTGAGCGCACATCGACGATGGCGTTGACCTTGTGGTCGGCGATCAAGTCGCGGAGCTCCGAAACCGACACCCGATCCATGCGCAGCTGCTTGATGAACATATACCGTCGAAACCACTTGATGAGGATCCACACCATGAACGCGGCGACGATCAGCGCAAGCCCGTATTGTCCGAGTGAGCTCAGCTTCACCATTACTTCTTCGATGGCGTTTCGGAAAAGATATCCGAGTCCGACGCCGACGCTGACCCACAGCGCCGCGCCCATCGCATCGAACAACACGAACATCCAGTAGGGAAGACGCAGCGCACCGGCAAGCGCGGTAGCAACCGATGCAAATCCCGGGATGAATTTCGCGAAGACCATCGACCCCGGCCCGAAGCGCTGGAAGATCGACTCGGTCTGGCGTACGCAGCTGTCCTGAGACAGCGACATCTTGCATAGCAAGCTCAAGACACGCATGCCGAATTTGCGTCCGACCCCATACCAAAGGGTGTCTGCGATGAGCGACGCCAGCACGCCCACTGCGACCAACTTCCACAGAGGGTTGCCCCCCATGGCTGCATAGGCGCCCGCAACGATCAGCACGGGGTATGCGGGCACCGGCAACCCCGCCTGCAACGCGAGGACGTTGACGAAAACCAGAGCCAGCCCGAATTGCTGAAGCAAGGCGACTAGATGACTCATGCTTGAAACGCGAGTGTTTTGGTAGGGATTTGTCGTCTGGCAGCGGGGTCGCCTTACAGCGACGGCGATGCGCCAAGCCGGCTTGCACACGGCGCTGCCCAGACGCTGAGTTTACGCCAGAGGGGCCTATCGACTATAATTTTAGCCCTGTGGGGACGTAGCTCAGCTGGGAGAGCGCCGCGTTCGCAATGCGGAGGTCGTGAGTTCGATCCTCATCGTCTCCACCAGGCACGCTAGGCCGACGGTCCTCCGTCGGCCTTGTTGTTTGCGGATGGAGCGCAATGGGACTGGATTCCACACCGCGTATCCACAAGGGAGATTCGTTATGCCCGCACCCTTTAGAACCCTCGTGCTTTGCTTCGATGGGACGTGGAACACTTTAACGTCGCATACCAACGTTTCCAGAATTTATAGCGAGATCGCGGACGCATCTACCGGCAGCAAGGATCAACGCAAATTCTATGACGAGGGTGTAGGAACGCAGTGGTACGACCGGATCCGCGGCGGTGCTTTCGGCTACGGATTGGATCGGAACATCCGGCTTGGCTACGCCTGGCTCTCATCGGTGTACGAATGCGCACAGGACAGGGCGAAAGGTGTCGACACCGGAACCGATGATTCGTCAGCGACCGCTCCAACGCCGGTTGCTCGGGACAGAAAAGTCAACGGCGATCGCCTCGATGCCCCACCGCACTCGTCGGGCAAGGAATTTCTCGCGGGGTCCGACATCTATCTCATGGGGTTCTCGCGTGGAGCCTTCACCGCGCGAAGCCTCGGCGGCATCATCAACTACCTTGGTGTTCCGATCGTCGACCCGGGCACCATAGACCCCGCGAGCGGTGCACTTCTCGACCACCCGGTCATTCAGAAGGCTTGGGATCTCTATTCCGCCCGCCCGACGCAGAAGGACCGTGATGCGTCAAAGCTGACGAACGCGGACCGCGCCCTCGCGGCGCGCATCGCTGAACACGATGCAGCCGTCGCTGTTTTCAGAGAGGCAGCGAATTCGCGTTATCCCGTACGAATTCACTTCCTGGGTGTCTGGGACACGGTGGGCGCTCTCGGAGTACCACGCGTCTTCGATGTCGATTGGATTCCGCGCTTTTCCACAAAATATCTTTTTCACGACACGACTCTCGGTGAAAGCGTTCGGAATGCGTACCATGCGGTAGCCATCGACGAGCAGCGTCTACCGTACAAAGCAACACTTTGGACGGCGCCGAAACCAACGACTGAGCGCGTCGAGCAGCGTTGGTTTCCCGGAGCACACGCAGATGTCGGCGGCGGATACGAAGACGATCTCCTTCCCGCACCACCGTTGGAGTGGCTTGCGACTATGGCAGCGGCTTGCGGCCTCGAGTTTCTCAATGATCGTCACCTTCCTGCACCCGACCAATCCATCCCGGACGCTATCGCCATGACACCGAGAGCCTTCGATCTCGATGGCGCCGAGTATCTCTCTCCCGTCCATGACAGCTATGCCGATTTCGGATTTGGCACATACCGCGCCCTGCGATCGATTCCAGGGATGGGCGGCCGTGTCTATCGACGCATGCTGGTCCAGAGCGACGGCATCGGCCAGAGTGTCGATCAAACTGCTTTTCTGAAGTGGCAAGCGGACGCGGAATACCGGCCGCCCAATCTGGCGCAAGCCGGTCGGACCGATGTGACCTATAACGTAGCGCGCGACGACAACGGCGGTGCAGACCTGGCCGCAGCCGCCAACCCCGTCCCGGCGCGAGGATGACCGCCATGACAGCGCTGTTCGGTGTAATCCTCGGCTTGTGCCTGATCTACCTCGTGTTCGCAATTGTCGTCAGCGGCGTCCAGGAATGGATCGCGCAATGGCGCGGAAGCCGGGGAAAATTTCTTCGCATAGGCTTATCCCGCCTGATCAACGACGATGCGATTTTTGTTCGCCTGCTGCATCACCCGCTGGTAGGCGGCCTCTATCGCGACCGCGCGGCACGAGGCAAACCACCATCCTACGTAGACCCGAACAACCTCGCGCTGGCGCTGGCCAACCTCGTTGTCAGACGTGCGAATCCGCCTCAAACGCAAATAGCCGCAACGGACAGCCCCCAGCAGGGCACTGCATGGGCTGCAGCACCGTTGACGTGGGAAAACCTGCGTGCAGCGCTGCAAAATCTTGCTGCCGAACGCTCATCGCTGGCCACCGCCTTGCTGCCCATCGTGGACCAGTGCCGGAACGATCTGCCACATGCGCTGAAGGGAATCGAGCAGTGGTACAGCAGTGGAATGGATCGTGTCTCAGGGTGGTACAAAGCCCATGCGCAAAAGAGCCTTTTCGCGATCGGTCTCTTACTGGCGCTACTCGCGAATGTCGACTCCATCGAGATCTTTCGAACCTTGAACCGCTCCGCGGATCTTCGCGCTCAGCTATCCCAACTGGCGAGCGGAGTAGCGCATTCCGGAAAGATCGGTGATGTCGATGTTGCGGCACTGCGTGATCGTCCACCGACGAACGCCGAGTGGACAAGCATTCTCGCTACGTCGCTCGATGAGACCGACGCCACAGGGGCAGGCCGCCTTCCCATCGGCTACTCATGCCTTCGAGCATTCGTCGCGGTAGCCTCTTCGGAAAGGGGCGCCGTCACCGCGGCCGCTACGGATCCTCTTCCCGTCAATCGGGATCCCGCGAGCCAATCGCCGGTCGCAGGTCACGCGAGCGTGCCTGCCGGCTCGACTTCACCATCAACGAAGAGCCGGTCCAAGTCCGCATGGAGTACCTGCGCGGAGCAACTGTCCGTCGTTGGGCGAACCGCATCTCCCGCCGATTTTCTTCTGAAACTTGTCGGTTGCGCGATTACTGCCCTCGCCGGCGTGCTTGGCGCGCCTTACTGGTTTTCTGCCTTGTCCAAGGTCGTGCAGATTCGTGGTAGCGGGCCAAAACCGACAGCGACCCGCTAGCTTTTTGGGCAAAGCGCATTCAACGAAGTCCCCGTGATCACGCGTCCGATCGTCAACGCGCAACGATGAACACTTCCGGCATCAAGGCCTATCTGCCATGGGTCGTTGCGACGGCTTTGTTCATGGAGCAGCTCGACTCGACCATCATCAACACCGCAGTTCCGGCGATGGCGGCGAGTCTTGCATGTCACGCCGCTCAGCCTCAAGGCGGTCGTAACCAGCTACATTCTGAGCCTCGCGGTCGGGCATTCCGATCAGCGGCTGGATGGCCGACCGCTTCGGCACGCGGCGGGTGTTCAGCATCGCCGTGGCGATATTCACGCTTTCCTCGATGCTTGTGCGGTCTTGCCGTCAGCGCACCGATGCTCGTGGCAACGCGCATCCTGCAAGGAATCGGCGCCGCAATGATGATGCCGGTGGGCAGGCTCACGATCATTCGCACGTTCCCGAAGTCGGAACTGCTCGCCGCGATGAATTTCGTCATCATCCCCGCGTTGATCGGTCCCCTGCTCGGCCCCACCGTCGGCGGCCTCATCGTGCATTGGCTGTCGTGGCGGGAAATATTCTTCGTCAACGTTCCGGTGGGCCTGGTCGCGCTGTGTCTGATTCATCGCTACATGCCGGACTATCGCGTCGACACGACGCGACCGCTCGATCTGATCGGGCTCGTGCTGTTCGGCAGCGGCACCGCGCTTCTTTCCTGGTTGCTCGAGATATTCGGCGAGCACACGCTCGACCCGACCTCGGGCGCCGTTCTGCTGGTGCTCTCGATCAGCCTGCTTGCCGCGTACGGCTGGCATGCGCGGCAGGCACGTTATCCCTTGCTGCAGCTCGCGCTGTTTCGCGTGCGTACGTTTCGGGTTTCGGTGGTTGGCGGCTTCATCACCCGGCTGGGCATAGGCGGACTTGCCTTTCCTGCTGCCGCTGCTCTACCAGCTCGGCCTGGGCATGCCCGCGTGGCAGTCGGGCCTGCTGATGATGCCCACCGCCGCCGCCGCGATGGTGCATGAAGTTCATTTCGGCGCGCATCCTGAGGCGCTACGGCTACCGGCAGGTGCTGATCGTGAACACGCTGATGATGGGAATAACCATCTGCCTCTTTGCGCTGGTCGTCCCGGCGAACGCCGATCGGGTTCATCGTGCTCCTGGGGCTGGCGCAGGGATTCTTCAATTCGCTGCAATTCTCGAGCATGAACTCGATGGCCTATGCCGACATCGAAGCCGACGACTCGAGCATGGCGAGCACGATCGCCAGCACGCTACAGCAGATCTCCCTGAGCTTCGGACTCGCCTGCGGCTCGTTGATCGCCGGCTGGTATCTCGGCGACGTGCCGCAGACGGATCACGAGCGCCGTCACCAGCGCGCTGCACCACGCGTTCCTGACGCTGGGCATGCCTCACTATCCTTTCTTCGCTTTCGTTCTGGACACTGCATCGCAGCGACGGCGAGAGCGTCAGCCGGGGAAGCTTGAGCGAGGCGGATTGAGCGCGACGACTATTCGATGGTCGAGCGGACCTTCCTGTCTCCTCCGATCATGCCCAACCACGGCGGCCATCTTTCATCCGCCCTTTGCGCATTGCTTTTCCATCTGGCCCAGCACTCCCGCCCAAGCGCGTGCAAACCACCGATACGACTCCTCCCACAACGCACCGTCCTTGAATCCGTAATGCGCGAGCTGCACCCTCGTGCGCGGCCTGTCGCCCGGCGATTCCTTCATGAGGAACCGATCCCCAGTTTCCCGGTCAGGGATGCAATATCAGCTTTTGCACTCTCCAGTTCAACAAGCTCCGCGACGTAGAGCACGTTCTCGGACGGACACGCGATCTCGTGGATCCAGCCGAACTGCTTCAACTGCTTTCCGGATTCGCCGAGCACGCCCAGGACTTTGCCGTCGAGACTCAGCTTGTAGATGCGCCCGGGGTACGCGTCGGACGTGTAGAGCACCTGCTTCGGTCCGGGCGTGATGCAGATCGTCCACGGCGCACCCGGCGCCATGGTCAGCGGAGAGCCGCCGGCCTCGAGCTTCGCGACATCGGGTATCGCTCCGATGGCCGGTTGCGCGCCGGAATCGACGGGCACGTCGATCCTGATCTCGCGCAGCAGGTTGCCTTCACCGTCGAACACCTGGATACGGCGGTTGCCGCGATCGGCGACATAGATGTTGCCCTGCGCGTCGGCGGCGATGTTGTGCGGCGTGTTGAGCTGGCCGGGCTTGTTGCCCGGCTCGCCCCAGGACTTCAGCCACTTGCCGTTCTTGTCGGCCTTGGCGATGCGCGAATTGATGTATCCGTCGCTGATATAGGTGTTGCCTGCGGGGTCCCAGGTGACGTCGGTCACCTGCCGGAAACGTCCGATCTCGGGAGGCAGCGGCGGCTTGGGGTGCTTGAGCGGACCCGTGTCTTCGTCGGAGGCTTCCTGCTTGCGCCCGAAGACCATCACCACGCGACCTTGCGGATTGAACTTGATCACCATGTCCGAGCCCTTGTCGGTCGCCCAGATATTGTCCTCGCGATCGACCCGCACCGAGTGTCCGAACGACCACGCGTACAGATTCTTGCCGATCTCGCGAACGAACTTGCCGTTCGCGTCGAACTCGAGGAGCTGAGCAGCCGCAGCCGCATACGCGGGGCCCGTCGTGTTACCGCGCGACAGCACGAAAATGTGCCCCTTGGAATTGACGGCGACACCCGTCACCTCGCCAAAGTAGACGTCCATCGGAAGCTTGACCGGATCCGGCGATCGAATCGAAAGGGATGACGGGTACCGACGGCTGCGCGACCGCTTCCGCGGCCAACAGACATAACGATGCGATAAGGCAGCGAGCATTCATGGTTCCTCCTTCGGAATGATTTTCACTCAAACGTCGCAAGAGCAACTTAACGTGACCGTGAAGCAAGATACCGTGTCCGCCATCCCGTCCAACTGAGCGTTCGATCGAGCGCCCGGGCAGACGGACGAAAAAGCCGGCTCCGGCCGCAGGTGAAAGTCGGGGTAGGACGTGAGGGCTTAACTTAACGTATCCGGCCGGCGCTGTCCGCGCAACGCGAGGCAGCTGAGAAAGTCTCAGCCGTATTCCCTACACGTGGAGCGGCGCTCTTCGGTACTTGCGAACGGCAACATCCGCGATAGCGCGTCTCACGCAACCGTCGCGAGCGCAGCTACGCTCGTCTGCGCCTCGACCGGATTGTGAGGAGGCGCCGTCGTGGCTTTCCAATGATGGCGGGCGATGAATCGCTCATCGATCTTCCTGCGCCACCGGTCCGAGCTGACGTCGTCGAAATCCTGCTTCCCGCCTTCCTCTTCCCACCAGTGCCTGGCGGCGCGATGCCCCATGTCGCGAAGCATATCGAGGAAAGCCCAGGATGTGTTGCTCTTGCTGGCAATTCCAAGAGACCCCATACCGTTCTCATCTTCGATGAAATGCAGACGGACGGGGCGCTTGCCCTGCAGCGATGCGATCGCTCTGACCTGCCGCTTCACGTCCGACTTCAAGCCATCGATGCCCTGCAACAGATCGTTCAGCATCATGATGCGCTTCACCTCGTCGATGACCGACGAGTTGAGCGAGATTTCATTTGCCCTGTCGAGGACCTGCCACGCAGTCAGCGGGAGCTCATCGCGGATGAGCGGGTTGATCCCTACCATGACCACGTCCACGCTATCGTCTGCCGCCGCGCCGGCTTTGATATTGGCAGGCGCCAGGCGAGGGGACTGAAGCAGCGGTGATATCGCCGGATCGGCACGATAGCCTCCATCCCAGTACGGCTCGTTCTTGATCACGACGGGCCAGTCTACTGTCGGCAGGCATGCGGAGGCACACAGCACATCGGGACTCAAGTGCGGGCGCTCGAACACCTTGAGCTGGCTCGTGCGTACGTTGGTTGCGCAGATGTAGAGATCGGGAAATAACGTGCCGCGGTTGAGACGATCGAAATCGATCAGGCCGAGCAAAAGGGCCCGCAACGGATTGCGATGGGCCAGGGTCCACTGTGCCGGCGCCAGCAGCGATCCGGTCATGTTGAGCAGTGTGGGGATCGGCGTTGCATCGGTGTTCCAGATCGGCCACAGCGGATTGGGGACGTGCCGGTACGGATTGCCAAAAAAATCGCCGGTCAGGCTGGTCGCACGCCAGAATTCATCGAGCAGCCTGCCGGCGGCCGTCGCAGGGTCCGGTTCGCCCAAGCCCAGCCCGTAAGCGAGCATGGTCGCATTCATCGCGCCACCGCTGGTGCCGCTGATCGCCACGACTTCGACGCGATCCTTGAGATCTTCGAGAAGAAACTGCAGCGCGCCCCAGGTAAACGCGCTGTGCGCGCCGCCGCCTGCCAATGCCAGCGCGACCTTGCGGCGGCGCGATCCTTTTTCATTTTTCATTTTTCTTCCCTGAACGAGTTGAGCCAGAAAGTCTCTCGGATGCATCGCATCGGGTCATCGTGCTGGATCCTGTCCGGGTCACGCGAGACCGCCAACGATCGCAGCCAGTGTAGGAGCTGCCCATCGGGAAACCAAGGGAATATTCACACATCAATTCGGACTGGTCGGTGCGGTCGAGCTTCGTCACGCCGGTGTCACTGTGCCTGCCGAGCGCCGGTCAAAACGCGTGCGTCACCGCGGCGAACCAGGTTCGTCGCTCGCCGTATTGCGGCGCTCCCACGCCGACTCCGGAGCCGTCGCGCAACAGGTAAGTCTTGTCGAAGAGATTGACGATCCCTACGCGCCCTTCCAGATTTCCGACGGGGCTTTCGTTCCAGGTGTGGACGAGCGCCACGTTCGCCGTGACGTAGCTGGGAAGCTTCCCCGAGTTGGGCGGCGCGCCGTCGGGTGTGTTGCGCAGACCGCTGCCAAAAATCACGTCGGTGCTGACGCGGCTGGCGCCGAAGCGATAAGTGACACCGCCCGAAAGCGAGTAGCGTTGGTCGTGGTCGAGATAGATGTAGTGGTCAGCGATGTACGCCAGCTCGTCGGGGGCAAAAAGCGATTGCCCTGACACGATGTTCTTGCCCTTGGCTTTGCCGACCGCGAAATTCAGATATCCGCTCCACTGATCCTCCGAATAGGTGGCCGACAGCTCGATTCCCTCGTTGTAACCTTGAGCATAGTTGAACGGCGTCAGGATCAGCGCCTGCCCGAACTGCCCTTCGTCGAGAAGATTGGTGATGCGCTTGTAGTACGCGTCGACTCCCACGGTCAAGTGCGGGGACAACGTGTGGGTCACACCCACATCGAAGTAATGGGTGCGCTCTGCCTTTACCGTATCCGAAACCCCGACTTCGGGCGCGTTGCTGGTGCCGGAAAAAAGGTCGATGCTGGTCTGCGCGACGAGCTCCTGCGGCGGCGGAGTGAAGTAGCGGGAATATCCGGCGTGAACGGCGGTCGCATCCGTGACCTTCCACAGCGCATTGATGCGAGGGCTCAACTGCTGCTCGTTGGTGAACGCCGCAACATGGTCGAACCGAAGGCCGTAGTTGACGGTTAGACGCGGATTGATCCGCCATTCGTCCTGCACGTACAGGCTGGTCAGGCTGCCGCGCTTGCTCGAGTCGTCGACGATGAAGATGGGATCGCTGGAGGTCTGGTTGCCTCCGTCGTCCACCGGGAATACGCCCACATTGTTGTTGCTCTTGGTGAGCTGGTTCGTATACGCGAACCCGAATCGCGCGGTGTGAGCCTCCGCCAGTTTGTAGGCGGCATCGGCCTGCACGCCGGTAGCGGAATTGGACTTGAAGACGTCCGACGCGACGCCGTTGTAGATCAGGTCGCCACCCTGCGTATCGGGCAGGTAATGCAAGCTGGAATACTGATAGAAGAGCGAGGCCTGGTAGTCAAAAGCCCCAAAGCTCTGCTGCAGCGAGAATACCGCGTAGTGGTTGACCTCTCGCTGACGCTGGTCGAGGTCCGATGACGGCCGCGCGTTGAACCCGGAGTCGACATCGCTCACGCCCGTGAGCGAAAAAGCCGGCGACTGATCGGGATTGTTCGGGATTTGAAACCGGCCCTGATAGGTGCCCGCCATCAGGCCTAACCGCGTGTTGTCGTTGAGTACATAGGACAGGTAGCCGAAGCCGCGCGTTTGTTCGGTGCGATCGTGAATGGCGTTGCGCGCAGGCGTCGGATTCTCGATTCCCAAAGTGTTGGTGAGGAAGTTGCCTGTCAGGTAATAGCTGAGCGCGCCCTTCGAACCGAAAAGCTCGACGCTGGGCTGAAACGCGTCGTGCCCGCCCCCGAACAAGCCGATGCTGCCTCCGGGCGTAACTGCTGACCCGTCCTTGGTTTCGATGTCGACGATGCCCGCGGTCCGCAATCCGTACTGCGCAGGCAGGGCGCCGGTGACGAAATCGATGCGATCGACGAAACGGGTGTCGACCGACTGGCTAAATCCACTGATGCCTTCCGGAAGCTGGATGCCGTTGATGCGGTATTGGACATTGGCGTGCTCGTCCCTGACGTGGAGCGATCCAGACGCCTTGGAGTCCTGAGCGACCCCCGGCAAGCGCAGCAGGAGCTCGTTCATGGGAGTGTTCTCGCCCGCGCCGTAGTCGGCGACCAGCTGCTGATCCAGGGTGTACACGGTGGTCCCGATCTTGGGAGAGAGTGCTATGCGCGCTTCCTTGAGGCGCGTCGCCGCGACGTCGATCCTGATTCGGGAATCAGCGGCCGCCGCGAAGCTTGCATCAGCGCTCGCGGCGTCAGTGACATCGACCACCCGGATCTGCGGCGTCGCCGACGGCGGGCCGCTGCGAATGGTGTATCGCCCCGGCGGAACATTTTCGAACGTAGCGCGGCCTTGCGCATCGGTCGTCTGTTGCGCGGCCTGAGCGCCGTTGGCGTCCTGAAGCGTCATCAGCACGCCACCGACGCCTTTGCCGTTCGAATCCGTGGCAAACGCGTTGATGGTCGCGGCGAGCGCGGTGGATACGGCAAGACAGGCAGCGAGGCCGACGGCCAACGCCCCCAGAACTGGTAGCTTGAACATCCTCTTCCCTTCACGAATAGCCATGAAATGCCGCCCTTATGCATGGGCGACAGCGGTCCTTGACGGACTGTTATGGAGCGGCTCGAAGGCGAGCCGGCGTGGCTATGGGAAGCGAGGGGGGCCGCGACTGGGCGGCAAGACAACAAGAAAGACTTGCTCTACGCGCAGGAGGATGCGCGGCGCGAGCCAGAGATACGCGACGCCGACGGGGGAAACGACTGCGGCCGGGGCGCTCGGACCTTCGAGCTTGCCGATGACCGCCGCGCACACTGCGCATGCTTCGTCGGCGTCGGGCGCGACGTGCAGGTGCGAGGCCGCGACGGAGACCAGGATCGCAAAAGCGACGGCGGAAATCGCCGCGACCCACGCACGGCGGCGCGAGCGCTTCGATCGGGAGGTAGAGGAAATCATCGGGCGGTCACTGGCGCAGCACGCAGAAAAATACCCGAATGCCCGCCGGCGTGCAATCCGACGAGAGTAGGGCCGAATTCATTCGACCGCGCTGGTGGAAGAAGCAGCCCGCGCGAATGAATTCGCACCCACGCCCCACAGGGAGAGGGGAGCATCGTGACGGAAATGGTCGATAACCATTTCCGTAAAGCTCAGTAGGGCCCGGGCTCGCACGTACATCTTGTCACATCTTGCTCGTACAACATCCGAACTTCCGCGCGATGATGCGGGTCGGAATGACACGTTCCAGGTGGGAACTTCTTACTCACGGAGATCCAGCATGAGAAACAGATTTATCATCGTATCGGGCGTCGCGCTGCTGGCGTCGGCGATGGCGCAGGTGTCGCTGGCGCAAACGCCGCTGCCCGCGAACATCCAGGCCGATCGCGCCGCTATCCAACAGGACGCGACCAACCTCAAGGCCGTGTTCGCGCAACTTCGAGCCGACGAGCAAGCCGGAAACACGAGCGCTGTCGCTGCGGATCGCACTGCCGCACGTTTGGCGAGAATCCAGCTGCACGAGGATTTCGCGAAGCTGCATGAAGACGCGCAGGGCATCCTGCAGCCTGCCCAGGCGGCATTGGTGGCGGCGCTTACGCAGCTCCACGCCGATCAGGTTGCAAACAATGCCGCCGCGGTGCAGGCCGACCAGACGGCAGTCGAGAATGCGCAGACGCAGCTCAAGAACGAGCGCACGGCTCTCTTCGGCGATCTGGGGATCGGCTTCGGCGGGCATCATCACCGCCATAACCACGACTGATCTAACGTCAGCGGTGGCGGGATCGTGAAGTTTCCGATCCTGCCGCCTAACTCGCTCATCGATCGCATTCGCTAATTCGCCGTGGCACCTTGGTCGGGTCCGGCGGTCGAATGAAGAACACCCATCCGGGCTTCACTATCTTATTGCTGCTGAATCTGTAACAGTTTTTTTCAGTTCGGGTCTTTTGTTACATCCCCACACAACGCTGCGGGCCCTCCACTGGGATGCTGCCACTTTGTGACGTGAAAAGCAGCTTGAAATGCGCGCCGGCGAATGTTGCCCGGTATGGCCGGGCGTCCCATCGACTTGGATCGGCTCTGCGCTTAGCGCGGGCGATCGTCGATGGGACAGGCCCTGACGCTCGACGTGCCAGCAAGAAAGAGGCGATTTCATAATGCGCATGCATTTTGTAGCCAGAGAGCTCGATACTCTATGGCCCGACTTGCATGAGCTTCGCGAGCAGGACGTCGCCGCGCAGGCGGCGCGCTTCCGAGGCGGCGTCAACAACTGGATCATCCAGACGTTTCTGCATTTGCGGCCGTCGCTCATTGTCGCCGGAATAACGCCCACTATCGGTGAAACTTTCGTCAACGGCTGCGTCAATGTCGCGCATCGCGACTGTCTGAACCGCCTGCTCGTGCCATATCATCGAAGTTACATCGTGGGTGTGCGGGCCGACCGTCCGCCGGTTCACTTATGCGACCGTGAGATCGTGCAGAACGACCTCGAGCCCACGAGCGAGCGGACGCATTTTCTGCCGTTCTGGCCCCAGGCCGGTCTCATTCCCCGTCATCGCTCGCGCGGCTCCCGTCTCCAGCGAATGGCCTATTTCGGCCGCACCTCGGCGGTCCCTGCATGGTTCTACGATCCCAGCTGGCATTCCGCGCTGGCGAGCCTGGGGGTGATGTTCGAGATCCGGGACGATCGGTGGTTCGATTATTCCCAGGTCGATGTCGTGCTGGCGCATCGGACCGAAACCCCGACGATGCTGCGGCAGAAGCCCGCAAGCAAGCTCACTAACGCCTGGCTGGCGGGCACGCCGGCATTGCTCGCCGATGAGCCCGCATACGCCAAGCTGCGGCGGAGCGATCTCGACTACATCGCGATCGAATCGCCCGCCGACGTGCTCGCAGCGCTGCGGCACCTCCGTTCTTCGCCCGCGAAATATGCCGCGATGGTGGAGAACGGCCGGCGGCGCAGCGCCGACTATTCCGTCGAATCGACCAAGGCGCGATGGATGCAGTTCTTGCTGGACGATGTCATCCCCGCGGCGACCGCGTGGCGAGCCGCACCGCGCGGCTCCGTGGACGCGCGCCTCACGCAACTCGCCCGCGCGATCCGGCAAAAGCTCGCGGCCAAGCATTTCAAGCTGCAGGTTTTCCTGGAGTCCAATGGATCCCCCACTCCTGCGTCGACACATACGCGCGAGCGCGGGATGCGGGGCAAATCAGCGGCGGATGCGTGGCCGGTCCAGGTACCCGGATAGCAGAACGCCAACTCGTTGCCCACTCATCCGCGCGAGACGTGTGACCGTCCCGCCGCAAACCTGCGGCGGTGCGAGCGTCGCGCCGACAAACCTCGCCGCTTGACCGCGCTTGTCGGGCCGCCGATACTGTCGCCGGGCTGACGTCCCGTAGGGACAGCCCTCACGGTCAAGGGGAAACCATGAGGAAATGCGATCTGCGTCCGCGGCTTGACGCCGCTTGGCTGTTCCGCCTGTTTGTCCTGCTTTCCGCCGCGTTGGCCGTCCCGGTCCATGCGGCCACGATCACCGTCAACAGCTTCAATCAGATCGATCCGGGGCAATGCACGATCGCGACAGCGATCGCGTCGATCAATGCTGCGGCCGACCAGGTCGGGTGTACGCACGCGGGCACCTACGGCACGGCCGACACGATCGTCTTGGCAGCCGGCACGTACGCATCGACCGTCATCAATAACGGCACGAATGCCTATCCCGTCATCCAGAAAGCGCTCACCATCACCGGCAACGGCGCGACGCTCTCGCGGACGGTCGGCAATGTCGCGCCTTTCTTCCGCTTCTTCGAGGTCCAGGCCGGCGGCTTGACCCTCAACAATGCCACGCTGACCGGCGGCAACCTTCCCAACGGTGACGGCGGCGCGATCTTCAATGACTCTGGCCCCCTGGTCGTGAACGGGTCGACTTTTTCCAACAACACCGCCGCCAACGGCGATGGCGGCGCCATTTATCACAACTCCGTCGAGGCGGCGAGCATCAGCAACTCGACGTTCACCAACAACGCGGTTCCGGGGGGCGACGGCGGCGCAATTTACGACAACTCCAATAACGGCATGACGCTCACCAACGTCACGTTCACCGGTAACACAGCCGCCGGCGGTGATGGTGGCGCCGTTTACGACAATTCCATCAGCGGCCTCTCGATCACCAACGGGACATTCTCGGGCAACGGCGCCAGTGGCGGCGACGGCGGCGCCATCTACGACAATTCGAGCAACGGCCTCGTTTTCAACGGGGGCAGCGTCACCAATAGCAGCGTCAGCCCGGGTGGCGACGGCGGAGGGATTTACGACAACTCCGGCGGCGGGATCCAGATCAGCAATGTCGTGTTCACTGGGAATACGGCAACCGGGGGCGACGGCGGGGCTATCTATGACAACTCAAACGGCGCCGGGCCGGTGAGCAACAACTGTTTCGTCGGCAACACCGCAACCACTGGCGGCGGGCTTTTCAGAAGCAGCACGCCCGCGCTCGATGCGACCAACAACTGGTGGGGCGCGGCGAGCGGACCTTCCGGCGCCGGGCCTGGCACAGGGGATTCAGTCAGCACCAACGTGACCTTCTTGCCGTTCCTGACCACTGCGCCGGCGATCTGCGGCGGCGGACCGCCGAGTCCGGGCACGCTCCAATTCAGCTTGGCCAACTACTCTGTGAGCGAAGGCGCGGGTAGCGCGACCATCACGGTCACGCGCATCGGCGGCAGCGCAGGCGCGGTCGGTGTGAGCTTCGCCACGAGCAACGGCACCGCGACCGCGGGGTCCGATTACACGACCGCGACGGGAACGCTTTCGTGGGCGGACGGCGACGCGTCGGCCAAGACCTTTACCGTGCCGATCATCGACGACACCATCGTCGAGGGCAACGAAACCGTCAACTTGACGTTGAGCAACCCGACCGGAGGCGCCACCTTGGGCGCCCCGGCGACGGCGGTGCTTACTATCATCGACAACGACGCAGCGATCGCTCCGGTAACGCCGGTTCCAACGCTTTCGCAATGGGCGCTGGGGTCGACGATGCTCCTGCTGCTCGCAGTCGGGATCTGGGGCGTCAGACGACGTCGACGCTGATCCGAACTCCCTCGCGGCGCAGGCGTAGCGCGCCGCGAGGCCGCAAGTGGCGATCATGGGGCATCGGCCCCACGCAATTCGCCGAACGTGCCCGCCGTGGCGTGTCTTATTGCCAATTGCGAAGATTCGAAACGCTGCGGGAACTCGCGCACCCTTATGCCGATGAGTGTTGCCTACGCGGCGACCGAGCCGACGCGAGCGTCGATCGAGTCGATGGTTGGGCCGGTGATGATCGAATTCGGAACTCCGTGGTGCGGATACTGCCGCGCGGCCCAGCCATTGCTCGCGTCGGCGCTTGCGGATCATCCCCGCGTCAACCACATGAAGATCGCCGACGGGCCGGCCCGTCCTCTTGGCCGCTCCTTCAGCGTGAGGCTTTGGCCGACCTTGATCTTTTTGCGCGACGGCAGGGAGATCGCCCGCCTCGTGCGCCCCAGGGCGGAAAGCGTGATCCGTGACGCCCTCGCGGCGATCGACGCCGCCGTTGCGCCTTAGGCCCTCGAGTTCCGGTCGTTCGGTTCTCGCGCGTGGTCCGCACGCACGGACGTTTTCGGCCGCCGCTCGTCCGAACTTCCGGTGCCTTCCTCGCCGATCGAAAACTCGGCCAGCCTGCGGAAGGCGCGGACTTTCTCGGTGCGCCCGATCTTCGCGCCGTTGAGCGCGTGGTGCATGACCTCGATCGTCTTGTCGTAGGTTACCCGGTCGACCGGAAACGGCGTTCCATCCTTTCCGCCGTGCGCAAACGAATAGCGCGCCGGGTCCCTTCTGCTCGCGCGCGCGCCATAGATGAGCTCCGAGGTGAGCGCAAGCGCGCGGAGCGTCTTTGCGCCGACGCCTTCGATCGCAAGCAGGGATTCGAAGTCTGCAGGCGCCGTCTCGTAGGTCCGCAGCAGGATTTTCTCGAGGTATTTCGGATTGATGTCGCTGGGCGCGACTTCGTGCCGGCGCGGCATCTCCAGCAGCGGCAGGTGGCCCAGCGCATTCAGGGTGACCTCCGGTCTTTCCGACGCGAGCGTCGCTGACGCGGAGCGCACTTCGCCGCTTTCCGACGCGACGAGGTTCAGCGTGGGAACGCTGGCGTCGCAGCAGATCGCCGCGTGCGGCTCGTTTACGTAGTCGCTTACGTTGTCGGACAGCCAGTGATAGCGACGCGCCATCGATGTGGCGTCGCTCATCCCCTGCTGAACGATGCACCACTGTCCTTCCGCCGTGAAAACGAACGAGTGATGGTAGAGCTGATAGCCGTCCTGCACCGCGGAGTTGTCGACCTTCGCCGAAATGCGGCTGGCGTAAACGAGCGGATCGGGGTCGCGCCCGAGGCGCTCGCACGCCGTCGTGATCTCGGCGGGCGTCTTGCGCGATGTCGCTCCCTTGCCTCCCGTGACAAAGATGCCGAGATCGCTCTCGATGGCGCGCAGCCCCTCCTTGAGCGCGCCGCAGACCGTGGTCGTGACGCCGCTCGAATGCCAATCGAAGCCAAGCACGCATCCAAAAGCCTGAAACCAGTAGGGATCCGAGAGGCGCCGCAGAACTTCCTTCCGCCCGAACTCGCTCACCAGGAAAATCACGATTTCGCGCGACAGCGGAACCATCCGCTCGAAGAGATAGCGCGGGGCCTTGCCGCCGTGCAGTGGAAGATGTGCTAACCCCGTGCGGGACATAGTCGTGGGATGGGAAGTCGTGCTCGAGTTGGCAATCTTAGTGCGCACCAGGTTCCAGCGCGAGATCCTGCCTGCGATCGGCAACACCCGATACATCGCTCGAATGTCGCTTTCCAACCGCAAAAACGAAGAGGCGGGGTAGAACCCCGCCTCCCTTGCTTCCCCAGAACGGATCGACGGATCCGCGTGCAGCTTTATTTCTTGATTGCCTTGGCGTCGGCGACCTGCTTCTCGTGCATCGCCTTCATGTCTTTTTCGGCGCGCTCGTGCGCGGCCTTGGCGTCTTTGTTGCAAGCCTTCTTGTCGGCGCCGCTCTTCTTGCTGCATTCGGCCTTGGCTGCCTTGTAGTCACCTTCCGACTTGGCTTTCGCGGCCTTGTAGTCGCCGTCAGCCTTGGCTTCCATCGCCTTGGAATCGGCCTTCGCCTCGGCCTTGGGTGAGGCCGTCATGCCGCTGGTCGCGGCCGGCGGAGTTGCTGCCGGCGCGGTCATGGACGGCGGACTCGCCGTTGCCGGTGCGGCGGATTTGGGCGCGTCCGCGGCGACGGCCAAAAGGCTCATCGACAAGGCAACGACACCTGCTACTAGAGCGGGGAACTGCTTCTGCATGTTTTTCTCCTTGGTTTACTCGGTGGCGGCAGATCTTGGAAATCTGCTCAGCAGCAATAACGAAAAAAGCCCAAACCGGTTGACAGTCCGCGAATGGCTCGCGGACGCCGATAAACCGGCGCTTCCGGGCCGCGCGTCCGCTGGGGCCCCGCCGCGCCTTTGGGAGTGAAAAAGCTGGCGGATGAGCCCACCATTCATGACAATGGCATTTTTTCAACGTTTTGCCCGGCGCTGTGCTTCGCCGTGCTGGACGCCAAATCCGCTTCGCGCGATCCTAGGAATTCCTTGGATACCCCATCTTCCCATGCGGAAAAGGACGTGCCCGCGATAGCCGTCCCGCGCTCGGCATCGGTCCCGCGTGCGTCGATCGGGCGATTCCGTGAGCAGCTCTGTCTGGACGACTTCGAAACCGCGGCGCGAAAGCATCTGCCTCGACCCGTGTTCGGCTATATCGCGGGCGCCGCAGAAACCAACCGGTCGCTCGAAGACAATCGGGAGGCTTTTGCCGAGCTCGGCTTCATACCGCGCGTGCTTGTCGATGTCTCGAGTCGCAGCTGCGCGGCCCCACTTTTCGGCCGCAGCTACTCCGCGCCCTTCGGGATTGCGCCGATGGGCATCAGCGCGCTCTACGCCTATCGCGGCGACATCGTGCTGGCGAGGGCTGCGGCCGCGGCGAACATTCCCATGATCATGAGCGGCTCGTCGCTGATTCCGCTCGAAGAGGTCGCCAAGGAATCCCCAACCCCCTGGTTCCAAGCCTATCTGCCGGGCGATGTCCCGCGCATCACGGCACTTATCGACCGCGTTGCGCGGGCCGGCTTCGACACCCTGGTGATCACGGTCGACTCGCAGGTCGCGGGCAATCGCGAGAACAACGTCAGAGCGGGATTCTCGACACCTCTACGACCGAGCCTGCGGCTTGCCTGGGACGGCATCTCCCATCCGCGTTGGCTGTTCGGAACTTTCCTGCGCACGCTCCTCCAGCACGGACTGCCGCACTTCGAGAACAATTACGCCACGCGCGGCGCGCCGATCCTTTCAGCGAGTGTGGTGCGCGACTACTCGGACCGGGGACATCTGACCTGGACGCATTTCGAGCTCATCCGCCGCCTGTGGAAGGGCCGCCTGATCATCAAGGGGATCCTCGACAGGAACGACGCCCGGATTGCGCGCGAGTCCGGCGCCGAAGGCGTGATCGTGTCGAACCATGGCGGCCGCCAGCTCGACGGCGCGGTGTCGGCGCTGCGGGTACTGCCGCAGATCGTCGCGGCGTGTCCCGATATCCCCGTCATGATCGACGGCGGCGTACGCCGGGGAACCGACGTGTTGAAAGCGGTCGCGCTTGGGGCTAAGTTCGTCTTTATCGGCCGGCCCTTCGGCTACGCCGCCGCCGTCGGCGGCGAAGCCGGGGTGAGCCATGCCATTCGCCTGCTCTACGACGAGGTCTATCGCGACATGGCCATGCTGGGACTGACCCGTCTGCAGGATCTGGGGCCGGAGTGGCTATATCCGCAAAAAGGCGATTTGACGTCGTAAGTCATCAGCGCGGATCAGCGCCGCACGACCGCCGACCACGCTACAAGCCCAGCCACGCGATGTCTTTCTGCTCCTCGTCCCGATTGGGCGCGACAAACCCTTTGTAGCCGAGCGGCACGAGCGCCTGCCTGCCGGCGTCATTCTGGGTCATCCCGATAAGCATGTTGCGCACCTGCTGCTGGTCCTCCGGCGAGACCTTGGCCGACACGATCAGCTGCTTGATCGGCATCGGGCGCGACGAAACAAGCACCTTGCCGCCCTTATCGGTCCAGTCCTTGATGACCGATTTGGCGGCTGTCGCACCCGCCTGGGCAAACCCGTACTGCACATAGAACGGGACGGCATCCTGATAACGCGTGGTGATTATCTTGAGATCGCCGGCGCCCATTTTCTGATCGCGGACCATCGCACGCAGCATCGCCGCGGTGATCGAATCCGGATCCGGGCTGACCAGGGTGTGGCCTTTGAGATCGCCAAGCTGCTTGAACGGCTGGTCCTTGTTGACGAGGAGCGCGACCGAGTAGTCCGTGTATCCCGCCGTCCAGGCGACCGATTCATACTTACCCGACTTGATGGCGGCCAGCGACACATGAGCCGGGTGAATGAAAGCGAGGTCGTACTCCTGTCGCGCCAGGCCCTCGCGGACGTCGTTATATGCGCTTACGATGACGATGCGTACGGGCCGCTTGAGCGCCTTCGCGATCAGGTCCGCCAATGGCTGAAATCGCGCCTGGATTTCCTTGTTGGTCTGGTAATACGTGATGCCCTCGGTCACGGCGAAGACGAGGTCGGCCGCCGCGGCGCCCGAGGCGACGACGGCGAGCCACATCGCGACCAGAATTAAGCGAATCGCCTTCACGTGTTTTGCGCGAGTCCCATGGATTAAGCCGCAGCGATGATATCTATCTTGAACCTTCGAAGACAGTCGTACAGGCGTACTGTATACCCTGGAACGTCCAAATTGTTTACAACGACCGGCCCACCGCCAGAGGAGCCGCGCCTTCTTCGGTCGCGTGTGCGTGTTTGCTGGCCCGGCAATTGCGTAAGTCACGGCCATGAACACCGATCATTCCCGCGCAACCGGCGTTGGCGCCGAGTTCTTCCTGGTCGAAGGCGTCCTGGTTGCGGTGACGCATACGCCCAAGAAGGGGAAGCACGCTTTTGCGTACACCCCTGAGGGACGCCGCGCTTTCGATCTGCAAACCGGCGTTCCCAATGCTCGGCGAATTTCCGAAGAAGAGTTCATGGTCCGCCTCGCCCACGTTCAACTCTCCAGCGCGGGAGCCGACGCGGAGCGGCCAAACCTGCCGGACGGCGGCGAGGACTAACGTCTTCTCGCGCGGCGGTGTTCCCGTGAAACGGATCGCCTGAGCGTTTGTGGTGTCCAATTGCGGCGCTCTCTCGGCTGCCGTATCCATGTTGTGATGTTGTGATGTCGTGATGTCGTGATCGCGCCGAACCTGCGGTGCGCACGACCGCTGCGGTTGGCCGCCCCGCCCGTCAGGACTTTCAATAGAATGTCGCAGGATGAAGATCGCGACTTGGAACGTCAATGGAATCCGCGCCCGCGAAGCGCAGCTTTGCGAATGGGTCGAGCGCGACCGGCCCGATGTGATTTGCCTGCAGGAGCTCAAAGCGGAGCCGGCGCAGATTCCGGAGCGCTGCAAGCTCGCGGATTACCATGCGTACTGGCACGGACTTCGAGGTTACTCCGGCGTTTCGCTGCACCTCAGGAAGGATCTGCTCGAGGGCGATCCCGTGTTCAGCCATCCCGAATTCGACATGGAAACGCGCATCGTTCAGGTGGCGCTGGGCAACATGGTCGTTGCGTCGGTGTACGTTCCCAACGGCGGCAAGGACTATCCCGCGAAACTCGGTTTCCTTGCGCGGCTGGTGGCGTGGTCCGAGGCGCTGCATCGGGAAGGGCGCGAGCTCGTGCTGTGCGGCGACATCAACATCGCTCGCTCCGACATCGACGTGCATCCGCGGGAGCGCAAGGAGGGCGTGATCGGGCAGCGAGCCGAGGAGCGGAAGCTTTTCGAGGACCTGCTCGGTGGACACTCGGTCGACGTAGGCCGCGCGCTCGATCCGGATAACACCACTATGTTCACGTGGTGGCCACCCTGGCGCAACATGCGCCAGCGCAACATCGGCTGGCGGATCGACTACATCCTCGCATCGAAGTCCATCGCCTCACGAGCAACGAGCTGCGTCGTGCAGGCCGATGTCGGAACGAGCGATCACGCACCGGTTATGATGACGATCACGTAGATTGGCTCGCCGCATGGAGCGCGAGATCAGCCTTCCGAAGCGAAACCATCAGCGAATCCGCGCGGCGGAGCGCACAATAGCAACTGCACGGCTGCCCGCACCGACCACGACAACGCTTCGGAGTGAAATAGCCCATGCGCATTCTCGTCGTTGAAGACGATTCGCTTCTGGCCGCCGGTCTGGCCAGGACCTTGAGCCGTGCCGCGCACGCCGTCGACAACGCCAAGTCGGGGACGGAAGCGGATGCGGCGCTTCAAACCAAGGACTATGACCTCGTGATTCTGGACATCGGTCTGCCGGGGATCGACGGGTTCGAAGTCTTGCGGCGCCTGCGCGCCAGAAATTCCGCCATCAGCGTCCTGGTGCTGACCGCACGCGATGCCGTGGAAGATCGCGTGCACGGCCTCGACATGGGAGCTGACGATTACCTGACAAAACCCTTCTCGCTCACCGAACTCGAGGCGCGCGTGCGAGTGCTGCTGCGTCGGGCGATGTTGCCGACGCTGCGCCTGACTGTAGGGCGCTTGACCGTGGACGTCGCCGCCAAGCGAATCAAGATCGACGACGTTTTCGTCGAGCTTACCGTTCGCGAGTGGACGCTCCTCGAGCTGTTCCTGTCGAAGCCGGGACGCGTGCTCAGCAAGGAGCAGATCGTGCAGCACCTCTTCGCTGCCGACGACCAGGTCGCACCGAACACGATCGAGGTCTATGTATCGCGACTTCGGGCAAAGCTGGAATCGGCCGGCGTGAAAATCCGCACCATCCGCGGCTTCGGCTATTTGTGGGAGACCGAGCTTGGATGACTCGCGGCTGAGTCGCGAAAGCATCAGAGGCCGCCTTCTCGTTTTTCTCATACCGTCAGTCGTGATGCTGGTCATCGGGGCGGCGCTCATAACGTACTGGGTAGCATTGCGCGCTGCCAATAGCGCGTACGACAGGGCCTTGCTCGATCCTGTCATCGACCTCTCGGAGAACATCAAGTCCGACGCCAGTGGGCCGCACCTCGACTTGTCCAATCAGGCGCAGCAGGCGTTGCTCTACGACCAGACCGACAGGCTCTTCTTTCAGATACGTGCGCCGAATGGCGCGCTCGTCGCCGGTACCGACGATCTTCCAGCGCCTGCGCCGTTCTCGGCGCGAAGGACGTATTTCGACGCCGTGCATCACGGGGAGCCGATTCGCGTCGCGGCAGCGCGCACCGACGGCGGTTTTCTCGTTCAAGTCGGGGAAACGCTCAACAAGCGCAATCAGCTGGTCAGGGACATATTGGCCACCGAGCTTGTTCCCACCCTGATGATCGCGCTTCTTTCCATCGGGCTTGCCTGGGTCGGGGTTGCGCGCGGACTTGCGCCTTTGGAGCGCGTCCGCAGTGAGCTCTTGCAGCGTTCGCCGCAGGACCTCCGGCCGCTGAACGAGCGCGACGTTCCGGCGGAGCTTCTGCCGGCGGTCGCGGCGTTCAACCGTTTGCTTGATCGACTGCGCGACGCGAGCGAAATGCAGCAGCGCTTCCTCGCCAACGCAGCGCATCAGTTGCGTACCCCGCTTGCCGGATTACAAATGCATCTCGAGCTTCTTCTGCGGCGCGATCTCGCGCCGGACCTTCGAGCCGAAGTCGAGACTATGCACAACGCGACTATTCGTGCGAGCCGGCTCGCCAGGCAATTGCTGGCGCTCGCCAAAGCAGAGAGCGCCAGCGCCCAGTTGCAGCCGCTGGAATCGCTCGACCTCAAAACGGTCGCCGACGCGGCCGCCCAAGAATGGGTGCAACGCGCCGTCGAGCGCGACATCGATCTTGGATTTGCGCTGGATTCGGTCAAAGCGGTTGCGGACCCGTTGCTGGTGCGTGAGCTTCTGAACAACCTCGTCGACAACGCTCTGCGCTATACGCCCGGCGGCGGCACGGTGACGGTGCGTTGCGGCGAAGCGGGCGGCACTCCATTTTTGAGCGTCGAAGATACAGGCCCCGGCATCCCCGAAGCGGCGCGCAGCCGGATCTTCGAGCGGTTCTACCGGGTCGAGGGCTCTCCCGGCGACGGGTCGGGACTCGGTCTTGCGATTGTCAAGGAAGTGGTGGACAAGCACCGCGCAGCGCTTGCAGTCGAGACTCCCGAGCGCGGGCAAGGGACACGCATCGTCGTATCGTTTCCTATGGACTCTCCGGCAAATCGCAACGCGTCGTAAGGCGCACCTGAAGTCGCGCAGCAAAGAGATATCGGCCCGGCTCGGCTCGCGCGGCATCCGCGAGCATCTTCGCTTCTCCTCTTGTTTCAAACACGCGACAGTTCCTGACAGGGCACTGACGACTATCGATGTTCGTCGCATGCGTCATTGACGGACCGCGAGCGCTTGAATACGTTATGCCACATACCAGGCGAATACGCGCGAGACGCCGCGACACCGTGTGGTCGCGTGCGAGCAAGCTGCGCTCCGGAGGAGACCCAAAGATGAACCGAAGAATATTGCCCGCAACGGCGGGGGCAATTGCGCTCGCGCTTTCAGGCCTTGCTCATGCAGACATCACCAGCGATCTCAAAGCGCAGGTGGACGCTCTGCAGCGGCAGCTCGAAGCGGTCAAGACACAGCTCGATCAAGTGCAGCGGGAACAGCAGGAGCAGCGGCAAAAGCAGAGCGCACCGCAACCTCAGGGGCAGCCCCAGGGCGGCCCGTTCATCCAGCGCAAACCCGGCGACGCCCTTACGTTTCTCGTACCCGGCGGCGGCGAAGTGACGCTGTACGGAAATCTCGACGTTTCGTTCGATACGACGACGAAGGGCCTGAAGAGCGACTATGGAGACAACGGCGGAATGCCGGTCGGAAAGATGGGCTGGCAGCCTGCGATCGCGACCAACCTGTCCTACCTCGGCGTGCGCGGGGACCATCCCATTCAACCCGATCTCAATTTCGTCTGGCAGCTCGAGGCGGGCATCGACATTTCCGCAACGCCCGGAACCAAGAACACGACCTCGAACACCAGCGACGCCGTCAACGGCGCACTGTTTTCGCGCAACAGCTTTATCGGCTTCTCCGGCAAGGACTGGGGCGCGGTCATGATCGGCAAGTCGGAGACGCCCTACAAGACTTCCACCGATCGCCTGAATCCGTTCTCGGGAATGCTCGGCGACTATCGCGTCATCATCGGCAATACCGGCGGCGACAATCGCGTCGAATTCGGCCTGCGCGCGCCTCATGCGATCTGGTACGAATCTCCGAACTGGAGCGGTGTTTCGTTCAAGGCCATGTACTCGCCGGGTCAGAACCGCGACGACACCAGCAGCATCGTGCCCTCCGCGGAACCGGACTGCGCGGGCGGCAACATCCCGGGAAGCGGCGCGCTGCCTCCATCCTGCAACGACGGCTCGTTCGGAGATCTCTACAGCGTCAGCGCGGCATATCTTGCAGGGTCCTCTCTATTTGACCGCCGCCTACGAGATGCACAAGAACGTCAATCGCACCAGCGATCTGCCGAATCTCGACCCGAGGGACGTCGGCGACGAAAGCGCGTACAAGATCGGCGGGCAATACACGTTTCCTACCAAGACCACGGTGAGCGCGCTTTGGGAAAGGACGAAGAGAAAGGTTCCGTCGGATCTCGAGTTCCAGAATGAGCGGACGCGCAACAATGCCACGTGGCTGGCGCTGACGCAGGTGCTGACCGAAAAGGACAACGTGAGCTTCGGTTGGGCGCATGCGGGCAAGACGCCGGGCGACCCCGGGCAGCACAACACGCCCGGCGGGGCAAACCCCGACAACTCCGCCAATATGCTCACCGCCGCCTGGAGGCACGCGCTCGACAAGTCGACGACGCTCTACGCGGACTATGCGACAACGCACAACCACGCGGATGCGCATTACGACCTCGGTGCCGGAGGTCATGGGGTGACGACCGACTGCCACGATTCGAGCGTGCTTGCCGCGTTCGATCCCACGACCGGCGGCGTCACGGGCGACGGCCCGCATTGCTTCGCAGGCGGCAAGCTGCAGGGCTTTTCGGTCGGCCTCAAATGGACTTTCTGACAGGCATCGTCGCGTACTTTCAAAAGCCCGCCTAGGCGGGCTTTCTTTTCGCCTGTGTCTATTGCGAAGGGCCCTCGGCGGGTGGCCGCAAACTTCGCGCGCCGCGCAGGGCTTTCAAAATACGGTCACGTGGCGCGGATACAGTGAGATGTCGAATGAGCGTCTGTCGGACTTTGTCCTACATCCTACGTAACGATGTCTGACGCCCAAATCCGCACGGGACCGATTTACAGTTGGCCGATTTCGAGGCGAAAATAACGGGGTACGCCGTGTTGCCTTCTCGCTTCAAAAAACGCGCTGTCTGGGTACCTTTCGGATCTTTCCGGATGTCATCCGATCTTTGCTCCGCCCGTATCGAGCTTATCGGGGCCGCCCCGGTGACTGTCGCGTCGCTTCGCAACGGAGAACCCGCACAGCTGCGGCGGTGTAAAGACGGAGGCGGTTTTGCATAGGCTGGTGCGCGAGAGCATCCGGGGCGCAGCGTTCTTTCAGTTCGCAGTGGAATTCGCGTGGGTGGCGGCCGCGATCCTTTTGGCGGGAACCCTGGGTAATCCACATTGGACACCTTCGTGGAAGACCTTTGGCTCGGCTCTTTCCTTCGTGGCCCTCCTGATCTGCTTCAATATCGCGTTTGGTTTCTATCGAAGGGGACGCCGCATCCCCTGGCGCGAGTATCTGCCCCGTGCCGCTCTGCTCCTTTTCTTCGAGTTTCCCCTTGCCTACATCGGAGCGAAGGTGCTGTTGGGCGGCAATCTTTTCCCGCAAGGGATTGGCTACGCCGTGCTGTTCGCCCTTGGCGGAATCGCGTTGCTGCGGCTTCTCGGCGAGTGGCTCGTCGCCCGCGCGCTCATGCCCCGGCGAGTACTCGTACTCGGCACCGGACCCGAAGCGCGCTCAGTGGAGACTTCGATTGCTGCCGCCTCGCCCGCGCTGGAGCTCGTCGGCTTTTGTGCACTCGGTCCGTCCCACGAAATTGCCGTACCGGCTAACCGCATCGTCGCCACCAGCGCGTCGATGCGTGAGAACATCAAGCGCCGCGACGTCGACGAAATCGTGGTGGCGGTCGGCGAGCAGCGGGGCGGTGTCCTGCCGATGGACGCATTGCTGGATTGCCGGCTCCAGGGAATCCGCGTCACCGACCTGCCCCGCTTTTTCGAGCGCGTTCACGGGCGCGTCCCGATTGCATCGCTCAAGGCAAGCTGGCTGATCTTCGGCCAAGGCTTTCGCCAACATCGCTGGCGCAAATCGGTCAAGCGCAGCTTCGATGTCATTTTCGTTACCGGCCTGCTCGTTTCAGTTCTGCCGATTCTTGCTGTCGCGGCGCTGGGCATTCTCATCAGCTCGGGCAGGCCGGTGATCTACCGACAGGAACGCGTGGGCTTTCGCGGCCGCACTTTCACGCTGCTCAAGTTCCGGAGCATGACCCGCGATGCCGAACGAGACGGCGTTGCGTGCTGGGCGTCGATCGGGGATAAGCGCGTCACGAGCTTCGGACGATTTCTTCGCCAGACGCGCATCGACGAGCTTCCGCAGCTTATCAATGTCCTCAAAGGCGAGATGAGCCTGGTGGGGCCGCGACCCGAGCGGCCCTGTTTCGTCGCGGAGCTCACCAAGGAGATCCCGTTCTACGCGGTGCGGCACAGCGTGCGTCCCGGAATCACCGGCTGGGCGCAAGTGCGCTACAGCTACGGATCGACGTTGGAAGAATCGGTCAAAAAGCTCGAGTACGACATCTACTACGTGAAGAACCATTCTCTCCTGCTCGACATTGCGGTGCTGTTCAAGACGGTGCGCGTCGTTCTTCTCGGCGAAGGCGCGCGATAGCTCGGAACTTACGATGCGCAACGACCTCTATCCGTTTTCCGTTACTCCGCGCGACCTGGCTCCGCGCGAGCGCGCCGCGCAAACCCTTGCGGCGCCGAGCAAGGGCATGGTTTTCGGCCATGCGGCAGCGCCACCCATGCCCGACTCGGCAGCGCTAGTTCCTCCATCGCGCCAGCAGATCCCCGCGGCAAATCCGCCAATCGTTGGCGGCGAGGCGGCGCCGGGCTAGTGTCCTGTCCCGTGAATAGCTTCATTAAGTGAAACCGATGATTTTCGTCGCCAGACTAGACGCGAGGCCGCGTCGTAGCTTGGGCTACGGCAAGGCCGAGCAACAACGTATCGCGGCGAAAAGCGCGGTTTCATACGAAGTTTATTTACGGGACAGGACACCTAAACCCCGGCGGGCGCGACGACGCGCAACGCGTCAAGTCGTGTGATATCCGGCGGCTGCTCGCGGCGACGACCATCAGGCCGCGTTCGCTTGAGATCCGCTTCGATCGAACCGGGCAGGCGCAGCAGGAGCTTGCCCGCTTGCGGATCGTCGATGCATATTCGGTATCGCACTCTCAGGTGACGCTCCCCCCGCTTGATCGACTGAACGCTCGACCAGGGGACGAGGAAGGGCCGATGGAACAGGCGAAACGGAAACGTAGCGCTGACGTAAAGCCCGTCCGACCCGAACGTCACGTCGACCACCTCGATATATGAACCGGCAATCGACCCGAAGCGGGCGCTCGTCGCCCGAAACCGATGGCCCGGCACGGGAGATGGGGCGGGGAAAACTTTAGCGAAGCGGCGCCAACCCGTGTGAGAAGCGGCAAAGATGATGATCAGCCAAAGGAGCAGCAAGAACACCGGCAAAACAGCTGCGCTGGTCCAATCGGGACGCCAGGACGGACCGATGGCTGCTTGGAGAAGTGGCACGGCCATCGATCGCCGGACCTGCGGCGAGGCATCGGGGGTTGCAGCTATTACGCGTTGCGGCCATGCGACGGGATCGGCGGATGCCGCCACGGACCACACGGGGTCCGGGCGCGGACCCGATCCCTCGGGATCATCGGAGAATATTCCGCAGAGCAGGCCGGGAGCGGGCTTGGCGCTTTGTGACTCGGCGCCGGTGCCTGCTCCCACGCTTTTCATGGCTTTTCCACCGTACCAGCGCGCCGTAGATGCGTCAGTTGCGAGTTTGCGCCGATAAGGCGCTGCGCGCGGTCCGGGAAACGCGCCCGGCGCTGCGGATAGCTTTCGCTGGCTATGCTCTCAATGCGACTCAGGCGTTTTGCCGTACCAGTCCGGACTTCTGCGAAGAAAGGGCCGCATGGCGCGCGCCTTGGTGCGATCCATGCCGCTTGGCGAACGCATGCGTGAATTCCGCGCCGAGCAAGAATATCTGCGTCGAATAGTAGATCCACAGCATCAATACGACAAAGGGTCCCGCAGCACCGAAGGCCGACGCGACCGAGGTCTTGCCGATATACAGGCCGATGAGGAACTTGCCTACCGAAAAAAGCAGTGAAGTTATCGCAGCGCCAATCCAAACGTCCCGCCACGCAACACGGACGTTCGGCAGGACCTTGAAGACCAAGGCGAACAACAGCGTGATGACCAGAAACGACACGATGAAAGTAAGCGTCTGCGTCAGCAATTCCTCGGTCTCGGAGAGAAAGTACTTGCCGGCCGCCGCCACAGCCGCGCTCAGCACGAGGGACACCGTAAGGAGAAATCCTACGCACAGGACCATGCCGAAGGAAAGCAATCTCGATCGAATCAAGTTGACGATACCGTTGCCCACGCGAGGCTCCGCTTTCCAAATCCGGTCGAGGTCGTCCTGGAGCTCGACGAAAGCCGTTGTCGCGCCGATCAACAATGCTGCCAACCCGATCGCGGTCGCGGCGATCCCCGTCCCGAAATTGCTGGCGCTCCTGAGCATTTGATCGATGGTGTCGCCGCCCGCCTCGCCCAGCAGGTCCTGAAGCTGCGTTATGAGCGCGGCTTGGGCAGCATCGCGTCCGAATACCAAACCCGCGATCGCGATCGCGATAATCAACAGAGGCGCAATGGAAAACGCCGTGTAGTAGGCGAGCGCCGCTCCCATGCTCGCGGCGCGATCATCCAGCCAGCCGTTCACAGCTTCGCTGAACAGCCTCCAGACCTGCCTCGCTGAGACCAACGAGCGCTCGAACATCAGGCTCCCTAAAATCGGCCCCGGCCAAGGCGAGCAAACTCTGTCCGCGCGGAACCAGGCCGACGTCCCGAATGGTCCGGCGCGATCCAATCGGACGCAATCGGCGTTTGTCTGAATTCTTTGTAGGACTTTAAACGACACGGGCTTCGCAATCGGCGGGCGAACTGCGGATCAGCTTCGCGGCGCGAGCGCAGTCCTCGGGGCTCTGGGTACGGTAATTGCGATAGCAGGAGTGAAGCATTCTATGGCGACGCGACGGTCCGATACCGCCCGCGCGACGTCACTCGATGACGCCAAACGTCAATGCGTCCTCTATTTTTCGTCTTGGAGCCCCTTTTGAATTCGACGAACCGCGTGTCACTACAAACCGGCGAAACGTCCGTCTCAGCGGTCGCGGCAGACATCAGGTCGTCTACAACACGTGCGTGCACCAAATTCATCCCACGCCAAGCATTCGTGCGTTGCGATGCGTGGACGCTTCGAGACCGAGGAATGAAATGCCGCACGCGAGCAGCAAAATAAACGTCTTCCGCTTGAAGCGTCGCGACGCCCTGCTCATAGGTGCGGCGATGTTTATCGGCGTCGCCACGATCGATCGCCTCACCACCGACGAATTCTCGCTCACGGCTTTTTACCTGTTTCCGGTATTGTTGATCGCCTGGAACTGCGGACGGACCTGGGGCTTGGTCTTTGCGATATTGTCGGTCATCGCGCAATCCGGTCAGACGCCTCTCGATGCAAGCAATTACACCAAGGCGGTGTATCTCTACATCGCTTATGCAAATGTTTTCTTCGAATACGCGATCGTGGTCGTGCTCACGAGCATGCTGCGAAAGATCTATGAGCAGGAGAGATACACGGCTCGAATCGACCCGCTGACGGCTGTTCGCAACCGCAAGGGATTTCAGGAGGCGCTGGCGACCGAGGTTGCGCGTCATCAGCGCAGAGGCGTCGGATTCTGCCTCGCCTATATCGATTGCGACGACTTCAAGCAGATCAACGACAAGTTCGGACACGCCGAAGGCGACCGCCTGCTGCAGGCCATCGCCGGCGTTTCCGTTGAAACGCTGCGCCGGAGCGACACCATCGGAAGGCTCGGTGGCGACGAGTTCGCGGTGATATTGCCGGAAACCGACCAGCGCGACGCCTTGTTCGTCATCGACAAGCTACAGCACAAGCTTCGCGCCATCACACGCTTGCGGCGATGGAAAGTCAGCTTCAGCATCGGTGTCGCGGTCTTTCGCACCATACCCGGCTCGGCTACGCTCGCCATGGAGTTCGCCGACCGTTTGATGTACGCGGCGAAAAACCAGGGTAAAGGGGTTACCGTGTGGAACGTCTTCGGCGATGCCACCGCGACACCCGTCGTGTGGCAGATCGGCGTCGCCGGCGCGCCATCGGGCGGCGGACGCCCGCGCGCCGAAAGCCCCTGGCGCACCTAGTGGACGGCAACAATCAAATAGCCGATTCAACTGTTACTGCCCATTAGGGAACCTCTGAACAAGCCCCACATGAGTCGCGTTTCTGTCGCAATGGCTTCAGATGCTAGACGCCGCGGCGCAGCGAATAGTTCGTCCTATTCGCAAGCCGCGCAACAACGCAGATGAGGCCATTGCGGCGAAACCCGGAGGGACGGGGCTGGCCGGGCGATCTGCTTTGTCGCGCCGCTCGCCAATGGGGCCCACCATTGGCTTCGCGTCGCTTCGTGCATCTCATCCCGGCGAGCCTCCGTCGCGACCACGCGGGACTTATTCAGAGGTTCCTTAGCGAGTCGCGACGCAGTTGCGCGCGGTCGCCGCTACTTCGAGGATTTTTGCGCCGGAAATCGAACGATGTTTTCGGGCGACGCACTCTGGCGGCTCGAGCGCATCGACGCGAGCAGCTCGGTCAGTTGGGCGGGATCGATCGGCTTGACGATGTGGTGGTCGAAGCCGGCATTCCTCGAACGGGCGCGATGCTCGTCCTGGCTGTAGCCCGACACCGCGACTATCAACGGCGGGCGATTTGCCGAATCGCAGCGGATTCGCTCCGCGACCTGATAACCATCCATGCCCGGAAGACCGATGTCGAGCAGCACTGCATCCGGCTGCAGTCGCTGAACGCTCTCGAGCGCGTCCTTGCCGTCGTAGGCAAGCTGGACGTCGTACCCCGCCATACGAAGCAGCACCGCGGTGCTGTCGGCGACATCGCGGTTGTCATCGACGATAAGCACGCAAAAGTCCGACGTCACGTTTTTGGCGCCGCCCTTGGCCGCTCCGGCGGCTGCAACCGCTAAGGACTCCGGGGCGGCGGCCGGCAGGCGCACGGTGAACTCGCTTCCCTGATCCTTGCCGCCACTGAACGCCGAGACGGTTCCTCCCTGCTTCTCCACGAGGCGTTTAACCAGCGTCAAGCCGACACCGAGCCCGCCCTGCGAGCGATCCAGCGTATGGTCGACTTGGGTGAACAAGTCGAAGATGCTCGACAGTGACTCCTTGGGAATGCCCATGCCGGAATCCCGCACGCGGAAGATCGACCTCGGCGCCTTCCTTCGTCGCCGTCAGCGAAATCTGTCCTCGTTGCTCTGTGTATTTCGCGGCATTGTTGATCAGGTTGGCCAGTATTTGCGCAAGGCGCGCGAAATCGGCGTTCACCCGAACCGACTTGCGCGGCAGCAGGAGCGTAAGCGTGTGCTCGTGCGCGTCGACGACGGGCCGGCTGGTCTCGACCGCGGCGGAAACGACTTCCGCGACGTCGACCGCTTCGATCTTGAGGTCGATCTTGCCCTGCGTGATCCGCGACACGTCGAGAAGATCGTCGACGAGACGGACAAGCTGCTTGAGCTGACGGCTGATGACGTCCTTCGCCCAGCTCAGCTTTTCGGAGCCGACGTCTTCCTTCTGCAGCACGTGCACGGCATTGGTGATCGGTGCGAGCGGATTGCGCAGCTCGTGCGAGAGCATCGCCAGGAATTCGTTCTTGCGCCGATCCTGCTCATGGATCTTTCTGATACAGCAATGCGTTGTCGAGCGCGATCGCGGCGCGGCTGCTGAGATCGGTGGCGACCGAGAGCAGATCGGGATCGAATCCTCGGCCGGAGGGGCCCATGCCCAGCGACAGCACCCCCAGCGTACGCCCACGCGCAAGCAGCGGCAGCACGACGAGAGCGTCTATTCCCGTCCCGCGCGGCATCTCGAGCCGCTCTCCGGACGACCCGCCTGCCGGCCGGCCCGAAGCCGCCGACGAGCCTGCGTCCAAGTAGGTTTCGCCCGACCCGCTTGCCATCACGCGGTCGATCGGTCTGACGCCAGCCACGCGCTGTCGATCTTCGCCGCGGCCTGGGTCGACAAGCGGCGCTCGGGCGGCGGACCCGCCCACGCGACGTGGGTTGCTTCCTGGAGGCCCTCTTCCGCCGGCAGCGTGAGCGCGCAAACATCGGCGAGAAACGGAACAGCGAGCCGCAGAAGCTCACGCGAGGTCGCCTCGAAGTCGAGCGATCCGGACAGCGCAACGCTGGCGCGCGAAAGAAATGCGGAGCGCTGCGTAGTGCGCTCCGCGGCAGCACGAGCCGCGCGCTCTTCGGCCAGCGCGATGTGCTCCTCGGCCTGGCGTTTCGCCTGCTGCGCGAGCAGGTAGAGGTCGACGAAGACCTTGACCTTTGCTGCGCAGTATTTCCGGCACGACCGGTGAGATCATGTAATCGACCGCTCCGAGCGAGTAGCCCTTGGTGGTGCGCACTTCGTCGGTGTAATCGGCGGTGATGAAGATGATGGGAACGTGCGCCGATTTGGCGCGGCTGCGTATCAGCGCCGCGGTCTCGAGCCCGTCGAGCCCAGGCATGTTGACGTCGAGCAGGATGACCGCGAAATCGCGCTGCAGGACCTGCTTGAGCGCTTCCTCGCCCGACGTCGCAGCGACGAGAGTTCTGGCCGAGATCCTCGAGAATCGCCCGAAACACGATGTGCTTGTCCGGCCGATCGTCGACGATCAGGATGTTGGCCTTGGCGGGCAATGCTCTGAGCCATGGCGCCGTCGATCCTCTCGACAGGCACAGCGCTTATCAGCCGCAGCCACGCGCGAAGCACGCCGACCATCAACTCCGTATCGACCGGCTTCGACAGGTAGTCCCATGCACCGGCCTCCATGCACTTCTCGCGGTCGCCCTTCATCGCCTTGGCCGTGACCGCGATGATCGGCAGATCCTTGCACGCTTGATCTTGCGGATCTCGCGGATCGTGTCGATGCCGTCGATCTCCGGCATCATGATGTCCATCAGCACGACGTCGATGTCGGGCTGCGCCTGCAGATGGCGGATGGCGTCGCGGCCGTTGTCGTGCGAAACGACGATCATGCCCTGGTCCTCCAGCAGCGACGACAGCGCGAAGATGTTGCGCATGTCGTCGTCGACGATCATCACGCGCTTGTCCTTGCAGCGACGTCGATCGAATCGTGCAAGCCGCCGCAAGACGGCGCGATGCGCCTCGGGGATCGCTGGCCGGATCGCGATGGAGGAAGAAGCTCGCCTGATCGAGCAGGCGTTCCGGCGAGCTGCACGTCGCGCACGACGGCGCTCTTCGCCAGGTTGCGCCATCCGTTCAGCGCTTCGGCTTCCCTGGCGGCCGCCGTAGACCAGGATCGGCAGCGAATCGAGCGACGGCTCGCCCTCGCCTTCCCGCCGGCAGCGATCGTCGCCGTGTCAACGACGCGAGGTTGGCGTCGAGCACCAGGCAGTCGGCGCCGTTGCGCGCGACCATCTCGCTGCGCACTCTTGCGATCTGAGGCGGCGAATGATCCGGACATCGTCGGCCGCAAGATACTGCACCAGGCAATCGCGCGTGGCCTCGTCCGCCGAGGCGACCAGCACGCTCCTCTCGCGACCGCTGCATGAACGCGCTTGAGATTGTCGAGCAGTCCGTCGAGGACTTCCTTGCTCTGGATCGGCTTGGCGACGAACGCGTACGCGCCGGATTCGAGCGCCTGCTCGCGCGATTCGTCGGTCGAGATGACCGTGACCGGGATGTGCCGCGTCGCCGCGTCGTTCTTGATGCGATGCAGGACCCGCCAGCCATTGATGTCCGGGCAGGAAGAGATCGAGCGTGATCGCCGACGGCTTGAACTGGCTGCGCGAGCGCAAGGGCTGCGACGCCTTGCGACGTCACGATGCCCTTGAATCCCTGCTCGCGCGCCGCGTCGAGGAGGAAGCGCGCGAAAGCCGAGATCGTTCTCGACGATCAGCATCACTTGATCGCCCAGGCTCACCGAGTCGCGATCGTCGCCGACTTCGTTGACCGATGCCAGTCCCGGCGGCTGCGGCGATCGCTCGGCGTGCAGCCGATCGAGCCGCGACCGACGTACTTCGACGTCGACGGTCTCGCTCCGTCGGGAAGATGGCGCCGGCCGCGCGTCTTCGCAAAGCGGGCATCACCGCCAGGCGCGGCTCCCGCGCCCTTGCGCGTCGAGCGCGGCGCGGTGTAGATCTGCGGCAGATACAGCGTGAACGTGCTGCCGACGCGCGGCGCGCTGACCAGGCGGATCTCGCCGCCGAGCAGGCGCGAGAGCTCGCGGCTGATCGCGAGTCCCAGCCCGGTCCCGCCGTACTTGCGATTGGTGCTGCCGTCGGCCTGCTGGAACGCCTCGAAGATGATCTGCTGCTTCTCGGGCGAGATGCCGATGCCGGTGTCCCTCACCGAGAACGCGATGACCTCCGACGCGCGATTCAGGTTCTCGTTCTCCGGATTCCAGCCGCTCTTGACCGACTCGATGGTCAGCGTGACGTGGCCCTCGTGCGTGAACTTGAAGGAGTTCGACAGCAGGTTCTTCAGCACCTGCTGCAGGCGCTTGCTGTCGGCGAACATCGACTTCGGCAGCTGCGGGATCGAGGCGGATGAAGAAGTCGACGTTCTTCGCCTCGGCGACGTGGCGGAACGTGCGCTCGACGTAGCGGCGCAGGTCCTCCAGCAGACAGGTCGGTCGGATCGACCAGCACCGTTCCCGACTCGATCTTCGACAGGTCGAGGATGTCGTTGATGAGCGTGAGCAGGTCGTTGCCGGAGGCGTGGATCGTCTTGGCGAACTCGACCTGCTTCGTCGACAGGTTGCCCTCGGGTTCTTGCACAGCTGATCGGACAGGATCAGCAGGCTGTTGAGCGGCGTGCGCAGCTCGTGCGACATGTTGGCGAGGAACTCGGACTTGTACTTCGAGGTGAGCGCGAGCTGCTCCGCCTTTTCCTCGAGCGCCTTGCGCGCCTGCTCGACCTCCTGGTTCTTGCGCTCGACTTCCTGGTTCTGGTGCGCGAGCAGGCCGGCCTTCTCCTCCAGCTCCTGGTTGGTCTGCTGCAGCTCCTGCTGCCGGCTCTGCAGTTCCTGCGCGAGCGACTGCGACTGCGTGAGCAGGTCCTCGGTACGCGTATTGGCCTCGATGGTGTTGATCACGATGCCGATGCTCTCCGTGAGCTGATCGAGGAACGCTTCGTGCGTCGGGCTGAAGCGCTCGAACGACGCGAGCTCGAGCACGCCTTTGACCTGTCCTTCGAAGATGACCGGCAGCACGAGGATGTTCTGCGGCGGCGCCGCGCCGAGCCCGGAGAAGATCGTGATGTAGTCGAGCGGCACGTTGGACAGCAGGATCTTCTCCTTTTCGAGCGCGCACTGCCCGACGAGGCCCTCGCCGACATCGAGCTGGCTGCCGAGCGCGGTCTGGCCCTTGCGAGCCGTAGCTCGCGAGCAGCGTCAGCCGCGGCTGCGATCGCCGCTCGAATCGAGCACGTAGAACAGCGCGTGTTGCGCGGTCGACCACCGGGTGCGAGCTCGGACAGGATCAGCCGGCCGACGGTGTTCAGGTCCTTCTGACCCTGCAGCATCCGGCTGAACTTGGCGAGGTTGGTCTTGAGCCAGTCCTGCTCGGTGTTCTTCTGCGTCGTGTCGCGCAGGTTGCGGATCATCTCATTGGTCGTGTCCTTGAGCGCCGCCACCTCGCCCCGCGCCTCGACCGTGATCGAGCGCGTCAGGTCGCCCTGCGTCACGGCGGTGGCGACTTCGGCGATCGCCCGCACCTGCGTGGTCAGGTTCGCGGCGAGCTGATTGACGTTCTCGGTCAGGCCCTTCCAGGTTCCCGCCGCGCCGGGCACTTTCGCCTGGCCGCCGAGCTTGCCTTCGACGCCCACTTCGCGCGCCACCGTCGTCACCTGGTCGGCGAAGGTTGCGAGCGTGTCGATCATGCTGTTGATGGTGTCGGTCAGCGCGGCGATCTCGCCCTTGGCCTCCACCGTGAGCTTCTGCTGCAGATCGCCGTTCGCCACCGCGGTTACGACCTTGGCGATGCCGCGCACCTGGCTGGTCAGGTTGCCGGCCATGAAGTTCACGCTGTCGGTCAGGTCCTTCCACGTGCCCGCGACGCCCTTCACGTCCGCCTGACCGCCGAGAATTCCTTCGGTGCCGACCTCGCGCGCCACGCGCGTCACTTCCGAGGCGAACGAAGACAGCTGATCCACCATCGTGTTGATGGTGTTCTTGAGCTCGAGAATTTCGCCCTTCACGTCCACCGTGATCTTCTTCGACAGGTCGCCGCTCGCCACCGCCTTGGTCACGTCGGCGATGTTGCGCACCTGGCCGGTCAGGTTGCCGGCCATGAAGTTCACGCTGTCGGTCAGGTCCTTCCACGTTCCCGCCACACCCTGCACGTCGGCCTGTCCGCCGAGACGGCCTTCGGTGCCGACCTCGCGCGCCACCCGCGTCACTTCGGAGGCGAACGACCGCAGCTGATCGACCATCGTGTTGATGGTGTTCTTGAGCTCGAGGATTTCGCCCTTGACGTCCACCGTGATCTTCTTCGACAAGTCGCCGGTCGCCACGGCCGTGGTCACGTCGGCGATGTTGCGCACCTGCGCGGTCAGGTTGCTCGCCATCGAGTTCACGCTCTCGGTCAGGTCCTTCCAGGTGCCCGCCACACCCTGCACGTCGGCCTGTCCGCCGAGCTTGCCCTCGGTGCCCACTTCGCGTGCCACGCGCGTCACTTCGGAGGCGAACGAGCCGAGCTGGTCGACCATGGTGTTGATCGTGTTCTTGAGCTCGAGAATTTCGCCCTTCACGTCCACCGTGATCTTCTTCGACAGATCGCCGCTCGCCACCGCCTTGGTCACGTCGGCGATGTTGCGCACCTGACCGGTGAGGTTGCGACGCCATGAAGTTCACGCTGTCGGTCAGGTCCTTCCACGTTCCCGCGACGCCGCGCACGTCGGCCTGGCCGCCGAGAATTCCTTCGGTGCCGACCTCGCGCGCAACGCGCGTCACTTCCGAGGCGAACGATCGGAGCTGATCGACCATCGTGTTGATGGTGTTCTTGAGCTCGAGGATCTCGCCCTTCACGTCGACGGTGATCTTCTTCGACAGGTCGCCGGTCGCCACGGCGGTCGTCACGTCGGCGATGTTGCGCACCTGGCCGTCAGGTTGCGACGCCATCGAGTTCACGCTGTCGGTCAGGTCCTTCCACGTTCCCGCCACGCCCTGCACGTCGGCCTGGCCGCCGAGCTTGCCTTCGGTGCCCACTTCTCGCGCGACGCGCGTCACTTCCGCCGCGAACGATCGGAGCTGATCGACCATGGTGTTGATGGTGTTCTTGAGCTCGAGGATTTCGCCCTTCACGTCGACCGTGATCTTCTTCGACAGGTCGCCGGTCGCCACGGCGGTGGTCACGTCGGCGATGTTGCGCACCTGCGCGGTCAGGTTGCTGACGCCATCGAGTTCACGCTCTCGGTCAGATCCTTCCACGTGCCCGCCACGCCCTGCACGTCGGCCTGCCCGCCCAGACGTCCTTCCGTGCCCACTTCGCGCGCCACGCGCGTCACTTCCGACGCGAACGACGAGAGCTGGTCGACCATCGTGTTGATGGTGTTCTTGAGCTCGAGGATTTCGCCCTTGACGTCCACCGTGATCTTCTTCGACAGGTCGCCGCTCGCCACCGCCTTGGTCACGTCGGCGATGTTGCGCACCTGGCCGGTCAGGTTGCTGCGCCATCGAGTTCACGCTCTCGGTCAGGTCCTTCCACGTCCCCGCCACACCCTGCACATCGGCCTGTCCGCCCAGCTTGCCTTCGGTGCCGACCTCGCGCGCCACGCGCGTGACTTCCGACGCGAACGAGCGGAGCTGGTCGACCATCGTGTTGATCGTGTTCTTGAGCTCGAGGATTTCGCCCTTCACGTCCACGGTGATCTTCTTCGACAGGTCGCCCGCCGGCCACCGCCTTGGTCACGTCGGCGATGTTGCGCACCTGGCCGGTCAGGTTGCTGCGCCATCGAGTTCACGCTGTCGGTCAGGTCCTTCCACGTGCCCGCCACGCCCTTCACGTCCGCCTGTCCGCCGAGGATGCCTTCGGTGCCGACCTCGCGCGCCACGCGCGTCACTTCGGAGGCAAACGAAGCACAGCTGATCCACCATCGTGTTGATGGTGTTCTTGAGCTCGAGAATTTCGCCCTTGACATCCACCGTGATCTTCTTCGACAGATCGCCGCTCGCCACCGCCTTGGTCACGTCGGCGATGTTGCGCACCTGACCCGTCAGGTTGCACGCCATGAAGTTCACGCTGTCGGTCAGATCCTTCCACGTTCCCGACGACGCCTTCGACCCGCGCCTGTCCGCCAAGCTTGCCTTCGGTGCCGACCTCGCGCGCGACCCGCGTCACCTCCGACGCGAACGATCGGAGCTGATCGACCATCGTGTTGATGGTGTTCTTGAGCTCGAGGAATTCGCCCTTGACGTCGACCGCGATCTTTTTCGACAGATCACCCGTCGCTACCGCGGTGGTGACGTCGGCGATGTTGCGCATCTGCGCGGTAAGGTTGCCGGCCATCGAGTTCACGCTGTCGGTCAGGTCCTTCCACGTTCCCGCCACGCCTTTGACCTTGGCCTGTCCGCCGAGCTTGCCCTCCGTGCCCACTTCGCGCGCAACGCGGGTCACTTCCGCGGCAAACGATCCGAGCTGATCGACCATCTTGTTGACGGTCTTCGCGGTGCGAAGAAATTCGCCCTGCAGCGGCTCTCCGTCGACCTCCAGCGCCATCGTCTGCGACAGGTCGCCCTGCGCCACCGCGCCGATCACGCGCGCGGTTTCGCTGGTCGGATGCACGAGATCGTCGATGAGCAGGTTGACCGCGTCGATCGAGTCGCGCCAGAATCCGGTCACGTCGCCGAGCGTTCCGCGCTTCCCGAGCTTGCCTTCCTTGCCCACGACCTGCGGAAAGGCGCTCGAGCTCGTGCGCCATGCGCTCGTTGCGTTCCACGACCTCGTTGAATACATCGGCGACGCGCGCGGAGATTCCGGGCCACTCGACGGGCAGGCGCACTTCCGTGTCGCCCCGCTTGAGCGCGTTGAGCGCGCCGAGGATCACGGTCATTTCGTCCGATGCGGCGATGGAGCGTTCGACAACTTGCATGAAAGACCTCCGTTGCAGACGTGCCTCTTCGCCGCTTGCGAATCATGGACCTCGCCGGATTCGCCTTTGCCCAGCGGCGCGATGTTCCGAGTTAAAAACTGCGCTTGGTGGGAAATTATGCATCAGAATTTTCGGTGCGATTCGAAAAACTCGCTCTTGTACACTCAGTGGTGTTCAGCATTTGTAAAAGTTACAAAGAACGCGTTTTTCCCGGGTTCGACGCCGCGGTGCACACTCCAAAACTGCGCAGACGCCGCCTGAAATATCCTGCCGCGCCGAAATGGCATAATTCGTCACACCCGCCCGTGAGACGTTCGATGCGCCTGCAACCCGCCCCCGCCTGCGCATGAATCCAGCCGAGATCCCGCGCTGCCGAAGCTCAGGCGCTTGTGTCGTAAGCGGAAGACGGCGGTCGCCGCGATGCGGATCGACATGAGCGCGGCTGCGCCGGGACCGCGCAGGCAGCGCAACACGCGCGGGCCACTCCCGTTTCCCATCGGCGTCGCTTTCGCCATCGCGTTGTTGGCGATCATTCTCGACGCGGTCCTGGTCCATCGCCTGGTCCTGGAGACAAGTCAGCTCGCCGAAGGGGCGCGGCGCACACGCGTGGCCACGGCACGCCTGCTTGCCGTTCAGCACCTTCTCACGGATGCGGAGACCGGCCAGCGCGGGTACATTCTTACCGGACGCGACGAGTACCTTGCGCCTTATTCCACCGCCGTAGATCGTCTGCAGACGGCTTTGGCCGATCTCAAGCAAAGCTTCGATTTGACCGAGCGGGATCGCGCCGACTATCGAACCCTGGAGAGGCTTGCGCGCGTCAAGCAGGACGAGCTCGCCCACAGCATCGCCGTTTACAAGGCGTCCGGCCCGCAGGCCGCCCTCGGGATCGTCATGAGCGACACCGGCAAAGACACCATGCAAGCCGTCCGCACGCTGATCCAGGAGCGCGCCGATGAGCTCGAGCCCGACGTCGAGGCGCGGCGGGTCGCGGTGTTTCGTTCCATGGAACGCGCCGCATCTTTCACGACCGCGGCAGGTATCGTTTCCGCCATCGTGCTCGTCGCTTTCGGCACTCTCCTGCTGCGTCATTTGAGCCTCGTCCGTGCCAAGGAGACCCGGCTCGAGGAAACCGCCGAAGCGCGCGCGAGTCAGCTTGCCGAATTGTCCCGGCACCTGCTCACGGTCCGCGAAGAGGAGCGGGCCCGCATCGCCCACGAGCTTCACGACGAGCTCGGGAGCAGCCTGACGCTGCTCTCGCAGGACATCGCCCGGCTGCGCAAGGCACTCCAGGATGGCAAGCCCGTGCCCATGTCGCTGGTCGAGGGGATGCAGGAAGTCGTGCACACTTCGGTGCAGCAGCAGCGGCACCTCGTGCATTCGCTGCGGCCGACGGCGCTGGACTCGCTGGGCTTGCGAGCGGCAATCGAGGCGTTGGCGCAGGAGTTTTCCAAGCACTCGGGAATACCGTGCCGCTGTGCAATGGATGCATCGGTCGACAAGGTCGACGAAGAGCGGGCGATTTCGCTTTACCGCATCGTCCAGGAATCTCTGACCAACGTGGCCAGGCACGCCGGTGCGACGAGCGCGGAGATCATTGCCCGCGTGGCCGACAATATCCTCACCGTGTCGGTGAGCGACGACGGTAGGGGCGTCGCCGATTCTTCGCAGCGCCCGCGCCGTTCCCTCGGCGTGATGGGCATGCGGGAGCGAGCGCGTCACCTGGGCGGAACGCTGAGCGTTGGATCGCGTCGCGACGGGAAGGGCACCATCGTGGAGTTGCGCATTCCGGCGCACGGCAGCAACGGCCTCGCCACCGGCTGATCGCCTCGTATCTGTCGTCTACATCGGACGCGCTGCCGGCGCGCGCCTCGCCGACTCGCCTACGTTTTCAATTGCGGCTCGAATCTGCCGTCGATCGCGGTCCAACCCGCGTCCGCGAATATCGTCGTGCCGGTGACATAGCTGCTTGCGTCCGACGCGAGAAACATGATCGGGCCTGCCATCTCCTCCGGTTGCGCCCAGCGCCCGAGCGCGGTGCGTTTTGCGTACGCCTCATTCCATGCGGGATTGCTGGTGATCGGTTGCGTCAAGGGCGTCGCGACGATCCCGGGCGCAAGCGCGTTGACGCGAACGCCGTGGGGCCCGAGCTCGACCGCAAGACCGCGTGTGAGCTGCGCGATCGCGGCCTTGGTCGATGCGTAGATGCTCTGGCCCGGCTCCACGTTCACCGACCGGATCGATGACATCAGAACGATGCTTCCGCGTTTGCGCTCCATCATCGGACGTGCGCAGACGCGGGCGACGCGAAACGTTCCCTTGAGATTGAGCTCGACGACCCGGTCGAACTCCTCCTCGGAATAGTCGAGAAAACGCTTGCGCAGGTTGACCGCAGGCGTGGTCAGCGCGAAGTCGAGCTTGCGGTGCTCGCGCATGACGCTTGCGATCATCGCTTCCACGCTCGCCGTGTCCCGAACGTCGACATGAAGCGCGCTCGCGGTGCCGCCCGAGGAGCGAATACGCTCGGCGACGCCTTGCGCATCGGACTCCACGACATCGGCAACGACGAGCTCCGCGCCGAGCGCGGCCAGGCCCTCGGCACCCGCCTGGCCTATTCCCGAGCCGCCCCCTACGACCAGCGCGACGCGGCCGGAGAGGTCGAAGAGCTTTGCATAGTCGATCGTCTTCGTGGGGTTCATCGCTTCAGGCCCGGGCCCGCTCGACCATGTCGCGGAACTTCTTCACGTTGTCCTCGCCCGCGTAGGCCGCGATGCGCTTGTATGCCGGATCCATCCTGGCGCGGAAAGGCGCAAGGTCGGGTCGGGTGATCTGCATGCCCGCCGCCTGCAGCTTGGCGAGCTGATCGGATTCGCCGTCGGCGATGAGCTTGCGCATCAGGTCGCCCGCGGATGCGCTCTCCTCGCGGAATATCGCCTGTTGCGCGGGAGACAATTTCTTCCACGTATTGACGCCGACGGTGTGGATCATGTTGTTGTAGACGTGGCGCGTGATCGCGAGGTGCTTCTGCACTTCGTAGAACTTGCTGAAGTAGATCACGGCGATCGGATTTTCCTCCCCGTCGACGACCTTTTGCGACAACGCGAGGTAGAGCTCCGGAAAGGCGATCGCCTGCACGATCGCTCCGAGCGCCTCCATCGATGCCTGGATTTGCAGCTCGGGAGGAGTGCGGATCTTGAGTCCCTTCACATCGTCGGGCGCGTTGATGGGATGCACGCTGTTGGTGACGTTGCGGAATCCATATTCCCAATTGCGGAGCAGGACGAAGCCCTGCTTTTCGGCGAGCGGGGCGAGCCAATCCATTCCCGGGCCGTCGAGCACTTTGTATACCTGCGCGGGGCTGTCGAAGATGAACGGCAATAGCACCGCGGCAAATGCCGTGTCGTACTTGTCGAGCTGACCCTGCGTCGGCAGGCCCATGTCGATGGTGCCGAGCTTGATCTGCTGCGCCTGCTCGGGCGGTCCGCCGAGGACGTTGTTGGGAAAGATATTGATCTTGATCGCGCCATTGGTCCGCGTTTCCACGCGGCTGGCGAATTGCTTCGCGGCGATATTGGCCGGATGATCCTCGGGCGCGAAGTGCGCCCAGCGCAAGGTCATCGGCGACTGACCGCGCGCAATGTGCGGAACAGCGAGCGACGCTCCCGCGACTCCGGCGCTTGTCTTCAGAAATTTTCTGCGATCCATGTTTCCTCCTTTTGAAACTGCCCCAACCTCGGGCGTTACCCGCGAAAGCCGAAATAGTGCGGCAGAAACAACGCGAACGACGGCACGAAGGCCACGATCAGCAAACCGACGAGCACCACGCCGAGATAGGGAAGCATCGCGCGAGACGCCGCCTCGATATCGCAACGCATGATCGCGCAGCACACGTAAAAGCCCACCCCGGCGAGCGGCATGAAGCCTCCGACGCCCATGGCGATGATGAGCACCAGCGCATAGTGCAGCTCGCTCAATCCGAGCTTGCCGGCGATCGGCAACAGGAGCGGAGCGAGCACGTTGAGCGAAGGCAGGCCTTCCAGCAGCACGCCGACGACGATGAGCAGGATAATCGAGCCGATCATGAAGATCGCCGTGCTGTTGCCCATCGAGTGGAGCAGCTCGACCAGGCGCTGGGGAAGATAGGCCACGGTCAGGGTCCAGGAAAAACCCGACGCTGCGGCGAAGATGAACAGCAGCACACCGGTGAGCGCCGCGGTGTCGACGACCGTGCGCACGAAGGCTCGGAAGTCCATCTCGCGATAGATCACGGCGGCCAGCACCAGCCCATAGACTACCGCGAACGCAGCCACCTCGGTGGGCGTGGCGATCCCGAGCAGAATGCCGCCCAGCAGAATGCCGGGGAGCAGCAGCGGCAGCACCGCGCCCGCGGCGGCGCGGAGCATCGTCGCGTAGGGTGCGCGCGGAATCGGCGGCGCGGTCGAGCGCCTGGCGCGGAGGTAAATGAGCGCCATCAGGCTCAAGGCCATCACCGCCGCGGGAATGAGCCCGCCGATGAACATGCCCGCGACCGAGACACTGGTGATCGATCCGACGATCAGCATGGCGATGCTGGGCGGCACCGTCTCGCCCATGATCGCGGAGGCCGCAAGCACGGCGGCGCCCTCGGCTTCGCCGTGATGCTCGCGGAGCTCGTCGCGCATTACCGTGCCCACCGCCGCCACGTCGGCCGGCTTGGACCCCGAAAGCCCCGACACGATGTACATGCTCACGACCGCGACTTGCAGCAGTCCCCCGCGCACGTGCCCCGCCAGGGTATAGATGAAGCGCACGAGGCGTCCGCTGATCCCGCCGCGCTCCATGATGAGCCCGGCAAGAATGAAAAACGGCACCGCGAGCAAAATGAAATTGCCGGTCCCGTGCACCATGGTTTGCGGCAGCACCACCATCGACGCCGTGCCGCTCATCCACATGAACGCCGCGGTCGAGAGCAGCAGCACGAAACCCACCGGTACGCCGGCAAAGATCGCCAGAAAAAAGAACACCAGCACCGCGGCGATGGCGCTGTCCCCTGCGAACCACGGAAGCCAGGTATCGCGCGCAAGCATCGCGAGTGCTACGAACAGCGCGAACGCAGCACCGACTCGCCACGCCGTCATGCCGTGCTCGCGCCAGAGATGGACCAGCGCGTAATAACCCAGCAGCGCCATGCCCAGCGGAAGCGGCAGCGCGATCGTCGCGGCGGGAACCTGAAGTATGGGCGTGCGCTCGCTCCAGCTCGACGCGATGAATTCAATCGACGCGATGCCGGTGAGTCCTGCGGCAAAAAGCACGAGCACATCGGCGAGCGCAAAGCAGACCCCTTGCACTCGCCTCGAAAAAACGTTGAGCAGCACGCGGACAAACGCGTGATGCCGCCGCCGGTATGCGACGGCGCCGCCGACGAACGCGAGGGTAGACAGCGTGAACCTCGCCGCTTCGTCGGACCACAATAGGGATTGATGCAGGTAGCTTCGGGCGAAAACGTTGATCAGGACGATGGCGAGCTCCGCCAGCAATGCCATCACGACCAGCGATTCGGCGGCGACGTCGACAGCATGGAGCAAGCCGCCATCGGCTCGCACCGCCACGGGCCCGGGTGCGGTTGCGACCATGCCGGTCTGCACGCTCACCGCACGAGCTCGCCCGCTACGAGCCGATTCATCGCCCGCTCCTGTTTTGCGCCGCGCAGTTGTCCGCGCGCTGTCACGCACCGCCCACGGCAGCGACGAGCTTCTCGAGCACGGCGACTTCTTCGCCGTCGAGCTCGGTAAGCGGCGTGCGCACCGGTCCGGCGTCGCGGCCGACCAGCCGCACACCCGCCTTGATCATGCTGACGGCGTAGCCCGGTTTCCGATTGCGCAGCGCCACCAGCGGCAGGAAGAAGCGCTGCAGCAGATCGCTGACGACGGATATGTGATTCGCCCGCAGCGCGTCGTAGAAGCGCTTGGCGGTCACCGGTATGAAATTGAACACCGCCGAGGAATACGTACTGACCCCCATGGCCAGGTACGCCGGTGCAAAGACTTCCGCGGTCGGTAAGCCGCCGAGATAGACGAGCCGCTCGCCGAGGCGATGATAGACGCTCATCATCAGCTCGATGTCGCCGATGCCGTCCTTGAATCCGATCAGATTCGGGCAGCTATCGGCAAGCCGCTGCACCGACTCGGCGGTCAGCCGGCACACCCCGCGGTTGTAGACGATGACACCGATCGCCACCGAGTTGCACACCGCCTCGACGTGGGCGACGAGGCCCTCCTGCGCCGCTTCCGTGAGATAGTGCGGCAAAATCAAAAGACCGCTCGCCCCTTTTCGCTCCGCCTGTGCGGCGAGCTCGATCGCCGTCCTCGTTCCATAACCTGTTCCGGCAATGATGGGCGTGCGATCCCTGCACACATCGACAGCGGCGCTGACAACGCGCGCGTGCTCGGCGGGCGTGAGCGAAAAAAACTCCCCCGTGCCGCCCGCCGCGAACAGCGCGGCCGCGCCGAAGGGCTGCAGCCACTCGAGCCGGCGCCGGTACGACGAGTCGTCGAACGAGCCGTCGGGCGCGAAGTCGGTGACGGGAAAGGACAGGAGCCCCTCGCCGACGCGGCGCTTGAGCTCATGCGGACTCATCGTCATCACACCGGCGGCTTGTAACGCCCGTCGACCGCGGTCCATCCGCCGTCAGCGTGGAGCGTCGCGCCGGTGACGTAGCTGCTCGCGTCGGACGCCAGGAACACGATCGGTCCCGCCATCTCGGAGACCCTGCCCCAGCGGCCGAGCGCCGTTTTCGAGGCCAGCGCCTCGTTCCATGCGGGATTGTCGCGGATGATCTTGTTGATCGGCGTGGCGACGATCGAGGGCGCCAGGGCGTTGACGCGCACACCGTGCTCCGCCATCTCGCTCGCCAGCCCCTTGGTGAGGAGCGAAATGGCCGCTTTGGTCGAGCCGTAGATGCTTTGCCCCGGCTCGACCATCGTCGCGCGCATCGACGACATCAGGATCATCGACCCGGATTTCTGCGCCATCATCGGCTTTGCCACCGCGCGGGCGACGCGAAACGTTCCCTTGAGATTCACGTCGACGACGCGGTCGAATTCCTCATCGGTATAGTCGGCGAGTCGCTTGCGGATATTGATCGCGGGCATGACGAGCAGAATGTCGATCCTGCCGTTGCGGGAGAGAACATCGGCCACCAGACGATCGACGCTGTCGGTCTTGCGGACATCGACTTCGAGCACCTCGGCCGTGCCGCCGCGGGCGGCAATCTCGCCGACCGTTTGCCTTGCTCCATCGGCGTTGACGTCAGCGACCGCGCAACGGGCGCCGAACGCCGCCAGCGCGAGCGCGCCCGCCTGGCCGATGCCGGATCCTCCACCGACCACGAGCGCGACGCGTCCCTGCAGGTCGAACAGAAAGCGATAGTCCGGATGCTGGGCGGTCATCGAATGCGCACTCGGTCGATGGCGCGATCTCCGCTCATCCTTCGAGCGGTTCGGAGAGCACCCACGGCCCACCTTGGTAGATCCGCTCCGGCGCATCGTCCTGCGGGCCCGGCGGCGGAAAGCGGTTCGCGAAAGCGCGCGAGCTGTCCTTGGCGTGAAAGCCCAAATGCTGCGCGTTGGTGTTGTCCCACCATTTCACCGCGTTGTCAGACACGCCGTAGATGATGGAATGGTCGACACGCGGCGCGAACAGCGCGCATCGCACGAGCTCGACCAGGTCGTCGTAGCTCAGGTAGCTCACCATCATCCGCGGGTTCTTCGGCTCGGGAAACGAGGAGCCGATGCGCAGGCACACGGTCTCGATGCCGAAGCGGTCGAAGTAATAGCGCGACAGGGCCTCGCCGAAGCACTTGGTCACCGCATAGAGGCAATCGGGCCGCAGCGGAACGTCGGTGCCGACAACTTCGGATTGGCGATAAAAGCCGATCACGTGGCTCGAGCTCGCATATACGACGCGCCGGACCTTCTGCTTGTAGGCGGCCTGGTAGACGTTGTAGAGGCCGACGATGTTCGCCGGGACGAGCTCGTCGAATGGCGCCTCGAGAGAGATTCCTCCGAAGTGCAGCACCGCGTCGACGCCTTGGAGCAGCGCATGCACCGCCTTCGCGTTGTCGAGACGGGCCGGCACGACTTCCTCGTTGGCCGCGGCCGCGCCGCAATCGGCGCGGTCGGATATGCGCGCGATGCGCGCCCATTCGCCAAGCCGCGGTCGAAGCACGCGCCCGAGACCGCCCGAGGCGCCGGTCAGCAACAAGCGTTCAAGTCGAGGGGCCATTCTCGCTGCAGTAAGGAGGGCTTGTTACTTGTCGTACCACTTTGGTATGATATCCTACTACTTGAATTCGGACCGCGCAATGCCGCACGGGTTGTCGAACACCGCGGCATGCGCAAGCACCCGAAGCGGCCAAAGACGTCAGACGGAGGAGCGTTGCGAAACGTATCGATCGACAAGCGGCCGCGCGACAGCCTCACCGCGCAGGTGCTTCGCGATCTTTCCAGCCGAATCGAGCGCGGCGACCTCGGTCCGGGCGACAAGCTGCCGACCGAGCGCGAGCTGATGGCGGAATACCGCGTCAGCCGCACCGTCGTGCGCGAAGCGATCTCGAGCCTGCGCTCTTCGGGGCGCATCGACACCCAGCAGGGGCGAGGCGCATTCGTGCTGTCTCCGCCGTTCGCGATCTCCTACGTCATGGACGCGTCCGATCTCGCCAAGGTCGGCGACGTTCTGCAGATCATGGATCTGCGCATCGGTCTCGAATCGGAGGCGGCATCGCTTGCCGCGCAGCGGCACACTGCCGCGCAGCTCGGCGATATTCGCGCCGCACTCGACAAGCTCGAGGCCGGAATCAAGGCCGCGGAAACCGCGGTCTCGCCGGATTTTCAGTTCCATCTCGAAATCATCCGCGCCACCGGCAATCCCTATTACGTCGACTTGTTCTCTCAGCTCGGACCCTCGCTCATCCCCCGATCCAGGGTCGATCTGTTCAAGAACGATCGCAAATCCAAAGTGCGCTACCTGGAACTGATCCAGCTCGAGCACGCGCAGATGTACCACGCTATCGCCCGGCGCGACGCCGAGGCCGCGCGCGCCGCGGTTCGATTGCATCTTGCCAACAGCCGTGAGCGGCTGCGGGCGGCGCTCGAGAGCAACGCCGCGGGACGTCCGCGCACGCGTCGCGCGGCCTGAAGCGCATCGAGAAGGGACCGCTCACACGATTCACGGGCGTTCCGGCGGCCGCCTGGTTTGCCGCCGGCCAACAGACTCCAACGAAGAGCTTGGAAGGAGGTTCGACATGATTGCAAGATCAACTATGCCGGCGCGGGCGCTGATCGCCGCGCTGGCCGTCGCCGCGGGCGCGTTTTTCGTGGCGCCGGCCGGAGCGCAGCAAAAGGTAGTGCTCAAGGCCTCCGACGTGCATCCCCTCGGCTATCCAACGGTCGTCGCGGTGGAAAACATCGGAAAGAAGCTCGATCAGGCGACCAACGGCAGGCTGTCGGTGCAGATGTATGCATCGATGCAGCTCGGCGGCGAGAAGGAAGCGATCGAGCAGGCGCAGGTCGGCGCGATCCAGTTCGCGCGCGTGTCGGTCGGTGCGCTGGGGCCCGTGATCGACGAGCTCAACGTGTTCAACATGCCGTATCTGTTTCGCAGCACCGCGCATATGCAGAAAGTGATCGACGGGCCGATCGGACAGGAGCTGCTCGACAAGGTCACCAACAATCCCAAAGCGGGGCTGGTGGCGATTTGCTGGATGGACGCCGGCGCGCGCAGCCTCTACGACACCAAGAAGGCGATCCGCAACATCGACGACCTCAAGGGAATGAAATTCCGCGTCATGGGCAACCCGATGTTCGTCGACATGATGAACGCGCTGGGCGGCAACGGCGTCTCGATGGGCTACGACCAGGTCTTCAATGCCCTGCAGACCGGCGTGGTCGACGGCGCCGAGAACAATCCGCCGAGCTTCGTCTTCGACAACCATTACCAGGTCGCCAAGTTCTACACGCTCGATGAGCACCTGATCGTTCCGGAGATCGTCGTCTTCTCGAAAAAGACGTGGGACACCCTGTCGAAGGCCGATCAGGCGCTGCTGATGAAGTTCGGACGTGAAGCTCAGGCCGAAGAGCGCGTGCTGTGGGCCAAATACGAGAAGGACGCGATGGACAAGGCGAAGGCCGCCGGCATTACGATCACCGAGATCGCCGACAAGAAGCCGTTCCAGGATGCCGTCAAGCCGGTATGGGACAAGTACGGTCCCAAGTACGCGGACATGATCAAGCGCATCCAGGCGGTTCAGTAGCCGGCGCAAAGACGCGGGTCCACCGGACCCCGTCGAGATCGCATACCCGTTCGTGCTGAGCCTTTCGGCCGGGCTCGGGTCAAGGCCCGTCGAGCATGAACGGGCGCGTTAGCACTACATCGAATACCGCTCGCCCCCTCGGCAAGCTCGGGGTGAGCGGGAAATTCGGGGGACTGCTCTGGAGGATCGATGGCGCTTCTCTTCCGCAATGCGATGGATGCCCTGTATTTAGGGTGCGTGATCATTGCCGGCGTTTCGCTGGTGCTCATATCGGCGGTCATTCCATGGGCGGTCTTCACGCGCTATGTCCTCAACAGCGCCGCATCGTGGCCTGAGCCGATGGCGGTTCTGCTCACCATCGTTCTGACGTTCTTCGGCGCCGCGGCATGCTACCGCCTCGGCTTGCATATGAACGTGACGCTCGCCGTCGACCAGCTCCCGCGCGCCCTGCGCAGGGTGAGCGATTTCGCGGTGGAGCTTTTCATGGCGCTCATGGCGCTGTTCATGCTGGTGAAGGGCGCCGCGCTGGTCGAGGCTACGTGGGGAAACACGATCGCAGATTTTCCTTTTCTGTCGACCGGAGTGACGTACCTTCCGATACCCATCGGCGGTGCGATCCTGCTGCTGTTCGTCATCGAGCATGTCACCCTCGGGCGGCCGAAAGACACCGGCGGCGACGCGCACGCCCCGGCCGCGTTCGAATAACTCGATCGCGAGAGGCGGAATCCAATGGACATCCTGGTATTGCTCGGCTGCCTCTTCGTCCTTTTCGCGATCGGTGTGCCGATCGCCTATTCGCTCGGACTGGCGGCGATTGCCGGGGCGCTTTGGATCGGGGTCCCGCAGGAAGCCGTTATGCTCAAGATCTCCGACGGCGTCAGCAAGGTGGCGATGCTCACCATACCGTTTTTCGTTCTCGCGGGCGCGATCATGGCCGAAGGCGGCATGGCGAAGCGGCTGGTCGCATTCGCCAACGTCATTGTCGGAATCGTACGCGTGCGCGGCGGACTGTCCGCCGTCAACATCATCGCCACGACGTTCCTGTCCGGCATTTCGGGCTCGTCGGTTGCGGACACCTCCGCGATCGGATCGGTGATGATTCCCCAGATGGAAAAGGTCGGCTTTCCCCGCGCATTCGCAACCAACGTCACGATCAGCGCATCGGTGCAGGCGATTCTTGTCCCGCCCAGCCACAACGCCGTGATCTACTCTCTCGCGACCGGCGGGTTGATCTCGATCACCAGCCTTTTCATGGCGGGCGTCGTCCCCGGATTGCTGCTGGGACTCGCGCTCATTGCGCTGGTCATCTTCATTGCGTACCGCGACGGACATCCCACGGGAGAGTCGGTGCCGCTACGGCAGGCAACGCGCATCACCGTCGACGCGATGTGGGGCCTCATTACCATCGTCATCATCATCGGCGGCATTCTCGCCGGCGTGTTCACTGCTATCGAGGCCGGCGCGGTCGCCTGCCTGTGGGCGTTCTTCGTGACCATGTTCATCTATCGCGACTACCGATGGCGCGACCTCCCAGCCTTGGTACACCGCACGCTCAAGACGGTGGCCATGGTCATGACCCTGATCGCTTGCGCCTCCGCGTTTGGCTACGTGATGGCCCTGATGCAGCTGCCGGCGAAGATCACCGAGTTCTTTCTCACGTTATCCGGCGACAAGAATGTGATCCTGATGCTGATCAACGTGATGCTTCTCGTGCTCGGATGCCTCATGGACATGGCTCCGCTCATCCTCATCTGCACTCCGATCCTGCTGCCGGTGGTGACCAAGTTCGGCGTCGATCCGGTTCACTTCGGGATGATCATCCTGCTCAACCTGGGGATTGGATTGCTGACACCCCCGGTCGGTGCCACGCTTTTTGTGGGGTGCGCAGTCGGCAAGGTCACGATGGAGCAGGTCATGCGCGGCATCTGGCCGTTTTACGGCGTCCTGTTCGCCGTCCTCATGCTGGTCACCTATATCCCGTCCATCTCGCTCTGGCTTCCGCGGCTGCTGGGTCTGTAGTCGTCGCCTACGAGCCGACCCGCATTGCGGCAGAACTTGCGGGCGCGTGTAAGATCTACCGTAAAAGGACCGGCCGAACACCGCATGCCCGGCCGCGCATCGGCGGAAGGCGCGATGTTTCCGTTCGTTTTGCCGCGCCCGATGCCGGGTGCGATTCCTGCTTCAACCCGTGGGATCTTTTTCGCATTCGAAGGGTGTATGTTACGGCTGGGCGAGTACGTTTCGCTGTCCAAGCAGGCCGCGATGGCGTGGGTAGAGGATCGCGCCTCGAGCATGGGTGCGGCGCTCGCGTTCTACAGCGCATTTTCTCTTGCGCCGCTGCTGGTCATCGTCATTGCCGTGGCAGGCATGGTATATGGCGTCGATGCGGCCAGAGGCGCGGTCGTCGACCAGTTTTCTTCGCTGCTCGGTCCCGTGGGCTCGGACGCGCTGCAAAAGTTGCTGGTGGCCGCCGCAGTCGAAGGGACCGGCCTCACGGCAACGGTGATCGGCGCCATCCTGCTGCTTATCGGCGCCACGACCGTACTGGTCGAGCTCGAGGACGATCTCGATGTGATCTGGGACGCGCCGCCGCGCAAGGGAAACGGGCTGGTTGCGCTCATTCGTTCACGCATGGTGTCGTTCGGCCTGATCCTCGGCATCGGCTTTCTGCTGGTCGTGTCGCTTCTTGTGGGAAGCGCGCTCGCCGCGCTGGCGAAGCGCTGGAACGTCTCGCTCACCAACGCAACGGCGGTGTTCGTCGCCGAATTCGTCATCTCGGTCGGCGTGTTCACGACTCTGTTCGCGATCCTCTACAAGTGGCTGCCGCACGTCCGGATCGCCTGGCGTGACGTATGGGCGGGCGCTTTCATCACGGCGATCCTGTTCAACGTGGGCCGCCTGGCGATCGGCTTCTATCTGGGCAACGGCGCCGTCGCGTCGACTTATGCGGCGGCAGGCTCTTTCGTCGTGTTGCTGCTGTGGCTCTACTATTCGGCGCAGATCTTCCTGTTCGGCGCGGAATTCACGTGGGTGTACGCGCAGCACCGCATGGGCAAAGTCGCCCGGCCGACGGATTCGTCCCCGCAAAAAGACTCAGCCCGGCGCGAAACCGCGCCGGGCTAAAGTTGCCGACCGAAACGTCAATACCTAGCGGGACGCGCGCGGACCGTTGCGCCCGCGAGCGGCTTTCTCGCGTCCTGCGAGAGCGGCAACGTCAGGCTCTCCTTCGCCACCGCCGAGTTCTTCCTTGCGCATGCGCAGCTGTTCGCCAAGCGCCACAAGATCGACGTCCGCCTTGCGCGCTTTCGAGAAGATCGTGCTTTCTTCTTCGTCGACGTGGTGCTGGACATACTCCGACAGGACCTTCACGCGCGCCTCGAAGTGATCGTCTCCAGCCTGCGCGCCTTCGAGCTGGCCGACGAGCTCCTTGACGTGGCTGTGCTCGACATCGGCCTCGTCGAGCGCGTCATCGGCATCCGCCGCGGCGCGCAAGGCAGGATAAAAAATCTCCTCCTCGATCTGTGCGTGAACGCTCAACGCCTGGCAGATCGCTTGCACGGTCTGCTCCATGCCGTCATCGTCCTCATTCTTCTTCTGCTTTTCGAACTGGTTAAAAAGCTTCTTGACTTCCGCGTGGTCCGTTTTCAGCAAATCCAGCGCGGTCTGACTCTTGGTGCTGCGCGTGGCGCGCGATGATGTTCTGGGCATGGGTAACTTCTCCGGCTTGAGGTGATCGAGATCTCGCTGTTACAGACGCGCCAGGCGACCGAGCAAATAGCCGATGACCAGCGCACCGGCGACGGTGGCGATCGGGCGTGCGCGAATCGAGGTGCATGCCGCTTCGGTCAGCTTGGTGGCTTGATCCGGAATGTTCGAAGCCCAGTTCGCGGCGGTCGCCGCAGCATCCGCCGCGGAATTCACCGCGCGATGCGCCGTGCCGCTCAGCCGATCCACCTGCACCGTCGCCTTGTCGGCGACCTTGTCGACCGTTTGATGCGCCGCCATGGCCGCGTTTTCCACCTTCGCGCCCGCGGGATTGGGATTCGAGCCGCCCAGGGAGGTGTTGTTGCCACCCATCGTCGTTGTTCGTTCCATGGTGTTTCCTTTCAAGGTTGTGAAATCGCTGAGACGCGAACGCGCGCTGAGACGCGAACGGGATAAGACGTGAACGACACGTCCGAGGCCCTACTATCGGCGCTACGGGAAACGTCGACTATCGGACTGGGTCTGATTTCGCCGTAGGACACCGGCGCAGCATTCCCAGTCCGGTTTTCATAGCACAGATCGGGTGGGGGCGCCCATTCGATGTAGGAGAAATTCCTAGCGATGGCCTCATCAGCTCCTAGGCGAAAAACAGACTGGCGCCGATGGCTCGAAATCCCGTCTCGGATGATCCTTACGCCGCCGCTAATCCTTTTTAGCCGCAGTTCTTCAAGCAAAAAGCGGCGCCGCGGCTGCGATCAACTTTTCGGGAAAGGACCAAGCAATGACATCAAGACTTCTTCAGACTCTGCTCGTCGCGTCGTTTGGAGCGATGGCGATCACGGCAACGGCCCAGAACGCCACTCCGCGCGACAACCCCGCCGGTGCGAACACCATGCAGACCGCCCCGCAAAATGGAACCCAGACAGGACCCAACAGCAACGTTCCTTCGAGCACCGGGTACGGCGGGACGACCGGTACGATGAATTCCGCGAACACCACCAAGTACAAGGCGCTGTCCGATGCCGATATGCGCGCGTATAGAGAAGGCAGGACGGCGTGCGACCGCATCGCCCCGGGCGCGTCGCAAGACACTTGCCGCAGCCAATTCAACAGCAAGTGGGCGAGCGTCGACCCGAAGTGTCAGAAGGTCGCGCTGGGTGCCGAGCTCGATCAGTGCTTGAAGGGCTCGGACCACGCTAACTAAAAAAAGAGCAACGCATTCGCGACGCGCGCCTTTTCCGGCGCGCAAGTTGTCGCGAGCCGGGCCGCCCTTCGGGGCGGCCTTTTATTTTGTCCGGACCACAGGGAATCTTGTCGATAGCGCCCCGAAAGGCCGGGCGGGAACGGCCCGTCGGCGCCCTATACCAGATCGCGCAACGCGATGGCGAGCTCCCTCGGTTTCTCGCCCTCCATTTGGACCCGCACCCGCGTTCCCACCGGCGCCTTGAACCGGCTGCGGGCGTCGCTCAGCGTCCATTGCGCGACGGGTTTGCCGTCGATTGCGACGATGATGTCGCCCGCGCTTACGCCGGCGCGATCTGCGGGCCCGCCTACGACGACATCGAAGACCTCGAAGCCGCGGTCGGTGCGCTCGAGCCACATGCCCGAGCGGTCGGCGATGTCAGGCAGGCCGTACGAGGCATTCTTCTCGAAGAACAGCTGCTGATGCGGATAATCGAAGGTGATATTGAAACGGCTCAGCACGCCGTAACCGACATTGCCGGCGATATACGCGTCGGCGAATGCACCCTTTTCCTGCCGGGACAGATACGCCACGGGCTTGTCGACTCTAACGCCGCCCAGCGTGAGCGAGCGCGCCCGTGCCAGCAGCGAGTACACGCGGCCGCCGACGCCTGCGCCGGAGACCACGCGGATCCTGGGATCGAGCTTCGCGACGAGATCGTGCTTGTCGACGAAGGGCGCCGCAAGATCGAGCGACGCGCGGCTGCCGGTGTCGATGTCGAAAGTGCCGGCGATGCCGTCTATCGTGCCCTCGACCTCAGGAACGTGGCCCTTGAACCGGAACGGCACGCGCGTTCCCGTCCCCGAGTACTTGAATGTCAGCGGGTCGTAGAAGATCGCCCGTGAATGCTGATAGTCGATCTTGACGGGAAAGCGCTTGAAGAGCTCATATCCGACCAGACCCGAGACACTGTCGAGGCCCTCGACGCGGCGCGCAAAATCGCCAAGATCGAGCGTCGCGAAAACCTGCGATCGCACGACGATGCCGCCAACTTCGAGCGTGTCGACTTTGGTCATCCCGACATCCTGCTTGCTCTCTCCGACCCCGGACCCTCCCAGCGCGCCTTCCGCCTTGAGGCCCAGATCCCGGGCCACACTCGGCTCCAGGACGTTGGCGCCGCCCGAGTCGAACAGCATGAGGAAAGGACCTTTGCCATTGATTCGGACCTGCAGGTAGATGTGTCCGTTGTAAATCTTGAACGGAACCTCGACGCTCGCCTGCTTCGCGGGAAAGACATAGTCCGCCGCCGGGGGCGACGGCTGAGCGAAGCGCGTTTCGTCGAGGAGAAGGTTGAACTCCATCGACTCGACCGTGAGCGTCTGATCGTATTTGGGATCCCCGTGTGAGAAGCGCAAGCCGAACGGCACACGCACGCCGCCGATGTCACGATAGTCCGAGTATGTTTCGGTGCGCGTCTCGGTCGCTTCACGTTCGGTCAGCTGGTCGATGAGATTGGTTTCTCGATTGACCCATACGTCGAAGCTGCGTCCGCCTGCGGGCAGCATGCGAAGCACGTCGTAGTCATGGCCGTCCATGTTCTCGCGGCGCAGCCACTCGACCTTGCCGGGGATGCGGTCCGGATACCAGAACGAAAATGTCGTTCGATACGCCTCGCTCCTGGAGGCCTCGATTGAATCGCGGGTGGTCTCCGCACGCGACTGACCCGACTCGTCCTGCGTCCACGCGAGCTTGCCGTCGTATCCCTGCGCGCCGGCCAGCGGGCCCAGTCTGAAGCTGCCGTAGGTTCTGCCGGTGCGGAGGTCATCCCATTGCTCGGCAACACCGGAAAGTCCGCCGGTGCTGAGCTTTCCGACAACGTGGCGCGTCCTGAGAGCGTCCCACGCGCTTGCGCCGGTCGCCGCCTTGACGCGCGCGAGGATGGCCTGAGGATCCTCGGACGCGGACGCCGCTGCGGCGGGCGGATCGCCCGGGACAGAAGCTCCCGCCGCGTGCGCGGGCGCGCATGCGAGCAGGCAGATCAGCAGGTACGCTCCGCGCAACATCATCTTGTCCATGTTCGGCAACCTTGGCTTAGAAGGCCGCTCGCGCCGCTACTCGCAATTCCTCATGTTTCCGTCGGGCGACTAGGGACGCCGGGCGGCTTGCTACGTCAGCGACGAATACAGGCGGCTGCTCTTGGGGACGCCGGCGAGCAGATATTCCATCTGGTCGGCGAGGATGCGGCGATTGCGCAGTATGAAGTGCTCGTGACGATTGGGCACATAGGGAACATAGAGCAAGGGCATGCCGGCCTGATCGGGCGAGCGGCCGCCCTTCTGCGTGTTGCAGCGGCGGCACGCGGTGACGGTGTTGGTCCACGCGTCGCGCCCACCGCGCGACACGGGCACCACATGGTCGCGCGACAGATCGCGCACCATGAAACGGTGCCCGCAATAGGCGCAGAGCTGATGGTCGCGGGCGAACAGCAGCGCGTTGGTGAGGCCCGGCACGTGACCGTACCTGGCCGCGCCGCTTCCCTTGATGGCGATGATGAGCTTGGTCGCGATGCGCGAGCGCTCGCCGTTTCGCTGGTAGCCGCCGCGAAACTCTCGCACGTACTGGCCCACCGACCACGCCACGAGTTGCTTGGCGTGGTACGTCACGGCCTCCTCGAGCTCGACCCAGGCTTGCGGAAGCCCGGCCATATCGACAGTCAAAACCAGCGGTTCCATGTCCCTTTCGCGTTTGCGAGCCCTGCACGAATGCGCGCGGGGCACGCTATCTTAGTGTTTCGAGGCCGATTAATCAAAGGGCTGCGCCCGAAAGACCCGTCGCGACGCGGGCATGAGCGTCAATTGAGGACCGGAATTGCGTCGGCTTTCGCCGGAGCGGGATGATGAGATCGATCGTTCCTGACAAGTCGCCTCGATCTCATCCGCGCTGGCGTTCATTCGCGCCACCCGCGGCCGGTATGGCGCGAGCGTGGCGTGCAAGCGCGTGGCAACTACCCGGCTGGCAGCGAATGCAATTCCAACTTGCGGCTGATCCTTAGCTTTTACGTTTTCGGAAACTCGTGCTTGACAACACCACAACGTTTCCATAATATTGGAAATATGGAAACGATAACCGCGCTCTCTGCGCTGTCCGCCCTTTCGCAGGAGCACCGCCTGGCGATCTTCCGGCTGCTCGTCGAGCAGGGTCCGGAAGGCCTTCCGGCGGGGATGATCGGCGAACGCCTGCAGCTCGCGCCGGCAACGCTGTCTTTCCATCTAAAAGAGCTCTCGCACGCTGGGCTCGTCGCCGCGCGGCAGAACGGAAGATTCATCTATTATCGCGCCGACTACACGGCGATGAACGGGCTGGTCGCGTATCTCACCGAGAACTGCTGCCGCGCAAGCGTTTGCGCGCCATCCTGCGCTCCAACCAAACCGGGGCGCACCAATGCCGGCAAGCGCCGTGTTTCACCGCAAAAGAGGAGATCCGCATGAAACGATTTCACGTTCACCTCGGAGTCGAGAACCTCGAGCAAAGCATAGGCTTTTATTCGCGTCTGTTCGGCGCCGAGCCCACCGTGCGCAAGCCCGACTACGCCAAGTGGATGGTCGACGATCCACGGCTCAACTTCGCGATATCGGCACGGGGCGGCCACGCGGGCATCAATCATCTCGGTCTGCAGGCGGACAACGCCGACGAACTGGCGACGATCCGTGCCAATTTCTCCGCGGCCGATCATTCATCGCTGAGGGACGAGCCCGGCGCGAACTGCTGTTACGCGCATGGCGACAAGCATTGGGTCACCGACCCGCAAGGTATCGCCTGGGAGGGATATCACACCCTGGGCGAGATACGCTATTTCGGCGCAGCAGGCGACTCGAGCGCGGCGCCTGCGTGCGGCGTGTCAGCAAGCGCTGAGAAGGCGAGCGGCTGCTGCGCACCGTCGACTGTCTCGGCAGCCGAACGTGCCGAAAGCAAGGCGAGCGGGTGTTGCGCGTCCGGCTGAAGTGCGTCGTCGATGATTGCGGCGAGCGGACGCTTGATGAGCACCGGACCCTACGCAGTGTTGTTCCTGTGCACCGGCAATTCCGCGCGCAGCATTCTCGCGGAAGCGCTTCTCAATGCGCTGGGAAAGGGCAAGTTTCGCGCGTATAGCGCGGGCAGCCATCCCGCGGGCAAGGTGCATCCACTCGCACTCGAGCAGCTCGCCGGCGCCGGCATCGCCGTCGAAGGATTTCGCAGCAAGGCTTGGGACGAATTCGCGCATCCGGGCGCGCCGCCGATCGACTTCGTCATCACCGTCTGCGACAACGCGGTGGGTGAGATCTGTCCGGTCTGGCCGGGAAAGCCCATTTCTGCGCATTGGGGTGTGCCGGATCCGGCAGCCATCGAGGGGACCGACTCGCAGAAGCGCGATGGTTTCGCCCGGACACTGCGAACACTCCGGCACCGCATCGAAATCCTGACGCGCATCCCGCTGGACCACCTCGACCGGCAAGGCATTCAGGAAAAACTCCAGGCGGCGGGCAAATCCAATCCATGATTGCGGACGTGGTCCCGCTTCGTTCGCGGCTCGCTGCCGAAGCGCTCGGCACCGCGCTCCTGGTGGCGATCGTAGTCGGGTCGGGCATCATGGGCGAGCGAATGGCGGACGGCAACGCCGCGATTGCGCTCCTGGCGAACAGCGCTGCCACGGGTTGCGGATTGTTCGTGCTGATCCTCGTCATTGCCCCCATATCGGGCGCGCATTTCAATCCGCTGGTCTCGCTGGTGTTTGCGCTGCTGGGCGCGCTGCCGGCGCGCATCGCGGCGGCTTACGCGGTCGTGCAGCTCACCGGGGCGCTCGCCGGCGTTGCCTGGGCACACGCCATGTTCGAGCTCGCGCCATGGGTCGCATCGGCGCATGCCCGCACCGGACTTGCACAATGGCTTGCCGAGGCGAGCGCAACGTTCGGCCTCATCCTCACGATCCTGGGGTGCGCGCGCTATGGCATCGCGGTGCTCGCGGCTGCGGTGGGCGCCTACATCGCCGCGGCCTACTGGTTTACCGCATCGACATCGTTTGCCAATCCCGTCGTCACGATCGCCCGGGCGCTGACCCCGACATTTTCCGGAATCCGTCCGGTCGATGTCGCGGCGTTTGTCGCCGCGCAAGCAGCAGGCGCGCTCATCGCGTCGCTGTTCTGGCGCGCGATCGAGAGTGAACGCGAGGCAACTTAAGGGTCGATGCCGCGACCCTCGTCCGCGGTAACATCGACGCATGACTCGGTCGACCGTCTGGCGGCTGGTGCCGGCGCTCGGCGTCACGCAGATCATCTCCTGGGGAACGCTCTACTACTCGATCGCCGTGCTCGGCGCGAGCATCCGTGAGGAGCTCGGCATCTCGTCGGCGGCGTTGTTCGGCGCGTATTCGCTGAGCCTGCTGATATCCGCGCTGATCGCGCCCGTCGCCGGACGCGCCATCGACCGCTATGGCGGACGCGCCGTCATGAGCGTCGGTTCGGCGACTGCCGCGGCGGCATTGTTTCTCATCTCCCGCGTCCACTCGCCGCTCGCGCTCTACGCCGCGTGGGGAATCGCCGGACTCGCCATGGCGATGACCATGTACGACGCCGCATTTGCCACGCTCAGCCAGCACACCGGTGCGCGCTATCGCACCGCGCTTACCGCGCTGACGCTCATGGGCGGCCTTGCGAGCACCGTGTTCTGGCCGACATCGCTCAAGGGTCTGGAATGGTTCGGCTGGCGAAACACGATGGTGTTCTTCGCGGCGCTGCATCTCGCGGTCTGCCTGCCGCTGCACGTTCTCCTGGTGCCGCGCCTGCCATCGCCGGACGCATCGGGCCGCGCAGGGCCGGGCTTGGAAGCAGGGTCGCTTCCTGAGGCGTCGCGCCGCAGCGCCTTCATTGCGCTCGCGATCGCGCTTGCCCTCAATGGATTCATCGTGTCGGTGCTTACGGTGCATCTGATCACCGTGCTGCAAGGCAAGGGACTCGCGCTGGAAGCCGCGGTGTGGGTCGGGTCGTTCTTCGGGCCCATGCAGGTGACGGGACGTGTGGTCGAGTTCGCTTTCGGACGGCGATTTTCATCGCGCGCCGTCGGCATCGCCGCACTGTGGCTGCTCGCTGCGGCGCTCATCGTACTGCTCGGCACTTCCGGCTCGGTCGCGCTTGCGCTCGTGTTTGCGGCGCTGTTCGGCTTCAGCAACGGCGTCGTCACCATCGTGCGCGGGACGGTGCCGGCCGAGCTTTTCGGCCGCGCGGGTTACGGAGCGACCCTGGGCAATCTCGCCGCGCCGGCGTTGTTCGCGCGCGCGGTCGCGCCCTTCGCCTTCGCGCCGCTGGCGGTACCGGACACTCCGTCGCTGGTCTGGCTGCTGATGCTGCTGGCGATGGCGGTCGCATCGGTGGCAAGCTTCAGCATCGCGGTGCGGCGGCGTTAAATCAGGTCGGCTATCATGGCGGCTGCAGCAGCCGCCATGAACGAAATCCTGTCGCTTCTTCCGCTGACCGAGCTGTCGCGCCGCCTCGATCGCCGCGAAATTACGTCGCGCCGCATCGTCGAAGCCTGTCTGGCGCGCATCGATGCGCTCGACGAGCGGCTGCATGCCTTTGTCGAGGTCTATCGAGAGGACGCGCTGGCGTGCGCCGATGCAGCCGACCTCGAGCGAGGGTCCCGCATGACTCGCGGCGCGCTGCACGGTCTGCCGATCGCGCTCAAGGATTTACTGCACGTCAAGGGACGTGTCACGACCGCCGGCTCGACGACGTGGCGCGGACGCGTCGCGTACGACACTGCGACCGCGGTCGAGCGGCTAGTCTCCGCGGGAATGGTTGCATTGGGCAAGACGCACATGGTCGAATTCGCCTTCGGCGGATGGGGCCGCAATCAGCCAATGGGCGCGCCGTGGAACCCGTGGGACCTCGCGACGCATCGCGTCGCAGGCGGATCGAGCAGCGGCTCCGCGGTGGCCGTCGCGGCAGGGCTCGCCCCGGCGGCGATCGGCTCGGACACCGGTGGATCGATCCGCATCCCGGCGTCGCTCACGGGGATTACGGGATTGAAGCCGACCTACGGGCTCATCAGTCTCGCCGGCGTCGTGCCGCTGGCGACCACGCTCGATTCGCTGGGCCCTCTGGCTCGCACCGTCGAAGATGCGGCGATGATCACGGCGGCCCTCGCAGGGCCGGACCCGCGCGATCCGGCAACGCTCGCCGCACCGCGCGTCGACTTCGAGAGTGCGCTGTCGGGAGAGCCTGACGTGCGCGGCATGCGCATCGCCGTGCTGCCCGCAGACCAGTTTCCCTCGTACACTCTTCCCGATGTCGTGCGCGCGCGCGACGAGGCCGTGGCCGAGCTGCGAAAGCTGGGTGCGATTGTCGAACAGGTCTGCTTTCCATTCGACCTCGACGACCTCGCTTTGCGGAACGGGCGCATCATCGCCGCGGAAGCGTGGGCGACACACCGCGCGTACATCGAAGACGAGGCACTAGCGATCGATCCCTGGGTGCGACGGCGCACTATCGGCGGCAAGACGATCAGTGCAGCCGAATACATCGACGAGCTGGCGGAGCGCAAGCGTGCATCGGCGGCGTTCTCGGCATGGATGCGCGGCAGGGACGCGCTGCTCACGCCCACGCTGCCCATCACCGCGCTTGCGCTGGACAAGGTCGACGAGGCCACCTCGCCGCTCGCGCATTTCACCCGGGTCGCGAATTACCTGACGGCGTGCGCGCTGTCGCTTCCGGGCGGCGTATCGAGCGATGGCTTGCCGATCGGCGTGCAGCTGATCGGCGCGCCGTTCGGCGAAGCAACGCTGGTCCGCGCAGGACGCGCGTTCCAGCAGGCGACCGACTGGCATTTGCGCCACCCGGATCTTCGTGTGTGGGAGAAAAGCGCTCCGACGGTGGCTCGCCCGGATCCGGCTTCATCGAAGCGAGCGGCCGCGAAGCCGATGTGATGGAAGGCGACCCGACCGGCGTCCTGCTCAAGGCGGTCGCATTTGCCGCAGAGAAGCATCGCGATCAGCGGCGCAAGGACGCCGAGGCCTCGCCGTACATCAATCACCCGATCGCGTTGGCGAGCCTGCTGAAGCAATATGACGTCAGCGACATCGTCGTGCTGTGCGCGGCGCTGCTGCACGATACGATCGAAGACACGGAGACCACCGTCGCCGAGCTGCGGCGCGAATTCGGAGATGCGATTACCGACGTGGTGCTCGAGGTCACCGATGACACGACGCTGGAAAAAGCCGAGCGCAAGCGGCTGCAGATCGCTCACGCCACCTCGCTTTCCACGCGCGCGAAGCTGGTCAAGCTCGCCGACAAGATCTGCAATTTGAGCGACATGGTCGCGGCGCCGCCCGCAGGCTGGCCATTGCAGCGAAAGCTCGAGTATTTCGAATGGGCCAAAAACGTGGTCGATGGATTGCGCGGAACGCACCGCAGGCTCGAAGCCCTGTTCGACGAGGTACAAAGGAACGGGCTGGCGGCGCTGCGGGCCCTGCCGTCGGACGCGTGATCGTTCGTCGTAAGGCTGCGCTGTCTCGGTTACATGCCCGCCGACGCCGGCGATTCAATGAGCGGGAGCATGTTCGCGAAAGGAATAGAGCTTGATTCCATATTCCGGGCTGCAGACCGCCAAGCTGTTTTCATGTATCGCAATGCCTTTGGGTCCGCCTTCCTGTTTGTTTCGCGCGTTGACTTCCTTGAACAATTGGTCCGGGCCAACGATCTTTTGCAGCACGGGCGATTGAGACCAGCGCAGCCTGGAATCGTCGCCGCCGGGCTCGTAGACGGTGAAGTAATTGGCCCCCGCATTGGTAACGACAAGATGGTTGGTTTCGGGAGTGAACGCGACCGAGTGCGGATAACGCATCCTCGGGTCCCTTATGATCGTCACCGGCCGCGGCCCGTATCTGACCGCGTTTCTCGAAAAGATGCTCTTCCGGCGCCGAAACACGCTCACCGAATCATTCCCATGATTCGCGACGGCAAGCCACGTGCCGCACTTGGAAAAGGCCAAGCCATCGGGGTCGCCCAGGCTCCAGTGCTTCAGCACGGCCACGGGTCCCAACTTGAAGCCGAGCGGCGAGCGCGAGGTCCGGCGGTAAAAGGAAATGCTGGCAAGCTCCAGATTGCACACCGCGAGGTGATCGTCATTGTCGGGCGGGACAAACGCAACGCCGTCCGAGAACTTCAATTTCGTTTCCGGCCCGCGAATCTCGAAGACAGGATTGGGACCGTAGCTGTTGTCGGCTCGATTTTTTTCGTATAGAGCGATCGCGCCGCCGCGTTGTGCGACAGCGAGCAGCTCGGTATCCCCCGACCGCGAAAACGAAACGTCGTGGGGATATTTCAGTCCGGACTTCGGCCCCTCGATGCTTGAATAGGGTTCGGTCTCGAAGAGGCCGTTCGCTTGCCGCCGAAAAAGAAACACCGTGTTCGTCTCCGAGGTCGCGGCGGCGATCGCGTTACCGGAGGGCGAGAAAGCGATTCCCTCGAATCTCTGCGATTTATTCGGCGGAGCGAGACTCTGAAGCGGATCGCCGCTTGCGTCGATCTCGAAGCCGGGATCGCCCCTCGTTCCTTTCATGTCCAGCGGCAACTCATCCTCGCGTGCCAAATCAGAAGTTGCACGATGTTATCAGCCCTGGAGCGCAGTCCTCACACCCGTTGAACGGCTGGCGCGTCAGCGGCGATGTGAGTACTACGAAAGGAGGGCAAGCTAGCGCCATGCCCGGCTGCGAACCCTCTATAGCGGAGCGCGCGGGCCGGCCCGCGGCCACCGGTTTGGCGCCACCGCCTACGCCGCGGCTCGCGGCAAATCGCTCGATGCCGCGACATCGTTTTTCATGGGCACGCGAATCTTCGGCTTGTGGGAATCGGAGAACGCCTTGGTGATGTCGAGAGTCTCGCGCACGCCGATGTCGGCGCCGTGCGCCGCGATGAACCGCCGCGCTTCTGCCGAGCCCTCTTCCTGCAGCAGCTCGAGCCACGCACGCGAGCGCTCGTTTGAATTGCCCTGCGCGAACAGCTCCTCGCGCGGCGGCCCGATTCGGTGCATACGGACATCGACGATATTGGATGAATCGTCGTTGCGCTCGGCCAGCAGGCGCATCGCGGCGATCGATTGCATCTCGGCGACCAGGCTCGAATTGAACACGATCTCGCCGATGCGCCTTCGAATGGACGGCGCGTCGTTCGGAACATCGGAAGCGACCTCCGGAACGAGCTGAACCACGATCAGGTCCTGCGTGATTCCGCTGTGGATCATCGGCCACAGCGTCGGGTTTCCGCAGTAGCCGCCGTCCCAGTAGGGCTCGCCGTCGAGCTCGACCGCCTGGAACAATTCAGGCAGGCACGCGGATGCGAGCAGCGCGTCGATCGACATGGCGTCGTTGGAAATGACCCGCGGCAGTCCGGTCTTCACGTTGGTCACGGTAACGAACAGCGCCGGCGACGACTTGCTTCGTATCGCCTCGATGTCGACGTGCGCCTCGATCGCGTCGCGCAGGGGGTTCATTCCCAGCGGGTTGGCGCTGTGCGGCGAAACCGCGCCGCTCGACAGCAGCCACGCGCCGAAGGAATCACGCAGGGTGCGCCCCGCCGGTCCCCAGAGTTGGCGGGCGAGCTCGGCTGCCGCAGGCGCCGCCATGCTCATCCAGAACGAGCGCAGCAGTCTTCTCGCCTCCGCAGGCGATCCCTTCGCCAGCGCGCCCGCGACGATGGCGGCGTTGATGGCGCCGGCGCTGGTGCCGGTCAATTGAGCGATGGCGAGGCTGCGGCTGCCCAGAAGCGTATCGAGCACACCCCAAGTGTACGCACCCCATGAACCCCCGCCTTGCAGCGCGAGGCCGATGGGCTTGCGGGCAATAGCGGGTCTGACTTTCTGCCGAACAATTTTTGATGTCATAGTTTTATGGCCGCTCCGGCTTGTGGCCGGTCGACCTCGTCGATTGAATGACGATCGGCGGTCGATGCGTTTGGTATCGGCGCCGAAGAACACGTGCTGCGATAAGCGCGCTTTCAAAGCGCAAACGCAGAGGGACGGATGAGTTTGCGCTGCGCACTACCGGGAGCCGCCGCATCCGACGCGTCTTCCGGTCGCAACCCCGAGTTCAGGTTGCGCCCTCACAACTTGGCGAAGCTCCTAGGCTGATCTCCACATTCTCCACATGGTTACAGGCCCAAAATTGCTGCTCTGCACCATTAACAATGGGGGATCGCCCCACCGAAGTCCAATAGCATTTTCCGATACCTACGATTATCTTTAACTATCAACAACCTTTGTAAATGTTGCGGTGCATTATATCAAGAGTACAAACCGGGGTGGAGGCGCGCGACAAGATCGTCTCTTACGGTGCGGCATGTTGGTGCGAAAACCCGCGTTGCTGCATCGCAATAGTGCGACGCCAAGCTCCCCAGCCAGGGCCCGGATTTTGTAACCCGCTGTTTATACGCTAGTTTAGTGCAACAGAGATATTGGCATGGCGATTGCGGGAGAAATCCAGCGGTATGTTAGTAAGCAGCGGGACTTCCACCGGCGGCATGACAATCGCGCGCCTTGCCCGATTGGGAGCCCTGTTCGCCCGGTTCAAGGCAATCCGCCCACGGCGGTGGCGACCGTCCATGACAGCGAGCACACACTGCGAGACCTGCGCAGCCCCGCCCAAAGTCGATTCCGCCGCCCGAGCGCCGCCTGTTTCCTCAGGTCCCGTCGCGGGGGGCAACTCCATCCTCGCCCGACTCCACGCGCTACTCGTCTGGATCTGGGTCGCGTTTCTCCTGGTGGTCGTCGCGTATGCCACGGTCGCGGGGGAGCATGCGCTCGCCAAGCTCGACACGCTCAAGGTCCTCGCCGCGTATTCGACGGGCGTGCGCCGCATCGTCCGGCCCGAGCGCGCTGCGCCCGAGGCCGACGCACGCGCGGATCAAAGCTCGAGCGCGACCCGCGTTCCCTGATCGATCGCCCGCTTGGCGTCGAGCTCGAGCGCGACATCGGCGCCGCCGATCAGCCTGGGCGAGATTCCCGCCGCCTCGAGATCCGCCACCAACTCGCGCCTCGGCTCCTGTCCGGCACAAATCACGATCGTATCGACGTCGAGCAACCGTGGCTCGCCACCGACCTTGAGATGCAACCCGGCGTCGTCGATCTTTTCGTACTCGACGCCCGAGAGCATCGATACGCCGCGGCGCTTGAGCAAGGTGCGGCGGATCCATCCCGTGGTCTTCGCCAGGCCCGCACCGACTTTTTCGGCCTTCCTCTGAAGCAGCCATAGCTGCCGGGGCGGCGGATTCTCGTGTGGAGGTTTCAGGCCGCCGCGCCGCGTGAGATCGACATCGATGCCCCATTCGTCGCAAAAAGCCCTGACGGCGGGATCGCCCGCGCGTCCGTCGCTCGCGTGTCCGTCGGGCGCATCCGCATCGGTCAGGAACTCGGCGACGTCGAAGCCGATGCCGCCGGCACCGATGATCGCCACGCGCCGGCCCGCAAGCTTGCGACCTTCGACGATCTCCACGTAGCTCGCGACCTTTTGATGATCGATGCCGGGTATCGCCGGCGTGCGCGGCACGATGCCGGTGGCAAGAATGACGTCGTCGAAATCGCGAAGCTCGCTCACCCCGACGCGGCTGCTCAAGCACACGGTCACGTCGAGCTGCGCGAGGCGCGTGCGAAAGTAGCGCAGCGTCTCGGCAAATTCCTCCTTGCCGGGAATGCGTCGAGCGAGATTGAACTGGCCGCCGATTTCATGCGCGGCATCGAACAGCGTGACGACGTGCCCGCGCTCGGCAGCGGTCATCGCGCTGGCCATGCCCGCGGGACCCGCGCCGACGACGGCGACCTTGCGCTTCTGCGGCGCGGGCGTGAGCCGCAGCTCGGTCTCGCGGCATGCGTAAGGATTGACCAGGCACGTCGCGGTCTTGCGCTCGAAAATCTGGTCGAGGCACGCCTGGTTGCAGCCGATGCAGGTGTTGATTTCATCGGCACGGTCCTGCGAGGCCTTGTTGACGAACTCGGGGTCGGCGAGAAACGGGCGCGCCATCGATACCATGTCGGCGTCGCCGCGGGCGAGAATCCCTTCGGCAGTCGACGGGTCGTTGATGCGGTTGGTCGTGATGAGCGGAATCCGGACTGCGCCGTTGAGCTGCATCTTGAGCCGCCGCGTCACCCAGGAGAACGCCGCGCGCGGAACCATGGTAGCGATGGTCGGAATGCGCGCTTCGTGCCAGCCGATGCCCGTGTTGATGATCGTCGCGCCTGCGGCCTCGACCGCCTGCGCGAGCGCCACGACTTCGTCCCAGCTGCTGCCGCCTTCGACCAGGTCGAGCATCGACAGCCGATAGATGATGATGAAGTTGGGACCCACCGCTTCGCGCGTCCGGCGAACGATCGACACCGGGAAGCGGATACGATTGAGAAACGATCCACCCCACTCGTCCGTGCGGTGGTTGGTCTGCGGCGCGATGAACTGGTTGATGAGATAACCCTCGGAACCCATGATCTCGACGCCGTCGTAGCCCGCGCGTTGCGCGAGGCGCGCGCAGCGCGCATAGGAGATGATCGTGCGGGCGATGCCCCACCTTGTGAGCGCGCGCGGCCGAAACGGCGTGATCGGCGACTTGATCGCTGACGGCGCGACCGACAAGGGGTGGTACGCATAACGACCCGCGTGCAGGATCTGCAGCGCGATCTTGCCGCCCGCCGCGTGGACTGCATCGGTGACGATGCGGTGCCTGCCGACCTGCCATGGAAACGAAAGCTGCGAGGCGCGCGGCTCGAGACGTCCGAAGAAATTCGGCGCGATGCCGCCGGTCACGATGAGCGATACGCCGCCTTTGGCCCGCGCGGCGTAGAACGCCGCCATCTTGTCGAAACCGCCCGGCTCCTCTTCGAGGCCGGTATGCATCGATCCCATGAGGACGCGATTCTTGAGCGTCGTGAATCCAAGATCGAGCGGCGCGAGAAGATGGGGATAAGGTGACATGAGACGGTTCGTCCATGTACGACGGCGCTCCGGGAAGAGCAGTCTCGGGCGGTGGCTAGTGTACATTGGCGCCGAAGCGGGACGCGATAGACAACAAACCCCGATGCCAAAAATAATCCTTTGGACGTTGCTCGTCGTGGTCGCGGTATCGGCGGCAGCCCGCGCAGCGACGCTCAACGTCGGCTCCAAGCGCTTCACCGAGTCGTATATCCTGGGTGAGATCCTTGCGCAGACCGCGACGGCAGCCGGGCGAGACGGCGGCGGCGCACAACCGCGGCCTCGGCAACACGGCAATCGTCCTGAATGCCCTCAAGGGCGGCAACATCGACGTCTATCCCGAATACACGGGAACGATCGCGAAGGAGATTCTCAAGCTCGACGCCGTGCCGCCGCTGTCCGAGCTGAACGCCAGGCTCGCCGCCATGGGGCTCGCGGCCGGTGTACCGCTCGGCTTCAACAACACCTACGCGATCGCCATGCGCGCCGACGACGCGCGCGCCAAGGGCATTTCACGCTTGTCCGATCTCAAATCGCATCCGGAGATCCGTCTGGGCCTGTCGCAGGAGTTCATCGGGCGTGCCGACGGCTGGCCGGGACTCAAGCGCGCCTACGATCTGCCGTTCGCGACGCCGCGCGGACTCGATCACGGGCTCGCCTACGAAGCGATCGCCGGCCGCCAGGTCGATGCGATCGACATCTACTCGACCGACGCCAAGATCGACAAGTACGCATTGACGGTGCTCTCCGACGATCGCAATTACTTTCCGCGCTACGACGCCGTGCTGCTCTACCGCGCCGATCTGCCGCAGCGCTTTCCCAGGACGTGGAGCGCGCTGCAAAAGCTGCAAGACACGATTGACGACGCGAGCATGCGGCGCATGAACGCGGAGGCCGAGCTGGAAGGCAAGGATTTCGCGATCGTCGCGGCGAACTTCTTGAAGGAACGCGCGGGCACCATCGGCTCGGGCGCGGCATCGCAGAGCGCCGCCGCGGCGCCGCAGGGAGCGGTCGCGCTACCGCAGGCCGCCAGCGCGGCGCCGTCGGATGACTTCTGGAGGAAGCTGTTCGGGCCGGACTTTGCGCGTCTGACTTACGAGCATCTGCTGCTGGTGTTCCTGTCGCTCGCGTCGAGCATCGCCATCGGTATCCCGCTCGGCATCCTCGCGGCCAAGCTTCCATCGACCGAAGGCGTGATCCTGGGCGTCACGGGCATCGTGCAGACCATTCCCGCGCTGGCGCTGCTTGCCATGCTGATCCCGCTCACCGGCCGCATCGGCGCCGTTCCCGCATTCATCGCTCTCAGCGCGTATGCCCTGCTGCCGATCGTGCGCAACACGCACACTGCGCTCACGCAGATATCGCACGGGCATGCGCCAGGCTGCGCAGTCGCTGGGGATGCGGCGCGCAACGATCCTGAGCAGGATCGAGCTGCCGCTCGCGGCGCCGACCATCGTCGCGGGGATCAAGACATCGGCGGTCATCAACGTCGGCACAGCGACCATCGCTGCGTTCATCGGCGCAGGTGGCTATGGCGAGCGCATCGTGACGGGCCTCGCGCTCAACGATCACGCGATGATGCTCGCCGGCGCAATTCCCGCCGCGGCGCTGGCCTTGATCATCGAAGGCGGGTTCCGCTTCGGCGAGCGCTGGATGATTCCGGAAGGTCTGAGACACCCGCTGCGCCGTTAGGGAACCGTCATTCCACCTTCAGCGTCGCCTTCATGGTCGGATGAAAAGTGCAGACGTAAGGAAACACGCCGGGCTTGCTCGTCTTGAATTGCCACGACTTGCCCGCGGCGATTTCCTTGCGAATCGAACCCTCCTGCCTGCGAGGTCACGGTGTGCGGGAATGGGTCCTTGTTGATCCAGACGACGGTATCGCCCGCCTTGACGGTGACGGTCTCGGGATCGAACTTGGTCCCATCGATTGCGACCGTACGCACCGCCGCCAGCGCCGGGCCGCTCCCGAACAGCAGCAGGCCCAGCGCGACGATGGCAGGCGCAACGCGAAGGGCGCGCGCTGAGATCGACATCAGCTCTTGCCCATCTTGGACTGCAGCATCTTGGCGTGCTCGAGATGCGCGACAAACGCCGGCCGCACCTTGACGATCAGCGCCTTGAGCTCTTCGTTCTTGGCGCTGGGAATGAGCGTCTTGTCGATGGCATCGAGCACTTGCTCATGGTACGCGACCTCGTGATCGACGTAGGCCTTGTCGAACGCGGCGCCGGAGAGTCCCTTCAGCTTGGCAAGATTCTCCTCGCCGCCCTTCTTGAGCGCCTGGCTGGTGGGATTGTCCTGCGGCGTGACCTTGAGCTTGGTGACGAGCTCGGTGGCCGATTTGTTGACGCCGCTGTGGTCGGTCACCATGCGCTGACCGAACGCCTTCACGTCCGCGTTGGTCGACTTGGACTCGGCGAGCTTGCCCGCGTCGATGTCCACCGTGTTCGCAGTTACGACAATGTGGGCGATTTGCGCGTCGTTGGGCGCCTGCGCGAATGCCCCGGATGCGGCCAGGAACAACGCGCCGGCCACGACAATGCTTGCTTTTCTCATATTGACTCTCCTCGGTGAATGGTCCTGCACCCACGTATACGGCAGGGGGTGCGCTTTGGATGCGCGCCGCCATCTGCTCGGACCGCGTCGACTTTCGTGCCTCGGAATCAGGGACGGATGCGGCTTCGAGACCGCATTAGATGAAACGGGCAGACCGGGCGTTCCCGCGGGGAAGCTCTCCCGCCGGTCGCTGGGCGGCTACCTTGCCGCGGCCTTCTGAGGCGTCGTTTTGCTTTGGCCCGCCTTGGCCTGCACGTTCTCGCTCGCCTCGCCCATCAGCGCCCGGCAGTCGGCGTCGCCGGCACCCCCGAAGTCGATCAGCGGCAGAAGCGCCGCCAAGGGATTCAGGACGCCCAGCCCGACCGAGGCGCCGACGCGCGCGGCAATCGGACCGACCGCGGGGTGCACGTTCGGATTCTTGAAGCTGCCGTCGATCACGATCGGGCCTCGCAGCGCCAGCAGGCTTGGGCGCTTTGATTGCGCGTTGAGAGTCAGGTCGTAGTGCTCCTTTGCGAAATCGACCTTTCCCTCGCCGAGGATTTTTTCCGCTTCGGTATCGATCACCAGCGTCTTCGAGTCCATCACGCCGTTTTCGGAGACGAAATCGGCCACGACGCAGCGAATCGGCGAATTCGTATCGCCGCGAAGCAGGAGCTGTGCAGCGCGCGCGAGATCGAGGTTGGTAAGGACGATCGTAAGCTCGCTGGCATCGCCTCCCCAGCTGATCAGTGCGACCTCGCCGTTGCTGCTCGACAGCATGTCGGCGACCGAATTGCCGGTCGCAGTGAAGTGCGCGCGGCCGCCCACTTTACCCGCGCTTCCCTTCGGGGGCTTGAGCGCCGGCACGATCTGCTTGAGCTCGACGTTGCGCACCGTCGTGTCGACCGTTGTTTTGATAACCTTGTCGCGCACATCCATGGTCAGCGCCGACGCAACGTGTCCGCCCGCGATGCCGAAATCCAAAGGCTGAAGCTTGAGCACGCCGTCCTTGAGATCCAGCACCGCGTTTAGATCGTCCAGCGGCAAATCGGTCGCGACGAAGCGCTTGCCGCTCAAATGCACCTTCGCGTCCAGCGCGCGCAAGCCCTCCAGGTCGAACGCCTTCGTGGGAAGCGCGCGACCGGTCACTTCGCGCTTGATCGATTCCTTTTTCTGCGCGACGGTGCCCGCCTGTGGAGGCGGCAGTCCGACCAGACCGCCCAGATCCTTGTAATCGAGCTTCTGCGAAACGAGATCCGCATCGACCATCACGCGTTGGTTCTTGCGGTCGACGTCGAATCGTCCCGCGATGTCGCTCTCACCCACCTTGCCGTTGAACTGGTTGAAGGACCACACGCCGCCGCCGTGCTTGAGGTTGCCGCTCAATCGATACGGCGGCGTCCACGGGAACGGCACGGGAATGGTGGGATAGAGCTGCGACAGGTCCCGCCCCTGAAGCGACAGCGCTCCGTCGACGTTGTCGATGCGCGCCGGGACGATGGTGCCGTTGAACTTGGCTGTGGTAGCACCGGCTTTCGCCTGGACGTCCAGACGATAGGGCCGATCCGCATTCTCCAGCGCGAGGAGCGACGAGGCGCTGCCTTCGATCGCGAAGTCATTCTTTCGCAGTTTGCCCGCACCCTTGAAGGTCACCGGCAGCTCGCCGCTTGCCGTTGCCGGCGCCGATCCGACGTCGACGCTGATGTCGGTCCCTGGCGCCGGATCGAGGTAGCGCACTTTGCCGGTATCGATGCTCAGGCTGCCGATTCGCGGGATCGCCGGCGGTCCGCCGAAGTCCCAGTTCGGGTGTCCGTCGGCATCTCGCTCGAGCAGCAGCATCGGCCGCACGAGCGTCAGCTCGGGCAGCGACGCGGGACCGCTGAACAGCGACAGCAGATCGACGCGCACGCTGAGCCGTTGGGCGCGCGCCATCAAGGGATCGGTGCCCCACGACGCGTTGGCAAGCGTCACGTAGTCGGCGCTCAGCCGCGGCTTGAGCGAGAACTCCCCATGCAAATCGCCGTTGATGACGAACGGCCGCCCGAACTTCCCGCTCATATAAGTCGAGATCGGCCCGCGCAGCCAATTCCAGTTGAACAAGGCGATGAACACTGCCAGCGCCGCGGCGATAACGATCAGGACCCAGACGGTGCGAGGAATGTGCATGGTTTGGAGCGATGATGCTCTCGCTTTGAACCGAAGGCTCAAGGGATAGTTCGCGAGCCTCGATGCGTGTCAGCGGTTGACCTACACGTTTCGGTGGGAATTGCTTCGCGACAGCGCGGACTCGCGGGTTTTCTGCCCACGAGACAAGGCCGCGGAGAGGCGCGGCGGGGAGGTTCTCTCCGGTCATACGTGCGGCAGCGTACAGACGCGATTCGGGATCCCCGATATCTTTAAAAGTCAGAGAAAAAACGCGCTCGTCATGCTGGGGTGCTCACGAGTCGGTCGTCTACGAACGGGCTCCTCAGCTCGTAAAAATGCAACGCGCAAGTCCTGAAATCGATAAGGGCTCCCGACGCTCTCTTCTAAGGGGAGCGAGAGGGAATCGGGGATCGCAGCCGGGGGTTGTTTTTTTCCCCGGCTGTTTTTTATCAGGCGGTTCGACCGATTGAAGCCGCGGGCGACAATCGGAGTCGGTCACGAAACCGGATTCGCCCGCGTGGTTCACGGGACTAAAGCACGGCTGCTGGAGGCGACGCCATGATTAAGGGAAAAGACGCGGCACGGACTAGGATCGGCGTCGCCAAGGCCGCCGGCCTTAGCTTGCACGAGCAGGCAGAAGAAGTCGCTGCTCAAAGCGGGAGCCCTGCAGCGCGCGATTTTCAACAGCGCCAATTTCTCGAGCATCGCCACCGACGCGAAGGGCGTCATTCAGATCTTCAACGTCGGCGCCGAGCGGATGCTGGGCTACACGGCCGCCGAAGTGATGAACAAGATCACGCCGGCCGACATTTCCGATCCGCAGGAAGTGATCGCGCGCGCCAAGGCGCTGAGCGTCGAGCTCGGAACCCCGATCACGCCGGGCTTCGAGGCGCTGGTGTTCAAGGCCTCGCGCGGGATCGAGGACATCTACGAGCTGACCTACATCCGCAAGGACGGCAGCCGGTTCCCGGCGGTGGTGTCGGTCACGGCGCTGCGCGACGCGCAGGACGCCATCATCGGCTATCTGTTGATCGGCACCGACAACACCGCGCGCAAGCAGGCGGAAGAGGCGCTGCTCAAGGCGGGGGCCCTGCAGCGCGCGATTTTCAACAGCGCCAATTTCTCGAGCATCGCCACCGACGCGAAGGGCGTCATTCAGATCTTCAACGTCGGCGCCGAGCGGATGCTGGGCTACACGGCCGCCGAAGTGATGAACAAGATCACGCCGGCCGACATTTCCGATCCGCAGGAAGTGATCGCGCGCGCCAAGGCGCTGAGCGTCGAGCTCGGAACCCCGATCACGCCGGGCTTCGAGGCGCTGGTCTTCAAGGCCTCGCGCGGGATCGAGGACATCTACGAGCTGACCTATATCCGCAAGGACGGGAGCCGCTTCCCGGCGGTGGTGTCGGTCACGGCGCTGCGCGACGCGCAGGACGCCATCATCGGCTATCTGTTGATCGGCACCGACAACACCGCGCGCAAGCTGGTCGAAGCCGAGCAGAAAAAGCTCGATCAGCGCCTGCGCGACCAGCAGTTCTACACGCGCTCGCTGATCGAATCCAACATCGACGCGCTGATGACCACCGATCCCTCCGGCATCATCACGGACGTCAACAAGCAGATGGAGGCGCTCACCGGCTGCACGCGCGACGAGCTGATCGGCGCGCCGTTCAAGAACTACTTCACCGATCCGGAGCGGGCCGAAGCGGGGATCAAGCTCGTGCTGAGCGAAAAGAAGGTCACCGACTACGAGCTGACGGCGTGCGCCCGCGACGGCAAGCAAACGGTGGTGTCCTACAACGCGACCACCTTTTACGACCGGGACCGCACGCTGCAGGGCGTCTTCGCCGCGGCGCGCGACGTCACGGAGCGCAAGCGGGTGGAGGCGGAACTGCAGCAGGCCAAGGCCGTGGCCGAGAGCGCGAGCCAGACCAAGTCGGATTTTCTGGCGAGCATGAGTCATGAAATCCGAACGCCGATGAATGCGATCATCGGCATCGCGGACCTGCTCGCGAAGACCCCTCTCTCCCCGGAGCAAGACAAGTATGTGCAGATCTTTCGCCGCGCCGGCGACAACCTGCTGAATCTCATCAACGACATCCTCGATCTCTCCAAAGTCGAAGCCTCGCAGCTCGAGCTGGAACGGACCGGGTTCTCGTTGAACGATCTGCTGGAGAAAGTGACGGAGATGGTGGCGGTCCGGGCCCATGAAAAAGGTCTGGCCCTGGTGTGCGAGATCGCGCCGAACGTGCCCACCGACCTGGTCGGCGACCCGACACGGCTGCGGCAGGTGCTGCTCAATTTGCTTGGCAACGCGATCAAGTTCACGGAATCCGGCGAAGTGGCCCTGCGAGTCACGCCGGATGCGGACTCCTCCGTCCCGGGCGCATTGCGGTTCACGATCTCGGACACCGGCATCGGCATTCCGGGCGAGAAATTGGGCGCGGTGTTCGAGCGATTCACGCAAGCCGACTCGTCCACCACTCGCAGGTACGGGGGCTCGGGGCTGGGGCTCACGATTTCGAAGCGCCTGGTGGAACTGATGGGCGGGCGCATCTGGGTCGAAAGCGGAGTCGGGAAGGGCAGCGTGTTTTCTTTCGCCGTGCCGCTCGAGATCTGGGCCGGGGCCACGCGGCGGGCGGCCGTGCCGGTCGGCACGGGTCCCGAGCCGCCGCTGCCGGCGCTGCATATTCTTCTGGTGGAGGACTCCCCCGACAACCGCACGATCACGATGGCCTACCTGCAGGACACGCCGTACCGGGTCGAAATCGCCGAAAACGGGGCCATCGCCTGTGAAAAGTTTACCGCCGGACACTATGACCTTGTCCTGATGGACCGGCAAATGCCGGTCATGGATGGCTTGACCGCGACGCGGGCGATCAGAGAGTGGGAACAGGCGAACCACCGGCCGCCCACGCCGATCATCGCACTGACGGCCTCTGCCTTGAAGGGGGATCAAGAAAAGTGTCATGGCGGCGGGGTGCACGGCGTATTTGACGAAACCAATCAAACAAGAGGTGCTGCTGCAAGCGATCAAGGAGCATTCCATGGTCGCGCCTCCGTCATCGAAAGAGGAAAGCAGCCGGAAGGACACGATCCTTGTGCGTGCGAATCCTAAATTCGCAGACCTGATCCCCGGGTTTCTGCAGAACCGCAGGCAGGATGTCATCGCGATGCTGGACGCCTTGGATCGGGGTGACTTTGAGACCGTGGAGAGTCTGGGGCACGGCATGAAGGGCGCCGGCGGCAGCTGGGGATTCCAGGCCATCACCGACATCGGCGCCGCCCTCGAGCAGGCGGCCGAGAGCGCCGACACCGACGCGTCGCGCAAGTGGGTGGGCGAATTGTCCAGGTACCTGGATCGTGTCGAGATCGTCTCCGACTAGCCCGTCACACGATTACAGGAGCTGGGTTCTGGCGAGGCAGGCGCGGACGCGTGCGGTGAGCTGCGGGATCGAAAACGGCTTGGTCACATAGTCCGTCACCCCCGCTTCAAAGCCGGCGCGGGTGCTGGGCTCATCGGTCATGGCGGTGAGCATCAGCACCGGCAGGGGCTGTGTCTCGGGCTTGGCGCGGAGCGTTTTCATGACCGCCAGGCCGTCCATGCCGGTCATCTTGTAATCCAGCACCACGAGGTCCGGCATGTGCTCGTCGATCATCCGGAGCGCCTCCGGGCCGCTTGTCGCCTTGCTGACCGTGTACTGATCCTCCTCCAGCGCGCGAACGATCATCGTGAGCATGTCCGGCTGGTCATCAACCACCAGGATGTGAAAGCGGCGCTGCGCGACGGACGCCTGGAAGGGGTCCGCCGCGACAAACGGCTTCAAGGTGGAGCGCGGCTCCAGGACGAGTTCGCAGCCTTCATACGCGCAGAAGACATCGAGTCCCGTCCCGCGTTGCAAGGCCAGGGTGCGGGCCTTGCGCTCGATGTCCGCGACGAAGTGGTCGTCGTGGCTCGGATCGTGGTGGGTCAGTGCGACCCGCCGCACGCCGGCCGCCGCGGCAATTTGCACCACGTAGTCGTACGTGCTGTGTCCCCAGGTTTTCTTCGAGCCGTACTCCTCGGGCGTGTACTGGGCGTCGTGGATCACGAGATCGGCGTCGGCCATGAATTTGGCGTGCCGGCGGTCTCCCTCGTGCAGGATGGACTCGATGCGGCCCGGCTCGGCACCGGCGCGCCAGAGCTCATCGGAGAACGGCTCGTGGTCCACCAGGTACACCACCGCCACGCCGTCGGCTTCGACTCGGTAGCCCACCGTCATGGCCGGGTGATTGAGAAATTGCGTCGCGACCCGCGCGCCGCCGATCGTGTGGATGCCCTCGGTCAGGTCGTGGTAGGTGATCGCGGCCGGCAGCTGGTTCAACTCGATGGGGAAGTAGGTGAACTCCATCTGGCCGGCCAGCACGTCATGCAGCGAGCCGCGGCTGCCTTCCGGGCCATAGATCGCGACGGAGTTCCCTTTGACAAAGGCCGGGCTGAAGAACGGAAAGCCTTGAATGTGATCCCAGTGCGTATGTCCGAGGAGAATGTTCGCGTTGATGGCTTTCTTGCCTTGGGCCATCAACGCGGCGGCCAGCCGGTGCGCGCCGGTGCCGCAGTCAAAAATCAGAAGGTCGCCGTTGGCAGTGGTCAGCTCGACGCAGGAGGTATTGCCGCCGAAGTGGTTCGTGCCCGGCCCGGGGGTGGCGATCGACCCCCTCGTTCCCCAGAAACGTACTCTCATGAGTCTGCGGCTCCTTGCGTGCGTCATCGAGCGACCGCAAATTCGATCGCATCGCGCGCACCCAGCGATTGCGCGCCTATTCAGGGCTGCGTGCGTGTTGCGACATTTTGCCCTGCGCCCGCACGATCAGCAATGACCGTCACGCGATCATGCCGCCACGATCGCACGCGGACCGCGGGCCCCACATATTGCCGCTAACGAGATCAGCGGTAACGGCGGAGTGTCGAGTCACGGTGCGGGCACGGTTCGCTGCCGCAAAGTCCTCGCGACGGCGACGAAAACGATGATGCCCAGCACGCCGATCGCAGCCTCCACATTGAGCAATCCGGCTGCGCCCCAGCGCGTATGCGCCCATCCATCGACCAGCGTCATGTACGCGATCGGCATGTTCGACAGCGACGCGTACACGTTGTACTTGGTCGCCGCGGCGCCAAGTCCGATGGTCTCGAGCACGACCGCAGTGAAACCGGCGTAGGTCAGACCCTGGATGAACGCGTAGGTCAGCGTGAACACGACGTACATCGTCTCGGTGCGCGGCGCGATCGCCATAGCGACCGTGCACATCGCCATCAGCAGCCCATACAGCGCGTATGCCGTCTTGCGGTCCATGCGATCGGCCCCGTAGCCGCCGGCGAGGCAACCGAGCGCGGACACGATGCCGCTGAAGACTCCCGTCGCCAGCGCCACGGTATTTGCGCTGGCTTGCCAGTCATCCGCGACGGACGCCCACAGGTTGGCCGCCGCGCCGGAGCCGATGGGAAGAAAGCAGATCAGGAGCGCGAGAATGCCGACCCTCGTTCGCGCCACGTGCCACAGATCTTTCAGCACTTCGACAAGCATCCGGCCGTAGTGCCCTGTGCGCGTCAGCGGCGGCGGCTCCGGCACGAACCGCAGCGCGGTTCCGCACAGGAGGCACAAGGCGGCAATCACCGCCGCGGCCATCCATGGCTGAGGCAGGGTCTGCGCGAGCCAGAGCCCCGCGCCTCCGCCCAAGCCGTTCCCGCCAAGATTGCCCGCCTGGAACCAACCGCCGGCGCGCCCCTGCAGCTCCGGCAGCGTGTTATAGACCATCAGGCTTTCGGTCGCCATCGCCAGAAATGTGGACGCCACATTCGAGACGAACACCGCCGCGTACAACACGGGCAGCGATTGGGCGTCCGCAGGGACCGCGCCGGTGACGAAAATACCGAGCGCGCTGACGATGGCGGCGAGGAGATACCACGTCTTGCGCGAGAGTGTGATGTCCGCCACCGGCGCCCACAGAAACTTCCAGGTCTGCGGGATGTATCCGAACGCGATGAGCTCGGCCACTTGTTCCACGCCGACGCCGGCCTGCGTGAGCTGGTAGCCGATCGCGACCGAGAGGTATCCGCCCATCGCTCCGAAAGGAACGATCATGAACATGAAGACGCTTGGGTGGAGTCGGCGCACGTGAGACGTCACCGGATTAATCGCGCCCTGCCCAGTGCACGACACGCCGCTCCAGCGCACGGAAAACCTGGTCCAGTCCGTATCCCAGCGCGGCCATGATGAGCACGCCGACCAGCACGATATCGGTCTGCACGAAGTCCGCGGCGGTGAGTGCCATCCAGGCGATTCCGTCGCTGGTCGCGACCATCTCGGCGCCGACCAGCATCGTGACGCCGATTCCGACCGACACGCGCAGTCCCGTGAAGATGCCCGGAAGGCTCGCAGGCAGCAGCACGCGGCGAAAGATCGTGCCGCGGCTCGCGCCCAGGGATTGCGCCGCCTGGATCTTGCGCACGCTGACCGCGCGCACCGCCTGCATCGCCGAGATCGAGATCAGCGGAAAAAGCGCGGTAATGATGACGATCGTCTTGGACAGCTCGCCGATGCCGAACCAGATGATGAACAGGGGCAGGAGCGCGAGCTTGGGGATCGGCCGCGTGGTCTCGATCGGCGGATCGAGGACGGCGCGCACGCCGCTGTGCATGCCCATGAGCAGGCCGACCGGCACGCCGATGACGACGCAGACCGCGAACGCGATGCCGAAGCGCATCAGGCTGATCAGGAAGTGATGCGCGAGCGTGTGTCCCTGGTAGCCGGTGGCGGCGAGCCGCATGAAGGTCTTGGCGACCGTCACCGGCGAGGGCAGGAATGCAGGCTGCACCAGCGGCGGCCACAAGCCGCTGCCGGTGATCGCGAACCAGAACGCCAGCATCGCCGCGAACGACGCAAGTCCCAGCCAGCGATCGCGGCGCGCAGTGCGCCGCGCGGGAGGCAGGTCCTCGGTCAGATTTTCTGCGGCATCGACGGACACGTTAGCGCTGCATCAAGTCAATTTGGATTCCCGCTGGAGCCTGCCCCGAGCGCCGTCGAAGGGCGGGAATGACGCCATGTTTGTCGTCCCCGCGTAGGCGGGAACCCAGTGGCGTTGGTCGCACAACGCAACCGTCGCAACGACGCTGGACGGCCGTCCCTCGAAACTTCGGCCTGCGGCCTCGTTTTCCCGCTTGCGCGGGAATGACGAATAGCTATCACGCCGCCGTTTCCTGACGCTGCGCCTCGAGCGATTCCTGGCGAAGCAGCCCGACGATCACGCGCTTGGCTTCCGCGAACTCCGGCGTCGTCGCTATCAGCGGATCGGCCTCGCGCGAGAAGCCGCACGCAAACGCGGCCTTGATGCGTCCCGGACGCGCGGTCATCACCACGACGTGCGTCGCGAGAAACAGCGCTTCCTCGATGCTGTGGGTGATCCACAGGATGGTCTTGCCCGTCCGCCGCCAGATCGCGCGGATCTCCTCCTGCAGGAGCTCGCGTGTCTGCTGGTCGAGCGCGGCAAAAGGCTCGTCCATCAGCAGCACTTCCGGCTCGTTGGCGAGCGCACGCGCGATGCCCACGCGCTGCTGCATGCCGCCGGAAAGCTCGTAGGGATAGCGCTTGCCGAATCCGCTGAGGCCGACGAGCTCGATGTAGCGCGCGGCGATCTCGCGAGACTCGGCGACGCTCTTCCCGAGCGCGCGCGGCCCGAAAGCGATGTTGTCCTGCACCGACATCCAGGTGAAGAGCGCGCCCTGCTGGAACACGACGCCGCGCTCGGGACCGGGCCCGGTGATGGTCTTGCCGTCGATGATGGCGCGGCCGGTGGTGGGCGTCTCGAATCCGGCGACGATATTGAGCAGCGTGCTCTTGCCGCAGCCCGACGGTCCCACGATGGTGAGGAACTCGCCGGCACCGACGGCGATGTCGATGGGCTCGAGCGCCTGCACCGCATCGGCGCCTGCGCCGAAGCGCTTGGACACGCCTTCGATCGAGAGCTTCGCTGCGGCGCGGCGCGGCGCCGCATCGAGCGCGATGGGTTGGATGGTCATCGTGTCGGTGCTCTAGCTAGATCGTCGTCCCCGCTCATTTTGGTAACTGAGCGGGGACCCAGTGGCGTTGCATTTTGGACACGCTACTGAAACCCAACGACGCTGGATTCCCGCTTTCGCGGGAATGACGGCTAAAAAGTGACGGGGAGACGATGGATGTGGTGAATCACGATCGCAACGCCGCTAAACCATCTTCGCCAAAAACGTCGAATCCACGTACGGCGTCCAGCTCGGCGGGATGGCGGTCATCTGCTCTGCGGACTTGAGGAACTCGGCTTGCGCCTGTAGCGTGCGCAGGACCCCCGTGTCCTTCGCGCCCGGCATGCCCATCCATTTTTCGCTCGCGAGCTCCTTGGGCGGGATCGAATGGAAAGTGTTGATGTAGTCCATCGTCTTCTCGGGTGTCATCTGCAGGTACGGCGAGAGCACCTTCACGACTTCCTGCGGCTGCTTTTCGTACATGGTGCACAGCCGGTCGTATTCCTTGAGGTACGCCAGCACCAGCTCCGGCTGCTTCTGCTTGAACTCGTCGCGCACGACGATGCCGTCGAACACCAGCGTGCCGCTCGCCGCGAGATCGCCGGTCTTGAGCAGCAGCTTGCCGTTGTCGGCGAGGAGATCCCCCAGCACCGGATGCCAGATGTACGCGCCGTCGATGTCCTTGCGCTGCCACGTCGCGAGAATCGAGTCAGCCTTGACGTTGATGAGGCTCAAGTCCGAGGGACCCAAGCCCACGGTCTTGAGTCCGGCGAGCATCGCGAAATGCACCGAGGTGTTGAACGGCAGCCCGATCTTCTTGCCCTTGAGGTCCTTGAGCGAGTTGATGTTCGCATCCTTGCGCACCGCGAGGCACTCGCTGTCGGTAATGTATTTCTCGACGTAGACCATCGACATCTTGATGCCTTGCGCGAAGCCGACGACCATCGGCGAGGAGCCGACGTTGCAGACGTCCATACTGTTGCCGGCGATCGCCGCGATGACCTGCGGGCCGCCTCCGACGGTGACGAAGTCGGTCTTCACGTTGGGCCCGAACGCTTTGGCGAACGAGCCGGATGCCTTGCCCAGCGTCTGCGGGTTGGCCGAGCCGAAGTGGCCCAGCACGGCGGTCGCCTGCTGCGCGAAAACGCTGCGCGAGCGCAGCATCGCGCCGCCTGCGAAGGTGGCGATGCCCATGTTGGCGATGAGCTTGAGTGAGTCGCGGCGAGAAAACCTGGCGTTCATTTCATTCCCTCTCGAATTCATCCGACTTCGTCAAATATCTGAGATAGTTGTAGGCTGTCTTCCCGGTCCGGCAGGCAGGCCGGGGCTTGAGTGTCTTACGCATCGGAAGGAAACGCAAATCCGCCGCCGCGGACGCGTCGTAAGCGCTTGGCTGGCTCAAAAGCTGCGCCACCGTTTGGAATTCGAGATACCGATCTTGCAAAGGAACCCGATCGTGCCCAAGCCGCACCAGCAATGGAAAGTCCTGCCTCACGGCAAGCTCACGCAGATCGACGACAACATCATGACGGTCGTGGGCGAGATCCACATGCCGCTCATGGATCTGCCACGGCGCATGACGGTGGTCCGCCTGAGCGGCTCGCGGCTGGTGGTGTTCAGCGCGATCGCGCTCGATGAGAACGAGATGGCTGCGCTCGAAGCGTTCGGCCGCCCCGCGTACTTGATCGTGCCGAGCGACAAGCATCGGCTCGACGCGAAGATCTGGAAAGACCGTTACCCGCAGATGCAGGTCGTCGCGCCCGAAGGCGCGCGGGCCGCGGTCGCGAAGGTCGTGCCGGTCGACACGACGGCGCCTCGCTTCGACGATCCAGACGTTCAGTTCGTGACGGTCCCCGGAACGCTCGACCGCGAAGCGGCGCTTGTCGTTCGAACGCCAAGCGGCACGACGCTCGTGCTCAACGACGTCGTGGGCAACATTCGCAACGAGTCCGGCGTCGGCGGTTGGCTGCTGCGCAAGGTCGGCTTCGCCGGCGACGCGGCGCAAATTCCCAAGGTAGTAAAGATGGTGATGATCAAGGATCCAAGTTTGTTGCGCACCCAGCTCCTGCAATGGGCCGACATCGAGCCACTCAGGCGCATCCTCGTCTCGCACGGCTCGCCGATCGAGGACAACCCGCGGCGGACTTTGCGCGACCTGGCCGGCTCGCTGGCGTAAAGGAGCCTCTGCACCACTGCCAGCGCGCGGGAGGCAACGGACGGACCTAGCGCCAGGCCCGCGCGACTATCGGCAGCACGGCGTTGCGCAAACGACGCGCCGGCCTGCGAACTCGCTCGATGGCATTGAGCAGCGTCAGGTGCAGCACGTCGCGCTGCGCGTGACTGCCGCCAAGGCGATGCGCGAGCGCCCGGAGTCTCGCAATGAGTGCGATCGACCGGAGGTACTTCCGGCGGCCGAATGCCATCAGCGCGCGGCAGGCGGCAAGACCGAGCAGCCGCGTGGTTTCGCCATAGCGCGTCGGCATCGACGCGTTCCGGACGACGGCACGCTGGAGACGCTCGGCGCGATCCCAGTCGCCTGCGCCGACAAAGGCGAGCATCGCGTGGAGATCGTTGAAGCTGCAGAAGCCGTCTTCGATATGCGGCGCCCAGGTTGCGGCGAGCTCGGCCCAGCGCGAACCGGTGTTGCCGCCGCGCAGCCGGATGCGCCACAGCAGCGCGGTGGCATCGATCATGTCGGCGATCTCGCTGGAGCGACTTGCCCTGATGCGCCCGTCGTACAACGCCAGCGCGCGATCGAGCTGACCTTGCGCCAGATGAAACAACGCCAGATGCCACCAGCAATGCGTGGCGACGACGGTGCCGATTGCCCAGGAACCGATGTGCTCGTTCATCCAGCGGACGCCGGCATCGGGCCGCTTGGTCATCTCGAAGACGTGCGCCATCACATGGTGCGCCCGCGCGTCAGACGCATTCAGCGCCAGCGCTGAACGGGCGGCTTGCTCGGCACGCTCGTACTCGCCGCTTTCCTCGAGACTGAAAGCATGCATGGCCAGCACAGCGTGGTAACCGGGCAGGTCGCTCGACCACGCCGGCAGCACCGCCGCTACGCGATCGTTCATGCGGGCCACATCGCCGGTGATGTAGTCGAACGCATGCGCCACCTGCAGCGCGAGGACATCGCGAGGATACAGGCGCAGCAACTCGGTCCATCGCGTCTTGGCGCGTTCATAGTGGTCGGCAAGCGCCTCCGCGATCGCGGCGAGGTGCAGGCGTTCACGCTCGTTGGCCGGCAAGCCCGCGGCGCGCTCCAGCACCGGGCGCGCCAAACGGACGTGTCGCGGATCTCGACTGGACAGCAGCAGGTAGGCCCGCAACACGTGCGCCATCACGAAGCCGGGCGACTCCTGCAGCGCGCGTGCGACCTCCGCGTCGGCGCCGCTGCGCCAGCTCTGGAACAGCGCCAGCGCGCGCTCGTACGCTTCGAGGGCGGCGGGTGAGGCGCCGGAGACGCTGTACCCGCGCGCGTCGATGGTGTTCATGGTGTGGCCTGAAGCTGCTGTGCGGCGGCCGGCGCGATGTTCAGGTTCATGCGGAACAGGTTGCCCGGGTCGTAACGCCGCTTCACGGTCTGGAGGCGCGGGTAGTTCGAGCCGTAGCTCGCGGCGACCCGCTCGGTCTCCGTCTTCGGTGAGGAAGTTCACGTAGCCGCTGCCCGTAGCGTACGGCGCGGCGGCCTGAAAGGCTTGTCGCGCCCATGCCCGCACCTTCTCGTCGTCGCGCGCATCCGACCAGCGGCCGTGCACGTTCATGATGTAGCGCGCGTCGCGCCCGACAAAGGCAGTCGCTGCCGGCTTCACGCGCGCCATCGCACCGCCGAGCTGAGCTACGAAGATCTCGCACTCCGGTCCCGGCAGGCGAGTGGCGGATTCGATCACGACGTCGAGCGCCGCATCGGTCAGCGCTCTGAAGTTGTTCGACTTCCAGTAGTTGCGCGCGCCCGGTGTCAGCAGCGGATCGAAGGCCGACTGGAACGCGGCGTACGGCGTCGGCGCCGAGCGCGGTCCCGATGGGATCGCCGAATTGCAACACCTGAGCCGCGGCGCGCTTACCGGCTTCGACGTCGCCGCAGTAGACGACCGGAAAGATCACCACATCGCTGCCGTGCGCCGATGCGGGAAGGAACGGCAGCGGCGGCGCCTTGCGCAGCACCGCCCATACGGCTCAGCTCGTCGGGCGCGTCGGCGCTGAAGTCGCGCCATGCGCGCAGGACCTGACGGGCCTGCGCGAACGGGTAGACGACCAGGCCGGCGTAGAGCTCGGGGCCGACCGGATGCAGCTGAAATTCGAACGACGTCACGACGCCGAAGTTGCCGCCGCCGCCGCGCAGCGCCCAGAACAGGTCGGGCTCGGACGCGGCCGAGACGTACGCGCTACAGCACCATCGGCCGTCACGACGGTGGCTCCCAGCAGATTGTCGATGGTCATTCCATGGCGGCGCGTCAGCCAGCCGAAGCCGCCGCCGAGCGTGAGTCCGGCGACGCCGGTGGTGGAATTGATGCCGAGCGGCGTCGCCAGCCCGTGCGCCTGCGCTTCGCGATCGAAGTCGACCAGCAGCGCTCCCGCGCCGACGCGCGCGGTCCGCTTCGCGGCGTCGATGCCGATCGTGCGCATGCCCGACGAGGTCGATCATCAGACCGCCCTCCGCGACCGCGTTGCCGGCGATGTGATGACCGCCGCCGCGCACGCTGAGCAGCATTCGCTTGCTCGGCGGCGAAGCGAACGGCTGCCTGGACATCGCCGACGGTCACGCAGCGCGCGATCAGTGCCGGGCGCCGATCGACGCTGCCGTTCCACACCTTGCGCGCTTGGTTGTATGCGTCATCCGCGGGACCGAGGACGCCGCCGCTGATCTGCGCCGCAAGGGCGTCGATGTCCGACTGGCGCAGTTGCCGGACATCCTTGTCCAGCGTAAGGTAAGGCAGGGTATGCATGCGATACTCCACAAGTGAACGTTTTGGAACTCGAGCCCGCCGCGATTTCTCTGCGGCGAGCAGGCTCCATCTTCCGGATTGCCCGGCCCGATGCTTCACCCGATGTCGCCGGCGTTTGCTCGGGTGTCCTTTTTGTTTCGCCGCGGTCGATGGAGTTGACCGATCGTCCGCGCGACTTGATCGAAACTCCGCGGTGAGCGCGAAATGAGTCAGGACACGCTGTCGGATGTCCTGCGAGGCGTGCGCCTTCGCGGCGCGGTGTTCTTCTATGTCACCGGCAGCAGCGAGTGGGCTGCCGAGGCGCCGTCTGCCAAGGAGATCGCGCCGCTGCTGATGCGCGGCGTCGAGCACGTGATGGAGTACCACGCGGTGGCACAAGGGAGTTGCTGGGCCGGGATTCCCGGTGGACCTTCCGTGCAGCTGTCTGCTGGCGACATCGTCATGTTTCCCCACGGCGACGCACATGTCGTGTCGAGCGCGCCGGGGATGCGCGGCAACCCCGACTTGAGCTGGTTCTCCAGCGCGACAGTGGACCAGTTTCCGCTGCGCCTTTCCTTCAACGGCCAAAATGACGTGCGCTCGACGCCGCCGGTCGAGTCCAGCGGCGATACGACCATCGTGTGTGGCTTTCTCGGTTGCGACCTGCAGCCGTTCAACCCGTTGATCGCCGCGCTGCCGCACCTGCTGCATTTGCGCGCCACAAACGACGACGCCTGGATTGCGAAATTCACGCAGCAGGCGGTTGCAGAGTCGCATGCGCGGCGACCCGGCGGCGAGGCCATGCTGGCGCGCATGAGCGAAATGATGTTTGTCGACGCCGTGCGTCGTTACGCCGATCACCTGCCGGCGCAGAGCGAAGGCTGGCTCGCCGGCCTGCGCGATCGTTTCGTCGGCCGCGCGCTGGCGCTGATGCACGAACAGACCGCGCAGGACTGGACTATCGACGAGCTAGGGCGCCGCGTCGGCCTGTCGCGCTCCGCCTTGCACGAGCGCTTCATCCAATTGATCGGCGTGCCGCCCATGCAGTATCTGGCGCAGTGGCGCATGCAGGCTGCGGCGCGGCTGCTGCTGGAGACGCGCGCCACCATTGCCTCGATTGCAGTCGACGTCGGCTACGATTCCGAGGCGGCATTCACGCGCGCCTTCAAGCGCCTGGTCGGCAAGCCTCCGGCGGCGTGGCGCCGCGCGCGCGACGCGGTGACGGCCTGACGCGCGACTGCGTCGCACGTTCTGCGCTCCGGACAAAGACAACGCGTGCGAATGAATTCGCACCCACAGCAGGGCGTGTCTACTTGCTCCTGGCTGCTTCCGCCGATGGCGGCGCGACCGCAGGCCGCAACGTGAGCGTGTGCGCGGTCTTTCCCGGAAGGAACGGAGTTGGCGCGCCCGTCACCCACGCGGCGTTCGCATCGCGGTAATGCGGCGACAACGGATGGCCGCTCTGGCCGGTCGGCATGTGCAAATAGCCTTCCTGCTCGCGCCCCGGTGAGACCGCAAACCGCTCCGATGCGCCGAAGGTCGGGCCTTGCACGCGCGGCATGTTCGAGTCTCCGGGGAGCGCTTCCGCGGGCATGTCCAGAAGCGGTCCGAGCACCGGCACGGCCACGCTGAGCGGATGCCTGATGCGCACCGTATTTGCGCGACCCCACACGTAATCCGCGATTCCACCGGCCTTCAGGGCATCCTCGGCGGTTAGATCCGCGGCGGCAACCAGAAGATCGGTCCATGTCCGGAACTTCGGATCGAGCAGATGCGCCGGACGCTCGGACACGAGCGCCCACACCGTTCCCTCGCCGCCGCGTGCGGCCGCGAGCGGGTATTCGGCATCGATCTGCCGGATGCGTTCGACCAACGGAGCGAGCGCCAGCTCGCTTGCGTGCGTACGGAACTCGCGCACCAGCCGGTAGGCCGCGGAGTCGGGCGACGCCCGGCCGTTCCACGTCTCGCTCACCACTCGCGAGAGCTCGCGCCGCGCTTCCGAACCCTTGATGACCGGCTGCGACAGCGTCTGCAGCATGAGATCGCGCCAGCGCGACAGAAAGATCGCGTGGTCGTCGAGGTGGACAGGCATCATGTCGCGCACCGACGCCCGGGCAATTCGCAGCAGATCGTCCCGGATCTGCCGCGCCCGCGCGCCGGCATCGTAGCCGCCGTCGCCGAGGAGTCGCAGCGCGCCTTCGTCGACAAGCCGATTGTTGGCGGTCACGATGCGCCCCTCCGGCGGGTCGATAAGACGCGGATACTCGGCCGGCGCAATCCATCCGTTCCATCCGCGCGTGCCGTCGGCCCACGAGGTCGGCAGGCGTCCGTCGTGCCCGACGCGGCGCGGGATGCGTCCCGCGATCGACCAGCCGATGCGCCCGTCCCGTTGTGCAGCGACGAGGTTCTGCGCGGGAATTCCTGCGCGCGCTGCCGATGTCGAAGAGCTGCTCGAGCGTTTCGGCGGTCTCGACGCCCGCCATCACCAAGTTCATTCCTCCCTCGACGAGCGGCACCCACGCGACCGCGCGCTCGCGTCCGCTCGGATCACGACTGATGATGGGCCCCCAGATCGTCTCGCGGACGTCGACCGGAACGCTCGCACCGCCTTTCACGATGATCGTTTCGTGCGCGATGTTGATTGGCACCATTCCGGATGGCGTGCGATAGCGAGTCGCGTCGGCCGGATCGGGCTCGACGAGGACGAGGTCGCTCCAATCGCCGATCGAATTGGTGAACGCCCACGCGAGGTCGCCGTTGCTGCCTGCAACGAGCGACGGCACGCCGGGAAGCGTCACGCCGGTGAGGTGTCGCTGCCGCGTGTCATGCCAACTGATCGATGCGCGATACCAGATATTGGGGGCAGACAGGCCGAGGTGCATGTCGTTCGCGACGATGGCGCCGCCGTCGGCGGTCAGGCGTCCGGCGACCGCCCAGCTGTTGCTGCCGCGGGCATCGTCGTTCGCCGGCGAAAGCCATGCGAGCAGTATGTCGCCCTCAGCTACGTCCGAATGGGCGTGCTTGGGCCGCGCGACAGGGGGCGCGGTGCGCAAATCGAACACACCCGCATCCGGAACGCGCGGCGCGGCATGCACGGCGCCGATGAGCGGCGTCTCCCAGCCGCTCGACGAAGTCGTGATGAAGTCGGCGAGCGGCGCCGGGAGCGCCGCATAGACCGCGGCGAGGCGTGACTCGCGGCGCGCTTCGCTGTCCTGAAGCGTCAGAAACATCGATGCGATGACCAGCACCGAATCCTCGACGCTCCACGGTTGCGGCTCCATCCGCAGGGCGAGATATTCCGGTGGCTTGACCGCGAGCGCACCCAAGCCCGCGTTGACTCCCTCGACGTAGGCGCGCAGGACCGCAAGCTCTTCCGGCGCGGCGGCGTCGATCACACGCCGCGCGTGGGCACGAAGACGCAGCATGCGCGTGCGCGTGTCGATCGGTACAGCGAGCGATCCCAAAAGCTCCGAGAGCTCTCCCGCGGCTCGCCGCCGCGCGAGATCCATCTGGAAAAAACGATCCTGCGCATGCAGGAAGCCGAGTCCGCGCGCCGCGTCGGCACGCGACGCGGCGGTAATCGTCGGAATTCCAAGCGCATCGCGCTCGATCACGATCGGGGCGGTCGCGCCAGGGACCATGGCTTCACCGTCGACCTGCGCCAGGCTGCCGCGCATCTGAACGTAAACCCAACCCGCCGCGCCCGCGAACGCGACCAGGACGATCGCCGCGGCGACGCCGAGATAGCGAACAAGGCGGCGGGAGAAAGGCCGAGCGGCGTGCGGCGTCATGCTCAATACGTCACATCGATCTTCGCCGCCCTGCCGGCTTCCTTTTTTACTTGTGCGACCGAGTCGCGCAGATCGCGCAGATAATCCTCGCGTGCCGGCGCGTGCAGCATCGACAGCATCAGATGCATGGCGTGCGGCTCGCGCACCAGACCCGGCAGCCATCCGCGCGTCGCCATGACCTCGCCTACGCGGAGCATATCGATCTCGCTGGACGTGAAGCAGAGGATCGACAGATCGGGCTCGCCGATGACGGTGAGTCCGATCGCCTCGATCCCGCGCCGGTACGCGGTGGCGAGCCGCATGATCTGCCGCGCGGTCGTTACATAGCCATCTTCGCCGATGCCCTGCAGCGTCGCCCACGCACCGGCGACCGCACCGCCAGGCCGAGTGCCGACCAGCGTCGCAGTCGCGAACTTGCCGCCCGGCCAATCATCCATCTCGAAGGGCTGGCACGCGGCGCGATCGGAAGAGCGATAGAACACCGTCGATGCGGGCTTGGGACAGAATCCGAACTTGTGCAGGTCCGCGGAGATCGACGTCACCCCCGGCACGGCGAAGTCGAATGCGGGAATGGGAAACCCCGCCTTGGCGGCGAACGGCGCGATATAGCCGCCGACGCATGCATCGACGTGCAGCCACAACCCGCGCTGCTGCGCTAGCGCTCCGAGATCGCCAATCGGATCGATGGTGCCGTAGGAGAAGCACGGCGCCGAGCCCACTAGCATCATCGTGTCCGCATCGATCGCGCGCGCCATCGCGGCGACATCGGCGCGATAGTTGGCTGCCACTGGAATGCGCTTGAGCTCGAGATCCATCAGCCGCGCAGCCTTGCTGAACGCCGGATGCGCGGAGTACGGCAGGACGATGTTGCCGCGCTTGTTCGTCTGGCCGGACGCTCGCCGGCCGTAGTCGCGGCACGCCAGGACCGCGGAGATGATGCTCTCCGACCCGCCGGTGGTGAAAAACCCCGCCGCATCGTCAGGCGCATGAAAAAGCGACAAGCCGATCGCGACGATGTCGTCTTCCATCTTTTTCAGGCCGTGGAACGCGCGCTTGCCTCCCAGCGCGTTCTCGGTGAAGAACTCCAGGAACGCGTCGCGTCCGAGCGCGGCGATCTCGTCGTTGGCCTTGAACACGTAGAGCGGAACACGGCCGCGCCGCCAGTCGACGTCGCCGGCGGAAAGCGCCTTCATGCGGGCGAAGATTTCGGACCGGGGGAGACCGACGGGAGGAAGGGTGCTGCGCATGGAGCGGGCTTGGCGGAACGCGAGAAGGCCACGATGCCGCAGGCCGAGGGCAGCGTCAAGGCTGGCGGATCGCCCCGTCGGCGCGCAGAAGCAGCGTTCACTCAAAACAAAAAGCGCGATGCCGAAGCCGGTTCGGCATCGCGCTCAAGATCAGCTCACGGTCATTGCATGTGGAAGAATGTTCCCGGAGTCGGGTAGGACAGCCACGTGTTTGCCAAAGGAACCTTGCCTGTCCCGGGCTTGGTGAAATCGCAGACGCCCGTGGGAAACACGGACCTCACCATCGCCAATTGCGAATCGGTGAGAGGTGGATTGTAGTCCGCCGGATCGACCGGTTTCAGAGCGCACTTGAATACATCGTCTAACGCCGAAGCGCCCGCAACGAGCCGCGGATCCTTGTAGTACGGAAACATCTGGGCGCACTGTGCCGGATCGGTGACCTTCTGCAGCGAAAGCAGATAGCAGGCATCGACTGCGTCGCTTGGCTTGTTCCGCACGACTTTTTGCGCCTGCGTGCCCGGGAGCGTGTCGGCGGCGATATTGGCGAGCCAGTGATCGAGGACGTCCAGCATCGCCGAAGAGGCAACGGCGAGAGGAGATCCCAGCGTGCTGGTATCGAGGGTCAAGGTGCCCAAAGTTTGAGCAGTGACGATGATTTGATTGTTGGCGTTGCCGTTGATCGCGATCAATCGCGCCCGGTTGACACCGCTGTGATAGGAGTCGTGCACGTCCACCGAGCCATCGGCGTAAGGCGTATCGACATAGGATCGAAGATCGACGATCGGAATGGAGCTCAAGCCGGCTCCGAATTCATTGACGCGACCCGTCTGGTACGCGATCTGCAGCGCCGTCGGATCGCCGACGGTGCGGTTGGGGACGAGGTTGCCGTCGATGTCGTGCCCTCCAGCCCGCGCGTTGAGATCGATGAACTGCGCGAAGCTGATGACTCCCGCATTGAGCGCCCCCAGCCCGTATTGGATGCCGACGTTGTCGAAGGGCCGCCGCGCAAATCCCGTGGCGGGATCGATGCCGAAGACGTTCACGAGGTTGTCCTGGTACGTGCAGCGCGCGCCGTGGGGATTGGTCACGGGGTCGTAGACGAGCGCGGGCGGAATCGACGTCGCGTTGCAATTCTTCGCGCGAAGGTTGGGATATCGCGTGCCGTTGCTCACGCAATAGCCGAAATCCTTGAAGCCCGCGACCGCCGTCTTTTGCGCGTTCGTCCAAGTCAGTGACGACGTGTTGATCGCATTGACGAGCAGCTCGCAATCGAAAAGCGGATTGAGGAAGCTCATCATGTCCGGAAAGCTCCGTCCCGGAATGATGCCGTCCAGGATGCCCGGATAGTTATTGCCCAGCAGATGCTGCTGCATCGAGCCGCCGGACGCGCCGTGTCCGATCGTGTAGCGCGGCGGTCCAAACTCTTCGATGAAGTGTTCCTTGATCATTTCGGCCGTCTCGGCGGAAATGAGATCGGCGCAGCTCGTGCCGGTCACGTTGAGCGAGCCGCCGATGACCGCGTAGCCCTTGGCCAGAAAAACATCGTGAAAGGCGGCTCCCGTGTCTTCCAGGTTGAAGGTCGCGGCGCTCATTCCGCCTACCGATCGGCCCTGGTGGTACCCGGCTTGGCATCCGCCGCCGAAACTGTAGATCAAGCGCCCGTTGTAACCCGACGTCCTCGTGAACGGATCCGACAGCGGCAGGGTCGGGTCATGCAGGATGGCGACCATGTAGACCGCGCGATTGATGGTGCCCATCTCCCGGCGAACGATGTAAGGAACCGTCAGGCCCTCGTTCGTCGTCGTCATCGCAAGATCGGCAGGCCGCGGACCAGCCGTATTGAAGGGCTGGAAGCTGTTGGTCGTCGTCGACCGGTAGTAATAGTCGACGCGCGTGGGTGCGCTGCAATCGGGATCGAGCGGCGGCCCGAGGCCCTGAAAGTCGGTCTCACATACAAACGGTGTCTGGTGCGGGCCCGAGAACACCGGGCCCGTGCCGGCATAGTTGGCAACGATTATTTTGGCGAGGGTCTGTCCGGTCGAGCGCGGACCGGCACTCAGCACGTTCGAGCCCATCTTCAGCCCGCTGACGAGGCCCCTCAATGAGAACGCGTCGGCGGCGCGGAACGCACCGGTGACATCCTGGAAGTTGAGCTTGATCGAGACATCGCCGAGCGGAGTCGACGGGGGAACCTGGACTTCGACAAAAGCGTCGCCCCCGGTCACTGCGTACGAGGGCGAGGAGAGGACCCTGATCGCGAACTGCGATGGCGGCTGTTGCGCAAGGGCATCGCCCTGAATGACAGCGGTCACCAGGCTAGCGAACGCGAGCAAAAGCCTGAGAAGGCCCGTGACCGGGCTCATGCGAGAGTGATCCATGGTTCCTCCAAACAAGACGCTGCTATGAAAGACGCGAATCGGACGTCGAGATGTTTCGGCGGCGCCGGACTTCGGGCCTCAATCCCCACCGCGCGACGGCGATGGACCTTACGGTGCCGGTTTAGGGACCGGCAATTGCAATTATAAAACCAATCGGTGCCTGCGCGCATCAAGGACCGCATGCCGCGGCACGAAGACCGCAGTGCGGCGAAGGTGCGCTCAATGCAACGCCCTCTCGCAGCGAGTGGGAAGATCCGCCCGTTCGTGGTGATCTTGTCGAACCATGAACGGGGTCGTTTCGTTCGTCCCCTTCGACAGGCTCAGGACAGGCTTCGACAAGCTCAGGACGAACGGATGCCTAGGCGGGATTCCTGGCCGAAACGATCCAGGTCGAGCCGTTCAAGCTCACATGGCCATCCGGCGTGGCAAGGGGTTCGAGCGCTCTTTCGACGGCATCGAGGATGATGTCCAGATGCTCGACGCCCACCTCGCGCACGAAGCGTGAAACAGGGCCGATCTGCGTCGCACTTTCGGCGGCGGCGCGCGGCGTCGCGCCAATAGGGATCGCCACGTCGAAGCGCTGTACGTCGATATGGCCGAACCCCGCGTCCGTCAGGATGGTGCGAACCCTCTCCTCGTCGGCGAATGCAAACGGTCCCGGTGCATTCGGATCGGCAGGCGCCGGCGTGACGCCCATCGCCTGACGCGCAGCTGACAGAGGTGTCATCGCCCATGTGTTGTCCCGCGGCGCTCGCCAGCAGACAAACACGCACCGGCCGTCCTTTTTCAGCGATTTGCGCATGTGGCGGAAGGCCGGAGAGGGTTGGCTGAAAAACATCACGCCAAAACGCGAGAACAGCAAATCGGTTTTTGCCGGAAGCGTGGCCTTGGATGCATCGCTCTCTCTAAAGGCCAGGTGCGCGTAATTCGCGAGCGAGGCACGCGAGCGGGCAACGTCGAGCATCGGCTTCGACACGTCGATACCCAGCACCGAGCCCTTCGCGCCAACCATCCGCGCGATTTCGATCGAGGTCTCGCCGCATCCGCAACCGATGTCGACCACCTGCTCTCCGGGTTGGGGAGCTGCGGCCTTCAGCGCGGCTTCACCGAAGGGCGCTACGACGGGCTCGATCTGCTGCTGCATCGCGACCCATCGCTCGCCCAGTGCGCCGTTCCATTCCGCAATCTGTTCGGAGTTGTCAATCGGCATGGATCGCTCCAGAAATGTTATTAGTCATGCTCGTTTTCGTCATAAGCGTTAGCGTTCGTCGTGAGCCTCACCCCGTTCGTGGTGAGCTTGTCGCACCATGAACGGCCTCACCCCGATCGCCCTTCGACAAGCCTGTCCTGAGCGACGTCGAAGGGCTCAGGGCGAACGGTTAACGTCTGCCGAACACGCAGTCATCAATCGACCGTCGCGCCTGAGGCGGTCACCACCTTCGCCCACTTCTCCGTCTCGGCGGCGATAACTTTTCCGAAATCCTCCGGCGTTCCGGATATCGGGTGGCCGCCCAGCTCGGCTAGCCGCGCGCGCATCGCCGGATCGGCAAGCGCGCGGTTCACTTCTGCATTGATCTTGTCGATGATCTCGCGCGGCGTCGCCTTGGGCATTCCAATCCCGAACCACGCGGTCGCCTCATAGCCGGCCACCGTATCGCCGACCGTGGGCAATTCGGGCATCGAGGGCTCGCGCTGCGCCGATGTGACGGCGAGCGCGCGTATCCTGCCGCCTTTGATGTGGCCCGCGGACGAGGGCAAGTTATCGAAGAGCACGTCCACCTGGCCCGAGATGAGGTCGGCGAGCGCAGGGGCGGCGCCCTTGTAGGGAACGTGCACCATCTGGCAACCCGTCATGGATTTGAAGAGCTCGCCGGAAAGATGCACGGACGTGCCGGCGCCCGACGACGCCATGTTGATCTTCCCAGGATTCGCCTTGCAGTAGGCGATGAATTCCGCGACCGTCTTCGCCGGAAAGGAGGTCCGCACCTCCATCACGTTCGGCGTGCGCACGAGGCCTGCGACCGGCGCGATATCGCGGATGAAATTGAACGAAAGGTTCTTGTAGAGCGTCGCGTTGATGCCGTTGGCCGGATTGACGAGCAGCATCGTGTAGCCATCGGGCGGCGCTGCCACGACCACCTCGACGCCGATGTTGTTGCCCGCGCCCGGCTTGTTCTCGATCACGAACGCCTGACCCATCTTCTCCGTGAGCCATTGCGCGATGATGCGGGCCAGGACATCGGTGGTGCCGCCTGGCGGGTAGCCCACGACCCATTTCACCGGACGTACCGGATAGTCGGCGGCGAATGCGGAGCCGGCGCCGGCAAGCACGGCGAGAAGCGAAAGAGCAAGGATGCGGATGAGGTGTCGGATCACATTTCCTCCTATTCGATTATTTCGAATCTTCGAGCCACGGTCGCCGCCATTCTGCTGTGAACCCGAATCCTGGGCAAGCAACGCGGCATCGCTACACAGAGCGCCGGCGCGGCGGCAGCGCCGCGAAAGCCCCACGCGCGTCATTCCCCCGAGAGCGCATCATCGTCATTCCCGCGAAAACGAGCCCGAAGGGCGAAGTTTCGAGGAACGGCCAAACGAGCCCGAAGGGCGAAGTTTCGAGGAACGGCCAAACGAGCCCGAAGGGCGACGTTTCGAGGAACGGCCAAGCGGGAATCCAGCGTCTTCGGTACGAACGCCACTGGGTCCCCGCTCAGTTACGAAAATAAGCGGGGACGACGAGTCTTGAGGTTGGGACTTGGCAAATGCGGCATCGCTCCGCAGGCCGCTGTCGGTTAGATCGGCAGAAACACCGCCGTCGCCAGAGTCTGGACCACGCGCCGGATGATCCGGTTCGTGCGCTGCGCAGCGATCTCCGCCATCACGTCCTGGTAGGCGATCATCTTGCCGAACTCGCGCTCGAAGGAAAGATTGCGCGCGTCGCCGGCGATCTCGTTCGAACGCAGCAAGGGCTCGCCTCGCGCGTCACGCGCGTTCGCGAGCTTCCAGGCTGCGATCTCGATGTTGCGCGCCGAGTTGTAGAGCTTTTGGGGATCGAAGCTGTCGGTGAAATAGAACTCTGTCTTCTCGTTGTACGAAAGGAAGACCATGCTTGCGAGTCCGACGCCGAATGCAAAGACCCGGTCGCCGGCATATTCCGGCTTGAGTGCGAGCACGATGGCATCGGTGCCTCGCGCATTTCCAAGCTCGGCGAAGCGGAATCCGGACCTCGCATCGAAGGCACGCGCCAATGCCGCGTCCATGCTCGAATAGTTGCCTTTGCGCCATTCGCGCGGGTTGCGCCGATAGAGCTTTTCCATCAGCAGGCGGGCCGAGGCGAGACATTCCTTGGAATGGACCTCGGCCGCGATATCGATGTCGCTTTTCGCGACATCGTAAGCCGGGAACGAGCGCTCGGGAGGCGAAGACCGCTTGCCGGTCGTCGGCGCTGCGGGTGGAAATGTCGGATTCGCGTTGCACGCCAGAAGAAGCGCGCATAGCGCGAGCGCACTGTGTCGCCGGGTCGTGGAACACCGGTTCATTGCGGTCTGCTTGAAGCAACGGACATTCAAGTGGAATCGCGCTTAAAGCATTCTAGCGCTTGCACGCGATGCTGAGGGTCCTCCGTTCGACGACTGGGCGTTTGACATATGCATATGCATATGTTATATATATCATGTGCCGATGCGGGTTAAGTACGACCCGGTGAAAGCCGCGGCGAACGTCAGGAAACACGGCGTATCGTTTGCCGATGCGGAAGGCGTACTCGAGGACCCATTGGCGGTGACTATCGAGGACCCTGACGCTCAAGGTGAGCTGCGATACATTGCCATTGGGTCTGGAAATCTAGGCGAACTGCTAGTGGTGGTCTACTCAATGCGCGCGAACGAGTGCCGCTTGATTTCGGCGCGCCCTGCGACGCGGAAGGAACGAAAAGCCTATGAGGGCTGAGTACGATTTTTCGAAAGGCAAGAGGGGCGCGGCAATCCCGCAGAAGGGCAAGACACGCATCTCGATCTTCATCGACAACGCCGTCCTTGATGCGTTTCGGGCCCGGGCGGAGAAAGCAGGCACCGGCTACCAGACAATGATGAACGAAGCGCTGCGGCAGCACTTGTCGCAGGCCGAGCAGCCGCTCACCGAGACGATACTGCGTCATGTCCTGCGGGAGGAGATTCCGGAATATCTCCATGGCGCTCAACGTACTGGCAGCGGACGAAAACCGAAGCCGACAAAACCCCGCTCGACGTAAGCTCTCCTCAGGCGGCCCGCGCCGAGGCACTTTGCTCAGAGTCATTTCCGCACGCGATATGCATCGGAAAGAAAGGAGAATCTATGGCCGCGAAGACTAAAGTCACTCGATTCAAATCGGAGCCACAAGAGCGCAAGTTCTGGGAGGCACACGACAGCGCGGAGTTGGTCGACTGGTCGAAGGCAAAGCGCGTACGACTACCCAATCTCAAGCCGTCGACTCGCAGCATCTCTCTGCGGCTGCCCCTGCACACGCTCGAACGCATCAAGGCTGCCGCGAACGCCCGGGATGTACCCTATCAATCGCTGATTAAGGTTTGGCTGGAAGAGAAGCTCTCGGCGTAGATATAGGCCTCGTGCCTGATGAGCCCTTCGGCGGTCAGGCAGGCCATCCCCGTTCGTGGCGAGCCTGTCGAACCACGAACGTCATCGAATCCGGATATTTGCTATTCTCCGGCGCATGCTGATCAGACGGTTGTGCACGTTCGTCCTTGTGCTCGCTTGCGTCCCAGCGTTCGCACAAGTTCAATCGCCGGGGAGACCTGAAGCAATGACCGCACTCGAACAGGAGCTGGTTGCGAAGTACGGCGAATCCGAGCGGCCGCGCATCGCCCGCGGCCTCACGCAGGTTGCGAAGTTCTGGCGGCTGGACGATACCCGCAATGCCGCCACGCGAGATGGCAACGTCAGCAAGGGCGACGGCAACACTGCCAAGGGAAACGGTGACGCCGGCAAAGGAGATGGCGACACCGCCGCGCTCGCCGCATTCGTTCGCGAGAACTATGCCGGCGACGCCGCTGCACGCGACGCTCTGTTCTCGCGCATGGAGTTCGTGTTCGAGTCCCTCGACGGCCACATGCTCGAGATCGGACGCGACTTCCGGCGCCAGTCGGACCTGGACATCGGGCCGATCAGGCCCTTCGACCAGACGCTCGCCGCGTACGATCCCGGCGCACACGTGAGCGACGACTTGTTCGACAACAAGCTCGCCTTCGTGGTCCTGCTCAACTTTCCGCTCACCTCGCTCGATGAGCGCCTGCAGAAAGGGCGAAGGATGGACGCGCCGCGAGTGGGCAGAAGCGCGGCTCGCCGAGCGGTTTTCCAAGCGCATTCCTGGCTCCGTGAATCTCGCCAGGGCCAAGGCATACTCGGAAGCCGCGCGCTACATCGCCGGATACAACATCTGGATGCACCACGTCGTGGATGCGAACGGGACTCGCCTGTTTCCGCCGAAGCTGCGCCTGCTCTCGCACTGGAACCTTCGCGACGAGATCAAGGCCGACTACACCGATCCGAAAAACGGGCTCGCCAAGCAGCGCGCGATCATGAAGGTGATGGAGCGGATCGTCACGCAGACGATTCCCGACTCCGTGGTGGACAACCCGCAGGTCGACTGGAATCCGGTGACCAACGAAGTGCGTGCGACGACGGACAAGGACTCCGACGCGCCCGCGCCCGCCGGGCAAGAAGCCCGGCAACGAACCCGAGCCCGACACGCGCTACGCGCGGCTCCTCGGCGTCTTCCAGGCGCAGCGCCAGATCGACGCGTGGTCTCCGTCGGCGCCGACGCTGATCGCGCGCCGGTTCGAGGAGGATCGGCAGATCCCCGAAGCGCGCGTGAAGAAGATGCTCGAAGACGTACTGACGTCGCCCGAGGTTCCGCGCGTCGCCAAGCTCGTGTCGCAGCGGCTCGGACGGAAGCTCGAGCCCTTCGACATCTGGTACGACGGGTTCCGCGCACGCGGCGAATATCAGGAGGCGCAGCTCGACGAGATCGTGCGCAAGAAATATCCGACCGCGGAGGCGTACCAGAAGGACATTCCCGCCATGCTCGTCCAGCTCGGATTCTCGCGCGACAAGGCCGCAACGCTGGCGGCCAACATCGTCGTCGACCCGGCGCGCGGCTCCGGCCATGCCATGCCCGCGGCGCGGCGCGACGACAAGGTGCATCTTCGAACGCGCGTCGAGAAGGACGGGATGAACTACAAGGGCTTCAATATCGCCGTCCACGAGATGGGACACAACGTCGAGCAGACCTTTTCGCTCAACACTATCGACCACACGCTGCTCCAAGGCGTGCCGAACACCGCGTTCACGGAGGCGCTGGCATTCGTGTTCCAGGGACACGATCTCGAGCTGCTGGGGCTGTCGAAGCCGACGGCAGAATCGCAGGCGATGAAGACGCTCAACGATTTCTGGGCGTGCTTCGAGATCTCGGGCGTGGCGCTGGTGGACATGGGCGTGTGGCACTGGATGTACGAGCATCCGTCGGCGACACCTGCCGAGCTCAAGGTCGCGACGATCGCCATCGCGAAGGACGTGTGGAACCGCTACTACGCGGGCGTGTTCGGGACGAGAGACGTCGTGCTGCTCGCCGTGTATTCGCACATGATCGACTCGACGCTCTACCTTCCCGACTATCCCATCGGTCACCTGATCGCGTTCCAGATCGAGCAGCAGATGGAAAAGGCGGGAAGCATCGGGCCCGAGTTCGAGCGCATGGCCACCGTCGGCAACATCGCGCCGGATCTATGGATGAAAAAGGCGACCGGCACGCCCGTCGGCGCGGACGCGCTGCTCGCGGCGACACGGAAGGCGCTCGACGAGTTGCGCTGACCGTAACGCAAAATGTGACCCTCACCCGCGCTGACGCGCGCCCCTCTCCCCAGGGGAGAGGGACTGGGGTGATGGCCAGCTTATCCGAATGCAATCGACGTCACACGCTTAGGCATACTCAATAATCGTGTTGTCGTGTAGGCGCTTCGCCGACAAACGATTCGGAATCTCACTGTCAAGCTCGCGGGAACCTCCGTTCGCTTCTGCATGCCATAACAAATGCAAGCGAAAGGAGGTCTCTCATGAGACGCGTATCCAGTAAAGCGATTCTAGGGACGGTTGCGGTTGGTGCACTGCTCGCAGGCTGCGCGACAACCGTCGAAATGGGCCCGGGCTATTATCACTACGACACCGGACTTGCAGGCCCCGCCCCCAAAACGGTGGTGACCGAGCCTGCGGTGGTGTCGGCGCCCGCGGTGGTGACCGCCCCTGCAGTTGTGACCGCGCCGACTATAGTCACGACCCCGAGGGTCGTTTATGAGCAGCCGGCCGTAACGACCTATAGCGCGCCGTCAGTGGTGTACTACCGTGACGCCCCTGTCGTTTACCGCGCGCCGTCAGTCGTTTATAGCCCCGACAAGGCCGCGCCGTATTTTGATCACGCTCAATAGCAACGCATCAAGGGCAGCACAGACGGCGACAGCTTCAGCTGTCGCCGTCTCTTTGTAAGCTAGGGTATCGCGTCGAAGGTGGGGAGATCCGCGGCTGCTTCTGAAAGACACTGGATTCCCGCTTCCGTGGGAATGACGCCATGTTTGTCGTCCCCGCGCAGGCGGGGACCCAGTGGCGTTGGTCGCACAACGCAACGGTCGCAACGACAATGGATTCCCGCTGGAGCCTGCCCTGAGCCCAGTCGAAGGGCGGGAATGACGAACGTGGAGAACTGGTGCTAACGACGTCATCCCGGGCGAGCGTAAGCGAGACCCGGGATCCATTGTCTTCTCACCGAAGTACACTTCTCAATAACGAACTGCACTGGATTCCCGCTTCCGTGGGAATGACGCCATGTTTGTCGTCCCCGCGCAGGCGGGGACCCAGTGGCGTTGGTCGCACAACGCAACCGTCGCAACGACACTGGATTCCCGCTTGCGCGGGAATGACGCCATGTTTGTCGTCCCCGCGTAGGCGGGGACCCAGTGGCGTTGGTCGCACAACGCAACGGTCGCAACGACAATGGATTCCCGCTTGCGCGGGAATGACCGCGTTGACGACGTCATCCCGGGCGAGCGTAGGCGAGACCCGGGATCCATTGTCTTCTCACCGAACGACACTTCTCAATAACGAACGACAATGGATTCCCGCTTTCGCGGGAATGACGATTGGGATCGTGAAATGACGAAGCGTACGGAAACAAGCCTACTGCGTCGCCGCGTCTCCCCCCATGATCCGGATTATCTCGGTGAGCTGAGCGCTCATCGGGAGATTCATCCGCTGCCCGCTGGGCAGTTGGCGAAGAAACCATTTGTTGTACGTTTGCTCGAGCTCGCGCGAGGCGGCAAGGTCGTGCATCGTGGTGGTGACGATGCTCGCAAGCTGCGGATCGTTCTTTCGGAACATGATGCCGTACGGGTCGTAGGACAGGAAATCGCCGACGACCATCAGCTGATCCTGCGCCCGGTTCAAGGCGATGAATCCGTAGAGCAGGACGTCGTCCGTGGCAAACGCATCGACCTTGCCCGCCACGAGCTGCGCGTACGAGTCCGCGTGGTCGGCGCCGGTCGCGATCGTCGTGTTCAATTTGAATTTCGCCACCAGCTCGCGCATGGTCTTCTCGTTGGTGGTGCCCCTCGTCACCACGACCGACCGCCCGGCCAGATCGCGAAACGACTTGATCGGCGACCCCTTCTTCACCATCAGCTTGGTGCCGGCGATGAAAATCACCGGCGAGAAGTCGACGACCTTCTGGCGCTCCAGGTTGGACGTGGTCGACCCGCACTCCAGGTCGACTTTCCCGCTGACGACGGCGTCGATGCGATTTTCCGACGTCACCGGCACCCACTTGATCTCGAGGTCTCGGCTCACTTCCGTGCTCATGGCGTCGACGATGGCACGGCAGAGATCGATCGAGTAGCCGATCGGCTCGCCGCGCGCGCTCAGGTACGAAAGCGGAATCGACGCCTCGCGATAGCCGATCGCCACCGTTCCGCTCGCGCTGACTTTCTGCAACGTTCCGGCCAACGCGCCTTCGGGCGTCTGCGCGATTGCAATGACGCTGCCCGAAGCCCACGCCACGAGGGCGACGCAGGCCGCCAAACACCGATACCAAGGTTGCGTCATGGTCGATGTCCTCGATGAAATGTCGTCCCCGCGAAAACGAGCCCGAAGAGCGAAGTTTCGAGGAACGGCCAAGCGGGGACCCAGTGGCGTTCGCACAAAAGACACTGGATTCCCGCTTTCGCGGGAATGACGGACAGATACGTCATCGTTGCTTCAGGGACCGAAGATGGCATGGCGTTCGCCGCTCCAGATTTCGATAACGCTTTCTTACGGTCGCCGCGCGTGCCGGTTTTACACGTCGCCCGCGGCCTCACGCCGCCGCCGGCGAAACATCCGGACGCAGCGAGCGATCCAGTTCCTTGTCGATGCGTTTTGCGTTCGCGTCAGCCTCCTTCTCGGACAGCAGCCCGCCTTCCCACTTGGCGACGACCGAGGCCGCGATGGAGTTGCCCACCGCGTTGGTCGCCGAGCGCCCCATGTCGAGGAAGGTGTCGACGCCCAGGATCAGCAGCAAGCCGGCCTCGGGGATGTTGAACTGATTGAGCGTGGCGGCGATCACCACCAGCGATGCGCGCGGCACGCCCGCCATGCCTTTGGAGGTCAGCATCAGGATCGCCATCATGGTGAGCTGCGTCGAGATCGGCAAATCGATGCCGTAGGCCTGCGCTATGAAGATGGTCGCGAACGTGCAGTACATCATCGAGCCGTCGAGGTTGAACGAGTAGCCCATGGGCAGCACGAAGCTCGAGATCCTGCGCTGCACGCCGAAGCGGTCGAGCGAATCGAGAATCTTCGGGATACGCGGCTTCGGAGCTCGCCGTGGCGAAGGACAACAGGAACGGCTCCTTGATCAACACGACCAGCCTGAAGACGCGCTTGCCGAGGAATACGAACCCCGCAAGCACCAGCAACGACCAAAGTATGATCAGGCCGATGTAGAAATCGCCCATGAAGACCGCGAACTTCAACAGGATCTCGAGGCCGTTGGTGGCCACCGTCGCCGCGATCGCAGCAAACACCGCGACCGGCGCCAGCAGCATCACGTAGCCCGTGATCTTGAGCATGACGTGCGCCAAAGAGTCGATGACGTTGGTCAGCGGCTTGCCGATATCGCCAAGCGCCGCCAGCGCGACGCCGAAGAACATCGAGAACACGACGATCTGCAGGATCTCGTTGTTGGCCATCGCTTCGGCGAATGACCTTGGCACCAGGTGAGTGACGAACTCCTTGAGCGTGAACGAAGCGGTCTTGAGGTTGGTCGCGGCGCCGATGTCCGGCAGCGGCAGGCCGAGGTTCAGGCCCGGATGCAGCAGGTTGGCGAGCAGCAGCCCCAGCAGCAGCGAAACGATGGAGGCGATCACGAACCAGCCCAGCGCTTTGGCGAAGATGCGGCCCACGCTCTTGGCGTCGCCCATATGGGCGATCCCGACCACCAGCGTCGAGAAGACCAGCGGGCCGATCAGCATCTTGATCAGGCGCAGGAAGACATCCGAAATGATCGCGATGTAGCCTGCGATCTGCGTGGCGCTTTTCTTGTCCGGATAGCTGACGAAGACCATGTATCCGGCGATGATGCCCAGCACCAACGCGATCAGGATATAACCCGCCATCGGAATTTTTCGCTTCATGCGCAGCTCCCCCGAGACCGTTATCAATGCATGCGCTACCCGTACATGCGGGTACCTGTGCGATCTCCAACTCGGCGACCGCAGCTGCATGCGATGGCATTAGCTTACCTCAGGCCGTGGACAAGACCCAACTGGGGCATCCGGGCCCCGGGGAATGGCGCAAAGCACCGTCATCCCGGGCGAGCCCAGGCGAGACCCGGGATCCAAGTGGATTTCGCGATGAACCAACGACAATGGATTCCCGCTTTCGCGGGAATGACGGCGTCTCGCAGCAAGGTCATCCCGGGTGAGCCCAGGCGAGACCCGGGATCCATTTGTCTTTCCGCCGGAGGACGAACGAGACTCAACGTCATCCCGGGCGAGCCCAGCGAGACCCGGGATCCAGTGTCTTGCGCGAAGGACGAACGACACTGGATTCCCGCTTTCGCGGGAATGACGAATAATGGCGGATGACGCTGGCACGAATCCGGTTGACGCACCGCAACTAACGGCGGATGACGCGCCACGACGAACCCGATGACGCGCCGCAACGAATCCCGATAGGACCAGCATGCCCGACGACACACCCGTCGCAGCCGCCAAGTGGACCCGCGCCGCCGAGCTCGATCGCCTGCAACCTTCGCGACCCATCGCGGTAAAGCTCCAGGGCAAGCACATCGCCCTGTTCCTCCACCAAGGCGAGGTCCTCGCCTGCAACAACCGCTGTCCGCACGAGGGCTATCCGCTGGTAGAAGGCGCGCTCGACGCCGATTGCGTCCTGACCTGTCACTGGCATAACTGGAAATTCGACCTCAAGACGGGGGCGACGCTCTACGGCGGAGACAACCTGCGCGTCTATCCGGTCAAAGTGGAGGACGGCGCCATATGGCTCGATACCCGCGATCCGCCGGCGGCGGAGCGAATCGAGTCGGCGCTCGAGCATCTCGACCAGGCGATGGCCGAATACGACACGGCCCGCATCGCGCGCGAGCTTGCGCGCCTGGGCAAGTCAGGCGCCGAGCCCGAGCTTGCGCTGAAGCGAGCGATACACCGCACGCACGCGCGGCTGCGCGACGGGATGACGCATGCCTACGCAGCGGCCGACGCATGGTTCTCGCTGCGCGATACGCTCGCCGGCGAAACGGAGCGCCTCGCCTGCGCCACCGAATCGCTCGCCTATATCGCCTACGACACGCTGCGCGAACCGGAGTATCCGTTCACTGCGAAGAGCGCATCCTGGGATGCCGAGGACTTTGCCGCGGCAGTCGAGTCACAGGACGAGGACGGCGCGGTCGCATTGCTCAACGGGGCGCTCGCGCACGGACTTCATTTTGCCGATCTCGAGCCTGCGCTGGCCGCAGCGGCGCTGGCGCATTACACCGATTTCGGCCATACGCTGATCTATCTCTCGCATGTGCGGCGGCTGATCGAGCGGTTGGGAGCCGAGGTGGAACGTCCGCTGCTGCTGGCATGGGTGCGATCGCTGGTTCTCGCGACACGCGAGGACCTGCTACCCGACTTTCGCCACTATGCGGATGCGCTGGCGGCGTGGCCCAGCTACCCGCAATCATCCGTTCCCTCTGACAAATCCGTTCGTCCTGGAGGCGTGGGAGATGTTCGTGGTTCGACAAGCTCACCACGAACGGACGAACAATCCGTTCGCCCTGAAACGGAGCCCCAATCCGTTCTCCCTGACGAAGCCGTTCGCCCTGAGCCTGTCGAAGGGCGAAGCGGGACGGAGCCCCAATCCGTTCGCCCTGAGCCCGTCGAAGGGCGAAACGCGACGCTCTCGCGCCGGTGCGTTCGAAGGGCAATCGGTTCGCCACGCGCTGGACGCGACCGTCGCTGCCGCCGGCAACGAGCCCCTCGACATCTACTTCGCGCTCATGGAAGCATCCGCGCGACACCTGCTGCGCTTCGACGAGCGGCATGCGCTGCGCACCGACAACAGCGTCGCCGACAATGTCGGGTGGCTGGACTTTACCCATGCCCTCACCTTCGGCCACGCACTGCGCCAGCAATGCGCACGCCAGCCGAAGTTGTGGACGCAGGGCCTGCTGCAGCTCGCGATGTTCGTCGGCCGCAACAGCAAGTACCTGGATCCGGACACGACGGCGCAGGCGGCGATCCGCGAGTGGGCCGTCACCGACGAAGCAGCGTTCCACGAACACGCCATCACCACCATCGTCGATCACGGCCTTGGCCTGCCCATCCTCCCCGCGCATTTGCTGAAAACCTGGAGCGCGGTGCGCGGCGAAGTTGCGGACGGGCTGCCCGCCGGCGCGCATGCCGCGGTGCTGGCTGCGGTGAATCGGCTGCTCTCCGCGCGCTTCAAGCAGCGGCACGCATTGCGGACCGCGCATCAGGCGCTGGGGTTTGTCGCGAAGGAAGATTAGCGGAAGTGCAAGGCCCGTTCGTCGCGTGCCTCAGCCCGTTCGTGGTGGGCTTGTCGAACCACGAACATCGCCGCCCCCTTCGACCGAGCTCAGGACAGGCTTCGACAAGCTCAGGGCGAACGGTTACCTTCCGTCGCGCTGACCCCCGTTCGTGGTGAGCCTGTCGAACCACGAACATCTTCGCCCCCTTCGACGGAGCTCAGGACAGGCTTCGACAAGCTCAGGGCGAACGGCTTCGGTTCCAATCTGCCCTACGCCGCGATGCGGCTCGCCGGCAGCGGTTCTACCCCTTCCAGGCGCGTCGGGTCCTGCGCGATCTCCCAAAGGTCGAGCGCTTCCTGCATGCGGATCCAGCTTTCGGGAGAGTGGCCGAGCAGCTTGGCGATGCGTGCAGCGAGTTCGACCGACAGGCCGCGCTTTTCCTGCAGAAGCGTATTGACCGTCACACGCGAGACGCCCAAGCGGCTGGCGAGCTCGATCTGAGACATCCGCAGCCCGGGTAACACGTCCTCGCGCAAGATAGCGCCCGGGTGCGTAGGCTTGCGGCGGCGATGGCGAAGCGAGCTCATCAGTGATACTCCTCGATCCAATGGAGAGGCAAAGTTTACCGGAGGTGGCGGAGCCTTGGGCCTGGGAAACCCGCGGACCCTTCTTGGCCGCTCTCGCATGACATTGACACCATTCCCAGATGTAAGTACAGTAATTACTACTGTACGCGAGTTTTTTGGAGCCTGGGGTGAAAATCACGAAGACCGTCGAACTCAAGATCGTTGCGATCGGCAATTCCCGGGGGGTGCGCCTGCCTAAGGAGATCATCGAGCGCTACGCCATCGAAGATACGATCCTGCTCGAAGCGCACGAAGAAACATTGATCTTCCGCAACAAGCGAGACAAGCGCCTGTCCTGGGAAGACACCTTCAAGGCCATGGCGCGCGAGCGCGAAGACTGGAGCGATTTTGAAGGCACGGTTGCCGACGGACTCGATCCAGCGGAGCGCTGGTGACTCTCGCCGTCGAGCGCTACGGCATCTACCTCGCGGACCTGAATCCAACGCGCGGCGCGGAAATCGCCAAGACACGACCCGTCGTCGTGGTGAGCAGGGACGAAATGAACCGATATCTGGATACCATCGTCGTCTGTCCCTTGACGACCAAGCTGCATCCGCGCTGGCGCAGCCGCATTCCAGTCACCTGCGCCCGGCGGAAGGCAGAGATCGCGGTTGACCAGATCCGAACCATCAGCAAGGATCGGCTGGGCAAGCGTTTGGACCATCTCTCCGTCGCGGACGCGGCGCGCGTGCGGAGGCTGATCGTGGAAATGTATGGGGAGTAGTGCTATTGAGTTTTACGAAATTGCGTGGCAAATATTGATTGTCGTCCCTGCATCGCTCAAAGGAATCCCATCGACAGACGTGAAACGCTGCTCGTGCTCGTTGGATTGGCCGCCGGAACCTGGCCGCCAGTGTCCTTCGCTCAGCAGCCAGGCAAGATCTGGCGCGTGGGCTTTCTGTCGCTGGACAGCGGCACCATCAGTTCCCGCAATACGGCGGCGTTCCTGAAAGGGATGAACGCGCTTGGCTACGTCGAGGGCAAGAACCTCGTTGTCGAGTGGCGCTCTGCCGACGGCAAGTTCGAAAGATTGCCTGTTCTGGCCGCGGAACTGGTGCAGCTGAAAGTCGACGTCATCGTCGCGGTCGCGTCGGCAGCGATCGGTGCGGCACAGAAAGCGACGACGACGATTCCGATCGTCATGACAACCACGGGCGACCCGGTAGGCAGTGGATTCGTGTCAAGCCTTTCGCATCCCGGAGGCAACATCACCGGGCTCTCGAATCTGGGTGGCGACACCGGCGCCAAGCTCCTCGATTTGTTGCTTACCGTGGTTCCCAAGCTGTCTCGCGTGGGAGTGCTGGTGACTCCCACCAGCCCGACTTCGCGCGCGATATCGGACAGTGTCCAGGCAGGTGCGCAAAGGGCAGGGGTGAAGACCGTCGCGGCGGAGGCGTCTTCACTGCCGGAGATCGAGACGGCGTTCGCCGCGATGGCCGCGGAAAAGGTCGACGGGGTCATCATCGGTGCTGCGCCGCTGTTCGCCCTCCACCGGCCGCGGATCGCGGAGCTGGCACTCAAGTACCGGATGCCGTCGATATACGGAAACCGCGGGTATGTCGAAGCCGGTGGATTGATGAGCTATGGGTACGAGATGACCGAAAATTACCGGCAAGCCGCGATCTACGTGGACAAGATCCTCAAAGGCGCGAAGCCGGGCGATCTTCCGGTGCAGGAGCCCAGGAAGCTGGAGCTCGTCGTGAATCTGAAAACCGCCAAGGCGATTGGCCTCACGATTCCACAGCCGATACTGCTGCGCGCGGACGAGCTCATCGACTGACGCGCCGGACATTCACGATGGCAACAGGAACATGCCTTGTCTGCTACGAGACTCCAGAGGATCGCCAGATGACCAAAACCGAAGGCCGTCGTCCTGCTGAGCGGGGGACTGGATTCGCGCACCGTCCTCGCGATGGCGATCGACCACGGATTCGACGCGTACGCGATGAGCTTCCGCTACGGGCAGCGTCACGTCATCGAGCTGCAGAAGGCGAAGGAGGTCGCGCAACACCACATGTCGCACAGGATCCCCAGCACTGCAGGCGAAGAGGTTTGCGAGCGGGGTGGGGATCCATTGGGTGGGGAAATTTGCGATGATCCGACCGCAGACTTGAGCACCAAGTTACCCTCAAGGGCGCTAAGCCCTTGCCCAAAACAATGCGTGCGCATATGACGACGATTTTTCGTAAAGGTATGCCCAGAGTCATTCCCGTAGTCGACCTTTTTGCCGGTCCGGGCGGCCTAAGTCATGGGTTCTCGGCGTTCCGGAGCAAGGACGTTACCTTCGACATAAAACTATCAATAGAAAAGGATGAGGTCGCTTGGCGTACGCTCCTCCTCAGGGCGTTCCTGCGCCAGTTCGCGCATCCGCCCGCCGCGTACTACCGCTTTCTACGATGCGAACATGGAGTCGATCGCGATTTTCTAGCGAGCGAATATCCCGCGCAGTGGGCTGCAGCCCAGCAAGAAGCACGTCGATGGACGTTGGGTGAGGAGCCCTTTTCAACCGTCTCCGCGGCCATTAGCAAAGTACTTGGTACCGCGGAACAATGGATACTGCTGGGGGGGCCACCCTGCCAAGCATATTCATTGGCAGGACGTGTACGGATGAAACATTTGCCCCAGTTCTCCAGCGATGCGCGGCACACACTCTACCGTGAATATTTGAAAATCGTCGCTGTCCATCAGCCTACTATGTTCGTGATGGAAAATGTGAAGGGCATGTTGTCCTCAATTCATGGGGCACGAGGGGAGGCTACCTCGGTGTTCGCTCGGATCCTTGCGGACCTAAGAAATCCCGGCGGCGCAACCGCAACCGACAGCGACATTGCATCACTGTTACCTCCATCAAACCAACGTCACAAATATATTATTCACTCCTTCGTTACTAAGCTGCGCGATCCAGCGTGTTTGCAGCCGAACGATTTTGTCATCAAGAGCGAAGATTGGTCCGTCCCGCAAAGGCGACATCGCGTGTTTCTCTTTGGCGTGAGAGCGGACGTGAACGTGAGTCCATCGTCGCTTGACGACCTATTTACCCGGACGCAAGTAAACGTAGAAGACGTGATCGGCAATCTGCCTAAGTTGCGCAGTCGTATATCCGGTTCCGACGACAGCCAGGAAGCATGGATTGCGGCGATTCGGCAAATTACCCGAAAGACAATCACTACCGACATTAAGGACGCAAACGTGCGCCGTGCCCTTACTCGCGAACTCACACGCGTCAGCGTACGAGCAAACGTTGGCGCGCCATATCAACCATCGCGCGCGGTCGCTAGAAAGATTACGCGCTGGCTTTCAGATGAGAAACTCGGCGGCGTGATTCAACATCAGACGCGTTCACACATGCCGTCAGACCTGCTTAGATATTTCTTTGCTGCGTGTTCAGCTAAGGAAACCAAGACGTCTCCGTAGGCTCCGCGATTTCCCTCCCGCGCTCCTGCCCAACCATAGGAACGCCCAACAAGGACACGCGGGCACGCTTGGATCAGTTGCGATGGACTTTGCAGACCGATTTCGCGTTCAGATAGCGCAGCGTCCGGCCACGACAATAATGTCGCACATTTCAAAGGACGGTCATTACTATATCCACTACGATCCCTCACAATGTCGCACCTTGACCGTTCGCGAGGCGGCGCGAATTCAGACCTTCCCGGATACGTACTACTTCGAGGGAAATCGAACGCAGCAGTATCATCAAGTTGGCAACGCTGTCCCACCTCTCCTCGCATTGAAGCTTGCGAGCGTTGTTGCAGACGCGTTCCGGCGAGCTGTTCTGTCCGTAAGGACCCAGCCGACGGACCGGAGACAGGAGGTGCTTACCTTTGACTGACGTGCACACTCCGGCGCGGCGCAGCTATAACATGTCGCAGATTCGGGGGAGCGACACCCGCCCGGAATTGGCACTTCGTACCGCAATTTGGCACTTGGGCCTTCGCTATCGGCTACGGGTGAAACTTCCGGGAAAGCCCGACTTCACTTTTCCGAACGGTAAAGTCGCGGTGTTCGTAGATGGTTGTTTCTGGCATGGCTGTCCATCCCACCTCACGTGGCCAAGAAACAACGCAGAGTTCTGGCGGGAGAAGATCACCAACAACATCCGTAGAGACGCCGAAATCGACCGCCAGTTGACAATTGCCGGGTGGCGGGTGGTCCGGATATGGGAACACGACGTGCGGCAAAGGCTCGAAACTTGCGTATCGCGCATAAAGAAGGAAGTGCGACTGGCACGCGCCAGGAAATGATGTGCTGATAGTCCTGCTTGTGCGCACAGATTGGACCCAGTTGGTTTTTGTTGGAGACATGCCGACGGACAGCTCGGCGCGCCGCAGGTGTTTTCGTTGCAGAGCCAAACCAAGGCTATTGGGGCCGCCGACCAACGTTTGTCCCATTTGTTTTTGTCGGCGTGTTCCATTAGTCGCTTAAGGATTGCGATGACCGCGAAAAACAACGGTCAAGAACAATATGAATTAGCTATTCCCCGGCCGGATGCGCTGGTGGAATCACTGCGTTCAATGGGCTATAGCCTTTCAACGGCAATCGCCGACATCGTCGACAACAGTATCGCCGCTTCCGCTAAAACTGTTTGGATCGATTTCCATTGGTCTGGGCCCCGTTCATCGGTGGCGATACGCGATGACGGCAAAGGCATGTCTGACCACGAACTATTTGAGGCAATGCGTCCCGGAACTCAGAGCCCATTGGAGACCCGGAGCCCGACGGATCTTGGTCGATTCGGTCTCGGGCTTAAAACGGCTTCCTTTTCGCAATGTAGAAGTCTCACCGTTGTGTCCAAGCAGAGTCATGGACCGACGTCTACTTGGAGATGGGATCTCGACTACGTGGAGTTGCACCAAGAGTGGCGATTGCTTCGCGGAATAGAAAAAGGTGCAGAAAACTTTTGCCGCGCCATTGACGTACATATTCATTCACGAGAGTGCTAGGACAAAGGCGCTGGGAGAGGATCTTTTTCCGCGAAGTTTCATAATAAATCTTCCGGCGCCGAGCAATTACACTGGCGCCGCCGAAATCTTCGGCATCAAAGACGATGATGACCGTGGGCTTACCGAGCGCGCGCCGCTTCCTATTATCCGCAATGTGGAAGATCACGCTGCGTCAGCCGAGCGCTCGGAAACCGCCGGGTGGATGCCTCCGAAACTCGAAGCGAAAACCGGTCACGTCCCGTTATTTTCAGACGAGCGGCGCGTTCCCCCATCTCTCCGTAAAGCGATTCTCTGTTTTGTACTATCAACCGCGGTACGAGGCATTCGCGAACCGCTGCCACAGTTCAATTCAATGCTCGTGCACGTTGTTCGCTTCACCAACGTTCAGAACTTGGTACACGAGCAAGTTGATCGAGAGCTCAAGTTAATCTGCCATAGACTTATACGCGGCGATGGTGACCGCTCTCCAACGATTCTGGACGAAGGTCAGGCTGCAGCCAGTCCAAAACACTGGACGGATGGCAGGGGCCGTACTCAGCAAATCACGACTTTATGTTCGGCCTCACAGCCGTAGAAGTGAAGAGCACTGCCGGCAATAACGATTCCAAAATCGCAATTTCGAACGAGCGCCAGCTCGATGATACCGGTGTCGACAGATTGTTTCTTTGTCACCTATCCTTCGACCGCCGAGATCATGCTGGCCAAACACTTCCCGCGCTTATAGAAGAAATCCGCACATCTCTCGAATATTCGCTGCAGATAGTGTTCGGCGATCGACTTCTTGCTGCAGGCTACCATCCTTCTCAAGCGAATCTTTACCGGGACGTGGGATATACGGAGAGGCGGGCCACCTATTACCGAGTCGCCGGACTGTTCCCTCGCGTCGTGCCGGCGGACCTGAAACTAGGCGTGCATGAAGTTGGCTACAGTGTTGAACTAAGCGGGGCTGCACCATTTTTAGTGCCTGCCAAGACAGTGGTTACCGCGATTATCTGAGCTAACCAATGAGTCTCGCCGCCTTCCACGAAGAGCTCCAGTCGGACATCATAGCGACGGCTAAAGGAGAGGACCAGAAGAGCAGCGGAGCTCATTTTCGGAAAATGCATTTACCTGAAGACTTCGCACCGAGGATCTGTCTGTCGCCGGCGTTCTGGAATCACCAACGACATGTCACTTTGAAGGTGGTAGTGGCAGACTTGATTTCAAGGTCAATGGTTACGGAGTTCCAGAGGAAGATTCACGTCTTGATCTGTTCATCACGCTCTTTTATCCACAAAAGGAAATTCGGAAGATCACCTCGGTTGAAATCGACCGTGCATTTAGACGGCTGCTTCGATTCGTCGGTGCCGCGCTCACGTCCGACTTTCGAAACATCTCGAACCAGGTTCTGATCCGTACGCGATGGTCTTAGAGATTTTCGCAAAACGTGACCAGTATGACCGAATCCGCTTATACCTACTTACAAACGGTATTGTCAGCGCTAGGAAGGAAGCAGAGCGTGTTGGTTCGTTCAAGGACTATAAGCTCTCCTACGAAATCTGGGATTTGGAGCGCATCAGACGCCTACGCTCGTCGGGCGTCGCGCAGGAGCCTATTGCGGTCAATGTCACCCAATTTGGTAGCGATGGTATTTCCTGTGTGTCTGTGGCCGATGAAACGCTCGGTTATAAGACTTGCGCTGCGTTGTTTCCAGGCAAACTACTACATGATCTTTACGATGAGCACGGCGCCCGGCTTCTTGAGCTAAATGTTCGCTCTTATCTGCAGGCCAGGGGAAAAATCAATAAAGGAATTCTTGCGACCCTTGTGCGGGAACCGCACCGGTTCCTTGCCTACAATAATGGCATAACAATAGTTGCTGAAGAGATCGAATTTGGCGAAGGTGGAACGAGCATACGGTCAATTCGTGGAATGCAAATCGTTAACGGAGGGCAGACAACGGCTTCAATTCACCGTGCCTGCAAAGAGAATAAAGTAGATCTGTCCCGTGTCTACGTTCAAGCAAAATTGACTGTCGTACCTCCGTCCGAGTTTGAGGAAATGGTCCCGCAGATTTCGCGATATTCAAATACACAGAATAAGGTCAGTGAAGTTGATCTTCGCGCAAACAACGCTTACCACGTCGGCATTGAGCGGATGTCACGCCGGATCTGGGCTCCAGGCGAGCAATCTAAATGGTTCTATGAACGTGCTCGTGGCAGCTATCAGACTGATCGCGCAAAGATTGGCGTATCGACTGCAGCCCGGCAAAAATTTGATCAGGAGTATCCTTCGACCAAGCGTTTCACAAAAGAGGATTTAGCGAGGTACGTGAATACATGGATGGGCTTGCCCTATTTAGTCAGTCGCGGCGGGCAGAAAAACTTCGTGCGGTTTATGGAGAGCGTGCCCGCTGTGCTGAAGGGATGGGAGATGCCGGCGGACGAGTTCAAAGAGCTCGTTGGCAAAGCGATCCTCTTAAGAGAGACCCAGACGATTGCGCGTGAGCAAGGCATTCCCTCATTCCGGATCCAGATCGTTAACTACACCGTCTCCCTAGTCGCCGAAGTGACGGCGCGTCGGATCAATCTTCTGAAAATTTGGGAATCGCAGAGCCTTTCGCCCGCGCTCCGGAAACTGGTTGCCGAATGGCTAAAAAGAGTGGGTGCCGTGCTCACGGAGTCAGTGGGGAACCGGAATCCAACTGAATGGTTCAAGTCCGATCAATGCTGGAAGCATCTTAGAGATGCCGCCCACGACTGGGTCCTACCAGAACCAGTCAAAGACGAGCTCGCCAAAGCGGGGACGTCTGGGCCGACGATCACGCATGCAGTTGAAAACAACATTGCGCGCTGCTTGGCAGTTTCTGCACAAACATGGTTCAAAGTACAAATGTGGGGTGCCGACAGCGGCAAACTCGAGCCTTGGCAATGTGGTATCGCGAATACTCTATCGGGCTATGCCGCGGCGGGATGGAAGCGGAAGCCTTCGGAAAAACAAGCCAAGTACGGCGTTGAAATTTTGCGCTTGGCGGAAGAGGGGATGTCAATCGACCCAGTGATTTAAACGCTACCGAGCGCAAGCACGTTTAGGTCGAGGGCGCGTTAACGCGTCACCTGCGCACGACAAACGACGCGCTCCGACTTAACAAAGAGTATTCGCAAAGCCAAAATCCGTCGCTTCCGCACTGCTTGAATCGGCAATCACAGCGAACTACTTGTTCGGTGATACCTGGAAAAATGAATTGCAAAAGCGTATTAGCGGTGTCCGAAACAAATCTAGCGATGTGACAGTTCCCAAATTCCACGAGACGAACGGCCTTCATAACACCATTCCTGCGTAAAACGTTCGCGGCCCAACGCATGTCGTATTGCCAAGTAAACAACAAGTCGCCGGACTCCCGCAACGCCATCTCGTTGTGTGTCCAGATGTGTTGGGCGACTTCGACTATCGACGCGCGGCCGCCATGCGCCGGGAGTGCTCCCCTCACCCACGTTTGGAGATCTTCTTTGGAAGCCACTCGTCTCACCTCAGGCTCTAAACCTAGTCATTCTCGTCGAACTCGCAACCTTTGTGGAGCAATTGTTGTTCTAGGAGACGACCACGGCGGCCGCTGGCACGTTGAGCGCGGCGGCGAGTTCAGGTTAGCAGGGACGGGGTTAAGCCGCCGCAGTGAGGGAGTTGGCTGGGGGCGCCTGGATGGGGTTGGGTTGCTGACGCTGCCCTTGATGGCGGGGACGGATCAGAACAGCGAGAATCGAACCCGACCTGATTCTTTCCTTTTTCAACGAAACGAAGCATTCGGTCGTTGCGCAGAACATGAAATCGAGCAATGGGCGCACTCGCCGCAAATCAGGAAACCACATTCGGGACAGGTTTCCGAATTACCTAAGTGAATTGGATTCTTACCACATCCTCCGCAGTGGGCGAATACCGTCTGCCATCTGCCGTCAGCAAGCCGACCACGGAGGATGGTCGGCGCACTGAGGTCGAAAAAACGGATCGATTGCAGTAATTCAGGCCGGATGTTTCTTCCGATTGCTTCAAACATCGTGATCAAATTTGAGATATAGGCTGCGGGATCGAAAAGACCTGCAGGATTTCGCGGGGTCTCTGTCGAGTCGGGCACAAAGAGAAGCCTGCGGAGCGATGCTGTCGTCTGCGCAACCGATATGCCACCACGATCAATTAAGGCGCGCAGCATCACTCCTAATATCCATCCGAAAAGGCTTCTCCTGGACAACCCAATTTCTCGACGAAGTGATCCGAATTCGCGAAAGAGGTCCGCATCCAGCTTGGTGCCGTCTTTCACTGACGTCTGTTCAGATTCGTCCAAGAACGCATACACGTATGAAGGAATAACCTTGCGCGCCTTGAGGGGTTCTGGACATTCCTTTAGAAGACCACGAATTTGATTCATTGCTTCGGGTCGGCGTACGTACCATTGCTCCGGATACTCGAAGACCCATCCGGGATATGTGGCCGAACGGTTTCCGGAGATCACCCCAAAATCTAGGATGTCGCCGAAATTCCGATCCATCCACGAAGCCAGTGCCACGAGATCTTCATTGCGCACTTGGCCAAGTATCATCGCCGATCCTAGCCATCCTGTATCGATTTGAGCCCAAGAAACATAATCCGAGAGAATTCCCAATACCGTCACATCAGAAGTCAGCCTACGCGCATATTTGAACATCGGAATTGTATGCTTGACATAGGAGTCTTGACTTGAGAATGATCTGCGGGCGTTCTTCACGTCGATTGGGTCGCCATCGGCGTCCACATCGTGCGTTTTCCAGTCATCAGAATTCGTATCGAGCTGGCGAATGGACACGTCTGTCGTTTGCTTCCCAAGATCGCTGAGGAAGGAAATTGCAACTATCTCTGCGGACCGCGCTGACCACAGTCTTAACGCATGTTTTCGGTCTGTAGTTACGAAATCCACCCACTGATCGCGCTCTGATCTGTTCCGATGCAGACGGTTGGCCCACGCTAAGCAAAGTCGAACGTCTTGGTCCGTGAGCGCACGAAGTGGACGCTCGAACACTGGTGCGATCGTTGAGAGTAAAGCACACTTGCTTTGAATATCTGCGACCCACGCATGCCACTTCTCCTTTTCAACGCGCGAGCAGTTCTTGCGCTCTTGCGCTCCTGAGCTCTTCTTCTTTGAACCGCTTCGCTGCACGCGCAAATTCTTCGTGGCCGGTACATCTCAACAACTTCTCTCGAACTGACGAAAATGCATTGTTGTTGAGAACGTTACCCTTCAAAGAGACAAGCTCGAGTAAGATGGCCGCAAGATACCCTCGTTGTTCAATTCTTTTGCGCTCATTCGGCGACTCAAGGACGGCTTGTAGAAACGCTCCGAGCCTTTGTTTCTGAGCGTTTGGTCCAAGTCGACTTAGCTCAAACGCAATCCTCTTTACTTCGTCCGCGTCAACGGGTTTTCCAGGGAAAAGCTGTGCCAGTTGCTCTTGTATTGTCCCGGTAGACATACAGATGGCACGGGGACTGCTTCCCTTTGTATCTTTCAAGACTAGGTAACCTGGGTTGCTCGTAAGCGCTTGACGTTTGGCCGCATCCCAGATATCGCCAACCACGTCAGGCTGCGGCAAGTATTCCTCCTTCAACCAGAGAATTTTGGAAAGACTGCTTACAAGACGCTCTACGGCGCGGCAATCACCGTCAGCGATGGCTCGCTTCATGCCGGTTCCGAATAGTCTGGCTAACTCTTCTTCACCACCACATTTTTCATTTGTTTCACGTATGGCCCGACGCACGTAGTCCCAGCGTGGTCCCATTGCATCGGCAGGCAACCAAGTCTTAGCAAGTAAGATGCGTGATTCTGGATCGTAGTGGCAAAGAAACGCGCCCTTTGATGTCGGAAGCGCGATCTGTCTTAGGCTAAGCCGTTCTGCCACTTCTGTAAGGGGCAACGTAAATAGCATTGCGTCCCTCAATTCATCCGCAACGCTCGCCAGAGTCAGTGTGTTAAGACGTAGAAAGAGGCGCTCTACGGCGTGTTCGTCCACCTCGAGAACGTCGCCAGAATCGCTTCCGCGCCAAATGCCAAGGCGAACCGAAAACATGGTCTGGAGCAAATAAAAACGTAGCTGCTTACGGGATGACCCACGAATCGCCGCTACGGTGTAGGGGACGAACTGCGAGGTTGACGCGTCACGCTCGTTCGGAGTTCGTCCGATGACCTGAACCAAGTGTGCTGACTCTCCCAAACGAGCAAGTTCGCCGATGCGGCTGCGAAGCACTTTTTTGTCTTCAGGCGTCGCGGGACAACGATAGGGCGTAGCCCCGACTGAAAGGCGATGCCTTGCGCTTCTAAGGCGGCGATTCCCCTGTCAGTCAGCCCCCGACACAAACTTGCTGTAACGAATCCAGCACGGTCCATTGTCGGATGATCCATTGGTTGTCTTGAAAAGGGCCCGCCTTAGGCACGCCATGACGCCAAAGCGCAAATAGTGCCGTCCACGGTCCGTGGTGAAGGCACGCCGTGCCCAGTAATAGGCGCCCAGAGATTGAGTAGCAAGAACCAGTCCGGAGAAAATCCTGTCCCCTAAACATCATTTCTCGCACGCACGACGCTGCGATCGGCATCGGCAGCTCGGCTTCTTGCGTCGTCGCGACGGAAGAAACGCCCAGATCCGCTGTTAACATGACGCACCGTCCGAGGCTCGAACAACGTCGCGCTCAAGCGGCGCCATCATCCATGGGAGAACACAATGAAGCTGCGGCAGATCATAGGCGTGCTGGCGGGTATCGTGCTCGCCGTTTCTGCGGCGCAAGCCCAGACCAATGTACGGGTACGCGGGACCATTACCGGCATCGACGGTAAAGTCCTGTCGGTCAAATCGCGCGACGGCAAGGACCTCAGGATCGAGCTCGCCGACAACGTGGCCGTCGCTGTTGCCAAGACGATCCGCTTCGAGGACATCAAGAAGGGAGACTACGTCGGCGCCACGACCCTGCCCGGCCCGAACGGCACGCACGTCGCGGTGGAGGTCCACTATCTGGCGCCGACGACGCCGGAAGGGCAGCTCGCCTGGGATCTCCACCCCGGGTCGACGATGACCAACGCCAATGTGGAGTCGATGGTCACCGCCACGGGCAATCGCGAGCTGACGCTGCGCTTCAAGGACACGACGCAGAAGATCGTCGTCCCCGAGACTGCGGCGCTCGTGCGCGCGGTGCCCGGCACCCGCGCCGACCTGGTCGTCGGCGAGTACGTGTTCATCGTCGCGCAGGCGGCGGCCGACGGCACGTTGAGCGCGGCGCGAGTTCAGGTCAGCAAGGACGGGGTCAGGCCGCCGCAGTGAGCGTCATCCCGGCGGAGCCTGGGATCTAAATTGAAGACGCAAATTGGGCCCCGGCCTGCGCCGGGGCGACGAGTTTATCCTGCGCGACGTCGAAGGGGCGGGGCGACGTAGGGTCGGGTGGCAGGGAAGAGGGTCAGACCCGCCGAGATTGAACCTAACCCATCTCTCTTTGGCGACGATGGGGACTCGCGGCTTTGACCCACCAACGCATCAGCCATTTGGCCAATAGCGCCCGCCGCCATAACCTGCCTAAATGGCCACACAACTATTGGCGTCTGGCGTTCCCTAGTGACCATACCCAATTTGGGTAGTAATATACCCAAAATGGGTAGATCGAAGAAATCGGCGTTCGCTGCTCCGCGCAAAAGCCTGGCGGACGCGCTCTTTTCCACAACTCAACAGCGGGTGCTTGGCTTGCTGTTCGGTCAGCCCGAGCGAAGTTTTTACGCGACCGAGGTAATAGGCTTGGTGGGCGCGGGTTCGGGAGCAGTGCAGCGAGAGCTCGCAAAGCTTGAGCAGAGTGGCCTGGTGTCAGTTCACAACGTCGCGACTCAGAAACATTATCAAGCCAATCGCGGCTCGCCGCTATTCACCGAACTTTGCGCGATCGCGCGCAAGACCTTCGGATTAGCTGAACCCCTTCGGGAAGCGCTGGCGCCGCTCGCATCGAAGATCATTGCCGCATTTGTCTATGGCTCTGTCGCGAAACGAAAGGATACGGCATCCAGCGACATCGATCTGATGGTGGTAAGCGATCACGTGACATACGCCGATGTCTTCGCAGTCTTGGAGCCGATCTCCGGTCGTCTCGGCCGCACGATCAACCCAACCGTATACACGGCGAAAGATTTTGTGAAGCGTCGTAAGCAAGGCACCGCGTTCCTTACGCGTGTTATCGCTCAACCCAAAGTGTGGGTCATCGGTGGGGAAGATGAGCTCCCCGCTTGAACGCCTTGCCGTTGCGGGCACCTTTGTCGCGGAGCCTGCGGATGCCGCCGAGTTCGCAGGCCTGAAGCGGTCCGGGCTTGCGCGCCTGACGGACGCAAGCAACACATCCCTTTCCATGGAGAGCCGCTTCGACCTCGCCTATAACGCCGCACACGCCCTTTGTCTCGCCGCTTTGCGGCATCACGGTTTTCGTGCGCGGAACCGATACATCGTATTTCAAGTTTTGCCGCACACGCTTGCTCTTGGTCCGGAAGTCTGGCGCGTATTGGCCAAATGTCACGAGATTCGAAATCTCGGAGAATACGAAGGCGACGTGGATGTCGACGACCGAATCGTGGCCGACTTGATAACGGCGTGTAATACCGTGGCGACTAAGCTTGCTGCGCATCTCCCGCACCGCGCCTTGCTTATGCGGGCGCGGGTACCGGATCGGCGACGGTCATCACGCCGCCGCGTCTTTCCGGGCTGAACCGGATGATGATCGCGACGGCGATCGCGACGACCCCGGCGACCAGCGCCAGCGCATAGCTGTAGCTGTTGCCGGGCGCCTCGGCGAGCTTGGCTTGGAACGGTCCGTTGTACGAGGCGAGGAAGTTGCCGATCTGGTAGACGAACCCGGGCAGTGTGGCGCGAACCGCGCCGGGAACAATCTCGTTCAGATGCGCCGGGATCACGCCCCACGCACCTTGCACCGCAACCTGCATGACGAACGCACCGATCGCGAGCATCACCGGAGTCGAGCCGTACGCCCACAGCGGGATCATCGGCAGCGCCAGGAGCGACGCGATGGTGATAGCGTTGATCCGCCCGATTCTCTCCGAAATGTACCCAAAGAAAAGGCCCCCGAAGATCGCGCCGAGGTTGGCGACGATCAGCACCAGGCTCACCGTGTGATGATCGAAGTGGTGCTGCTTTTCGAGGAACACCGGGTACAGGTCCTGCGTGCCGTGGCTGAACAGATTGAAAAACATCATCAGCACGATCGCGAATAGCGAGACACGCCAGTTAGCGCTAAGCGTCGCGATGAATCCAGGCTTGGCCTTCGTTTGCGCCTCGGCAAACGCCGGAGATTCCGGGACGTGCGACCGGATGTAGAGCACCATCAGCGCGGGCAGCAAGCTGAACAGGAACATGGCGCGCCAGCCGAGCGTGATGCCGAAGAAGGTCTCGTCGTAAAAGATACCGAATACGATGGAGGCGAGCAGGAACCCGGTCGGATAGCCGCCCTGCAGGATGCCCGAAACGAAGCCGCGCGACTGCGGCGGGATCGACTCCATCGTCAACGACGAACCCAACCCCCATTCGCCGCCCATGGCGATGCCGAACAGGGCGCGCAGGAGCAGGAAAATCGCCAGCGTCGGCGCGAGTGCGGCGGCAGCGCCCAGCACCGAGAAGCAGACGATGTCGAGCATCAGGATCGGTCTGCGGCCGAACTTGTCGCCCAACCGCCCGAAGATGAAGGCGCCGACAAAGCGCATCGCCAGCGTCAGGAAGATCGCATAGGCGACATCGGGTACGTTGACGCCGAACTCCTTGGCGATTGCCGGCAGCGTGAAGACGAGAATGAAAAAATCGAACGCATCGAGCGTCCAACCCAGAAACGCGGCGAGGACAACCTTCCTTTGCTGAGCCGTCAATTGCATGGTGCTCTTCCTTGATGACGACAACGCGGCGCAGACGGCTCGGGCAGCAGCGGTCTTCCGCTCCGGCCCCGTCTTCATCGCCAAGTCCGTCCTGCTGGAAGCCAGTGGGTGCTGCGCTACAGCTATGGACTCGGGGCTGACGCGATAGTTCGGTCATTGCCGGCCGTGCTGAGGCTGGAGAACGTTTCGTAGAGGATCCGACGGCGACCAGTGCTGCGCTGATCCTGCGGGCGCGTGGTCTCAAACAGCACGGAGAATTGACCCTGACCCGATTTCGCCAGGTCAGGATTTTGTAAGGCCGGATTCATCCGGCCGCGACGCACCTGCTGGCGCTGGCGTGCGGATAAATCCGCACCTACGTCGTTTCATGCGGTGACGTTGAGCTTTACGCCGAGACTCTGCAGCACCTTGAGCACGGTATCGTATCGAGGCTTTGCGCCTGGCGCGAGCGCTTTGTACAGGCTCTCGCGCCCAAGCCCCGTGGTATGCGCTATCTCACTCATGCCGCGCGCCTTGGCAACGTGCCCTACGGCGGACAGAAATACGTCGGGGTTTCCATCCTCAAGCGCAGCAGTCAGGTATTCGGCAATGACTTTATCATTGTCGAGGTATTCACTAGGGTCGAACTCCTTGAGCTTGATACGCATGATCTTCCTCAATCGATTTGTTGGACCATCAATTTTGCGCGTGCGATGTCTTTGCCTTGCGTCGACTTGTCACCGCCGCATAGCAAAATAATTACGACTCGTTGACGGCGCGTGAAATACACGCGATAGCCTGCGCCAATGTCGATGCGCAGTTCGCTTACACCATCGCCAACCGAACGAGTATCGCCAAGGTTCCCCAGCCGGGCTGACTCCAACCGGGCAAGAATGCGGGCTTTGGCCCGGATGTCACGTAGGTCGGACAACCATTTGCCGAAGATCTCGGTTTGCTTCAGCTGGAACACAGCACATATTGTATCCGAATGGATACGGTCCGGTCAAGTCCGTGGGCGCGATCCAGCTAGTGATTCAAACCTTCGAGGACTTCCCTGCAGCATGGGCTTGGCGTGCGCGCTCACCGAGGGCATCCAGTTTCCCGGCCTTGACGTCGGCTTCGAATTGTCGGTCCCAAGCTGCGGCGTCGAACTCCGCAAACCACCGGCGAAAGGACGCGAGTTCGTCAGGCGACAAGCTTTGAATTTGACGCTCGAGATCACTGATCCGACTCATTGCGCACCTCTGAAAATATACCGCTGATTATCCGACAGTTTGCCGACTGCCACCCGCTTCGACCTGTTCGTTACCGCGGATCAGAATCTTCAGTATCAGCAAAATCTTGCTGATTACCCTTCGCCTTGCCGATGCCAACGCGCGAGCGTACGCTTACTGCCATTCCCGGTAAACCGAGCGATGATCTGGCGGTTGGAACACTCGGCAGTATTCTCAAACAGGCCGGGCTAAAGAAATGAGGTCTCAAATGCGTTATGCCGTGGTAATCGAGAAGGCTGAGAATAACTACTCCGCTTACGTTCCTGACCTGCCGGATTGCGTTGCCACAGGCGCTACGGTGCCCGAAGCGGAAGCTCAAATCCGCGAAGCCATCGAGTTCCATCTCGAAGGTCTGCGCGAAGATGGTTTGCCTATCCCGCCAGCTTCCAGCCAAGTCGAGTACGTCGACGTCGTGGCCTAACAGCTTGCACAACCCGGACGCTAACCGTCTCAGCGCGGTGCTGATCACCGAGTCTTTTGATCGACGGTTCGAGCCATGAGAATTCGCTACTTCGCCAGTACCGATACACTGTTCATCGAGTTTCGCGACGCTCCTGTAGCCGAGACACGCGATCTCGATGAAAACACGCTTCTGGACATCGATGCTCAGGGCAACATTTGCGCAATCACGGTTGAGCACGCTTCCGAGCGCGCAGACATTCCAAAGTTTTCTTACGAGCAGGTTGCGGCATGACCTCTCGCGTAACCCGGACGCGAGTCGAGCGGGTGCCGGAAGGTGTCCTGCTCCGTGTCCGGTCGCTTCCCCCCACGCGCTTGCAAGACGTCATCGGTTGCGCCGGCTATCGCGGACCGGCGCGTTCGGCGGCGGACATGGAAAGGGCGATCGCCCAGGGCGTGAAGTCTCGCAAACTGGCACGCTGAACCGCGGCCGGATGAATCCGGCCCTACAGAGACCCGTCGGCGCTACACGGTCGGCGGGTGTAGGTGCGAATTCATTCGCACGCGATCGTAAAATAGACACCGCGGCCGAATGAATCCGGCCCTACGGAGATCCCCGGCCCTACACGGTCGGCCGGTGTAGGTGCGAATTCATTCGCACGCGACCGTCAAATAGGCACCGCGGCCGAATGAATTCGGCCCTACAGCGTTTGACAGGCGCTGACGCGGTTCCTATTATCGGCCGAGATCTGAGGTGGCGGAACGACGGCGCCGCGCCGATACATCCAGATCACCGCGTGCGGATGAATCTGCACCTACGGCTCGACTACACGCCGTCTCATTCGGGGGATTTCGCCATGTTTGCCAAGTTGCTTTGTCGCGTCCTGCTTTGTCGCATCCTGGCCGCCGCGCTCGGGCTCGGGTTGATCGGCGCCAGTGGCGCCCAGCAGGTCGTGCGTGTCGGGTCGACGCCGACTGGCATCCCCTTCACCTTCCTCGACACCAAGACTAACCAGATCTCCGGGATCATGGTCGATATCATCAAGGAGATCGGCAAGGATCAGGGCTTCACCACCGAGGTGAGTCCCATGACCTTCAGCACGCTGATCGCGTCGTTGCAGGCGAACAAGATCGACGTCATCGCCGCCGCGATGTACATCACGCCGCCGCGCCAGGAGATCGTCGACTTCAGCGACCCCATCTATACCTATGGCGACGGCCTGGTCGTATCGGCGAAGGATCCGAAGGACTACAAGTCGCTGGAGGATCTGAAGGGCGAGGTCGTCGGCGCCCAGATCGGCACCGCGTACGTAAAGCCGCTTACGGATTCGGGCCTGTTCAAGGAGATCAAGGTCTACGACTCGATCCCGGACATCATTCGCGACGTGAATATCGGCCGCATCAAGGCCGGATTCGCCGATTACCCGATCGTCGCGTACCAGATCGCCCAGGGCGGATATCCTGATGCTCGCGTCGCGAAAAACTACAAATCGATGCTCGTCGGCAGCGTCGGGATCGCTGTGCGCAAGGGCGACAAGGCGATGCTCGACAAGGTCAACGCGTCGCTGCGCAAGATGAAGGCCGACGGCACGATCGATAAGATCCTTGCGAACTGGGGACTCAAGTAAGCGAGTCGGCGCAGCGAAGCTCTGAACGAGTTGCCCGCTCGCCCAAATGCACGATCAATTCGTCATTCCCGCGAAAGCAGGGAATCCAAACGGGAATCTGCGACCGCCCAAAGTCAAAATGGGTCCCCGCTTCCGCGGGGACGACGTTTCTATAACCAGCGCCGCTGGGTCCCGCCAAAGCAGGACAGGTTGAACCCACGATTCGTCATTCCCGCGAAAGCGGGAATCCAAATTGCGACCGCCCAAAGTCAAAATGGGTCCCCGCTTCCGCGGGGACGACGCTTGTATAACCTGCGCCGCTGGGTCCCGCCAAAGCAGGACAGGTTGAACCCACGATTCGTCATTCCCGCGAAAGCGGGAATCCAAATTGCGACCGCCCAAAGTCAAAATGGGTCCCCGCTTCCGCGGGGACGACGCTTGTATAACCTGCGCCGCTGGGTCCCGCCAAAGCAGGACAGGTTGAACCCAAGATTCGTCATTCCTGCGAAGGCGGGAAAACGAGGCCGCAGGCCGAAGTTTCGAGGGACGGCCATCCAGTGTCTTTTGTACGAACGCCGCTGGGTCCCCGCTGAAGCCTGCCCTCGAATGCTTGAATCGGGGGCGGGGACGACAGTCCTGTAACCAGCCATGCTCTCCCGTAACGACCTCGCGGAATACCTGCCGCTGCTGGCGAAGGGTGCGCTCGTCACGGTCGAGGTCTTTTTGTGCGCGCTCGTCGTGGCGACGCTGCTCGGCCTGGTGTGGGCGCTGATGCGCGTGTCGAGAGTGCGCGCGTTGTCGCGCTTCTCCAAGGTACTGATCAACGCCATCCGCGGCATTCCCATCCTGGTCCAGCTCTTCTACATCTACTTCGTCTTTCCGGAAATCGGCATCCAGCTTTCGGCGTTCGAGGCGGGTGTCATCGGTCTCGGTTTCGCGTACTCCTGTTACATGGCGGAGGTGTTTCGCGCCGGCATCGAGGCGGTCGATCCGGGACAGCTCGAAGCCGCGCAGTCGCTCGGCATGCGCCGGGCGCTCATCCTCTGGCGCGTGGTATTGCCGCAGGCGTTCAAGATTGCGCTGCCGCCGTACGGCAACACCTGCATCATGCTGCTGAAGGACACGTCGCAAACCTCGATCATCACCGTGGCCGAGCTCTCCTTCCAGGGCAAGCTGATCGCTTCGTCGACGTTCAAGAACACGGAGATTTTCACGCTGGTCGCCGTCTGGTACCTCGCGATGTGCGTGCCACTCATCATCCTGGTCGGCCGGCTGGAAAAGAAGTTCGGGACGAAATGATCGCAATCCACGGCGTGCGCAAGTCGTTCGGGAGCAACCTCGTGCTGGACGGGATCTCGCTCGAGGTAAAGCAGGGCGAAGTGGTCTGCGTCATCGGGCCCTCCGGTTCCGGCAAGTCGACGCTGCTCCGCTGCGTGAACGGTCTCGAATCATACGACGGCGGCGAAATCACCGTTGAGGGCCAACGCGTGGATCGCGATGCACGCAACATCGTGGCGATCCGTGAAAAGGTCGCGATGGTGTTTCAACGATTCAATCTTTTTCCGCACCGCACGGCGCTCGAGAACGTTATCGAGGGTCCGGTCTACGTAAAGCGCGAGCCGCGAGCCGAGGCGAACGAGCGCGCGAGAGAAATTCTGGCGCGCGTCGGCCTTGCCGGCAAGGAGGACGACTACCCGCACCGCCTCTCCGGCGGCCAGCAGCAGCGCGTGGCGATCGCGCGGGCGCTGGCGATGCGTCCCCAGGCGATCCTCTTCGACGAACCGACGTCGGGCCTCGACCCCGAGCTGGTCGGTGAGGTGCTCGCGGTCATGCGCGTGCTCGCCAACGACGGCATGACGATGATCGTGGTGACGCACGAGATGGGGTTCGCACGCGAAGTGGCAGATCGAGTGATCTTCATCGACGGCGGCAAGATCGTCGAGCAAGGCAAGGCCCGCGATCTTCTGATCGCGCCGCAGCAGGAGCGCACGCAGGACTTCCTGCGCCGCGTGACGCATCCGATATGATTGCTGCGCGTTACAGAGTGAAATTAGCGGGCGTTGTACGAATGAGTTATGGAAATGCATCTCCAGCTCGTCATTCCGGCGAAAACGAGCCCGGAGGGCGAAGTTTCGAGGGACGGCCAAGCGGGAATCCATTGTCTTTTATGCGAACGCCACTGGGTCCCCGCTTTCGCGGGGACGACAACCCTTAGTCAATCAGCGCGGTGAGGTTGGATAGCTAGTGTGGCCAATTCGAAATTCACGACATATTTCTTGCCGTCATTCCCGCGCAAGCGGGAATCCATCCTGCCTGGGCCCAAAGTCAAAATGGGTCCCCGCTTTCGCGGGGACGACGGTTCATTGTGACTTTCGCGGGGACGACGGTCGACTGTGAATCAGTCGGCAAACCTCGATAGCTAGCACACCATGTTCAATACGCTTCCGCTTCCCCCGTCCATCTGGTCCGCGACTGCGCGCCCGGCGCCGGAGACGCCTGCGCTCGATGCGTCGCGCACGGCGGACGTAGCCATCGTCGGCGCGGGATATTCCGGACTTGCGGCGGCATTGCAGCTCGCCGAGGCAGGTGTCTCGGTCGTCGTGCTCGAGGCCGGTGAACCCGGTTGGGGCGCGTCCGGTCGCAATGGCGGCCAGGTCATCCCCGGCCTCAAATCCGATCCGGACGAGCTGGTCGCGATGTTCGGCGCGGAAGCTGGCGAGCACCTGGTGCGCGTCGCCGGCGGCGCTCCGGACACCGTATTCGATCTCATCGAGCGCCACGGGATCGACTGCGAAGCGCGGCGCTGTGGATGGATTCAGCCGGCGTTCGCTGCCGCTGATATCGGCACTATCACGCACCGAGCGGAGCAATGGCAGCGGCGCGGCGCGCCAGTGGAAGTGCTGGACCGCGACACCGTGCACAAGCTCGTGGGAAGCCCGATCTACCACGGCGGCTGGATCGACCGCCGCGCCGGGTCGGTTCAGCCGTTGAGCTATGCTCGCGGGCTCGCCCGCGCGGCGCAGAGAGCAGGCGCGCTCGTCTGCGGCGGATCGCGCGTAAGCATGCTCACCCGGGATCGCGCTCGCTGGAAGCTGACGACGGCACGTGGGCCGGTGGTGTACGCGGAGCGCGTGCTGCTCGCGACCAATGGATACACCGACACGCTATGGCCGCGCTTGCGCCAGACCCTGATCGCGGCGAACAGCTTCCAGGTCGCCACCAAGAGGCTATCCGACAAGCAGTGTGCGATCGGTGCTCCCCGAGGGGCATGTCGCGTCGGATACGCGCAAGCTGCTGCTCTACTATCGCTGCGACCACCATGGCCGTTTGATCATGGGCGGCCGCGGAACCTTCCGGGACCCCAGGGGGCCACACGACTACCGCCACTTGGAAATGGTCATCGGGCTGCTGTTTCCGCAGCTCAAGGGCACCCGATCCGAGTTCTACTGGACCGGGCGCGTCGCCCTCACGCGCGACCACCTGCCCCACGTGCATGAGCCCGCCCCGGGGCTCACTGTTTTTCTGGGTTACAACGGGCGCGGCGTAGCGATGGCGACAACGCTCGGCACCCTTGTCGCAAAGAATCTCATCGCGCCGGCGGACAACGCGCTGCCGCTCCCCATCACCGGCATCCGCCCGATCCCGCTTGCACTCGCTGCATCGGCTCTATGCGACTGCGCTACTGCATACGTATCGTCTCCGCGATTATTTGGCGCGTTGAGCAGGCGCCATAACCGCGGTGCGACTACCCTCCTGCGGATGTATCGCCTCCGCCACTATTGGGCGCATTGAAGAAAGCGCCATAACCGCGGTGTCGGCGCCCTGACCGGCACGGGCACAAGTTGACGCCGCAGGTCAGTGCTGTGAACGCGCGAAGCCGCCGTGAGCGCCCCAACGCTCGTGGCGTGAACCTTGCATCAACCTCGATGGCCCCGCTCCGTAGAGAGCGCTCGACGCCACGAGGAGTTTCCATGTCCGCGACCACCGAACGGATTTTGATTGCCATCCTGTTGATCGTCGCCGTCGTGTTCGCCACACGCGACGCCCACTCCGGGGACCTGGCAGCGCACGCGTCGGATGCGAAATACGCGGCTTGAAGCGCCTGTCGCGAGGCGAATTTCGGTCCGTCGGCAACAAAATCCTGCTGGTTAGCCTTCGCCCTTGCCGATGCCAACGCGCGCGCGTACGCTTACTGCCATGAAACTGCCTATTTCCACGGCGCCAGACTTGCTTGGCGGAACACCCGTCTTCGCCGGTACTCGCGTCCCTATCCAGACGCTGTTCGATTACCTCGAGGGCGGGGAATCGATCGACGATTTTCTCGATGGATTCCCGAGCGTCTCTCGTGATCAGGTCATTGCTTTTCTCGAAATGGCTATGGATCGATTGATCGAAACAGCCTTGTGAGGCTGTTGCTCGACGAATGCGTTGATCGTAGGCTCGCCCGCGACATTCACGGCCACGACGTTTCCACTGTTTCCGACTTGGCTGGGGCCGGCATTCGCAATGGTGAACTGCTTGCGCGATCGGCTGGTCAGTTTGACGTCTTCGTTACTGTTGACCGCATTTGGCATTTCAGCACCATATCGCCGATCTACCGCTGGCCGTGGTAGTTCTTCGAGCAAGAACCAACCGGCTCATTGATCTTGAGTCGTTGGTGCCAGCTCTCCTCAGCATCCTTTCGACAGTTCAAGCCGGAAAAGTCACCTGGGTCGAAGGCTAAGTTCTCGCTCAGCGCGGGGTTGCACGTGCGGATTCGTTACAGGACCGGGGGCTTGTAAGTGCGAATTCATTCGCACGCGACCGTAAACAAAACACCGCGGCGGGATGAAGCACTCCCAGTCGTGGCGTTCCGTAAGTACTCAGCTAAGTTTCGTTCGCCCTGAGCTTGTCGAAGCCTGTCCTGAGCCCCGTCGAAGGAGGCGAACGAGCGAGTTCGTGGTTCGACAAGCTCACCACGAACGGTGAGGCTACTACCGACGGTGCGAGGCTTACGACGAACGGCTGAAAGTCTGAAGTGATTTAACAAAACGGCACATTACGTGCGTCGGCGCAAAAACCGTCCGCTGCGCTCGCTCGCCACCTCGCCGGATCGATAGGCGATTGCGCCGTTCACGAGCACGCAGTCGATGCCGACCGAAAGCGCTTTCGGCTGCTCGAACGTCGCGACGTCCTTGACGGTCGCCGCGTCGAACACGACGACGTCGGCGTACGCGCCTTCGCGGATCTCGCCGCGATCGTCGAGCTTGAAGTTGCGCGCGGAGAGCCCGCTCATCTTGTGCACGGCCGTCTCGAGCGAAAACAGTCCCAGCTCGCGGCTGTAGTGCCCCAGCACGCGGGGAAAGGTTCCCCATAGCCGCGGATGCGGATGCTGATCGTGCGGCAGGCCGTCCGAGCCGATCATGGTGGCCGGATACTCGAGCACCCGCTGCACGTCGTCCTCGCGCATCTGGAAGTAGCACGCGCCTCCCGGCTGCAGCCGCTCGCACGCCTCCTGCTGCGTGCAGCCCCATTCGGCCGCGATGTCGGCGAGCATGCGCCCCGCCATCTCCGGGTGCGGCGTCGACCACGTGACCATGATGTCGATGATGCCGTCGACCATCTCCTTGCGCAGCACCGTCGAGCCGGCGATGTACGGATACATGTCGAGCGCGATCGGCTGCTGCGTGCGCGCGGCGTCGATGTGCGCGAGCGTCTCGCACGGTGCGGCCCCAGTTCCGCGGCCCCGCGCATTTGTGATGCGAGACGACCACCGGCACGCTGCCGCGCCGTCCGGTGGCGAACGCCTCGTCGAGCGAGTCGATCACCTTGTCGGACTCGTCGCGGATATGCGTCGTGTAGACGCCGCCCGCGTCGCCGGCGACGCGCGCGAGCAGCGCGAGCTCGTCGATGTCGGCGGCGGCGCCGGTCGCGTAGAACACGCCGGAGCTCAAGCCCGTCGCGCCCGCGTCCATGCCTTCGCGCAGCAGCTCGACCATCCGCGATTGCTCGGCCGGCGTGGCAGGACGGTACGGATCGTCCATCGTCGCCACGCGCAGCGTCGAATGGCCGACCAGCGCCGCGACGTTGACCGCCGGCCGCGCCTTTTCGAGCGCTGCGACATACGCGGCCATCGTCGGGTGGACGTACTTGTCGCCGCCCAGCAGGTTGAGCGGCGGCGGCGCATCGGCATGCACCAGCGGCGCCAGGCTGATGCCGCAATTGCCGATGACGACGGTGGTGACGCCCTGGCTGATCTTCGGCAGCATCTGCGGCGCGGCCAGCAGGATCTGGTCGTCGTGCGTGTGCACGTCGATGAAGCCCGGCGCGACGATCTTCCCGGTGACGTCCTGCACGTCGGCGTCGTGCGTCGGCAGATTCGCGCCGACGGCGGCGATGCGATCGCCTTCGATGCGCACGTCGGCGACGAAGCGCGGCGCACCGGTGCCGTCGATGACCGTGCCGCCCTTGAGGACGATCGCGCGATGCGTTGCGCTCAGTTCATGACGGCTGCACCTCGCCGTTGGACCACGCCCGCTCCAGCACCGGATGCGTTTCGCTGTCGACGCCGCGCTCCTGCAGCACCTGCCGCACGCGTTTCAACTGGCGCAGCGCCGGCGGACCGCGGCGCAAGCCGGTGCCGACCATCAGTATTTCGAGATACGCCATCTGCGCGAGATACGCCTCGGTGCCGACGCGCATCGACGGGTCGGCCGGCACGACCACCGGCAGGACGATGTCGGCGCGTTCGGCAAGCGGCGTACCCGGCCGCGTGATGGCGATGATCGTCGCGCCCTGCTCCTTGGCGACGTCGACGGTCTCCAGCAGGAACGGCATCCGTCCGATATGCGAGATCGCCAGCGCGACGTCGTTCTTGTTCATCGTCGCCGCCGAGATGAGCTGCAGGTGCGCGTCGAAATAGAAATTCGAGACGAGGCCGAGCCGGGAGAAGCGCGCCTGCGCGTCGCTCGCCATGAACATCGACGTGTTGCCCACGGCGTAGCAATCGACCCGCCGCGCCTTGGCGATCCGCGTGACGGCGCGCTCGACATCCTCCGGCGCGATGTGCTGCTCGAGGTTGGCCAGCGCGCTCGCCGCGCCCTGCAAGACCTTGTGCGTCACGGTCTGCATGTTGTCGCCGGGCACGACCGCGCGATGCAGCGTCGACGTCCCGACGGCGAGGCTCTGCGCCAGATGCAGCTTGAATTCGCGCAAGCCCGCAAAACCCAATGCGCGGCAGAAGCGGATGATCGTCGGCGGGCTGACCTTCGCCCGGCGCGCCAGCGCGTCGACATTGGCGCGCACGGCGAAATCCGGATCCGCGAGCATCGACCGCGGCGACCTGCTGCTGCCCCTGCGACAGCGACTCGGCGCGCTCGCGCATCGTGAGCAGAAGATCGCTCACGGGACGGTGGAGCTTGCTGCGGCGTTTGGTCAGCGCGATCACGTGGCGGCAGTCAGAAGAACGTCCGGATCGCACCCGTCACGCGATAGTCGTCGTCGACGGTGAACAGCGCGCGCCATTTGTCGAACGTCGTGCACGGATGCGAGATGCCGCAGCCGACGAGATCGCCGACCTGCGGCGCATCGTCGAATCGGCGGAGAAGCGCAGATACGCGTGCTGATCGTTCATGTTGGCGATCTTCCACGACGCCGGCACGGGCTGCGGCGCGGCGTCGGTTCCCGGGCGGTAGCGTTTGCCCGGCGATCGGCATGTCGAGATCGAACGACGCGTCGCGCTTGCCCATGGTGAGGATCGCCAGCCCCGGCTCGGGGCAGGATTGCACTCGCGACCAGACTTCGAGCGCCGGCTGCAGGCCCGGGCGCGATTGCCAGGCCGCGCCGCTCCGCGCTTTCACGCCTTCGAGCATGCGGTTGTAGAAGCCCGAATCGTGCGTGACGTAGCAGCCGCTGCGCAGGATCGTCAGCACGGGCTTGGACAGCTTCATCGGCAGATCGCGCGCGACGATGTCGAACGCCGCCGAGCCGCCCGCGGTGAGAATGATCGACGGACCGGCGAACAGTCCCTCGCGATCGCAGGCGAGCGCGACGTCCTGCACGCGCTGCATCAGCCCGCCGACGACGATCTGGTCGCGCGCCGAGTCGCCGGTGACCTGCAGTCCCTCGTAGCATTCGAGGCCGGACAGCGCGACGATCTTGCTCGCCGCGATGGCGCGCGCGACGGCGAGCGCCTCGTCGAACGTCCTGGCGCCGGTGCGGCCTCCCGGCACGCCCAGCTCGACCAGCGCGGTGAGCTTGCGCGACATCGGCTGCGATCGCGGCGAGGTTCTCGATCGACGGCCAGTTGCGCCTGCGAATCGATCAGGAAATGAAACTCGAGGTCGGGATGCGCTTCGTGCAGGCGGATCACCGCGCCGACCTCGGCCGCGCCGAGCAGTTGATTGGCCATGAGGACGCGGCGCACGCCGAAGCGCACGCAGAGGCCGAGCTGCTGCACGTTGGCGACGGTGATCCCCCACGCGCCCGCGGCAAGCTGCTGCGCGAAGATCTGCGGCGCCATCGTCGTCTTGCCGTGCGGCGCCAGCAGCACGCCGGTCGACGCGGTGAAGTCGCGCATCCACGCGTGATTGTGCGCGAGCGCCGAATCGCGGATCACCGCCAGCGGCAGCGGCAGGTCGCCGGCGAGCACGCTCCAGCGCTGCGCGCCGATGGCGGAGATCGGCAGCGCGGGGCTCGGAAAGCGGATAGCCCTTGGTCGCGGCGTCGAGCGTTTCGGAAAGGATCGGGTCGAGGTTCATCGTCGTAGTGCCTCAAGAGGAATGTCGTCGCGGATGCAGGCCTTGAACCGGCCCGGCGCCACTTCGCGCAAGCGCAGGCACGGCTCGCGGCGCACGCGTCCAGCGCGTACGGACAGCGCGTGCGGAAAACGCAGCCCGACGGCGGATCGACCGGACTCGGGATATCGCCCTCGAGCAGACGCCGGTCGCGGCGCGCTTCCGGGTCCGGCCGCGGCGACGCTTCGAGCAGCGCCTCGGTGTAAGGATGCTTGGGCGCCCTGTACAGCTCCTTCGCCGGCGCGACTTCCATCACCTTGCCGAGATAGAGCACGACGATCCGATCGCACAGGTATTCGACGACGTCGAGATCGTGCGAGATGAACAGCATCGTCAGACCGAAGCGCTCGCGCAGGTCGGACAGCAGATTGATGACCTGCGCCTGAATCGAGACGTCGAGCGCGGACACCGGCTCGTCGGCGACGATGAACTGCGGCTCGACGGCAAGCGCGCGGGCGATGCCGATCCGCTGCCGCTGCCCGCCCGAGAATTCGTGCGGAAAGCGCTGCGCGTGCTCGGGCGCGAGACCGACCAGCGACAGGAGCTCCGCGATCCGTTTCGCGCGAGCGGCGCCGCGGTGCAGGCCGTGCGTCGCCATCGCTTCGTCCAGCGTGTCGCCGACGCGCCGGCGCGGGTTCAGGCTCGCGTACGGATCCTGGAAGATGATCTGCAGGCGGCGGCGGTAGGGACGCATCTCGCGCGAGGACATCGGCGCGAGATCGGAGCCCTCGAACCACACTTCGCCCGCGGTCGGATCGATCAGCTTCAGCACCGAGCGCCCGATCGTGCTCTTGCCCGAGCCCGATTCGCCGACGAGGCCCAGCACCTCGCCGTGTCGCGATCTCGAAGCTGACGTCGTCGACGGCGCGCACCGGGCGGTCGCCGTGGCCGAAGTATTTCTTGAGGCCGCGCACCGCCAGCATCGGCGCGCTTGCAGCCGTTCGATCGCTGATCGAGGCCGCGTTCACAGCATGCTCCCAGCGTATGCAGCGCGAGCGCTGGCCTGCGCGGAACTTCCGCGAGCGGCGGCATCGCGGCCGAGCATTCGGGCAGCACCAGCGCGCAGCGCGGCGCGAACGCGCAGCCGGGCAGCGGATCGAGCGGGCTCGCGACCTGACCGGGAATCGCGTTCAGCCGCCGCTCGTTCCCGCCATCGCGGATTCATCGTCCGATGTGTCGTCGAGCGCACGCCGCGGCAGGCACTCCAGCAGACCGCGCGTGTACGGGATGCCGCGGCTCTCTTGAACAACGACGTGCACGTCGCCTTCTTCGACCACACGCCCGCTGTACATGACGACGACGCGGTCGGCGATCTCGGCGACGACGCCAAGGTTGTGGGTGATGAACAGCACCGCCATGCCGATCTCGCGCCGCAGCTTGTCGAGCAGCGCGAGGATCTGCGCCTGGATCGTGACGTCGAGCGCGGTGGTCGGTTCGTCGGCGATCAGCAGCGACGGATTGCACGAGAGCGCCAGCGCGATCATCACCCGCTGCCGCATGCCGCCGGACAGTTGATGCGGATATTCGTCGAGCCGCTGCTTCGCCGCGGGGATTTCCACCAGCTCGAGCATGTCCAGCGCGCGCTTCATCGCCGCGGCGCGATTCATGCCCGAGATGCAGCGCGACGGCTTCCGCGATCTGGTCGCCGACGGTGAACACGGGGTCGAGGCTCGTCATCGGCTCCTGGAAGATCATCGCGATGTCGCGGCCGCGGAGCTTGCGCAGCGCCTTGACCGGCAGCTTGGCGAGATCGACCACCGGGCCTTCGCGCGTCCGGAACAGGATCTCGCCGCCGACGATGCGTCCCGGAGGATTCGGAATCAGCCCCATGATCGACAGGCTCGTCACCGACTTGCCGGAGCCGGATTCGCCGACGACGGCGAGCGTTTCCCCGGCGTTCAGAGTAGAACGAGACGTCCTCGACCGCCTTGACCAGCGCCGGCGTCGGTGAAGAAATGCGTCCGCAGATGCCTGACCTGCAGCAGCGGAGCGGCGGCGTGTGCGGAATTCGCCACGATCACATCGCCTTCCGCAGCTTCGGATCGAGCAGGTCGCGGAAGCCGTCGCCCACCATCTGCAGCGACAGCGCGGAGAGGACGATCGCGACGCCCGGGAACACGACCAGCCAGATCGCCTGATGCGCGAACTGCTGGCCGCTGGCGATCATCGTGCCCCACGTCGGCAGCTCGGGCGGAACGCCGACGCCGAGGAACGACAGCCCCGCTTCGGCGAGCACCGCGTAGGCGAAGATGAACGTCGCCTGCACCAGGATCGGCGAGGCGATGTTGTTGAGGATGTGGATGAACAGGATCCGCCACGTCGAGACGCCGAGCGCGCGCGCCGCCTCGATGAACAGCAGCTCGCGCACGACCAGCGTCGAGGCACGCACCACGCGTGCCACGCGCGGCGTGTAGACGATCGCCAGCGCGAGGATCACGTTGGTCATCGATGCGCCCAGCACCGCGACCAGCGCGATCGCCAGCAGGATGTCGGGGAACGACATCATCGCGTCGACCACGCGCATGATCGGTCCGTCCAGCCGGCGGAAGAATCCGGCGGTGAGCCCCAGCAGCACGCCGCCCGTCACCGAGATCAGCACCACCGACGGCGCCGATCAGCAGCGAGTAGCGCGCACCGAAGACGACGCGCGAGAACACGTCGCGACCCAGCTCGTCGGTGCCGAACCAGTGCGCGAGCCGCGGGCTTTGCAGGCGGTCGGCGATCTTCATCGCCATCGGGTCGTAGGGCGTGATCCACGGCGCGAAGATCGCGAGCAGCGTGACGATCACCAGGATCGCCGCGCCGGCCAGCACGAGCTTGCGCCGGAAGAGCTTGCCGACGAGGATCGCCGACGGGCTGCGCGACGGCGCTCTCGCGACGGGGAGGGCAACGGCGCTGCTCATGTGGTTAGTACTTCACGCGCGGGCGAAGAACTTGGGTCCCGGCCTGCGTCGGGACGACACGAATTGGCGGCGTTCATGTTCAGTACTTCACGCGTGGATCGACGACCAGGTACAGAAGGTCGATCGCCAGATTGATGAGCACGTAGAGACCCGCGATCACGAGCAGCGCGCCCTGGATCACCGGATAGTCGCGGCGCAGTACCGCGGACACGACGAGGTTGCCGACGCCGGGCAGGCCGAACACCGTTTCGGTGACGATCGCGCCGCCGATCAGCAGCGCAAATGTGAGGCCGAGCACGGTGATCACCGGGATCAGCGCGTTGCGCAGCGCGTGGCGCAGGATCACGCTCGCTTCGGAGAGCCCCTTGGCGCGCGCGGTGCGGATGTGATCGTCGCTGAGGACGTCGAGCATGCTCGCGCGCGTGAAGCGCAGGATCAGCGCCGAGTTGACGACGCCGAGCACGATCGACGGCAGCACCAGATGATGCAGGCGCACGCTCAGCGGCACGCCGGGGTCGCCGTAGCCCGCGACCGGGAACCAACCCAGAGCCACCGCGAAGATCTGCATCAGGATCAGGCCAAACCAGAAGCTCGGAATGCTTGCGCCCAGCATCGCGAAGCCCGAGAAGATCTGATCGATGGTTCTGCCGCGCCAAACTGCGGCGATGATGCCGCAGGGAATGCCGATCAAGGTCGCGATGACGATCGAGAAGAGCGTGAGGAAAAAAGTCGGCTCGGCGCGCTCGGCGAGCGCCTGCGTCACCGGCCGCTGCAGAAAGATCGACTGGCCCAGATTGCCGTGGGCGAGCTCGCCCAGCCAATACGCGAACTGCAGCGGCAGCGGCTTGTCGAGTCCGTAGGATGTGCGCAGCTTGGCGATGTCGGCGGCGGTCGCCTGATCGCCGAGCATGACCGCCGCGGGATCGCCGGGCGCGAGCCGCGTTATGAAAAACACGAGTGTGGCCACCAGCAGCATCACGATCACCATGCCGGCGAAGCGCGACGCGAGATAGCGAGTCATTCCGTGTGTCTGCACCCGAGCCTTCCGGTTGTAGGGCCGAATTCATTCGGCCGCCTGCTCATGTCATCGACACGAAACGCCCTTGAACGTCATTCCCGCGCAAGCGGGAATCCAAGTTGACGTTGAAATCAAATGGATTCCGGCTCGCGCCCGCTTTGCGGGCTTGGCCGGAATGACGGCATTTGTGCAAACGATCGGTCCGCACTCAACTTCACTTCTGGATGGTTCACGCAAACGATCGATCAGCAGCCAATCTTATTTCTGCAACCCCGTGTTCCAGAAGAACGGCCACGGCATCGCGACGTAGCCGTCGAGCTTCGCGGAGCGCGCGGTCACGCTGTTGAAATTGCCGACCCGGATATACGGCACCTCGGTGAACACGACCTGCTGCACGTTGCCCCAGAGCGCGCCGCGCTTCTTCGGATCGGATTCGGCGTTGAATGCCGACAGCGCGGCCTCCTTCGCAGGCGTGCTCCACCAGCCGGGCGCGCCCTCGCCGAGTTGCGGCGGCGTCAGCGTGGGCTCGGGCAGCACGGCGGAATGCGTGATGTAGATGTCCCACAGCGCGGGGTCGTTGCGCCGCTGGATCAGCGTCGACCAGTCGACCACCTGCATGTCGACCTTGAAGCCGGCGGCCTTGAGGTTCTCCGCCATCACCAGCGCCATGCGGTAGTGGAACTCGTATTGCTGGCTGGTGAGGATCTTGATCGGCGTCCCGTCGTACTTGGCGGCCGCCATCAGCGCCGCAGCTTTCTTGGCGTCGCCCTTGCCGTAGTTCTCGGTGCCGGCGGTCGAGTAGAACGGCGTGTTCTTGGCGTAGTGGCTGCTGTCGGTGGTGTAGAACTTCGGATCGCCGAATCCTGCTCCCATCATGTCGGCGTTGTTGAGCGCCGCCTCCACCGCCTGACGTAACTGCAGATTCGCAAGCGGCCCCTGCTTGGTGTTCAGCACCAGGTACGGAAATCCGAACGGCGCAGTCAGCACGGCTTTGACGTTCGGGTTGCCCTCGAGCCTCGAATACGATTCGACCGGCAGCAGATCCGCGAACTGATACTGGCCCGAGAGCGTTCCCTCGACGCGCGTGTTGGCGTTGGGCACGGGAACGAAGCGCAGCTCGTCGAGCAGCGCCTCGCGCTTGCCGGCATATCCACTCGCGGGCTCCTTGCGCGCGCTGTATCCATCGAAGCGCACCATCTGCACGTACTGATCGGGTTTGCGCTCCTTGAACATGTACGGACCGGTGCCGACGAACTGGGTGAGCGGATTGGCGATCGAGTCCTTTGCCATGATCACGGCAAATCCCGACGGCAGCGCGAAGTGCGCGAGCAGCGGCGCGTAGGGCCGGTTGAGCGTGATGACCACCGTGTACGGACCTTTGGCGTCGAGACTCTTGACCTCCTTGGCGACCGCCTTGCCGCGCGGCGCCATGTCCATCCAGCGCTTCAGCGACGCGATGACGTCGTCGGAGGTCATCTCCTTGCCGTTGTGGAACTTGACGCCCTTGCGCAGCGGGATGGTGTAGACCAGGCCGTCCTTCGAAATCTCCGGCATGCTCTCCGCGAGCATCGGCGCCACGTTCCAGTTGGCGTCGAACGTGTAGAGCAGCTCGTAGACGTGCTGCATGATCGTGGTGACCAGGTCGGCCGTCGACGCCATGGGATCGAGCGTCTGCGGCTCGCCGATCATCGCGAGATTGGCGGCGCCGCCCTTCGGGGGTGCGGCCAGCGCGGAGCCCGTCGCGAGTGTCAGCGCTGCCGCCGCGGCAAGCGCGAAGGCCGCGACTCCTCTGCGGAGCGTCGAATTTAGGCGATGGGAACGCGTGCTGCGGACGACGGTGCGAAACATTGCTCCTCCTTGGGAAATGGCCAATCCTCGGTGCACTGAATGCCGGGACCTGTGTAATTAAATTACATCCGCCGGCGAGTCTACGCTCTTTGGGGATGGCGTCAACGGGTGGCCGGTGTCAACCGGCGGCATAGACAAACGCCCCCATCGCGCTTCGCGACGACGCTCGCTGGTTCCATCTGGGCAAATCGGCTAAACTGTAATTTAGTTTCATCGGGCGTAAGTCGCATGCGAATGAATTCGCACCTGCAAGGTTGCTGCGTAGCAGACCCAATCCACCAACGGAGGTATCCGATGAGCGTCGAATTCCTGGGAGCAACCCGACGGGCCGGCGGTCAGGCGCTGCCTTTCTCTCCCGCAGTCAAGGCGGGCCCGTTCGTGTTCGTGTCGGGACAGGTCGCGATGGGCGACCACGGCGAGATCGTCGCGGGCGGCATCGAAGCGCAGACTCGCCAGACGCTGAAGAACGTGGAAAAGGCCCTCTCACTCGCCGGATGCACTCTCAAGGACGTCGTCAAGGCCACTGTGTGGCTGGACGACGCGCGCGACTTCTGGACATTCAACCGCATCTACGCCGAATTCTTTCCTGAAGAAAAGCCGGCGCGATCGACCACGCAGGCAAAACTGATGATCGACGCCAAGATCGAGATCGAAGTCATCGCCTATAGGGCTTAGTGCCCAGGGGTCGAATATGCGACAGTGCAGCATCAAAAAAAGAATATGGCGGGCCCTCGATTTCCCTGAAACATCTCCGCGTCGCCCTGGTCACACCAGAATCGGCGCGGCCTCATGTCGAGGTTTTGTTGTTGGCTGCGCCGCTGCGGACACGTTGCCCGCAGGTTGTAGCCGTGGAGGTAAATCGATGAAAGTCAGCGACATAATGACGCGAGATGTGCGCCTGTTGAGCCCCGAGCAAACCATCCGGGAGGCGGCGAGCCTCATGGCCGAGATCGACGCCGGCGCGGTGCCGGTCGGCGAGGACGATCGGCTCATAGGGATGATCACCGACCGCGATATCGTCATACGCGCGGTGGCTCAAGGCAAATCGCCCGCCAAGAAGGTCGGCGACGTCATGAGCAAGGAATTGCTCTACTGCTTCGAGAACGACGACCTCGAGGACGTGGCGCGGAACATGGCGAGGGCCCAGGTACGTCGCCTGCCGGTTCTCAATAGCCACAAGCGGCTGGTCGGCATCATTTCGCTGGGCGACCTCGCCCGCAATGACGACCCGGCGACGGTCGGACAAGCCGTTTCGAAGGTTTCCACGCCGGGCGGCAAGCACGACCAGACCACAGCCCACTAAGCACCGCTGAAAGAAAGCGATCGCCACCGGGGGCGGCGATCGCATCTGCTTGGCCTTCTGTAGGGCCGGATTCATCCGGCCGCGGTGGCTATTTTACGATCGCGTGCGAATGAATTCGCACCTACAAGCCCACGAAGGCCAAGTCGCGGCAGCCAAGCGCCTACTGGTCGGTATTGAAAATGTCGAAGGCGGCTTTCCACTGGCCATTCGGCTGCTTCTTCCAGATGACGACGTACTTCCCGACCACGTTGACCGGCTGCCCCTTGTCGTCCTTGAACGATTCCTTGAAGGTGCCCGTCTCGTAGGCGAGATCGCCCGAGCGGGCAACTTCGACTTTCGTGGCTGCGTTGGAGAAAGCGAGCTCCGCCGGCGCGAGCAGCGCTGTCCATAACTTGCGGCGCGCCTCGGCTCCGGTGACCATCGGCGCGTTGGGCGGGAACATCGAGGCGTCGTCGGTGTAGTACGACAGTGTCTTCTCCAAGTCCCTGGCCGCCGCGACCTTGGCCCATTCGGCGGAGTCCGCGCGAATGGCCGCCTCGTCGGCTGCGCGCGTATCCGGCGGCGGAGCCATCTGCACGTTGCAACCCGCGAGACCCGCAAAGCACGCGATCGATACCGCCGTGCCGAAACAACCGTGAAAAGAATACATGGCGCTCCTCCTCAGAAGCGATGCGATGCAGAATGAAAGTGGGAACAAGCGTTGTCAAGAGGGGCGCGGGCTCGTCGCCGCAACGGCGGCAGCACCGCGGTTGCGACCCACTCTCGCGCGAAATAGGCGCTACCATGTAGCCCGAAGACCGGTGTCGAACATGTAGCCCTCACCCGCGCTGTCGCGCACCATCTCCCCGAGGGAGAGGGGCTGGCGGTGAGGGGCAACGCATGTCTTGCATTCACAGAACGATTGTCAAGAACACGTGAAAACCGATTCCATCATCCATCGGGATGAAGCGAATTCCATGCGCGCACCCGCGATCGCAGCAGTGGTCGCCGCCTTCGTGATCGCCGGATGCGCCGGCGTGAAGTCGCCGCCGGCGGGCGCCGCGCCGCAGGCTGCCGTGGAGGCTGGAGCGCAGGCGGCTGCTCCGGCACCGTCGATAGCTGCGCCGGCACCTCCGCCAACTCCACAGGCCGCCATCGCGCAGAAACAAGCCCCGGCAGCCCAATCCGCAAGTCCGCCGCCGCCGGCAACGGCCACGCAGAGCGCAGCCAAGTCCGCTGCGACGGTCGCCACGGCTCCTGCGAAAGCTCCCGCGCCGAAAGCGCCCGCCGCGCAGGCGCCGCAGAAGGGGAGCGCTGCTGCGCAGGTTGCGGCGGCGAAGGCGCCGACGCTGGATCTGAAATCGCTCGAGGAGCGGCTGAAGGACACCAGCGCGATCGGCGTGCTCACCAAGATCGCGCTCAAGAACCAGGTCGACGATCTGCTGGACCAATTCCGCGCGTATTACGACGGAAAGCTCAAGACGACGCTGGCGGATCTGCGGCGGCCGTACGATCTGCTGGTGCTCAAGGTGCTCTCGCTGTTGCAGGACAGCGACCCGGCGCTGGCATCCGCGATCGCGTCGTCGCGCGAGGCGATCTGGGGCATTCTCTCGGATCCGGCGAAGTTCGCGACCGTTGCGTGATCGTCTTGATCGATAATTCCACTTCGGGAAATGCCATGAGAAAACCTGTGACGCGTTTCGCGGTCGCGAGTTTGACGGCGGCGGCTTGCTTCGCTGCGTCCGCGCTCGCCGCGGACGACGCGGCGGTGCGCAAGGACCTGTTCACTGTGATCACGCTGAATGGAATGCCGTGCGTCGAGGTCGTCAGCGTCGCGACGCGTGGCGACAACGATCACATCGCGACGTGCAAGGACGGCAACCGGTATCACGTGTTTCTCAATCCCCAGGGGCGCGTGGTGGTGGAGAAACAGTGACATCCCTGACGCCCCACAGAAGCAGATTCTTCTGGTTTCGCTTCAGGATGACACTTCAGTCGCGGTCACATTGCATTCGTTGCGACGCGGTGGACCTTCACAGCCTGGATCCATGCCGGCTCGCTGCGTGATCATCGGAGGTCCCAACGGCGCAGGCAAGACGACGTTCGCGCGCGAATTCTTACCCAAGGACACCGACGTGGCCCATTTCGTCAACGCAGATCTGATCGCCGCTGGACTCTCTGCACTGAAGCCCGAAATCGCCGCTGTCACTGCGGGGCGGGTCTTCCTTGCCGAAATCGATCGGCTAGTCGTTGCAGAAGAAAACTTTGCATTCGAAACGACGTTCAGCGGCCGCTCCTATGCAGCACGTCTTGCGAAATGGAAGTTGGCAGGATATCGGATCGAGATCGCGTACCTGAAGATCGACTCGCCGCAGATCGCTTTGAAGAGGATTGCGTCCCGGGTAAAGCAAGGTGGGCATGGGGTCCCGCGCGACGTCGTGCTGCGGCGCTTTGGCCGCAGTTGGACAAATTTCGTGGGAATCTATCGCCCACTGGCCACTGCCTGGTCAGTGTATGATAATTCTCAAGCAGAACCGCAATTGCTGGAGGAAGGTCCTTGAAATCTAAGACCGCAGAACGACAACCGAAACCGAGCGAATTTTCCCGAGCAGTTGGGCGCGGGTTGCGTCGCGCCGCACGCCGCGCTCGAGAAACCGCGCGTATTCACGGCACGCCAATCTACATTTCGCGTAACGGCAAGGTTGTAGCGATCAAGCCGTAGCGAGCCCAGCTTGTGTCGGGTTGCCGAAACGATTTCCTCGTCGTATTGGCGCCCCCGAATGTGCATAACCGAGTCTGATCGGGCCATGAAAAATTTTCTAGCCGCCCTGATCGTATCCATCGTGCCCGCGACGGCATTCGCGGCCGACGTCGAAGTCATGAGCGCGGGCGCGGTCGGCCCGGGCCTGATGGCGTTCGCGCAGACCGTCAAGCGCGAGACGGGTCACGTCCTCACCGTCTATTTCAATACCGCGCCGCAGATCGCCTCCCGCCTCGCTGCGGGGGAGTCGTACGACATCCTCATCGCGCCGCCGGACGTGATCGACAAGGCTGCCAAGGACGGCAAGGTCGTCGCCGAGTCGCGTGTTCCGGTCGGGCGCGTCGGCGTCGGCGTGGTCGTGCGCAGCGATGCAGCGGCGCCCGACATCGCATCCGTCGATGCATTCAAGCAGTCGCTGCTCGGCGCGGACTCGGTGGTCTATAACAGCGCGTCCAGCGGCATCTATCTGGACAAGCTGTTCGACAAGCTGGGCATCCTTCCCCAGCTCAAGCCCAAGACCACGCGTTTTCCGGACGGCGCAGCGGTGATGGACCACGTGAGCAAGAGCACGGGCAACGAGATCGGCCTGGGCGCGATCACCGAGATCAAGGCGGCGGAATCAAAAGGCGTGAAGCTCGTCGGCCCGCTGCCGGCCGACGCGCAGAACTACACCAGCTACGAAGCCGTGATGATGAACGGCGCGGCCGCACCCGACGCGGCGAAAGCGGTGCTCGAGCGCATCGCCTCGCCGGCCGGCAAGGCAGCGTTTGCGTCGGGCGGAGTGGAATAAGGTTCTTGCCGTAGCGCGATCGGTAAACGCGCTGCTGAGGATTGGTACCGGGTCTTTCGGAAGCGCGCGAGGGTAGAAACCCTCGCGCATTGTCAGCTCAATCCGATGTCAGTACGTCTTCTTTTCCCCTGCTTCCTTCTGAATCTTTTCGCCGCCTCGCTCGATGTCCTTGCCGGCGCCCTGAACCGTGTTGCAGCCGGCAAGCCCGGCAAGCAGGACGTAAGATGCAACAAGCGTTAGCGTGATGAGTCGCTTCATGATGAATATCCCTTTTCTGTTATTCGGATGTGCGTGCGTCGCTAGAGTGCGCCGCGACCGCCGCGCCGTCTGTGCGTCAGCGCACCGATGGACGCTCGTCTGAGGCAATGCGAGGCAAGGGTGAATATCTACGACGAACCGAAGATCGACTGCCACAACCATGTGTTCGACCCGGCGCGCTTTCCCTACGTGGCCGATGCACCCTTCCGTCCCGCAGGAGCGGAGATCGGCACGCCGGAGCAGATCGTGCATACATTCGACGCCTACGGCGTCCGCCATGCGCTCATCGTCGGGCCGAATTCGGGCTACAACCTGGACAACCGATGCCTGCTCGACACCTTGCGGCGAAATGACGGCCGGTTCAAGGGCATCGCCGTCGTGCGCAATGATGCCGCGCGCGCCGAGCTCGAGGCACTGAAGTCGGCGGGCATCGTCGGCTGCGCGATCAATCCCGCGCTCTACGGGGTCGAGCAGTACAGGGACATCGATGGCCTGCTGCGGAATCTCGACGTCCTCGACATGTTCGTGACGGTGCAGGTCCAGGACGACCAGCTGCTGTCGCTGCTGCCCGCCCTCGAGCGCTCCGACGTGCGCATCCTCATCGACCACTGCGGGCGGCCGAATCCCGACGCGGGTGTCTCGCAGCCCGGATTCCGCGCGTTGCTCGAGCTGGGCCGCGGCGGGCGCACGTTCGTCAAGCTGTCGGGCCACGTCAAGTATTCACGCCTGCCGTACCCGTGGGTCGACGCGCGGCCGTATGTCGACGCGTTGATCGAAGCGTTCACGCTCGACCGCTGCGTCTGGGGATCGGACTGGCCGTTTCTGCGCGTACCCGAGCGCATCGACTATGGGCCGCTCCTGAAGCTCGTCGAGGTCCAGCTTCCCGACGCCGGCGATCGCCGCAAACTTCTGTGGGACACACCGATGCGGCTGTTCGGCTTTGCTGCTTAGCGTGCCGGACGCAAATTCAATCGCACTGCCTTTGCGCCATTCCGGCCGAGCGGAATCGGGAACCCAGGCAGGTCGAGATCAGCGTGTCGCCGCCTTCGGCTTCTTCAGTCCCCCTTCAATCAGGACCTCGTCTGGAATCGATCCCTTCACATCCCAAACGATCCCAAGGTGCTGCATCAGCATCAGGATGTAGTACGTGATGTCAATCTCATACCACGCGAAGCCGGCACGCGCAGCTGAGGCGTATCGATGATGGTTGTTGTGCCACCCTGCCCCTAGCGTGTAGAGAGCAAGGAGGCCGCGATTGACCGAACGGTCCCGGACGTTGTATCTGCGATGCGCTCCGGGTACCGCGGGCATGTGTCCGATCGTGTTGACCAGGGCCATTCCGTGCAGCGCGAGCGCTCCCGAAGCATAAAATCCCCAGAGCAACCCGGTGATGCCGTTCACGCCGGAGCCGAAGAGCCCGAAGTGGCACGCAAGAAAAAGCAGCACCGCGCCCCCATAGTAGGGCACCAAATAGTAACGGTCCAACCAACGCAGCTCCGGATATTTGGCAAAGTCCGGTATGTCATCGAGGTTACAAACCGCGCATTCCGGTTTTCGCCACCATGTTATGTATGCCTCGAAAAAAGAGTGGGTTACCGGTGAATGCGGGTCCTTGTCCGTCTCGGCGTACTTGTGGTGGATCCGATGCTTGCTCGCCCACCACAGACTGCCTCGCTGTCCGGCTTGCGCGGCAATCACTGCAAGAGCGAACTGCACGACACGGTTCGCCTTGTAGGATCGGTGGGAGAAGTAACGGTGATTGATGCCCTCGACACCGAAAGTGCGGACACAGAAGGTTATGAGCAAAAGCGAAAACAGCGACCAATTGAGCGGTACGAACACAATTGCAATCAGCGTGCAGAGATGACGCTCGAAAATACGCACGATCGCGAACCAAGTGGATTCGCCTGGGCGAATTCCGTAAACAGGCTTCGAGACATCCGCGGTCGTCTCGGAATCGATCATGGGTGTGCCGAGCACGTCCCCGACGTTCGTGTCGGGACCGTGCAGAGCGGTCGCGAGTCGGTGCCCATCCGCTTTCAATGCCATTGGATTCCCCTTTGCCCTGGCATGCCATCAGACAGGACCTGCTAACTCCACATCTTTGCACGATTTCTTTTGAAATACTTCGGCTTCTCCGGTCGCTTAGGATCCGCTGCTTACGCAGCCTTCTCCATCGACGGGTTCCACTTCCCGTCACGCGCGAGGCTGTTCATCTTGACGCGGCGGTAGAACGCATCCTGCGCGGCGGGGACGCTCTCGGCGCGCCCGGCCCACGTGCGCATCGCATCGTCCTGCAGCGCGCGCGCATACGAGAACGACAGAACCCACGGCGCTTTGGGCATCATCACATTCATCGCGTTCAAATTGGCGGTCGCTTCGACCGCCGCCTGCCCGCCGGAAAGGAAGTTGATCGTCGGCACCGCGGCCGGCACCGTGCGAAGCAGCACGTCGAGGGTCGCGCGTGCCACGACCTCCGGGCTCGCCTTGGACGCGCCGTCCTTGCCGGGCAGCACCATGTTGGGTTTGAGCACCATGTACTCGAGCGCCACGCGGTGGCGGTACAGAGCATGGAATGTCGCGTGCAGCACCGCCTCGGAGACTTCGTAGCAGCGCTCGATGGTGTGATCGCCGTCGATCAGGACTTCAGGCTCGACGATCGGAACGATGCCGTTCTCCTGGCAGATCGCCGCATAGCGCGCCAGAACCTCGGCGTTGGCGTCGATGCCCAGAGGCGTCGGATTGCATGCTGTGATGCCGTAGACCTCGCGCCATTTCGCAAAGCTCGCGCCCTTTTCCTTGTACGCTTTCAGGCGCTCGCCCAAGCCATCGAGCCCCTGCGTGATGAGATCGCCCGGTGCGCCGGGGAGCGGCACCGTGCCCTTGTCGACCTTGATGCCGGTAAGAATGCCCTGGCGCGACAACACTTCGGGCATCGCCGTGCCGTCGCTCTGGCTCTGCCCGAGCGTTTCCTCGAAAAGGATGATGCCCGCGAGGTACTCCTGGGCGCCGCGCGTCGTGAAAAGCAGCGAGCGGTACGCGAGGCGGCTGCCTTCGGTGGATTCGATGCCCAGCGCCTTGAAGCGCTTGGTGATGGTGGGAAGGCTTTCGTCCGCGGCGAGGATGCCCTTGCCCGGCGCGATCAGCTTGGCGATCGTCGACTTGAGTTCGTCCTTGGTGCTCATTCGCTGCTCCTTGTTTCGATTTCGATTCGAGAATTCGCTAAGCGCGATCATCCACCCGAGGCTGCCTCCTCGGGGAACAGATAACCTCGGCTGTCTTCAAGAAAATGCGGCCCTTCATCTGAGCGCACCGCCGTGCCCACACCTTGCGCGGTCAGCACTTCGAGCAGCAATGCGCTGGGCACGCCGCCGTCGATGATGTGCACCGAGCGCACGCCCTCGCGCACCGCCTGGAGCGCCGCGCTGACCCGCGGCCGCATGCCGCCCGCGACCGTTCCGTCATTCAACAATCCTTCCGCCTCGCTGGCGGTCAGGATATAAGCCAGCTTGCCGTCGCGGTCAAGAACGCCCGGCACGTTGGTCATCAGGATCAGCTTCTCGACCTCCAGTGCGCGGGCGAGCCTTCCAGCGAGCAGGTCGGAATTGATGTGATACGCGGTGCCGTCGGCACCCACGCCGATAGGCATGATGACCGGCACGAACTCCTGTCCGAGCAGCAATTGAATGAGGTCGACGTCGACGCTTTCGACATCGCCGACATACCCCAGATCGACGGGCTTGCCCTCGGCGTCCGGACGCGCCGTCATGCGATGCGCGTGAATGAAGCGCCCGTCCTGGCCGTCGAGCCCCACCGCTCGCCCGCCGTGCTTGTTGATGAGTCCGACCAGCTCCTGGTTGAGCTCGGCCAGAGCCATCTCGACGACGGTCAGCGTCCGCTCGTCGGTCACGCGCATGCCCTGATGCCTGCGGCTTTCGATGCCCATCTGTCGCATTAGCTCGTCGATCCGCCAGCCGCCGCCGTGGACGACGATGGGCTTCATGCCCACCAATCTCAACAGCGTGACGTCGCGAGCGAAGCCCGACATGAGCGCCGCGTCGGCCATCGCCGGTCCGCCGAAGCGGATGACGAGCGCCTTGCCGTGGTACGCGTGGATGTAGGGAAGTGCTTCGGCCAGAACACGGCCTTTGAGATTGGCGGCCACTGCACGACAGACTCAGGATAGCGTGCGTAATTATATAGAACAGCGGCCGGCTTTCGTCGGATCGCTTGCGGTGCCGGGGCTCATCGGTTTCCTCGCTCCGGCGCGATCGACCTCGCGGAACCTATGTGTGAAATGACTCCAACCGACCCGAAACCGACGTTCGCGACAGTTCGTCGGCCGTCCGGCATACCAATGTGGATATTGCGCTTGGCCGCAGTGCGGCAAACCCCGTTCGCGGACCGATGGAAAAATAGTCGGCAACCCTCCTACGGCGGAGGGCGGCTCAGCGGCTTGCATATGTAGGTTGCGCCCGACAACCGAATCGGACGGCGTCCGATTTCTTTGCAAACGTATAGCACTTATCCTACTAAAAAGGAGGCGGGATGCGTCGCGCCGTGTCGGCAAATAAGAAGGTTGGAGGCTATCATGTTCGGAAAATCTGCAACGTTCGCTGTCGCCCTCGCAATCCTCGCCGCTTCAGGATGCGCATCGTTTCCTGGCCGCGACCCCGCACTGGACGACGCGCGATTATCGCTGGATGCAGCGCGACGCAATCCTCAGGTTGCGATGTATGCATCCGCCGAGTTCGACCAAGCGGCGGCGACACTCCGCCAAGCCGACGACCTCGCGGCTAACGGCGGGCGGTATAACGACGTGCACCAGCTTGCCCTACTTGCGAACCAGCGTGCCGCGGCGGCGCAGGACGTGGCGCGCCTTCGTAGCGAGCAGGCGGCGCTCGTCGCGCAACGCACGGCAACGGATGCGCGTATCCAAGCCGACGTCACCCAGCGACAGGCCGCAGCAGCACAGTTACAAGCGGCGGAAGCGCAGCGGCAGGCGGATCAGGCACAGCGTCTCGCGGCTGCCGCTCCGGCTGCTTATGACTACCGGCGCCGAGAGAACGAGCCGTTGTACGAGGCGCCCGTGACCTCGGTGCGCGCAGTCGTGGGACCACCGCAGCAGCGCTGCTGGGTAGAGCGTCAGGTTGTGGACACCGGCTCACCGGGTATCAATGTCCCGGGCGCAGTGGTGGGAGGCGTCGTCGGCGGCATCCTTGGCCATCAGATCGGAAGTGGCCGCGGGCAAGATCTTGCGACGGGCATCGGCGCAGTCGGCGGCGCGGTGGTGGGAGCGAACGTGGGTCGTGACGCGGCGGGCACAGTTTATACGCAGGATGTGCAGCGGTGCGCGAACGTGTCCACGGCCGCATCGGTGGACTACTGGGACGTCACGTACAACTTCCGCGGGTACGAGCATCATGTGCAGACCACGAGCCCGCCGGGCAGAACCATCTTGGTCAACGGGCAGGGCGAGCCCCGCGTCTGACGACACGCGATGAAAAAATTCGAGGTTGCGATACCGGAGGTCGCGCTCGTGGCGCTCACGAGACGGGCGGCATAGGTATCGGCTTGCTCGCGGGCTGCAGATATTTGCCAAACGCCCGTCGGCATGTAGAGTCATCTCGCGATTGCGCTAGGCCTAGGGTGGTGGTCTGTGCCGCGTGAGCTGACGCGCTCCGCGAAGTGGTCCGCAAACATCTGGAACCTCCATGACATCGTCGCCTTCTGTGTACCGCGTGAAGGCGCCCGAGGGAACCACTCACCTTGCATTTGCGGTGTGCCTTCCGAAGCAGGAATCGAAGTTCGCCTTCCCACTGAGTTTGAATGGCCGCTGCTGGCCGAACTGAGACGAAGTTGCCGGTTGAGCCTTGATCCTATCGAGTGGGCGGCGTATGTTCCAATGACTCACCCGACGCATCGTCAGGTCCCGCCGCGCCATCGAGCAATATGCGGCACCAACATAGGAGGGACTCCAATGAAAGCAGTAATCGCGTGGTCTGTCGTCGCGCTCATGATGCTGGCCGGAGGCGGTGTAGCACTCGCCGGCGACCTCAAAGACGAGGTCAAGATCGAGGTCGAGCGCACTGAGGTGCACTCGGGGATGGAGCCGGGAATGTATGTCTGTGCGGAGGGACACCTTCACGTCAAAGGCACTGTGCAGAACCTCAGCGGCGTTCCCATGGGGCCGATCAAGGTCGCCGGGAAAGTGTTTGACGCAGACGGCAAGGTCCTTGGTACAGCGACGACCTCTACGAAACGGTTGGTGCTGAACCCCAACGACAAGGCCGAGATCAACCTGGAATTCCTCACGGTCACCGGACCACTGATCAAGCAGGTGAAGAACCAGGAGCTTGCGGTTGTCGCGGTGGGGTCGAAGCCGTAGCAATGCCCTTGTGACCTCGACGAGTCCGGAGCGGCCGCTTTACGACAATCTGAGCGGCGACGTTGACCAGCCGGGGCCGGTAAGCGCCCGTCCGCAGGCGGGCGCAATCAGCGGGAAGCGGTCGAGGGAGAACGGGAGAACGCCGCAGTGATCGGACCTCGGTCGCAAGCGCGCAGTTTGCGAACTTTGCCGGATCAGTAGGCAAGCTGAACGACGGCGCCCTCGCGCTGCGCGGCGACGTCGTCCGGATGGAAGGGCAAAGGCTGCCAGCGCTTGGCCGCGAACAAAGGCAACTGGTCGTAGGCCCGCGGCGACGCGGGGTCGCTGCTCTGGCCATAGGTCAACAGTCCGTGCGCGACCGGGCCGCGCTCGTCGAAGGTCACCACCTGGATGTAGCTGGTGCCGAAGTCGATGTTGTAGCCACTCGCATTGATGGTGGCTTGGCCTTGCGATTCCATCTTGTTGAGCACGCCTTCGAACTCATCTCCGCCGTGCAGCGCGATCTTCTGACCGCGAACGACGCGCGATTGCGGAACGCCCATCGGCACGTCGACCGCGAAGCCCGCAGCGCGCACGATGCTGACGGCGTCGCCGAGCGCCTTGAAGATGGCCGCGCGCGTGGCAGGTGTCGCCATGTCGAGGCCTGATGGCGTCGCCACGGGTTGTGCCGGGTCGAAGGGCACGCGCCAGACTTTTGGAATGTCCTTGGCAGCGCGCCAGAACTCGCGGAACAGCGGCGCGCCGCGCGAGTCGGCGTTGGTCGTGCGGTCCCATGCCGCAAGAGTCTCGCAGCCGGTCGTCTGGTCGGCGGTCAGTGCGGTGCGTTCCGTCGGCGCAGGCCTTGAGCAGGTCGTCCATGACGAGCATGCCGGCGAGGTTCCTGTCGCGGAAGATGACGCTGCGCAGTTCGGTCGCACCCATCTTGTTGCCGGGCAATCCGTCGGTGCCGGCCAGCCGTCCGCGGATTTCCATGATCCCGCTGCGCGTGCGCAGGCGCTGGGGCGTGCCGATCGGGCCGACGAGCGGAGACACGTCGGCCATCGGCGCAGTGTCGGGATTGCTGAGCCAGAAGCTGTCGTTGCTGTTCTGCACGTAGTCCGGCGTGATGACCACCGGCAATGCGCGCGGGCGCGATGATCCCCGGCGATGCGGCGCTGGCGTCGCGCGACCATTCGCAGGCGCTGCGCGAACCGTCGAGCACCGGCAGGCCGGCGGCGTTCAGCAGCGCAGCGGCGCGCGGCGAAGGCTTGCAGCGCTGCAACATCGCGGCGGAGACGTCGGGAACCACCGACAGGTCGGCATACATCGCGTTGCCGTCGCGGTCGGCAGCGATCGTGTTGATCCAGGGCATGCCCAGGTTGCCTAGCGCCGTGCGCAGCTCGGCGACGTTCCGGGCCTGCGCCATCCGCATCCAGCTTGCGGCGGACCGGACGTTCAGGGTGTTCGCGTCCCGGATCGCGTAGGCGCGTTCGGCGGTCCAGCCGAGACCCGCTCGCGGCAGCGACATCACCGGGCCCCAGATGGTCGAATAGAACGTGTGCTGCAAAGGCGCCGCGCCGGACTCTGCTGGCAACGTGACGGTGCGGGTCACCATGTGTCTCGGCTGTCCGTCGACGAGGTAGACCGTTGGGTCCTTCGGGTCCAGTTGCAGTTCGTAGAGCGTGAAGCGCTTGCCGGTCGACACGGTGTGCGTCCAGGCCACGTCCTTGTTGAATCCGATCACGACGACCGGGCCCAGCCGGCGGTCGCGCCCATGATGTCGAGCTTGCCAGGAATGGTCTGGTGCATTTCCCAGAAAAATCGGCTCGGGCCGGTCCAGGGGAAGTGCGGGTTGCCGAGAAGCAGGCCGCGGCCATCGGGCGTCGCGTTGCGGCCGAAGGCCCAGCCGTTCGAGCCGAGTTCGCCGCCCTCCGGGTTGTCGTTGAAGCTGTAGTGCCGGATTTCTGCGGTTGCCTGCTGCAGATCGACGGGCGCCTGGCTCACCTTCGCAACCGGCGGTGCGGCAGCCAGCACTGCCACGGCCAGTGCTCCCACGCCGCCCGTGATCATCGCCAGCTCGGTGGCGCGGGAGAGGTCCGCGATCGTCATCGGACGCACCCACGGCTTGCCGCGGCATGCCTCCGGCAGTCCGTCCGGACCGACATCGGCCAGGTACCGGTTGTAGCCCGCGACGTAGCCGCGCAAGGCCGACTGCACTTCCTGGCCGGTCGTCGCGGCAGCGCGAGCGAGCGCCTCGTCGTCCATGTGGAAGCGGATGAAGAGATCGATCTGCGCGTTCGGAACCTTGCCGGGACCGAGGTCGCCCAAAGCCCGTGCACCAAGGAACTGCGATCGTTCGCCGCGCAGCGTCAGCAGGTGCTCGGCGGTCTGGCAGACGTTGTCCTGCGCGCGCGCGTAGGCCGTGCCGTAGGCGATGCCCTCCCAGTCGGGCGCGGTGATGTGGGCGATGCCGAAGGTCGTGCGCTGGATGGTGACGTTGCGCGAGCCGGCGATCGGCGTGCTCGCGCAGGCGCCGATCAGCGTGCTCAGTGCAACGCAGCTCGCGGTCACGCGAAAACGGACGACGGTGTTCTTCAGGATCGTTTTCATGATGTCGGGATGCCCGGTTTATTTGTTCGCAGCGATGCTCTTTTCTGCTCCGACCAGATGACATTAGCAGCACCCCGACCAAACGTGGCGCCTTCGCGGCGTCTGCGCGCCCATGTCCTCAATGCAAGCGGCGGCGGAGCGCGCAGTCCATCGATTTTTGCCGGACGCAGCGCGCGCCCTCGCTGGGTGCCCTTAAAGCAGCCGATCACGAGCGATCGGAAATGGCGGCACTTTGACATTCGCGGGCCAGGTTCATGCACGCGCGACAGAAGCAGCGCGGTGACAACGCAGGCCATGGCCCGTGAGGGAGGCATCGACTCCGGCAGAATGCCTGACTCATCTGAATCGTTTGGCAGGATACAGACACTACCGGCATCGACATGTATTCTATATATATGTCAACGTGAACGAGAGCCAAGAGCAACAACTCCGACCCGACTTCATCCGAGCAGGTGAAGTTTGCAGATCGACGTTCTAATCAATTGCAGTCTTTAAGGATTTGATCCCGTCAGGAGGTCAATTGTGAAATGGGCGGTTATGTATCTCGTTGGTTTTGTTATCCTCATTGGCGGCGTTCTGGCCGCGCTCTGGAAATTGGGCATTCTGGATAGCATCGGCACAACGTGGACTGTGATCGGAGTCGTGATTGCAATCGGCCTTGGAATCATGATTGCAGTCTCCCATAGTGGCAGCAAGGAAAACATCGAAATCGACCGGAAGTGACCGACTCGTGCACAGTTCCTGGCTGCATTGCGCGTCGCCTCTTGGAAACTGCGGTCCGCAATAATTCGCGCCGCGGCTGCTTCCATGTCCAAAGAACGCAGCCGCCGGCTCCTGGCATGATGATCGAATGCTGCAGCGGGCGCGAGCGATCGTCGGAGTAGTCAGGGCCATGAAAGGAAAATTGACAGTGGTCTTGAACTGTACTGCTCGGAATCAGACCTGACGGACACCTTAGCACGGCTCGCTACGCGGCGTGCCGTCGGCGCTACTTCGGCGTGCCGACGCGAATGGCCGTTCACCGCAAATGTGAGCGGCAACCGCGAACGGCCGGAGTTGGCCGCACTGTGACGTTGGAAATTAGCCTGATGCAGAATTTCGGGCGATGACGCGACTGTGCGATCGGACTCGAAGAGTGCGTCAATGCCAGGGATTGGCGTGCAGCCACCCTAACCTATTGTTGGCGGCCGTCACTCGCACCGCCACGTGTAGAAGCGCGGCAAGTATCTGCCGGTCTTTAGCCGGGTCGAACGTCGCCGCGGTTGCCCGCAAACCATCTGGGCCGATGTCCAGCACGAACGCCAGCGGATCCGAGGCCAACGGGTACCGCACGTACACCGAACCGTAGCCAGTCTCCAACTGCACCATTGCGCCACTCCCCGGCGAGATCACACGGGTGACGCCCACTGCTCGCAGCTGCTGGGCATAGGGCCGCGCCATCTCGGCAAACTCAGGTTGGTCGGCCATAGGCAGTTGCGCCGTGGATGCACAGGCGCAGAGCACGAGGAGCGGGAGTGTTTTGGCGAGCATCGCAGTGACGGACGTGTGCTTCAACGTGCGCATCAGCCCGACCATCCGAGATGGCTAAGAAAGTCGCGCGTGCGGTCCGTTGCAGGCGATTCGAAGATCTGCCGGGGCGGGCCCTGCTCGACGATCCGCCCGGCGTCGAATACCGCGACCCAATCCGCCACGCGCTGTGCGAAGGCCATTTCGTGCGTCACCACGACCATCGTCATGCCTTCCTGGGCCAACACCTTCATCACGTTCAGCACCTCTCCGATCGTTTCGGGATCGAGCGCGGACGTCGGCTCGTCGAAAAGCATGACGTCGGGCTCCATCGCAAGGGCGCGGGCGATCGCAACGCGTTGCTGTTGCCCGCCCGATAACGCGGCGGGAAGATTGGGTGCCTTGTCGGCGAGCCCGACCTTGGCGAGCATCGCGGTCGCGCGACGATCGGCTTCGGCTGCGGGCTTGCGCAGCACGGTGCGCGGCCCTTCCGCGACGTTCTGTTGTGCGGTGAGATGCGGGAAAAGCTCGAAGCTCTGGAATACCATGCCCATCCGCTGGCGCACCGCGCGCAGCGCGCGCTGGTCGCGCGGGAGACGCGCGCCTTCGAACTCGATATCGCCGCCGTCGATGGTCTCGAGGCCGTTGGTGCATCGGAGCAGCGTCGATTTGCCCGAGCCCGAGGGGCCGATCAGGCACACGACTTCGCCGGCATGCACGTCGAGCGACACGCCGAGCAATGCCGTGAAATCGCCGTAGCGCTTCACCACGTCCAGGTAGCGAATGATCTTCGCCCCCGCGGCCTTCGCGCGTCCCGCGATCGGTGCGTTCATTCCGTCACTTTCATGCGCCGCTGCATCCAATCGACGAGCTTGGCCTGCGGATACCCGAGCAGCCAGTACAGCACGGCCATGGCGGTCAGCATTTCCAGCACCCGGAACGTTTGCGCCCGCACCTGCATCGAGACGTAGGCGAGCTCGGTCACCGCAATCACCGACACCAGCGACGTATCCTTGAACAGCGAGACCCAAGTGCTCGCCAGCACCGGCAGAATTCGCCGCAGCGCCTGCGGCACGATGACCCTGCGCAACGCCTGGACACGCGTCATTCCGAGCGCCATCGCCGCTTCGACTTGCCCGCGGCGAATGGAGTTGATGCCTGCGCGAAAGGTCTCGGCGTTATACGCCGTTACATTCAGCGACAGCGCCGCGAGCCCAGTTGCGAGTGGCGAGAGCCCGAGTCCCGTCATGATCGGCAGCACGTAGAACGCCCAATAGACGACCAGGATCAACGGCAGGTTGCGAAAGAGCTCGACGTAGCCGGTAGCGACCGCGCGCACTGGGTGCCACGCGTAGAGGCGAAGAACGGCGACGACGATGCCGCAGGGGATCGCGATGACCATGGTCGCAATGGTGAGAAGAAAGGTCGTCGCGGTGCCGGCGAGGAGCGCATCGCGGTGCTGCCACACCACCGACCAATCGAGCGTCATCGCCGGCAGCGCCCGCACATGTCACGACCTCCCCAGATGGGCAACGCGGCGATAGAAGCGGTCGACACCGCGCGTAACGGGAAAGAGCATCAGGAAGTACAGCAGCATCGCAAAACTGAATACCTCGATCGGCTGAAAGCTTTGCCCCGCCACCGTCTCGGATTGGCGCATGAGCTCCGGCACGGCGATCACGGAAGCGATCGCGGTGTCCTTGATGGTGATCGACAGCAGCGAACCGAACGCCGGCAGCATGCGCACGATCGCCTGCGGAAGAAGGATCCGCCGCACGACCTGGGCGCGCGACATGCCGAGCGCCAGAGCTGCGCGCGTCTGTCCGGGCCGGACCGATTCGATGCCGGCGCGCACGATCTCCGCGGCGTAGGCCGCCAGATGGATGGTCAGTCCGATAAGCGCGGCGGTAAATGGGGACATCGTGACGCCGGCCACGATCGGCAAGGCGAAGAAGGTCCATACCAGCACCACCAGCACCGGAATCGCACGCATCGAGTCGATGTAGAGCACGATCGGCACTCGCAGCCAGCCGGGGCCGTACAGGCGAAGAAGCGCGATGACCAGCCCCGCGGCCAGGCTGGTGAAGCCGGAAACTGCCGACAGCAGGATCGTGATCCAGACGCCATAGGCGAGGAATCGCCAGTTGTCGCCAATGACGGCGAAGTCGAATTCCATCGGATGACGGCGGGGTCGCCGGCGACGCCTACTTCATGGTATCGATGACGCGCGCTTCATCCTTCTTGAGCTGCGGCTCGATTTCTTTTTCGACCGCGCGCGTCCATTGCAGGAAGGCCGGCTGGTTCTTGTCGATGGCCATGCCCACCGGAGCCGCCTTCTCCGTGCTGTTCTGGCAGTTGTTCTCTCTCGGAAGCACGGCGAGCTGCTTGAGCTTGCGCCCCATCGCCACCCACGGAACGCGGTTGATGGGCACCGCATCCGCACGCTTGGCCATCGCTTCCTCGACTGGCGCCACGCCCGAGCCGGCGACACCGCGCAATTGCGCCTTCGGGAAGCGCTCCTTCACCCATCCCTCTTCGCCGCCGCCGGTGTAGTAGGCAATCGTGATCTCGGGCTTGTTGAGGTCGTCGACGCTCTTCGCGCTCGCAAATTTCGGATTCGAGGCAAGACCGAACATGCACACGCTGGTGCTGGAATAGATCACGAAGTCGACGACCTTCAGCCGGTCGGGCGTTTCGGCCAGCGGCGTCACCGAAATGTCGACCTGGTTCGATGCGAGCACGGGCACCTTGGTCTCGTGGCTTACCGGAACCGCCTCGAGCTTCACGCTCAGGCGCTTGGCGTATTCGTTGGCGAGCAGCCACGCGGGACCGCTCCACGCAGCACCTTGTCCCGTCGTGTTCTCCACCAGCCAGGGAGCGTTCGCGAGCACGCCGACCCGGAGCACGCCGGCCTTCTTGATTGCATCGATCCGTGGACTCGCGCCCGGCGCCGGCACAGGAACATCGGCAAAGGCAGGCACGCATAACGCGAGCGCCAGCAGCAGCACAAAACTACGATCAATGCATTTGGACATGGTTCCTCCGGAACGGCCGGCGTGTACCGGCATTGTGGATGGCTGGTCACGATCATCGGCGAGGCGGCGCAGCGTGTCAAACCGCGAGCGCCACTGTGTTGCTCGCCCATACAAGGAGCTCGTCGGGAGCGTGTTGACCCGCGCGTCCGAACCGCCAATACTCATCTTCGCGTGATTGAAATACCTATCCGCCTTCGTGATCCGGCCGACATTTGAGATAGCGTACTCGCCTTATCCGCCGTGTTTCTTCAGCCAATATTCCCACGGCCGGCTCAGTACTGCGTGATGGAGCCCATCAGCAAGCTTCGCCTCCTCCGGAGCCAGGAACTTGGGGCTGCCGAGCAGCATCGCGATGGGCAGTAGCTGGGCATTGATCGCCGTATAGACGCTGCGGAACACTGCCTCCCTCAACGATGTTCCCACCACGGTCGCGCCGTGGCCGCGCATGAGCACCAGTGCGCGCTGACCGAGCGAAGCAGCCAGAGCCTCACCAAGCTTCCGGCTGGTGATCAGCATGTTTGTCATTCCGTGCTCTTGTTGAATGTCGAACACTGGTGCGCCATCGTCGAGAAACCCGCACATGTGATAAAGGGGCCTCAGCGGCGTGCGGCTTACGCCGAACGGGATCAGCGCGGGCGCATGCGTATGCACGATCGCCGTCACATCCGGTCGCGCTCGATATATCTCGCCATGGATGAAGCGCTCGATCGAGGGCCGCGCGCCGCTTGGTACGACAGGTTGACTGTCGGCGTCCAATTCGACAATCCCGTCTTCGGTCACTGGGCCGCCAGCGTTGTCGCGCGTCATGAAGTAGTGATCGGGCTGCTGCGGATTGCGTACCGACGCATGTCCAAAGCCATCGATTACACCTTCCCCGACGAGAATTCGATTCGCGGCAAACAGCTCGTCAATTACCTGATCAACGTCGGAGGGCATGCTCTTGATTGAATAAAAAGGCGATCGTAAGGCACGCTCGATGAATCAGCAAACGACGGCGCTACTTTTGACCAGACGCCGCGCGCGCAAGGTCCGCGGCGAGTTGGTCGCCCTGCGGATTGTGCGCGTCTCCACGCAACAGCACGTCCGGCGGCAGCACGTTCTTGCCGTAGTATGCGTTATTCCAATCATTGGCCGGGCTGATCACCGAGCCTTCGCGATTCAAGCCGCCGTACAGGCCCTTGGAGCGGCTGAAGGCGACGAAGTCCGTCATGATGTCGCTGCCGGCGCCGGGGCACAACACCCCACGGATCTTCCGCGCAAGCCTACCCACGACGCTCGGAGCGTCGCGTCAGTGAGGCTGTCGTTCAAGGCAGTCGCAATCCCCGACGAAGCGGACACTTCAGGGAAGAAGCCTGTCGACCAAGCTTGGGCCGTGAAGGCGGAGCGGCGGAGAAACTGCAAAGCGTGAATTTTCAACGCCGCCAAGTACGATTCCTGGCTTTTCATGGGCGAGTGTCTCGACGTAATATTGCGTCAGGGAGTAGTGCCGACAGTAACGGTGGAGCGAGTTAACTGTCTCGAGGGGAAAACAAATGACCAAGTTAAGAATTTGCGCCTCCTTGTTCCTGCTGTTGTGCTGCCTCTGCAATTCGGCCTTTGCAGATCCGGAGGTTGGTTGGTGGTGGAATCCCAATGAGAGCGGCCGCGGCTTCTTCGTCGAAAGCCAGGGCGGCGTGACGTTTATCGGCGCTTATCTCTACGACGACGACGGTCACGCGAAGTGGCTCGTCTCGGGCGGACCCAACCTCGATCCATACAACTGGACAGGCGACTTGTACTCCGAAGCCAATGGACAGACGCTCTTTGGAACCTACGTCGCTCCCAACGACGTGGTTGCCGTCGGACAACTATCGGTCCACTTCAACGACGACACGCACGGTATGCTCACCTGGCCCGGCGGCACGATTGCGATCGAGCGGCAGCGCTTTGGCGGCCCTGACCTACCCGTTCCGCCCGATCCCGGGTGGTGGTGGAACGACCAAGAGAGCGGGCGCGGTTACAGCGTGGAAGTACAGGGCGACCGCATCTTCATCGTCGGGTTCATGTACGACGACAGCGGGCGGCCGGTCTGGTATTACTCCGCGGGCCAGATGACGTCCGAGACCGAGTACACGGGTCCATGGCTACAGTTCGCCAACGGTCAGACCATGACGGGTCCTTATCAACCGCCGAGCCTCCCGCCGGTCCCGGTCGGGCAACTAAGCGTGGAGTTCACGGCAATCGACCAAGCGACCTTCGAATTCGACGATCTCGCCGCCGCTGCGTCACGCATGCAGCCGAAGGCTGGCAGGTCGACGCTCGTCAATGTCAAACGTGAATTTCCGAAAAAGCCAACGTACGTGCCGGCGGACCGCTATGAGGGAACGATCCACTATAAAGAGGTCACGACGCGGCTGGTGACGCAGCCAATTACCGGCGTTCAATTCACATTGACGATTACTCTCAATGCAACGGGGACCCTCACTTGGGACGACGGTGGACTGGCAGACCTCGCGGCTCCCGGGGACACCTTCAGAAAGCCTTCGTGGACCTACGATCTCGTGAAAACGTCCGTGACATACGTCATCACCATAAGCGGCGCGGGTGGCGGCGCGTCCTGCTCAGGCCAATCCAGTGGCACTGCAGGCAACTTGGTGTCCACGCTGAGGGTGAACGGCTATGGAGAGTACACAGGATCCATAGGCCTCGCTGACGTCGTAGCAGGGCCCCTACCGATTCTGACATTCACCTGCACGAGCCCCGCTGGAACCGGGCAAGGGGAAGTCCCCTTTCCAGCTATCATCACCATGAACTTAAAGGGAAAGGCAATCAGTCAGGGATTCGTAGGGAAGTTGAAACCCGTCCCCGGATCCGACGTGATTACCGGCGACTGGACTTTCGCGGTGACGCAATAAATTCGGCTCGTTGCATAACACCACGGTGTCGCAGGGCAGAGGTCGCGGAGTAATCAGAGCGATCTTCGCTCTGCGCCGGGCCTCGAGTCACAGCATCGCTCGCGAACAACGCCGTGCGGGACGACGGCCTACTGGCGGCCCGACGCCGCGCGCGCAATGTCCGCGGCGAGTTGATCGCCCTGCGGATTGTGCGCGTCTCCACGCAAAAGAACGTCCGGCGGCAGCACGTTCTTGCCGTAGTACGCGTTATTCCAATCATTGGCGGGGCCGATCACCGAGCCTTCGAGATTCAAGCCGCCGTACAGGCCCTTGGAGCGGCTGAAGGCGACGAAGTCCGTCGTGATGTCGCTGCTGGCGCCGGCGCCGACGGGGCCCGCGGCGACGCTCGCGTCACCGCCCAGCTTGACCGCGTTCGCGAGCAGGGTGTTCAGGCCCTTTTCGGTCATGACCAGTGTGATCGTCTGCGACACGGAAATTCCCGCCTGAAAGCCGACGCTTGCGGCGCCGATGTTGTAGAACGCAGGTCCGGCCCATTTGCCTTGCGAACCCCGAGCATAAAGCACCGCGCGGCCGCCTGAGCCACCGAAGATCCAGCCGGCCTTGACGATCGTCGGCGCGATGAGAATCGCGCGCGCGTTGCCGACGTTGCCGCGGAACCACGTCATATCCGGGTCGCGCACGAAATCGGACAAGGTCGATTGTGCTGAAGTCACCAGTGCCTGCTGATCCTGCTGGGCGATGGCCGGTGCGCTGATGCCGGCGACGCAGGCGAGCGCAAGTGCAGCCAGGCACCGTGTCGCCGTGTGTGTCCGTGAAGTGATCTGTGCTGTCGTTCGCATGTTCGCTCCTCTGCTTGATTCGCTGTAGGGAATATCCGTCGCTAGAGTACGCAGTTCGTACGATACCAAGGTTGGACACCTCGCGAGTGTCGGAATTCAGCGCCGGCGTCCGCCCATCAGCGAGCCCAGAACCCCGCGGATGATTTCGCGTCCGATCGTCGACCCTATCGTGCGCGCAGCGCTTTTCGCGACCGCTTCGACGATGCTGTCCTTGCGGCCGCTGCCGGTCAGGAGGCCGCCCACGGAATCCTTGATCGAATCGGTCCAGCCGCCGCCGCCCGCGGGCGCAGCACCCCCTACGGGAGATGTCGCTTGCGCGCGCCCTTTCAGGCGTTCGTAGGCCGATTCGCGGTCGACCGGCTTGTCGTACGTCCCGGCCAACCCGGAGCCCGCCATGACACGCTGCCGCTCCTCGGGCGTTGCCGGTCCGATGCGGCTTGCAGGCGGCAGGATGTACGCGCGCTCGACCATTTCCGGGCGTCCCTTCTCGTCGAGGAACGACACCAGCGCCTCGCCGACGCCGAGTTCGGTGATCGCCTTTTCCGATGTCGATCTTCGGGTTGGCGCGCATCGTTTCGGCCGCCGCCTTGACTGCCTTCTGGTCGCGCGGCGTGAACGCGCGCAACGCGTGCTGGACGCGGTTGCCGAGCTGACCCAGAACCAGTCTCCGGCACATCGAGCGGATTCTGCGTGACGAAGTAGACGCCGACGCCCTTCGAGCGGATCAGACGCACGACCTGCTCGATCTTGTCGAGGAGCGTCTTCGGCGCGTCGGTGAACAGCAGGTGCGCTTCGTCGAAGAAGAAGACGAGCTTCGGCTTGTCGCGGTCGCCGACTTCGGGCAGTCGCTCGTACAGCTCGGAAAGCAGCCACAGCAGCAGCGTCGAATAGAGCTTCGGCGCGTTGAGCAGCTTGTCGGCGGCGAGAATGTTGACGACGCCGCGGCCGCCGTCACCGGTCTGGAGCAGGTCGTCGACGTTGAGCATCGGCTCGCCGATGAACGCTCGCGCCGCCCTGCTGCTCGAGGCGCGAGCAGGCCGCGCTGGATCGCGCCGATGCTCGCGGCGGAGACGTTGCCGTAGTTGGTCTGGAACTCCTGCGCGTTATCGCCGACGTGCTGCAGCATCGCGCGCAGATCCTTCAGGTCGAGCAGCAGCAGGCCGTTGTCGTCGGCCACCTTGAAGACGAGCGCGAGCACGCCGTCCTGCGTCTCGTTCAGATTGAGGACGCGCGACAGCAGCAGCGGTCCCAGGTCCGAGATCGTCGCGCGCACCGGATGACCCTGCTCGCCGAAGACGTCCCAGAAGACGGCAGGGCATCCGGCGTAGGCCGGCTCGTCGACGCCGATCAGCTTGAGGCGCTCGAGGAGCTTCGGCGATGCGGCGCCCGGTTGCGTGATGCCCGAGAGATCGCCTTTGACGTCGGCCATGAACACCGGAACGCCGATCCGCGAGAAGCGTTCGGCCATCACCTGCAGCGTGACGGTCTTCCCGGTCCCGGTCGCGCCGGTGATGAGACCGTGGCGATTGGCGAGCGCCGGTAGAAGACAGAGTTCGGTCTTGTCGTTCTTTGCAATCGGCAGCGGATCGGGCATGGCGACTCTCTGTTGTTGGCGCTTGTCAGTCTATCCGACAGCGCCGGCTGCGTCCGGCGCACTGCTCACTGAATCAGTTCGGGGTCGCGCAGCAGCAGCGACTGCGGGACCGTGAGTCCGAGCGACTTCGCCGTCTTGAGGTTGATCACCAGCTCGACCTTGGTCGGCTGCATGATCGGCAGATCGGACGGCTTTGCGCCGTTGAGGATCTTGCCGGTGTAGATGCCGGCGAGGCGATAGACCTCGGGAATGCTGCCCCCGTAGCTCATCAGCCCGCCGGCGGCGACGATCGCGCGCGCATCGTAGATCGCCGGCACCGCGTGGCGCGCCGCGAGCGCGACGACTTGATCGCGGCGGTTGTTGAAGAAGGGGTCGGAGTCGACGACGAGCGCACCAGCCCGTAGTTGCGTGAGCGTTTCAAACGCCACGTCGATTTCTGCTTCGGTGCGCGCTTTCAAGATCCGCAGTTGCAGTCCGAGCGAGCGCGCGGCGTCCTGCACATTGCGCTCGCGCACTTCGGGCTTCGGAGTCCCTGGATTCATCAGCATGGCGATGAGGGTCGCATTCGGCACCAACTGGTGCAGGAACTCCAGCCGCTTTGCCGCCAGCTCGGCCGTGACAAAGCTCACGCCGGTGGCGTTCCCGGTCGGATGCGCCAGGCTGGTGACGAAGCCGGTCTCGACAGGATCGTTGCCTGTCGTAAACACGATCGGAATGGTCGCCGTCGCCGCCTTGGCTTCCCGCCCTCCTCCCCCTGCCGCGACCAGCACCGCGACCTTGCGGCGAACCAGATCCGCCGCCAGCGCCGGTAGTCGATCGTAGTGCCCCTCGGCGTAACGAAATTCGATCGCGACGTTCTTGCCTTCGACGTAGCCGGTCTCGCTCAGGCCGGCGCGAAACGCTGCTATGTAGGGTGCCCACGGGCCGGGCGACTGACCGCATAGGAACCCGATGACCGGAATCGATGAATTCTGCGCGCCAACATCGAATGTCGTAACGAGGCTACCGGCGGCGCAGGCGATGAATGTTCTTCGATCCATGGTTCAACGTCGGGGACGAAAGGGAGCTCGAACATAGTACGCCCCGAGGACTGGAAGCGCAGGTGGTGAGCTGACGGTCACAAGCAAAACGCTCGGCCGGGAGCTATCGCTCCCTGAGGGCTTTTCCGCTAGACTAGTTTTTGTCTCGGCGAAACTGCAGGCGCGACGCTTGGCCACGCTTCCGATACCGGCTTGGAAAAGGAGCAGTCCTGCCCGCCCAGTTGCTTCAGGCCCCTCGCACAGGCAGGACTCGGCCTATCCCGCATCTTCCACTGGTGAGTTTGCCTTGACCGAAACCGAGCCGCGTCCGCCGCTCCGCGCGTTGGTGGCGAGCTTCCTCTTCACCGACCTTGTCGGATTCTCGAAGGGAACGACCGCTGAGCAGTACGCTGCCAAGGGTACGCTGTCGGCGATTCTTCGCGGCAATCTTGCAGCGCTTCGAGACGCCGACTATCGCATCAAGGATACCGGCGACGGGGCGTTGATCACGTTCACCTCCAGCCCCGAGCACGCGCTGTACATGGCGCTGGCGATTGCCCAGGATTTCGGACGCGCCGCGGCCGAAGCCGGATTTCCTTCCAACAGTCTGCGCACCGGTCTTCATCTCGGAACAGTCAAGGAGTCGATCGACCTCGAGGCGCGCCCCAACTACATCGGTGACGGGATCAACGCCGCCAAGCGGATCATGGATTTCGCGACGCCCGGGCAAATCACGGCGTCGCGGGCTTTCTTCGACGCCGTCGCCTCGCTGGATTCCGCGTACGCCGCGCTGTTCACGCATGTGGGCACGGCCGACGACAAGCACGGACGCTCGCACGACTTGTACGCGATCTCCCCCAGCTCCACGGTCCTGGAAACGCTCAAGCTCGATCTCGTGCCGACTGCTGGGCCGGCGGAAATCGTCGCGAAGCATTCCGCAACGATCGGTGCGAAACAGGGCCCATCGCGGCGGGCCACCGATGCCGCGGCCGAATCGAGTCCTGCGGTCAGCCCAGTGCGCAAGTGGCTCATTCCCGGTGGCGCGGTCATCGCGCTCGGCGTCGCAACGATCGTCGTGGGCATGAAAATGATCGCGCCGAGCGCGACGAGCAATCCATCGCCTGGACCCTCCGCACCGGCGGCCTCGTCCACTTCTGGCGCGCCTGCCGCAACAAGCGCATCTGCTCCGGCTCCGACAATTCCTGCACCGGTGGTTGCGCCGCCGATAACCGCAGAGCGGACCGCCGTCGAGTCGCAGACCTCTGCAGCAATGCCGCCGAAGACGGCTCCGAGTGCCGCGGTCCCCATCGCGCCGGCCGCGAAAAGCGCATCCATGCCCGATGTGACGCCGCCGGTGAGCGGTGCGTCGGTTGCAGCGGCAAAGACGAACGCCAGTATCAAGCCGAAGACCGAAACCGGCGCGTCTGTGCCGGCAACTGCCGCGTCCGATCGCAGCAGCCCGCGCTGCAGCCGCATCATGGAAAAGGCAACGCTGGGCGAGACGCTATCCGCGGAAGAAAAGAAGGAGCTCGCAAGCTCATGTCGCTGAATATACCGACGAGCACCACAAGGACGTTGGCCGCAGCCGGCGTGATTGCGCTGATCCTGCTTGGCGCGTGTGCCGCGCCTCCTCCGCCGCCGGAGCGCCCGCCGGCGCCGTCATCCGAATTGGCGTTCGACGCGGGCGTCGACTACGCGATAGACGACCTGCTGGTTCAGGCGCGGCGGCTGCCGGCGTTCAATCCGGCACCAGCTTGCTCAAGAAGAAGAGGTCCCGCGCGGAGTGATCGCGGTCGACCCTGCCATCGACGGCAATACCGGGCAGCAGACGATCGCATCGAAAGCGCTCGATTCGCGGCTGCTGCAACGCGCGTCGGAGAAGTTCGCGCAGTTCGACGTGTTCCCAGTCAGTTCGAGCACGGTCGGTAAGGCGCAGTTTGTTCTCGCAGGAACGCTGACGCCCATCGACGCATCGAAGGGCGCGGCGGGAACATTCCGCATAAGCCTGTCGCTCACCGACATCAAGACAGGCTTCGTCGTCGCGCAATCCGCGGCAAGGGTGCGCAGCGAGGGAGTCGATACCACGCCCACCGCGTTTTATCGGGACAGTCCCTCGTTGACCAAGGATCGCGTCGTCGAAGGGCAGATCAAGACGGCACAGACGCCGGCAGGCGGCGCGGCCGACGAGTTCTACATGTCGCGCCTTCCGATCACCGCATTGATCAGCGAAGCGTCCAGGCTCTATGAAGCCGGCAACTACACGGAGGCGCTTGCGCTATTACGAGTCCGCCGCGACGCGTCCCGAAGGGCAGCAATTGCGCGTGCTCAACGGTCTTTATCTCGCCAACAGCCAGCTCGGCCGCACCGACGAGGCCGAAAAGGCATTCGCAAAAATCGTCGCGCTCGGTCTTGCGACCAACAGTCTTTCGGTCAAATTCCTGTTCCGTCCCGGCTCTCTGGATTTCCTGGCTGATCCGAAAGTGAGCGGCCCGTACAACATGTGGCTACGCCTGGTCGCGCGCGAAGTCGCGGCATCCAAGACCTGTCTCAACATCGTCGGGCACACCAGCCGGACCGGAGCGGAGCAGTACAACGACAGGCTCTCGATGCAACGGGCGGTCACGATCCAAAAGCGAATCGAAGCGCTGGGACCCGAGACCGCGGGCCGCCTCGTCTCGGTGGGCATGGGCTTCCGGGAGAACCTCGTCGGATCCGGGACCGACGACCTTCGCGACGCGCTCGATCGCCGCGTCGAATTCAAAGTTCGGAGCTGCTAGATGGCGCGCTCGGCTATCGTCCTTCGGAAAAATGAACGACAGCCCTGCCGTGCGATCGCACGGCAGGGTTCTTAGTCAGAGCCGAAGCCTCACTTCACCAGATCGGCGCCAGCCTTGCAGGCGGCAGCGTCCTGATCGCCCGTACCGCCGCTGCAACCGACCGCGCCGATCAGCTTGCCGCCTTCGACCAGTGGCCAGCCGCCGGGCGACGCGATCAGCGTCGGATCGAGCGTCCCCACGTAGGGATGGCCGGTCTCATAGGCGTTGTAGAAAGCGCGCGACTCACGACGGAAGCGCGCCGCAGTCCGGGCTTTGCCTTGAGAAATGTTGATCGAGGCAAGCTGCGCGCCATCCATGCGCGAGAAGTGGACGAGGTCGCCGTGGGTATCGACAACCGCGATGTTCAACTTCCAGCGATGCTTGGTGGCCTCGGCCTCGACCGCAGCGATCACCTTCTTCGCAGTCTCCAGGCCGATCGGCGTGCCGTACGGAATATCGAACGGAATGCCGTCCGCCGTGCCGCCGGCGGCGGGCGGTCCAGCAGGCGCTGCTGCCGGGTGGCTGGTGCTGTTTGAGCGTGGACCTGGGCGCCGATCAGCGCCACCCCACAAACCATCAACGATGCCACCACAACTCGTCGCATTTTGAATCCTCCTGAAGTGTCGTTTGCGCCGTATCCGGGTCGGCGTAGTGGAACATAAAGGGTCCGGCGCATCGGGGCACCGCCCCGCTCCCGTAAGGCACGAGAATTATAGGACAACGCACCACCGCGGGGCTCCAGTTGCGCGGCTTATGTTCGAGGGCCGAAATGCAACATCAAGCCACTTACGCAAAGTCGGTGAGCAGATGTCCCGAAAGCGGCGCGTCCTGCAACAAGCCGCTGCCATCGGCCACCTGGGTGCCGTTGACCCACACGCCGTGAACGCCGACAGCATCGGTCGTCAACCGCGGCGCTCCGCCGGGCAGATCGAACACGCGGCGCTTGGGGCCGCGACCGACGTTTTCGGGATCGAACAGCAACAGGTCGGCGGCGAAGCCTTCGCGAATCTGGCCGCGGCGGTTCATGCCGAACACCGCGGCGGGATGCGCGGTGAGCCTCCGGGCGGCTTCGCTCATCGTCATCGCACCCAGGTCGCGCGCCCAGTGGCCGAGGAGGTGCAGACCGAAGCCCGCGTCGTTGAAAAAAGTGAGGTGTGCGCCGGCATCGCTCAGGCTCACAATGCTGTGTGCGTGATTTAGCATGCGGCCGACCGCGTCTTCGTCGGTGTTGAGAAGCTCGGCGGTGAACACCGTTTTCAGGTCCTCGGCGATGGCGAGATCGAGCATGACGTCGAGCGGATCGCGGCCTTCCGCTCGCGCGATCTCGGCAAGGCTTCTCTGCTCGTAGCGCGTGTTCTCAGGCCTCGCAACTTCCGCCACCTGAACCTTGTGCCATTCTCCGTTGAACAGGCGGAAGGTCGCGGTGGACGAGAGCTCGGCGCGCAGCGCGTTCCGAAACGCGGTGTCTGCAAGCACGGCTTTGAGCCCGGGCCCTGCCAGACCCAACGCCGGCTTCCACCCTTTCAGCCCTTCGACGGGGTACGGTGATGCAAGCGTGAAGTCCATGGTCAACGGACAGCACGAGACTTGACCGATCAGCTTGCGGCCCCGCGTGTTGGCCTGCGAGATGCTCTCCAGGTCGTCGAACACCGCTTGCGGATTGGTGCCGTTGTGCAATAACGCTGCGACCATCACGGGCCTGCCGCTGCTGGCCGCAAGAGATTCCAGAAACGGGATTGCGGTGTGCCCGCCCTTGGTGAGCATGTACACGCCCCGGCCCGATTCACCCATGGCGTTGACCAGCGCCGCCATTTCGCGGTCTTCCGCCAGACGAGAAGGCATCGGCAAGCCACCTTCGCCGTTGTGGGCCGGGCTCGTGCTGCTGGCAAATCCCACGGCACCCGAACGCATGGCGTCGCGCACGATCTGCTGCATCTCACCGATTTCGTCGTCGGTCGCCGCGCGCGTCGACGCATCCTTGCCCATCACATACGTGCGCACCGAGGAGTGCCCGACATAGGCCGCGATGTTGACGGCGCTGCCACGTCTGCGCAGTTGCTCCAGATACTGCGGAAACGTCTCGAACCCCCAGTCGATACCCTGACGCAGCACATCCAGCGACATGCCCTCGACTTGCGTGAGATTGCGCATGGTGATGTCGCGGTCGGCGGGCCTGCATGGCGCAATGGTGAAGCCGCAGTTGCCGATGACCGCGGTCGTCACACCCAGCGCCGGCGAGGGGCGCACATGCGGGTCCCACGTGATTTGCGCGTCGAAGTGGGTGTGGCTGTCGATGATGCCGGGCATCAGCGCCAACCCGTCGGCGTCGATCACTCGAGTCGCTGATTCGGACAGACGACGGCCGGTCGCCGTTATCGCTCCTCGCTCGATCGCGACATCGTTGACGGCGGGATCGGCTCGCGTACCGTCAAAGACGAGAGCGTTCCTGATGAGAAGATCGAGCATGCGGGTGCGGTGTGGGACGAGCCCACTGAATTGGGCTCAAGCGTTCGTCTCGAGTGTACGCCTCTCGCGCATTCGAGGGCTCGGCGCGGAAACGGCCGTGATGAGTCGACGCTGGGCCCTCAAGGCTCACCCCTCCGCACGTTCGATCCGCGGAACCGCGGCGCGCCGCCGCTTTCAAATAACCACATCGTTGCGTTTGGCAACGTCACGACGGCTAGGCGCCTGTTTAACCACCGCGTGCGGATAAATCCGCACCTACGTCTTCAAGGAGAATCGTCATGCCCTACAACAGCGTTGCGGATCTGCCGAAGGCCCAGACCGACCAGTACAACCCGCATCAGAAAAAGGCCTTCCTGGAGGCCTTCAATAACGCGTACAAGGAATACGGCGGCGATGAGAGCCGCGCGTTTGCTGTCGCCCATTCGGCCGCGAAAAAAGCGGGGCAAGCGCCGGGTCCAGGCTAGCCTGTCATGACCGGCGCCGCCCGCGAAAACGGCGGCACGCGAGCAGCGGGAGCGGAAATGGATTCCCGCTTTCGCGGGAATGACAATATTGGCGTCATCCCGGGCGAGCATGAGCGAGACCCGGGATCCAAGTCGGGTCAATAAGCGGCGATACCGATCTCCGCGCGTTGCGCGGTCCTGCGCGTCACTTCTTGCGCGGATCGTCGGCAGGGTCAACGTAGGTGATGTCGAATGGACCGGTGCCGTGCAGCTCGATCACGGTCGGCGACTTCGCGAACGCGTAGTGATGCATCTTCGCCGGCATAAAGGCATACGCACCCGGCTTCAATCCCATCGCCTTTTTGGCGTCGAGCTTGTCGCCCATGCCCGCGTAGAGCTCGCCCGAGATGACGGTCAGGTTCTCGTCCTGCGAATGCCAGTGCGCAGGCACCTTGTAGCCCGCCGGCATCTTGAGCAGTGCCGTGAACGGCGCGGCCTTCCCGGGATCGCCATGCAGCACGGCCATCTTGCCGCCCTTGGGCAGGCTCGGCGGCACATCGCCCCATTGGACGTCGGATGGGCTTTTCACCACGTGAGCGTCTTCGCTCGCTTTCATATCCTGGGCGAACGTCGATCCGATGAAGATCGAGGAAACAGCAATCGCGACGCCAATGCGCGCCGCCGTCGGGTATCGCATCATGGTTGCTCCTTTGCCGTTGGTGGTTATCGACTGCATGAACCTTGGGGCTGCCCGCCGAAGCGAGTGCAGATGAACCGGAGCGGGGCCGCGCGCAATTCTGACAATTTCGGCGCGCGACTGCAACGCCGGTCACAATGACGGCCCATGCGCGGGCATCGGTGCTACCGGTAGCCGGCGGCCTGCAACTCGAACAATTCGGCATAGCGCCCTCCCCGCTCGAGCAATTCGGCGTGCGTGCCCATCGCCTCGACCGCGCCGTCGACCAGCACCACGATGCGATCGGCCATGCGGACGCTGGAAAAGCGATGCGATATCAGCACTGCGGTCCTGCCGCGGCTCAGTTCCTTGAAGCGCTTGAACACCTCGAACTCCGCGCGCGCGTCCAGCGCGGCCGTGGGCTCGTCGAGGATCAGCAGCTGGGCATCGCGCATGTAGGCGCGAGCGATGGCGACCTTCTGCCACTCGCCGCCGGAGAGGTCGACGCCGGTTCGAAAGCGCTTGCCGAGGATCTGATCGTATCCGCGCGGAAGCTTCCGGATGACCGCGTCCGCGAGGCCGCGCTCGGCGCTGGCGACGATGCGCGCGCGGTCGTCGCGCGCCTCGATGCGGCCGACGGCGATATTGTCGGCGGCGGTGAAGTAATAGCGCACGAAGTCCTGGAAGATAACGCCGATGTTGGCGCGCAGCGCGAACAGGTCGTACTCGCGAAGATCGTGCCCGTCGAGCAGGATGCGGCCTTCGTCGGGATCGTAGAGCCGGGCAAGCAGCTTGACGAAGGTCGTCTTGCCGGCGCCGTTTTCGCCGACCAGCGCCAGCGTCTCGCCGGCATGCAATTTCAACGTGAGTCCGCGCACCGCCCAGCGCTCGGCGCCGGGGTAGCGAAATCCCACGTTCTGGAATTCGAATCCCTCCCTTATCGGCGCAGGAAACGGCCGAGGATTCGGCGGCGAAACAATCTCGGGCTCGATCTCGAAGAATGAAAACAGATCGTCGAGATAAAGCGCCTGGCCTGCGACCTGCGAGAATCCCATGAGCAGGCCTTCGAGCAGGTTGCGCAGACGCCTGAAAGAGCCCGCAAGAAACGTGAGGTCGCCGATCGAGAAGTCGCCGTGGAGCGTGCGCCATACGATGTAGGCGTACGCGACGTAATAGGCGACCGTCCCGATCGCGGAGAGCAGGCTCCCCCAACCCGCGCGTCGCAGCGCGATTCGCCGATTTGCGGCGAAGAAGCTCGCCGCCAGCGCACGGTAGCGGTCGATCAGGAAGGCGTTGAGACCGAAGATCTTCACTTCCTTTGCCGTTTCCGCGCTGGCGCCGGTCTGCCGTACGTAATCGAGCTCGCGCCGCTCCGGCGTCCGGGAAAAGTTGAGCGAGTAACTCTGGGCGTTGAAATGCGCCTCGCCGATGAATGCCGGCAGGAGGGCGACGGCGAGGAGCACGATCAGCCACGGCGCGTACACGAGCAGTCCCGCGGCAAAGCTTGCGACGGTGACGATGTCCTGTGCCTGGCTGAAGAGCTGTCCGATGAGGCTGGTGCGTCCGCCCGCCTGCCGCCGGGCCCGTTCCAGCCGGTCCTGCAGCTCGCTATCCTCGAAATCCTCGAGGTCGAGCGTGGCGGCGTGCTCCATGAGCTGCAGGCTGGTCTCGTTGCTGAACCGCTCCGACAACAGCGAGTCGAGCAGCGACACGGCACGGCCGAGGATGTCGGAAAGGACCGCGAGCCCGAATTCCAGCGCGAGCAGCCAGCCGATGCGGTCGAGCAATCCGCTCGCAAGCCATTGCCGCAGATCTTCGGCGGCGTGGGGCGCCCCGACCAGCAGCACGACTTGGTCGATGATGAGCTTGCCCACGTAGAGTGTCGCGACCGGCAGCACCGCGCGCACGATGCGGAGCAGCGCTTGGCTGAGCGTAAGCGCGGGGCTGGTCCGCCATACCAGCTTCAGGAACGGCGGGAGATTGCGCAGTGCGCCGAAGCGCTCGCGCCATGACGCGCGTTGCGCAGGGGGCGGCAGATCAACGGGCGCAGCCGACGGGGCCCGGCCACCCGAGGTGTAGTTTTTGGGCATGCGTCATTGTGCCGCATTGCGTCTGGTTGTCATTCCAGGCGACAGCGTGCGAAGAGTCTGCAGTGCGGCTGCGTCAGTGCGGGCGAACCAAGCCTAGTGAACGCTGCCCGAATCGCCGAAGAATTCATTCAGCAGAAAAGCCTCCAGCGCCGCATTGTCCGAAAGACGGGCGGACAGCGTCCACTTGCGGTCCTTTTGCGGATTCTCCCAGACGAAATCCGCTTTCTCATGCTCGCGGATGATGGCGATCATCCTGCGCACGACGGCAATGCGCATGTCGGCGTTGTCGCCTTTGCGGACCTCGATAAGCTGCGGTGTCCTGCGGCCCATTTCCTTGTTCCATCCATAGAATTCGAACGCCGCGTCGTCGTAGGCCATGCGCTTGATCTGGAATATGCCCCCGCCATTTCTCGTCTGGGCGGCGACGCCGCGCGAGGCCGTCGGCAGGTTGGCCGCGATCTTGCTGTCGAAGAGCGCCTTTGCGTCTTCGGCCTCCGGTGCTTCCTGCTCACCGCGCGCGCTGCGCTTTGCTTGCACCATCGACCCAAAATCAGCCGAGGGCGGCGCCGCGGCCACCGGCGGTGTAGGGACTGGTGGAGGAGGAGGAGGCAAAGCGATGGCCGGCTCCTCACGCTTGGGCGGAGCGACCAGCGGCGGCGGCCGCTGGCGCGGGGTGGGTTTCGGCGGCTGGATGACCGCTCGAGGCGGCTCCGGCTCCTGCAAGCGCGCCACAGGAGGCGCCGGCGTGGCTTGGGTGGCGAGCCGCACCTGCAGATTGCTTGCTTCGGTCTGCTCCTGGTCCTTGTCGCGCAGCAGATGCATCAGCAACAGAAAAAGCGCCGCAACGTGCACGAGGATCGACAGCACGATCATCACCCAGATGATGGGGATGACCACGACATCCTGCCGCGAACCAGGCTCGAAGAACCTGTGGTTCATCGGCTCATTCATTTCAGGATGGGCCAGAAGGGAAATGGGTTCGGCTCTCACAAACGTCGCCTCGACACGACCTGCCGCTGAATTGAATGCCGCGAAGGCCGATTCCTGAGATGTTATATGAACTTAGGTTGATCTGATTGTTCCCGAGGGTATCCGCTGGCGCAGCGCGGCGATAGCGCCCGACGCACTTCGTTACGAATTCCGGCGGACCGAGCCCAGACTGCGATTTGACCTACACTTTCGCGTATGGCGCTCAAGTCCACGATCTTCAAAGCCGACCTTTCGGTCGCCGACATCGATCGCAGCTACTACGCTGACCACTCCCTGACAATCGCGAGACATCCTTCCGAAACGGACGAGCGCATGATGATGCGCCTGCTCGCATTCGCGTTGCACGCCGACGAGGGGCTCGCGTTCGGGCGAGGCTTGAGCGCCGAAGACGAACCCGACCTGTGGCAACGCGATCTGACGGGCTCGATCGAAAAATGGATCGATGTCGGGCTCCCGGATGAGCGCGACGTGCGCAAGGCATGCGGCCGCGCACGCGAAGTTCACGTGCTCGCCTATGGCGGCCGCGCGGTGGAGTTGTGGTGGCAGGCTGCTTCGGACAAACTGGAACGTCAGGACCGGCTCGGCGTGAGCGAAGTGCCCCTCGAAGCCAGCAGGGCACTCGGCCCCCTGGCCAGCCGCTCGATGCGGCTGCAGGTCACGATCCAGGAGGGACACGTCTTCGTCACCGACGGCGCGACCTCGGTCGCAGTAGATGTCCGTGTGCTCAAGTCGCTGCCATGACCAGCGGATTCCCTGTCGCCTGCCCTTGGGAAGACAGGATTCCAGAGTTCGCCCCTTCGACATGGCTCAGGACAGGCTTGTCGAACCACGAACGCGGCACGGTCCGATTGCCTTTTTCGATAAGTTCAGGGCAAGCTATGTGCGGCCCTGAGCACTGTAGTCCCGATCCCAACGTCGGCCCGTGAAGGATCGCGGTTCCTCGCTGTCCGCTGTTGCCGTTGACCCGCACGAGCGAAATCCGAATACTCATGCTTTCTTCGAATGATCAGAGTGCATATATGCTGCACGCCCGGGCAAATCGCGGGTGCCGCTTTCCAGGCGCCGCCTGTCGTTGCGCAACCGTTCTGGAATCATCATGCACAGACGCTCGTTTCTCCATTCGACGGCACTCTTCGCGCTCGCGCAAGTCACGGGCAACGCCATGACGCCTGACGCCGCGGCCGCCACGCAGCATGACGATCCGCTCCTCGACCCGTGGACCGGGCCGCACGGTGGGACGCCGCGCTTCGACAAGGTAAGTGTCGATGCATTCAAACCGGCGTTGCTCAAAGGGATGGATTTGAAGCGCGCCGAGATCGCTACGATCGTCGGCAACCACGCCGCGCCAAACTTCGAGAATACCTTTGCCGCACTCGAGGATTCTGGCCGGCCCTTTGGCCGCGCCAACCAGATCTATCAGATTTACGCTTCCGCGATGAACGACAAAGCCATGCGAGCGGTCGAGACCGAGATGGCGCCTCTGCTCTCTGCGTTCGGCGACGAAGTCATTCAGAACGAAGCGCTTTTCGCTCGATTGAAAACAGTGTACGACGCCCGCGACGGTGCGAAGCTCTCGCCCGAGCAGCGGCGGCTCGTGGAAGTGGTCTACACGAACTTCGCGCGCCGGGGCGCCGCGCTGGACAAGGAGAAAAAAGCACGTCTGAAGGAGATCAACAAGCGTCTCGCAAGCCTTTTCACGACCTTCCGTCAAAACCAGCTCGCCGACGAGGAGAGCTACACGCTCGTCATCGACAGCGAAGCGGATCTCGCGGGCTTGCCGGACAACCTCCGCACCGCGGCGGCGGCCGCCGCTGAACAGAAAGATCAGAAAGGCAAATGGCTTTTCACGAACACGCGCTCGTCGATGGAGCCGTTCATCACCTACGCATCGCGCCGCGACCTGCGCGAAAAGGGCTGGCGCATGTGGATCATGCGCGGCGACAATCCCGGCGCGCACGACAACAAGCCGGTGATCGCGGAGATCCTGCAGCTGCGCGCGGAACGCGCCACGCTTCTGGGCTTTGCCACGCACGCGCACTGGATTCTGGACAACAACATGGCCAGGACGCCGGACGCGGCCATGACGCTCATGATGAAGGTGTGGAAGGCTGCCCTGGTGCGCGCACGCGAAGAGATCGCCGAGATGCAGGCGATCGCCGACAGCGAGGGTAGCGGGGTCAAGATCGAGCCGTGGGACTATCGCTACTACGCCGAGAAGGTGCGCAACGCCAAATACGATCTCGATCAAACCGAGGTGAGTCAGTATCTGCAGCTCGACAAGATCCGCGACGCGATGTTCTGGGTGGCGGGGCAGCTCTACGGCATGCAATTCGTCAGGATCGACGATGTGCCGGTCTATCACCCCGATGTCACGGTCTACGAGGTCCGGCGCGGCGGCAAGCGCATCGGGTTGTGGTACTTCGATCCTTATGCCCGGGCAGGCAAGAACTCCGGCGCCTGGATGAACGCAATACCGCACGCAGGAAAAATTTAGGACCGGCGATTACGCCCGTCGTGTCCAACAACGCAAACTTCGTGAAAGGCGAAACCGGGAAGTCGGTGTTGATCTCGTGGGATGACGCCGTCACGATGTTTCACGAGTTCGGCCATGCTCTGCATGGGCTCAACTCGAACGTCAACTATCCGACGCTGGCGGGGACCTCGGTCAAACGCGACTTCGTGGAATTTCCCAGCCAGCTAAACGAACACTGGCTGCCTACGCCGGAGGTTCTCAACAAGTTTGCGCTCCATCATCGGACAGGTAAGCCGATTCCAGCCGAGCTTGTCGCCAAGATCCAGAGGGCGACTAATTTCAATCAGGGCTTCTCGACCGTCGAATACCTGGCCGCCGCCATTTACGACATCAAGATCCATCTCGCCGCGACGCCTGATCAAAAGATCGATGCCGGAGCGTTCGAGAAGCTGACCATGGCCGAGATCGGTTGCCCGAGCGAAATCGTCATGCGGCACCGTCCGACCCAGTTCGGTCACATCTTCTCCAGTGACGGTTATTCGGCGGGCTACTACGTGTATATCTGGGCGGACACCCTGACCGACGACACCTTCGAGGCGTTCAAGGAGGCGGGCAGCCCCTACGACAAGTCGGTCGCCAAGCGCTATCACGAAACGATCCTCAGCGTCGGCAATTCGGTACCGCCGGACGCGGCATTCCGCAACTTCCGCGGCCGCGAAGTCGACACCGATGCCCTGATGCGCGAACGCGGCTTTCCGGTCGGGAAGTAGGCCCGAATTCATTCGGGCGCGCGCGTCGATCGCGAGCAACCCGTGCGAATGAATTCGCACCTACATCGCGCCGTATCGCTCGTTCACCCGTCGCGCCGAGGCGATTCTGCGGTCGACGTCGCGGGGCAGCCACGCATACTCGCCCGGGCCAAGCGTGCGGCAATCGCCCTGAAAGCCTGCGTCGGTGCAGAACATCCAGGTTCCACCTTCGATTCGCATCGAAGCCGCTCGATCGGTAAAGCCAACCCATTGCAAGTCGGCGATTGCTGCGCGGTCGATCACGACCGATTCGCCGCGGAAATTAGGCCGCTCGAAAAGAACGACTCGCCCTGTGCTCGCGGGAAGCGGCGCCGCGCTGATGGGCGCCGTATCCACCGCGGCGACCAACTCTGCCGAGCTCACCCGGCCCGTGAGAGAACCGAGGCTCTCGTATCGGCCCGGAGGAAAATCGGCGCACTCGCCGCGGAAGTATTGCCGCGTGCACAAGCGCCACACGCCGCCGTACACGATTGCCGCGTCGGCGCCCGCGTAGACGCCGGACCTGTCCAGCCCGCCCATCGTCTTGGTCAGCTCCAGCGAACGGCCGCCGAAGCCCGAGCGCTCGAACAGCACCAGACGCGGCTGGTCGCTTGAGATGATCACCGGCGCCGACGGAGCGGGAACAGTGGCGACGATTACGGGCGCCGGGACCGCCGATGTAACCGTCATCTCGCGCGCCGATGCGACATCATCGTCCAGCAATGCGTTGACGTTCCTGTACTCACCCGGTTGAAGCTGGACGCAGTTGCCCTGGAAATTGGCACCCGTACATACCTCCCACACGCCTGAACGCACGACAGCCGACGATGCCGTAGTGAATCCGTTTCGCTCGAGATTCAACATCGGGCTTTGCAGCGTTGCCGCGGTGCCGCGAAAGTCCCTGTTTTGGAACAACGTGATCTCTCCGGCCATCGCGCCGGCGCTGACTACCGCCAACGCGGCCACGAGCAGCCCACGCAACGATCTGGTAGCTTCGATAGCCATGGTTCACTCCTGAAAAAGCACCGGTAACATCACCGGCAACAGATTTGACGAGTGCTCGCAGCGAAGGTTTCGAATTGTTGTGTCGCTCTTCAGAGACGTGGGATTCTCTCCGACATGGTCTTTCAGCGTATCCGAAGCGGCGATTCCTGCACGTCCGCTGGAACGCGGAAATCAACTGCGGCTCTCGAAATGAAATACCCGTTAGTGATGTCATCACGATCGCGTTTGCTAAGATAAGCTTCGCTTCTTCGACGCGCCCATACCATGGCCACCGAGCTCCTGTTCAGAGACGATGCCTACCTCAAGACCGCCCAGGCGACGGTTGTCGCTATGACCGAACGCGGCATCGAGCTCGACCGCACCATCTTCTATCCCATGGGTGGAGGACAAATGGGCGACACGGGCACAATGCTGCGCGCGAATGGCCAGCGCATTGCGATCGCCGATACGCGGAAAGGCGATACGATCGACAGCGTGCTGCACATCCCCGCCGCTGGCTCGCCGCAGCCTGAGCCCGGCGAGACCCTCACACTCGAAATCGATTGGCAGCGTCGCTTTGCGCTGATGCGGCTGCACACCGCGCTGCACGTGATGTCATGCGTCGTGGTGGCGCCGGTGACCGGCGGCAACATCTCACCCGACAAAGGCCGGCTCGATTTCGACATCGACATGAGCTTGCTCGATGCGAGGCGGATCGAGCACGAGACCAACGCGTTGATCGCGTGCGGCGTCGAAACCGAAACCGTCTGGATCACCGATGATGAGCTGGATGCTCGACCCGAGCTGGTCAAAACCATGAGCGTGCAACCGCCTCGCGGCGCGGGTCGTGTGCGGCTGCTGCGCATCCCCGGTATCGATTTGCAACCTTGCGGCGGCACTCACGTGCAAAACATCGCCGAGATCGGAGGCATCCGCGTGATCAGGATCCGAAGCGAAGGCAAGCGCAACAAGCGCGTGGAGATCGCGCTCGCCGCCCCCTGACACGTGCGCCGTCTTTCCGACCTTGGGCCGCGTGTGAGCCTCGGCTCCGCTCGTTTTACGCCGCAACACCGGCGGCGCGCGCGCATGCGTCACTCGTTCACATACTCATCTTTTTTACCGTCCTCCTCCTCATTTTCCGTAACAGCCTTTTCCTCGTTTTCGTCCTCCCACGAATAACGGACGCGCGGCGGTATGTCCCGACGCCGCAGCGCAAGCGCCATCGCCACGCCGATCAGCGCAGCCGCGAGATGGGTCTCCCACGAGACGCCGCGCTCGATGGGCAAGAGTCCCCAGACGGACGCGCCGTACATGAAGCAAACCAGCAGCGATGCGGCAATGGCGCGCCTGTCGCGCCGGATCAGGCCGGCCACGAAGATATAGGCAACCAGGCCGTAGACCAATCCGCTGGCGCCGACATGGCTGGATCCTCTGGCAAACAGCCACACCGCGATGCCCGTGCCCAGATAGACCGCGGGCAGAACCAGGCGCGCCGCGCTGGGATAGAGATAGAGCATGGCCGTGCCCAGTACGATCAGCGGCAGCGAGTTGGCGAGGAGATGCTCGAACCCGCCGTGCACCAGCGGAGCGAACAGAATGCCGGGCAAGCCTGCCAGCTCGCGAGGACGAACGCCGAAATCCTCGGGACCCAGGTCGAGCGCAGAGTTCGAGAGCTGAATGATCCACAGGAGAACGACAAAGCCGGCCGAGATCTTGACCGCCAGCCGAAAATTGTCGCGGGAACGTGCGGAGCCGGTGTGGGTCGGGTCGGGTAGATGGAGCTGCACGCGGAACAGAATACCAGTCGCGCCCGGAGTCCCGCGCGGGCGGCGCGATGGACTCTGCCTGGGCGCCAAGCGCGACCCCGGGGGAGAGAGCTTTTTTCGGGGACTGGGCGCGACGCAAACGGCAGCTTCGCGATCGCTGCGCACTGCCGCCGCGGCGAAAGGATGCGCCGCAAACCTCGGCAGACGCTGCGAGACGGTGATCAAGCTGGCCGTCCGCCGTTATAATTACAATCCCCGAACGCAGAACAAAGGTTTCAAACAGGGGGTCTTAAACATGGATCTGGAGCGCCGCGGCAGTCCGCCACCGGAAAACGCAGCATCCAGACTCCCTTTAGCCGAATGGAGAAAGAACATGGCGATACGCATAGGCGACGAAGCACCGGACTTCACCGCGGAAACGACGGAAGGGCAAGATCAAGTTCCATGACTGGATCGGCGACAAATGGGCGATCCTGTTCTCGCATCCCGAAGGATTTCACGCCGGTGTGCACCACCGAGCTCGGCTACATGGCCAAGCTCAAGCCGGAGTTCGACAAGCGCAACACCAAGATCATCGGGCTCAGCGTCGACCCCGTGAGCGATCACAAGACGTGGGCCAAGGACATCGAGGAGACGCAGGGCACCGCGGTCAACTATCCGATGATCGGCGATCCGGACCTGCAGGTCGCGAAGCTCTACGACATGATCCATCCCAACGCGAGCGGCGGCAAGCGAACGGCGGTGGACAACGCGACGGTCCGCTCGGTGTTCATCATCGGCCCCGACAAGAAGGTCAAGGCGATGCTCATCTACCCGATGAGCGCGGGACGCAACTTCGACGAGGTGCTGCGCCTGCTCGACTCGCTGCAGCTCAACGCGAAGCACACGGTCGCGACGCCGGTGAACTGGAAGCCGGGCGAGGACGTCATCATTCCCGACGTCGGTCTCGGACGAGGACGCCAAGAAGAAATATCCGCAGGGCTTCAAGACGCACAAGCCGTATCTGCGCACCGTTGCGCAGCCGAAGTAGAGCGCATTTCCGAAGGGCGCCGAACGGCGCCCTCGTTTTTCTCGCAGCTGCGGCCACTTCGGTGGATGTCGTGAGTCGCGATGCCAGCCTCGCTAAGTCACATTGACAGCAGGACGCCGATGGGCGCCACGGTTCTCGCCGATGGCGCGACGTTCCGCGTGTGGGCGCCGCATGCTCGCACGGTGCATGTGGTCGGTGACTTCAACGAGTGGACCCGGAACGGCGCCAGCCTGCTGACGCGCGACGAGGACGGGCACTGGCGGGGTTTCGTTCCCGGCGTCCGCGATCGCCATCGATATCTGTTCTATGTTGTTGGCGAAGGCAGCGAGGGCCCGAAACGGGATCCCTACGCGCGCGAGCTCGAAACACCGTTCCCCGCCGAATGCATCGTTTGCAAGCCCGGCTTTCCGTGGCACGAAAACGGGTACCGCACGCCCCGGTTCGAAGATTTCGTGATCTACCAACTCCACGTCGGCACCTTCTTCACGCCGAACCTGCCCCGTAAAGGCGGGACTTTTCTCGACGTTGCGCGCAAGATCCCGCACCTTTCCGACCTCGGCGTCACCGCGATCCAATTGCTGCCGATCCAGGAGTTCCAGACACAGTTCAGCCTCGGCTACAACGGCACGGATTATTTCTCGCCGGAAATGGATTTCGCCGTCGGGGACAACGATCTCGCCGCTTATGTTGCAGAGCTGAATCGGCTCCTCGACGCCAAGGGATTGCGCCGTTTCGCGCTGGAAGACCTCCGCGGCGAGATGAACCAACTCAAGGCGCTGGTGGATTTGTGCCACCTGCACGGCCTCGCTGTGCTGCTTGACGTCGTTTACAACCACGCCGGCGGCGATTTCGGCGACCAGACTCTCTACTTCTTCGACCGCCAGTCAACCGGCGGCGGCAACCGAAACTCGCTCTATTTCACCGACAAAGGTCAGGCCGGCGGCCTCGTGTTCGACTTCGGCAAGCCGGAGGTACGCGACTTTCTGATCCAGAACGCGAAGTTTTTTCTCGATGAATACCGCGTCGACGGCTTTCGCTACGATCAGGTGAGCGTGATCGACCACGACGGCGCGCCATCGGGGTGGAGCTTTTGCCAGGATCTCACCTCCACCATCCGCTTTCAGAAACCGGGCGCACTCCAGAAGGCCGAGTATTGGCCGGTGAATCCGTACGTGGTGACGCCACCCGCGGAGGGGGCGGGTTTCGATACGTCGCTCACGGACGGTTTGCGCATCGCCGTTCGCAGCGTCATCGGTGAAGCGAGCGTTCCTGACGAACGCCCGCTCGACATGACCGGCCTTGCGCGCAGTCTTTGGCCCGATGGTTTCACCGAGCACTGGCGCTTCGTGCAAGGCCCCGAGAACCACGACATCGTCTACGACGGGCGAGAGCTCCGCATCGCGAGACTCGGCGATCCCCGCGATCCACGCTCCTGGTACGGCCGCAGCCGTGCACGTGTGGCGACCGGCATCAGCCTGACCGCACCGGGCATTCCAATGCTCTTCATGGGACAGGAATTCCTCGAGGACAAGCAGTGGTCGGACAATTTCGAATTACACGGCGATCTGCTCTTGTACTGGGCAGGCCTCGATCGCGCCGACAAGCAGATGCTCGATCATCTGCGTTTCACGCGCGACCTCATCGGCCTTCGATGGCGCTGTCCCGGCCTGCGCGGTCAGGGGTTTCGCGTCGTGCATGTCCACGACCAAAATCGCGTGCTCGCCTTTCAGCGCTGGGTCGAAGGCGAAGGTCACGACGTGCTGGTCGTGGCGCACCTTTCGACGTCCAACAAGTTCGAGTATCGGATCGGGTTCCCGGGCGCCGGCGAGTGGCGTGAAGTCTTTAACAGCGACGTCTACGAAAACTGGGTCAATCCCGATGTCGTGGGCAACGGCGGGCGCATTTTTGCGAAGCCGATGCCGCTCCATGGTCTCAGCCATTCCGCCGCGCTTGCGCTGCCCGCAAACAGCTTGCTCATCTTCGCGCGGTAAGGTCGCAACGATCGCTTGTCACCGCACCGCGCGGCCGCTACGCTCGCGCCATGCTTGCGGTCCATGGCCTGACCAAGTCGTACGCCGGGCCCCGGCCGCGCGCCGTCTTCGCCGATGTCGATCTGGAGCTCGCACCCGGCGACTACGTCGCCGTCATGGGCGAGTCGGGCAGTCGGCAAGTCGACGCTGCTCAATCTGATCGCCGGTCTCGACAGCGCCGACCGAGGCTCGATCAAGCTCGACGGCGTCGAGCTCGACGACGCTCGACGACGATGCGCTGACCGCGCTGCGCCGCGAGCGCTTCGGCTTCGTGTTCCAGGCGTTTCACGTCCTGCCCTACCTCACCGTCGCCCAGAACGTCGCGTTGCCGCTTGTCGCTGCTCGGCGTTGCCGGACCGGAGGCCGACGCGCGAGTGACGAGCATGCTGGCCGGCGTCGGCCTTGGACGGACGCGGCGAAAGCATGCCGCGCGAGCTTTCGGGAGGCGAGCTGCAGCGGGTCGCGATCGCGCGCGCGCTCGTGCACGGACCGCGCTCGTGCTCGCGGACGAGCCGACGGGCAATCTCGACGCGGAGACCGCGAGCCAGGTGCTGCGCCTGCTGCGCGAGCAGATCAAGGCGAATGGCGCCGCCGGCATCCTGGTCACGCATTCGCACGCGGCGGCGCAGACGTGCGATCGCATACTGCAGCTCACTCCCGCGGGCCTGCGCGACGCTACCGTCGAGTTGACGATGGGAAAGCTCAAGCCTCTCCGCGGCGCGCGCCGTGCTCGCCGGCTCGCTGGCGCAGAACAAGGCGCGCAGCGCGCTGTCGGTGCTCGCCATCGCGCTCGGCGTCGCGCTCGGCTACGCGGTGCCGCTCATCACCGGCGCCGCGGTCAACGAGCTCGCGCTCGGCGTGCAGTTTCTCTCCGGCGACGCCGATCTCCAGGTGCGCGGCCCGCGCGGCGGTTTCGACGAAGCGATCTATCCGCGAGCTGGCTCGCGCCTGCCGGAGGTCGCCGTGGCGAGCCCGGTCGTCGAGGTCGACGCCAAGCTCGCCGATCGCGACGACGTGCTGAAGATCATCGGCATCGACGTCTTCCGCGCCGGCGCCGTGCAGCCCGGCCTGATCGCGGATGCCGGCGACCGCCTGGATCATCTGCGCTCCGACACGCTTTTCCTGAGTCCCGCCGCGGCGCGCTCGCTCGGCGTCGATCGAGGCGACACGCTGAACTTCCAGGTCGGGCTTCGCGGCGTGCCGCTGCGCGTCGCCGGACTGCTGCTCCGCCGACGCGCAGCAGCGCTTCGCGGTGATGGATATCGCCGGCGCCCAGATGAACTTCGATCGGCTCGGCCGCATCACCCGCGTCGATCTTCGTCTGCGGCCCGGGGTCGACATCGACGCGTTGCGCAAGCGGCTCCAGGCGCTGCTGCCCGCGGGCCTCGCGGTCGAGCGCCCCGAGGCGAGCGTGGCCGCCGGCGAAAGCCTGTCGCGCTCGTATCGCGTCAACCTGAACGTGCTCGCGCTGGTGGCGCTGTTCACCGGCGGCCTGCTGGTCTTCTCGACGCAGGCGCTCGCGGTCGTGCGCCGGCGCTCGCAGCTTCGCGCTGTTGCGCGTTCTCGGCATGACGCGCCGGCAATTGGCGACGCTGCTCGTGCTGGAAGGCGCGATGGTCGGCATCGTCGGCAGCGCGCTCGGCTTGGCCGGCGGATTCATCCTGGCGCAGGTCGCGGTGCGGATCATCGGTGCCGATCTCGGCGCGGGATACTTTCGCGGCGTCGCGCCGGCGCTCGTCGCCCGCTCCGCTTCCGCTGGCGATCTTCTTCTGCCTCGGCGTGCTCATCGCGATGCTCGCGAGCCTCGTTCCCGCGCTCGAGGCGGCGCGGGCGCCTCCCGCACCCGCGCTCAAGGCGGGCGACGAAGAGCGCGCGTTCGCGCGGCTTGCGTCCGTCGTGGCCGGGATTCGTGACCCTCGGCGCCGGCGCGGTCGCCGCGCTGCTTCCGCCGGTCGCAGGCCTGCCCTTGTTCGGTTACGTCGCCATCGCGCTGCTTCTGATCGGCACGCTGATGCTGATGCCGCGGATCGCGGTGCTGGTGCTCGCGGTTCTTGCCGCTGCCGCGCGGCGCGCCGCCGCGGCTGGCGCTGTTGCAGCTGCGCGGCGCGCCGGGACAGGTCGCGGTGAGCCTTGCGGCGATCGTCGCCGGCGTGAGCCTGATGGTGTCGATGGCGATCATGGTCGCGTCGTTCCGGATTTCGCTCGACGCGTGGCTCGAGCGCGTTCTGCCGGCCGATGTCTACGTGCGCGCGGGTGCAGCCGGCGATACCGCCTACATGACCGCCGACGATCAGGCGCGGATCGCCGCGCTGCCCGGCGTGCGCCGCGCCGAGTTCCTGCGCGAGCAGCAACTGCTGCTCGATCCCACCAGGCCGCGCGTCGTTCTGCTCGCGCGCACGCATCGACGCGGCGAATCTGTCGCGGCAGCTTCAGCTGGTGAGCGGACCGGTGACGTTAGCGCCCGGTGCGCCGCCTCCCGCGTGGGTGAACGAGGCGATGGTCGATCTTTACGGCTTTGCGCCCGGCAAGCGTGATCGAGATTCCGATCGCGGGAAAGCCGGCCGCGTTCACCGTCGCGGGCGTGTGGCGCGACTACGCGCGGCCGCAGGGAGCGATCGTGATCGAGCGCGAGCGCTATATCGCGCTGACCGGCGATCGCGAGCGCCACCAACGGCGCGCTGTGGCTGGCGCCGGGCGCGAGTCTGGAAGAGGTCAGCCGCGCGATTCGCGCGCGACGTTCCGGGCGGGGCGAGGCTCGAGATCGCCGCGCCCGGCGAAATCCGCGAAGTGTCGCTCAAGGCCTTCGATCGCACGTTCGCCGTCACCTATGCGCTCGAGCTCGCCGCGGTCGTCATCGGGCTGTTCGGCCTGTCGTCGTCGTTCGGCGCGCTCGTGTCTGTCGCGCCGGCGCGAGTTCGGCATGCTGCGCCACATCGGGATGACGCGGCGGCAGATCGGCGCGATGCTCGCCGCCGAGGGCGTGACCGTCACCGGCATCGGCCTTGCTCGCCGGATTCGGCGCTCGGGTGGCTGATCAGCCTGGTGCTGATCCACGTGGTCAATCGCCAATCGTTCCATTGGGGCATGGAGCTCGCCGTGCCCTGGGCGCCGCTGGCCGGCGTCCGCGCTGGTCGTGCTTGCGCTTTCGACGATCACGGCGCTCGCGAGCGGTCGCCAGGCGATGAGCCGAACGCGCCGTGCTGGCGGTGAAGGAGGATTGGTGATCGGCGCGACGACGCGCAGGAGGCGCCGCGTGAGACGGCGCGGATTTCTCGCGAGCCCGATCCTGCTGCTCGCGACCGGTGCGCTCGCCGCGGACGAATATCCGCGCGTCGTTGCGGGCCGCGCGCTGCGCTTTCCGCGCGACGCCGGCACCCATCCCGCGTTTCGCAGCGAATGGTGGTACATCACCGGATGGGTTCAGGACGCGCACGGCAACAGCTTCGGCATCCAGGTCACTTTCTTCCGCAACCGCCCGCGCGTGGCGGAATCGAATCCGAGCGCGTTTGCGCCGCGCCAGCTGCTGTTCGCGCACGCCGCCATCGCCGATCCGCGCTACGGAAAGCTCCGCCACGATCAGCGCGCGGCGCGCGCGGGCTTTCGGGCTCGCCGGCGCGGCGGAGGACACCACCGCCGTATGGATCGACGACTGGTCGCTCAAGCTCGATCGGAGAGCGCTACGTCGCGACGATCGCGGCGCGCGATTTCGAGTTCGATCTTGCGCTTCGCGCCCGCGCAGACCGGTCCTGCTGCAGGGCCAGCGAAGGCTTTTCGCGCAAGGGCCAGAGCATCGAGAACGCGAGCTACTACTACAGCCAGCCGCAGCTCGCGGTGTCGGGCAGCGTCGCGATCGACGGCAGCGCGCGCGAGCGTCACCGGCACTGCATGGCTCGATCACGAGTGGTCGAGCGCAGCGCTGGCGGCCGACGCGAGCGGCTGGGACTGGATCGGCATCAACTTCGACGACGGCGGCGCGCTGATGGCCTTCCGCATGCGCGATCGTTCGGGCGCGCCGCTCTGGGCGGGCGGCACATTTCGCGGACGCGATGGAACGCCGCGATCCTTCGAGCCCGGCGAGATCCGGTTCGCGCCGCAGCGGCGCTGGCGCTCGCCGCGCACCGGTGTCGAATACCCGGTCGCCATGCGGGTCAGCCGCCGGCGACGAGGAGTACGCGCTGGAACCGCTGATGGACGACCAGGAGCTCGATTCGCGCGCCAGCACCGGCACCATCTACTGGGAAGGCGCGGTCCGGGCGCTTCGCGGCGGCCGCGAAGTCGGGCGCGGCTATCTCGAGCTCACCGGTTACGGGAAGCCGCTGACGCTTTGAGTGTGGTGCGGGCAACGCGCATCCCGGTGCCGCGCGTGGCCACGAAGTTGACGTTCAGCGCGTCGGCGCGGGTGCTCCATTTCGAGATCGAGGGCTCGGGGGCCTGTTTTGAGAGGAAATTCTTGCGCTGGCATGACATGTGCATAGAAAGCCTGCCGTGCTGAAAGCCCCGTTACCCCAAGCACGATACGACCTCGCCCTCGCTGGGCGACCCGAAAAAGATCACTGATTCGATCGACCGCGCTAATTTATGCATCCTCGCCATCGCGTTGCTTCGATAGCCCTCGGCCTGCTCGTCTCGACCTGCGCGACCGCGCTGGACGTCAACGTCGTTGGCCTGTTTCCAAACAAGGCCGTCGTGCAGATCGAAGGCGGAGCGCTGCGAACCCTCTCCGTTGGACAGAAGATTCGCGACGACATCATCCTGCTGTCGGTGGGGCGCGATGGCGCAACCTTCGATATCCAGGGTCGACGCATGGAGCTCTCACTGGGTCCTGCGCGGATGCGGCCAAGCCCCGCTGCCGCGGCCAACTACGCGAGGGTCGCTACCAACGAACGGGGCGATTTTGTCGCCGATGGCCAAGTCAACGGCACGCCGGTTCGATTTGCGGTGGATACCGGCGCGACCTACATCACGTTTCCCGCCCGCGAGGCGACCCGTCTCGGGCTCGACTACCACGACGGCCAGAGGATCGTGATGGAAACGGCCAACGGCGATGCGGTCGCTTATCGACTCAAGCTCGACACCGTACGCGTTGGCGAAGTCGCCGTGAATAACGTCGATGCAGTCATCATGGAGGGCAACAGCCTCCCCGTTGCCCTGCTCGGCATGAGCTTCCTCAATCGCATGGACATCAGGCGCGAGGGAGCGATCTTGACGCTGACGAAGCGGTACTAGTTGCCCGCTGGCTTCGACTCAGCAGCGAGCGGTTGTCAGTGCTCCGCCCCCCGTGGGGCATCTGTCGAAGCCGATCCAACGCGACACCGCAGAGTCTGGTCGTCATCGGGCAGCTCGATTCGAAAAAACCCACGAATCTGAGCTCGATCAAATGACCGTTCCCTCGCTTATGTCGCACTGAGTTCCATCTGGGCGATGGGCGTCCGGATGCGTTTGCCGCCGTCCTGCGCGGCCGCGCTGATCCGTTTGCTCAGGATGACGCTTTTATAGTGCTGGCCGCGCCACTGCGCGGTCTCCACGGGGCGGTATCGGCGGCGAAGGTAAAAGTCGATGAGCTTTCGAAGCGGCTCCGCCGTCTCCACCGCGATCTCGACATAGCCGTTCGTTCGGGCCCATTCTTCCGCCCAATCCATGAGCATTGAGCCGACGCCGCTCTGCTGGCGTTTAGGCTCTACCGCAAATTGATGAGCGCTCGCTACGTCGCTTCGCTGATACCAGGCGGAATTCGACGACAGGTTGGGGCCGCCCCGAAGCAGGATCGTTCCGACCATCGCGCCATTGAGCGTTGCGATCGCGCCGATGCCGGCAGCGAAGCGTCGGGCCGTCTCGTCCACGGGTTGTTCAGCGGCGGTGTATTTGAGTCCGGCGGCGCGCAACGGCCGATACGCGCGATGCAGCAACCCCGTCAACTGCTCGACGGAATCCGCTGCGGTCAGCAGCCGGATGGTGGGCGTTGTCTCCATGATGGCGCTGTAAGACGCTAGCCGCCGCCGTGCAACCGTGCGTCGATGCGTGTCGGCAATCGCCGGAATTTGGCTGCCGCTGATGCGCGCATCATGAGTTTCATTTTCGGTCCGATCCCTGCATTTCGTAATGCCAACGCATCGACCCAAGCACCATCCGGCCGCCGCCGTGCGGTCCGACTGCGTCGGGCCGACACCTGCGGCGTCGCTTTGTGACAAGGGGCGTCAGAGCGGACAACTCAGACCCTCAAGTACTTTTTGGCCCACGCGGCCGCGATGAAGCCGGTGAGGGTCACCGAGAGCAATGCAACCATGGGCATATAGACCGCTTGCAGGATTTCCGTATGCATGACTTTCTCCTTAAGGCAGATGTACTGCGACAAATGCGAGCCGCAGATCACGGACCCAACCGCAAAGGACGTGCCACGCAAGCAGCGTCCCTGCGCGGCGGATGTACACTACCGGCAGGATCCGGCTACGGTCGGCCCAACAGGCGCGGGTGTCAGGCTCTTCCTTGCCCGACGCTCAGCTCCATGAAGCCGCCAGCGCCTCGTAAAGCCCGGATGGCCGCGGGACTGAATGTCGTTGATCGATATTTCGAGACATCGCATTTGCGCCACGCCTGCGAAAGAGCGGGCAGAAAATAAAGCGCGGCAGAGACCTCGGACGAACGGATCCTGTCGTCAACCAGCGAAGGCGACTTTTTCGCGAGTTCGCCCAGACGTTGCAAAAGAAACAGGTCCATTCCGGCGAGTGCGATCAATGCGATGCCCAACACTGCAACCGTATGCGGGGAAATGCCTCGCTTGCGCGTCATGTAGACGCAGATGGCGATAAGAATGAGGATCGAAAGGACCACGGGCGCAAAGACCTCACCCTCGAAGAATACCGATTCATTCATTCGTATCCTGTCCGGTCCGCGCGGCGCTTCTGACTGCGTAAGCTGGCCGAAGGCCTGCGCTACCCGTCTTCGCGTGGGCGGGGTCAAGCTCTCTTTTGGCCAGCGCGCGGACGGGTGTAGGGCGGAGGTCGATCTCGACAGTCAACCTCATACCACGACCACCCGACTTTTCTAAGATGCCGCTCGTGCGCCTGGATTCGGACCCGAGTAGCCGCAGCCCGCAATGCGTCCAGGATTTGCGCGATCATTTGCGTCATCGCGGCGATCAGAAACGATTGGATTTTCCGACTCATGGTGGCCTCCGCGGTCGAGCGTTTGATATCGCCCGCTGTGGTTCGACCGTTTGACAGGGATCGCCTCGGTGTCGTTTCGACCTTTGTGTATGCGTGTGTTTCATTGGACACGCAGTGAAACAAACGTTGCCCCACTCCGACCCGTTCGGCGACCTGGTCGTCGAACGTCATGAGTCCGAGCCCTTTGGTTGCTCGCGTCGCTATCGCAACGACTAAATCACGCTGATTTGGCCGACTGCTTGTTGACGTACATCGTGCTATCGGCGCGCCGCACGAAATCGCTCACAGATTCCTGCGCTTCGAGTCCGACAATCCCCGCGCTGATGTCCAATGGGCCGCCGACCCACACAGGATCGGTTCGCGCACAGTAGTCCCGGATTCGCATCACGACCGCGCGCGCCTGCCCGGCAGAGCTGCCCGGGAGCAGCAGCGCGAACTCGTCGCCGCCAATGCGGAATCCGCGATCGACCCTTGCGCGAACCGCGAGGCGTATCCCTGCCGCCAACTGCTGCAACACCAGATCGCCTGCGCCATGTCCGCCGCGATCATTGACCTGCTTGAAACTGTTGAGGTCGATATAGACGAGACTCAACGGCTGTCGTGACCGCCGCGCGCGGAGGCACTCGTCCTCGATGGCTTCCTCGAAAGCTCGTCGATTCCACAGCCCGGTGAGCGCGTCGGAACGGGCCAGCGCCAGCACCGCCAGATGCTCCTTTAGGACCTTGCGCACTAGCATTGCGATCACTGCACCTGCGACGACCTCGGTAATCCACTCGCGAGGCGATTCAGGAACCCTTCCCGTTTCGATCATGTCGGTAAGCGTTGGAACCGCGATCAGGAGGTACATCCAACCCAGCCGGCCCGGCACCGAGGGCGAGCCCATATCCCGCGGTCTCAACACCGAAGGCTTGAGTTCGCTCATGGATTGCGGCGCCAATCAACGCGCCTTAGGGCAAGCGAACGTCGCGACAGTGTCGTGCATCGAATCGGCGAGCGGCAGAGCACAGAACCGCTCCCGGGATGTAGAGGGTCAAGGCCGGAATGGATGCGCCGAAGGCGGACACGGCAGACACCGCTGCTGACTATAGCAGAACCCACCCGGACGATCTCTCGGCTGACATTCGGGTTAACCGGTGGCGGACGATCCAGCGCGGCGTCGACTGCACCGGCATCATCCGGCGACCTATTGTCGAGCAAGTTCTTCCGTCTTCGGCGAGATTAGGGTCAGAGGCGCCCGGAATGGGCCGCTGAAGCCGGAATGCCTTCTGCGGACCTTTCCCTGGACTGGCCATCCATGCAGGCAGCGTGTGTACCGAGGCTGTACATCACCCTTAGCCTCGTCCCGCCTTTCAAGGTGACCGAAATGGGTGACGCTTTACTTTGGCGACTTCACTAATGTGTGCTCATCAGCAGCGAGCATTCAGGAAGGAGTAAGCCATGAACAAGTCGACGAGAATCCTGCGAAGCGTTGCCTTCATCGTCCTGGCCGTCATCTCGGTGGCGCTCTTCGATGTCTTTACCGCGTGGGCCATGTCGAGGCTCGACCCCGTCGCGCAGGAAACGGTGGGGCTGGCAAGCGCGCCTTGGATGGCCGTCCACCCTGTGCGCAGGACGGCGACGCTCGATGGTTCGGGCACGGTCGGCGAAGCGCGCGCTTCCGACGCGGCAATGGGCAGCCGGTGAGCAGTGCTGAAGGCTTGGAAACGATCATGACGCTCATCAGAACCCACGCAGGCGCACGCCGCTTTCACGCGGACCCTGTCGTCCGTGCCCAGCGAGTCGCGCTCGCCGTCGCCATGATGCTGTCGTCGTCCAATGTCTCACCGATGACGACGATACTGGCTTCGCTGCTGTTCGCAGCGCTTGCCGGCTGGGCGCGCGCGCATGGCTGGAACCGGGCAAGAAGGACCCCTACCTGGCACGCGGGCGTCGCCGCCCTCATGTTTGCGTTGTCCGCAAAGACCGCACGGCGCGACCCCCTCGCTGGAACGTACCGGGCGATGCCGGTCTCCAGCGCCCGGCCAAGCGCCGCTGCGCAGTGGCCAGGCGCCGCGCTCCCCTCCGCGCCGGACATGAGCTTTCGCGGCGCGCTCGAGCAGGTAACATAGTCATGACCGGGCCGACGACAGGGCTTCGCCGCCGAGGCTGGACTGCGTGGTTGCGCGGAACGATGGGCGACGCCGGTCACCTGCTTTCTCGATAGGAGGTTCGATGACCCCGCCCCTGCCTGTCCTCCACAAGACCCACTATATCGACCTCGTCCGCGGCAAATTCGCTCGGACCACGCCGGCCGATCTCGACAGGGCCTTTGATGAATTCAGCAAGAGCGGGACCAATCATCTGTGCGTTTTATTTCACGGCGGTCTGGTCGGGCGCCACACCGCGCGCGCGCAGGCGCGAAGACTCCTCACAGGCTACGAAGGGGCTGGTGCGTACCCTTTTTTCTTCATCTGGAATTCCGATCTGCTGACGACGCTGGGCGGCGAGCTCGCCCCATTCGAGCAGAACGTTGTTTTTCGTCTCATCATCGAGCAGCACATCGCATTCGTCGCGTCGAAGATGCTCGATGCGCTGGACCCCAAGGACAGAGAGGGCAGTCCGCTCTGGACGATCGCGCACCCGCGGCAAACGCACGAGCCTCCGTCGTTGACCACGCTTGCGGCCCGCGGTCGCGCTGCCGATCAGGCCTGGGCGCGAAGACCCAAGGGCGTGACGCTGACCATTCCGCCTGCGCAGAGGGCGGCGTTCGAGAAGGCATTGGTCATGGCTGTCCTGCGGGCCCCTCGCCATACTCTCCCTAAGAAAAAGCGCTTCACGGTGCGGATGGGCCTGGACATCATCGGTCGAATCATCCGCCGCTATCGCGCCGGCCGCGATCATGGGCTTTACACGACCCTGATCGAAGAGATTTACCATGCTCTACATGTGGACCGCACGCTTGGCCGGTGGTGGACCCGCATGAAATCGCATATCGACGCTTCCTTCGACGCCAGCGCCGACTCGGGCGGCACTGCGTTTCTCGCACGCCTGGCCGCGATGAAAGACGTGCGTCTGACGCTTATCGGTCACAGCGCGGGCGTCATCTATGTCAACCGCATGGTCGAGGCGCTGGAAACGCTCCCGGATGACTTCAAGGCCGATGTTATCTATATCGCGGGAGCGCTTTCCTTCGAAACACTTGCGACCTCGATCGCGGCGTTCAAGGATCGCGTTTCCGCGTTCCGGTCTTTCGCGCTGAAGGACGAGATCGAGGCCGGGTACGCGGAGATGGGTCCCGTCTACGATAAGTCCATGCTCTATTTCATGAGCTCCTTGTGCGAAAACGACAGCTACATGGACAAGGAACTCGTCGGAATGGAGCGCTATTGGAAGCGCACACGGACTTATCGTTCAGCGGAGGTGCAAGCGATAAGAGCCCTGATCCCGCCGAGAGCGCGCGTCTGGTCGCCGACCTTTCTAGGCGCGCCCCTGGGGTTTCGTGCCGGCGCGATCCGCCACGTGGGGTTCACCGAGGACAAAAAGACCAATGGAAGCGTGAAACGCTTCCTGGTGAGCCGGCCTAGCTGCATCGGGTTATCTCGCCTGATTGGGCGTCACCTCGTCACCCTTTTTGGTGAGTGCCTAATGCGCGGACGCACCGCATAATCCGCCAACGTCAGGGAGATGGCATGAGGGTCGGCATCATCTCGGTCTACAGCGATTACCATCGATTGGGGCGTCACCATCGCGGAATGATCCAGCCGCAGATCGGCGCGCTGATCGCGGCGCTGCTGCCGCCCGAGGCCTGCTGCGAGATCGTCAACGACACGTGGACCGACCCGGACTGGTCGCGCGAGTACGACCTGCTGTTCGTGTCGTCGCTGCATTCCGATTTCGATCGCGCGCGACAGATCTCCCACTACTGGCGCCGCCGCGGCGCCAAGACCGTGCTGGGTGGACCGATGGCGACGCTGTATCCGCAGCTCTGCGAGCCGTTCTTCGATGCGGTCGTCGTGGGCGATCCGGAGCCGACGGTCCCGCGGGTCTATCAGGATTTCCTGCGCAACGAGCTCAAAGCGCGCTACCTGGCCTCGGAATCGAGCCCACGCCCGACACCGACGCCGCGCTTCGACTTGATCGCCAGTCAGCAGGTCGTCCCTCAGAGCATGGAAATCACGCGCGGATGCCCGTTCGCCTGCCGCTTCTGCACGCTGACCGGCGTGGGAACGCGATTCGTCACCCGCGATCTCGACGACGTGCGGCGTGACCTTCGCGCGTCGGCGAAGGTCGTGAGCCGGAGCTGGTCGCCGCTCAAACGGCGCGTCGCGGCCTTCTACGACAACAATCTCGGCGGCAACCTGCCCTATCTTCGCGAATTCTGTTCCGCGATCGAACCCTTCGGCTTGAACTGGGCATGCTGCGTGACGTTCAACGTGATCTGCCAGGACGAGCTGGTTGCGCGGATGAGCCGCAGCGGCTGCCGGTTCGTGTTCGTCGGCCTGGAGAGCTTCAACGACGAGACGCTGGCCGCGATGGGCAAGCGCCAGAACATCGTGCACAAGATCCGCCAGGCGATCGAACGCTGTCATCGGCACGGCATATTGGTGGCCGCGGGGCTGATGCTGAGCCCTTCGCACGATTCACTCGACTATATCGAGACGATCCCGCAGCATCTCCTCGACTGTGGTCTGATCATGCCGACTTACATTTCGTTCGAGACGCCGTTTCCCGGCACGCCGCACTTCCACGACATCGTCCGCGGCGACGGCGCGAAGCTCCTGCCCGATGCGCTGCTGCAGGATTTCAACGGTTACACGCTGGTGACCGAGCCGCGCCACGCGAGCGTGGCGGAGTTCGTCGACGCCTACAAGCGCCTGCACCGCAGGGTCTATTCGTTCGGCCGCGCGTGCAGGAAGATTCTGCACGATGTGCCGCCGCTAGCGCGGCGCGGTTTTATCTTCTCGCCGCTCGCGTCGGTCTACGAATCGATTTTCGACTTGCCGCCGCTGGCGGCGGACCGGTCCTTCGTCACAGGCAGCGAAACACCGTATCCCGAGTCGCAGCAGGTACCGCTTCGCGACGTCGACTTCGATTCAGAATCGCAACGTGCCGCGGTCATGGAACCGTGGCGCGTCAGCGACAGCCGCGGAGCCGTTCTGCCGATGTGGACGCAGTCGCAGACCGTTGCACCGCCGTCGATCGTCAAGACGCTCACGCGCGATGACCGCCGTGCGGTATCGGTCGCCGCCCTCCAATGAAGCCGACGGAACAAGCGGTCCCCGCGCCTGCGCCCGGCAACCGCGCATTGCTCGAGCTGATCCAGGCGGAGCAAGTTCGGCTCCTCTACAGTGGACTGCTCGTTTCCACCGGCGGCGTGCTCCTCGCGGTCGCGGTCGTCGTCGTCGCGCTGTGGTCCGTCGTCCCGGCGCACGTCCTGCTCGTCTGGGCGGCGTGCATGGTGGGCAACCAGGTCTGGCGCCTCTATCTGCGGCATCGCTTCAACCAGCGCGTTCCCGATCGGCGCACGGTCGCGCAGTGGGCGACCTTGTGGGCGATTGGCTCGGGCATATCGGGCATGCTGTGGGGCGCCGCGTCGTTCCTGTTTTTCGTGCCGGGCTCACCGGTGCATCAGGCGTTCCTGATGGCGATGGTCGTGAGCGTCACGTCCGCGGCGTTGCTCCTGATCGGCGCGCATCTGCAGTCGTTTTACGCGTTCATACTCCCCGCGATGGGACCGCTCGTCGTGCGCAACCTGGTCGAGGGAACGCCGGACAATCTGACGCTCGCTTTCATCGCCCTCGTCGTCACGATTGCGCTTATCTCCTTCGGGCGGACCTACAACCGGATCCTGATCGAGTCCCTGCGCAACCGCTTCGAAAACGAGGCGATGATGAAGCGCTTCGCTCTGCAGAACGAGGAGTTGGAGCGCGCGAGGCAGATCGCGGAAGCCGCCAAAGCGCAGGCGGAAGCGGCGAACCGGTCCAGAACGCAATTCTTTGCGGCCGCCAACCATGACTTGCGTCAGCCGCTGCATGCGATGGGACTGCTTGCGGGCTCGCTCGCCGAGAAGGTGAAGGACCCCGACGTCATCGCGCTCACCAATACCATCAGCGCGTCGATGGAAGCGCTTGAGGGATTGTTCAACGAGCTGCTGGACATGTCGCGACTGGATTCGGGCACGATTGTGCCGAAGCCGGTGCACTTTTCCATCCGCCAGCTCTTCGAAAAGCTTCGCCTCGAGTTCGAAGCCGAGGCCGGCGCGAAAGATCTGTCGCTCCGCTTCCGTGCGCGCAACGCCTTTCTTTTCAGCGATCCCGTGCTCATCGAGCGCATCCTGCGAAACCTGATATCGAACGCGATCCGCTATACCGCCACCGGCGGCGTCCTGGTGTCGTGCAGGATGCGTCGAGGGCACGTCTGGCTCGAAGTGTGGGACACCGGCCCGGGCATCCCCGAGGACCAGCGCGAGCGCATATTCGAGGAGTTCGTCCAGCTCGCCAACCCCGAGCGCGACAGGCGCAAGGGACTCGGACTCGGGTTGTCCATCGTCAAGAGGCTGTGCACGCTGCTCGGCCACGAACTCGCGATGGAGTCCCGCCCCGGCTGGGGCTCGGTATTCCGCTTTCAGGTTCCGCCAGGACGCGAAGCGTCGATCGCGCGCCGTCAGCCCGTCGAACCGGTGACCGAGCCGAGCCAGCTCTCGGGCAAGACGGTGATGGTTGTCGACGACGACGTCGAGATCCAGGCCGGAATGACGTCGCTGCTCGCCGGGTGGGGAATGAACGTGCTTGGCTATGCGACGGTCGACGAGGCGCGCAGCGCAGCGGTTGCGATGGCGCTGCCGCCCGATCTCGTCATCGCCGACTACAGGCTGCCGGGCGGCGCCAATGGGCTCGATGCCATCGATTCGATCCGCGAGCGCTTCGGGCGCGACATTCCCGCGATTCTCATCACCGGCAGCGCCAATCCACAGCTCGTGTCGATCGCGCAGGAGAAGGGATTCCACTACCTGCTCAAGCCCGTCATGCCCGCCAAGCTTCGCACGCTCGTGAACTTCAAGATCAAGGGCAACGGCGCACCGCGCTCGCAGACCTGAGGCCAAGGCTGAAAGAAGGCATGGCCGCGCGAGTATCGACGTGAGGCAGTTGCCGCCACAATGACAAGCTCGGATTGACTCGCGGCGAGGCGTACGCCACGATCCTGCTTGCGTGGCGGTAGAGTCCACGCGATCCCAATGGCTTCGGTCGACTCCACAGGCGTCGTTACATTCCTCTTCACGGATATCGAAGGCAGCACCCGTTTGTGGGAGCAAGAGCCTGATCGGATGTCGGTTGCCCTCACAAACCACGACGCGCTGATTCGTGCGGCGGTGGACGGCAACCGCGGGGTGGTCGTAAAAATGGTTGGAGATGGTCTGTACGCAGTCTTCGGCGACCCGCTCGACGCCGTCAAGGCGGCGCTCGCAATACAGACGGCGCTCGGCGATGCCGGCGCGACGAACGGAGTTGCGTTGCGCGTCCGCTGCGGGGTCCACGCGGGCGCGGTCGAGCGCCGGGACAGCGACTTCTTCGGAGGTCCTGTCAATCGTGCCGCGAGGATCATGGACGCGGCGCATGGCGGCCAGGTTCTGCTTTCGAAAGTCATCGTCGACTTGGCGGCCGATCGTCTGCCTGCGGAGGCCTCGGTACGCGATCTCGGCTCGGTACGTCTGCGCGACCTCGCAAGCGCCGAGCACCTCTATCAGCTCGTGCACCCGCGGCTGCGCCAGGTCTTTCCGCCGTTGCGCTCGCTGGAAACGACGCCAAACAACCTGCCGCAGCAGACGACATCCTTTGTCGGTCGCGACGAAGACATCGCCAGGGTTCGTCGGTTGTTAGTGACGGCGCGCTTGCTGACGCTGCTAGGCCCGGGCGGCATCGGCAAGACGCGGCTCTCGCTGCAATGCGCGGCGGACATGATCGATGCATTCCGCGATGGCGCGTGGGTGGTCGAGCTGGCATCGCTGCCCGACGACGGGCTCGTGCCGCAAATGGTGGCGCAAGCGCTCGGCGTGCGCGAAGAGTCCGGCGTGCCGTTGATGACGACGCTGGCGGCGCACCTCAAGCCGCGGCAACTTCTGCTGATCCTCGATAACTGCGAGCACCTGGTGGCGGCATGTGCCGAAATCGCCGCCAAGCTCCTGCGCAGCGCTCCCTACCTGCGTATCGTCGTGACCAGCCGGGAGCCCCTGCGCATCGAAGGAGAGCATCATTATTCGCTGTTGCCGCTGGCGCTGCCGGATTCGACGCCGCGACTCGGCCCCGCTGCCGCGACATCGTCGCCGGCGGTCGAGCTATTTGTCGATCGGGCGCGTCAGCAGCAGCCGAGCTTCACGCTCGACGATCGCAACGTTGCGAGTGTCGTCGAGATATGCCGGCGTCTCGACGGAATCCCGCTCGCATTGGAGCTCGCCGCGGCGCGCGTCCGTACGTTGACAGTCGCCGAGGTTGCCAAACGCCTCGACGACCGGTTTCGTCTCCTGACCGGCGGCGCCCGTACCGCGCTGCAGCGGCAGCAGACACTGCGGGCGACGATCGATTGGAGCTACGAATTGCTGAGCGGCGACGAGCGCATCGTGTTCGCCCGGTTGGCGGTGTTTGCCGGCAGCTGGACGATCGCGGCAGCGGAACGGGTTTGCGCGGGCGATCCGATTCCCGAGGCGGCCGTAATGGATCTGCTGGCGGGACTCACCGACAAATCGTTGGTGGTCTGCGACAGCAATGATTCGACTCACCGCTATTCGATGCTAGAAACGATACGCGAATACGCGGCGGAAAAGCTCGCCGGCGCCGCGGATCATGACACGACCCGCGATCGACACCTGGACTTCTATCTTGCGCTCGCGGACACGGCGCGCGGAAAACTGACGCGCGGCACGTTCACGGAAGGCATGGAGGAGCTCGAGAGGGATCGTGAGAACCTCCTCGCGGCGCTGACCTGGTGCAATTCGAGCGACGAGCGGGCAAGTCGCGGACTGCGGCTCGTCTTCGACCAGCAGGGATATTGGGACCAGCGAGCGCAGTACGGCACCGGACTCCGATTGGCAACCCTTGCGCTGAATCAAGCCGGCGCATGCGCGCCGACGCTCGAGCGCGGACAGGCGCTGCTGGCCGCCAGTCACCTCGCCTATCGGATGGGCCAGTATGCCGAAGCGCGGGACCGGGCGGAAGAAGGCGTGGCGATCCTGCGCAATCAAGGCCCCCGTGCACTGTTTGCGGACGCCCTCATCAGGCTGGCGCATCCGCTGGTCGAGCTGGGAGACATCCCGACGGCGCAGCGCCACATCGAGGAGCGGCTTGCGCTGGTTCGCGCGATCGGCGACGAAAGGCGCATCGCCAGCACCGTCAACGGATTGGCGGAGCTGCATCGGCTGAACAATAAGCTCGATCTCGCGGTGCCGCTCTACGAAGAGGCGCTCGCCCTCGCGCGGCTCAAGTGCGATCCGCCGACGCTGGCGGTTTGTCAGCTCAACATCGCACTCGTTTCGGTCGTGCGCGGCGATACTGCGCGCGCTCACGCAATGCTGCAAGAGGCATTGAGCCTGGTCGAGGATCCGGCGTTCAAGCACGTGGTCGGCATCGCGCTCGATGTCGCATTTGCGCTGGCGGCCGAGAGCGGCGAGTGGACAGTCGGTGCACGCTTGCTGGGCGCATCCGAGGCGCAGCAGGTGGAAATGCGACACTCCAGGGAAGCTGCGGACGCGGCGAGCGTCGCGCCGTTTGCGGCGCGTACGCGTGAGGCGCTCGGCGAAGCAGCGTTTTCGGCCGCCTACGCCGCGGGACGCGAGCTTTCGTACGATGCCGCACTCGCGGAGACTCTCGCCTGGTTGCGAAGGCGAGAGGCCTGAACGAGCACCGCTGCTCGCGGGAGGCGCCTGCCAGTCATCCGCGGATTCTCCGGCGAGCGCCGGCTCGGTCATAGGCGGTTGCTACGTGCGATCCGGTTTATTGCCTCGAGCACACTGCTCCGTGGCTACGCCGATCTGAATCGATCAGGAGTGCGAGGGCCCCGGTTGGCGCGCGCCGGAAGCGCTCTTGTCGTAGCCGACGCGGAAGCCGCCGCTTTGTGCGGCAATGACCGCCTGAGTACGATTGGTCGCGTTGAGCGCGCGGAAGATCGCGCTGACGTGGCTCTTCACCGTGTTCGGCGAAAGATCGAGCTCGCGGCAGATCAGTTTGTTGGGAAGTCCCTTCACCAGGAGCTCCAGCACATCGCATTGCCGCTGCGTCAAGCTGGAGAAAGCCGGCCCCCGCGAATGAGCTTGCGGGGAAGGCTCCTCCGCGCGCACCGGCGGTCTTGGATCAGACAGCTTCGACAGGGACTCTTCCTGCTTTTCCAGCGCCTGCGGAGGAATGTAGATCCCACCCGCGAGAACCAGCTCGAGCGCGCGCATCAGGACGTCGCGCCCGGAGGTCTTGGGAATGAAACCCATCGCGCCCAAATCGAGCGCCTCGAGGATCGTCGCGCGGTCGTCCGACGCCGAGATGACGACCACCGGCATCAGCGACTCCAGCGCGCGAAACCGCCGAAGAGATCCCAATCCGGTATAGCCCGGTATCCCGAGATCGAGCAGCACGAGGTCGAACACCTCGCCCCGACCGGCCGCTTCCTCGAACTTGTCCAGAGATCCGAAGCCGCTGACCGACGGTCTTTCCTCCATCGACGAAATAATGATGGATAGCGCGTCCAATACGAACGGATGATCGTCGATGATCGCGAAACGCATAGTCTTCCCCGTCCCCGCATTCGGGGTGGACGGATTTTAGCAGGCTAAACCCCATTGCCGGCGAGCGACAGCGGCACGCACTCGCGCACGCTGCGTATATATCAGCTCAGAGCTGCGGGAGCGCAAGCGCCGTGCGCCAGCGCGCGGAAATTTCGGCGAGATGCGCCGGTGGCTTGGCGATCAGAGGGCGCGCCGTCTCGCGCACCATACGCTTGTCGCGCTCGTCGGTGATGTATTCGACGGGAGATTTGCCGTCGATCCGCGCGAGGAGCAGCCCGGGAAGCAGGCTCGCAATGCGGCTCTCGATGTCCATGCGCGGCTCCCACGTCACGCCGGCGAGATAGGCATCGGAAAAGGCTGAATAACAGCCGAGGAAACCGTCCGACCACTGTGGCCTGGCGACGCACTTCAGCAGAAAGTGGTTGAGGCAAAACGCCGCGTCAAAGGCGGGGTCTCCGTACCACGCGCATTCGGCGTCGAGGAATACTGGCCCTCCTGGCCCGAGCAGGATGTTCTTCGGGCTCACATCGCCGTGCACCAGCGCAACCCGGGTATCCGCGGTGCGTTCAGCAAGCTCGCGCAGTGGACGCTCAAGATCGGGATGAGAAAGGGCCGTCGCGAGCAGATACGGTTCGAGTCGGATCGCATGAAAGATGGCGCCGGTCTGGAAGCGCTGCGCGATATCGCTGTTGCCAGCGCTCGCTGCGTGAAAGCGCGCGATGATCGCACCCACTTGCGCGGCCGTCTGCGTCCAGACCACTCCGTCGAGCAACAGCTGCTTCCACACCGGATACCGTTCCGGGTCGAGAAAGCTCATCGCAAAAATGCCCTGCTCCGGATCGCTGGCAATCGGCGTGGGCACGGCAGCGGCGCAGTGCCCGGCGGCGAAGTTGATCCATGCCCATTCGTAGGCGTTCCGTTCCGTGGACACTTGCCATCGCTGAGCGACCTTCAGCTCCGGCAGCGCACGTTTGATGCAAAGGCTTCGATCGGGCAAGTCGACGCGCCAGATATCGGAGGACACACCGCCGACCAGCGGCGTCCAGGTCACGTCGTCACCGGGCTTCGCAAGCCCCTGGTTGCGCAAAAAATCACGAAGGCGCGGATCGGGCGTCGCAGAGGTCATCGTGCGCGCCTGGACGCGAGTGCGGTCGCACCGGCGAACGGTGCGCCCGATTGTTCCTCGATGCGCAGAAGTTGGTTGTACTTCGCGACCGTGCTCGAGGTCCGGAGCGACCCGATCTTGATCTGACCAGCGGCCGTGCCGACCGCGAGGTCGGACATGAACGGGTCCTCGGTTTCGCCCGAACGCGCGGACACGATGGTCGCGTAGCCCGCAACCTTGGCCTGCGCGATCACGTCGAGCGTGCCGGTGAGCGTGCCGTTCTGGTTCGCCTTGATCAGCACGGCGTTCGCAATGCCTTCATCGAAGCCGCGCGCGAGGCGCTTCGGGTTCGTCGAGAAGAGGTCGTCGCCGACAAGTTGCAGCTGGCGGCCGAGCCGTTCAGTGAGCACCTTCCAGCCGGCCCAGTCCTCTTCGTCGAGGCCGTCCTCGATCGACACCACCGGAAAGTCGCCCACCCACGCTTCGATCATGCCGATCATCGCCTCGCTGCTCAAGTCGCGGCCTTCGCGCGCCAGACGGTAGCGTCCCTCCATTCCCTTGAGCGCGGTTGCGGCGACGTCGATTGCGATGGAGATGTCCTCGCCCGGCATCAAGCCCGCGCGCTCGATCGACTCGACCATCAGCTGCAGCGCCGCGCGACCGGTTTCGCATCCGGGGCTCAACCCGCCCTCGTCGGCGAGCAGCGTCGGCAGCCCGCGTTCGCGCGATACGTCGGTTGCGGCCGAGCGCACGCGGGCAATCAGGTGGATCGCCTCGTCGAGCGATGCGGCACGCATCGGCACGGCGAGGAAATCCTGCACGTCCATGCGGCCGCCTGCATGCAGGCCGCCACTCAGGATGTTGGTCATCGGTAACGGCAGTGTCGGCCGCACCTCCACGAGATCGGCAATGCGCTCATAGAGTGCTTGGCCGCGCGAAGCAGCCACTGCGCGGCAAACAGCGAGCGAGACACCGAGTATGGCATTGGCACCGAGACGCTTCAGCTGCGGCGTGCCGTCGAGCTCACGCAAGCGCTCATCGAGGCATCGTTGATCGGCGCCGTCCATGCCACGGAGCGCGCGGGCGATCTCACCGGTGACGTTGGCCACGGCCTTCTGCACACCGAGGCCGGCATAGCGCATGGGGTCGCCATCGCGCAGTTCGTGCGCTTCGGCCGCGCCGGTAGAGACACCTGAGGGCACGCTGGCGCGACCGAAGCTGCCATCGTCGAGGATCGCATCAACTTCGACTGTCGGCCGGCCACGCGAATCGAGAATCTGGCGGGCGTGCACCGTGCGAATCGTGGCAGGTCTTGACGTCGCTGTCATTGGCGCGGCGAAATCGCTTGTCGCTCAGCCAGGAAACGCGCGATGCCTTCCCAGAACGCCGGCGAGTCGGCCAGGTCGTTGTGTTCCGCGCGCGGAACGACCTGCCACGTCTTGGGTCCGGCCCACGCCTCGAAGAGCGCGCGCGATCGCTCGGGCGGAACGATCGAATCGCTCTCGCCGATGATCGCGAGCAGCGGCATTGCTGCTGTGCTTCGCGTTCGCAGCCGCCTCGAAGCGGTGCCGCAGCAGCAACGACACGGGGAGCCATGGATAGTGTTTGCTGCCGACCGCCGTCAAGCTGTCGTACGGCGACACAAGCACCGCGCCGGCGGCCGGCCGCTTCGCGGCGACATACGCCGCGATGGCGGTGCCGAGGCTGCGGCCAAAGACGACGATGCGCGAGGGATCGATGTCGGGGCGCTTCGCCGCCGCGTCGTAGATCGCCAACGCGTCCGACGTCAGCGCCGCTTCACCCGGAACGCCCTCGCTCGCGCCGTAGCCGCGATAGTTCACGCCGATAATCGTCCAGTCGCGCGGCCAGCGTGCGTCGGACAGCGTCCACGAGACCTCCTCGGCGTTGCCGCCGAAGTAGATCACCGCGGGCGCGGGCGTCGAGGCGCCTTTGACGATCCATCCGCGAAGATGCGTGCCGTCCGCGGCGACGATCTCCAGCGCGGAAGCGTGCGCCGGCAGGTGCGTCGTGGACGAGACCGTCTGCGGAAAGAAGATCAGCCGCTCCTGCACGAGCCACGCCGCGGCGGGCACGCCGACGGCGATCGCGGCAATGAGGATCAACCATTCCATGGCGATGCGGCGCCATCGCTCGCGTGCCTCAGCGCGTGACACGCGCCGAGCGCGATACGCCTGCCCGCGCGAGGATGGCGTGGAGCAGCACGTTCGCGCCCGCCTCGAGGTGCTCGGGACGCGCGTCCTCGATCTCGTTGTGGCTGATGCCGTCCTTGCAGGGCACGAAGATCATCGACGTCGGCGCAACGCGCGCGAGGTAGATCGCGTCGTGGCCCGCGCCGCTGACCATTTCACGGTGCGGATAGCCGAGCGCCGCGTCGCCGTCGCGCACCGCGTCGATGCAGCCCGGGTCGAATCGCGACGCCGGGAAGTGGTCGACCTGCTGCAGATCGCATTCGAGGCGAAGCTCGCGCGCGATCGCCGCGGCCGCCGTCGCGAAGCTCGCGGTCCATCGCCGCGAGCTCGCTCGTCGTCGGGATGGCGCATGTCGACGGTCATCGTGACGCGTCCCGGAATGACGTTGCGCGAGTTGGGGCTCACCTGCATGAACGCCGACCGTGGCGCGGCCGTCGGGCGCATGGCGCAGCGCGAGCGCGTTGACCGCCTCGACCAATCGCGACGCGCCGCGCAGCGCGTCGCGGCGCGCTTCCATCGGCGTCGGGCCCGGCGTGCGCGTCCTGCCCGGTCCAGACGCAGTCGTACCAGCGCAGGCCCAGCGCGCCGGTCACCACGCCGACGACCTTGTCCTCGCGCTCGAGAATCGGGCCCCTGCTCGATGTGCGCCTCGAAGTAGGCGTCGAGCGCGCGCCCGCCGACGGGCGCGCTGCCGGCATAGCCGATGCGTCGAGCGCGTCGCCGAACGTGACGCCGTCGACGTCGCGCTGCTGCGAGCACGTGCTCGAGCGTGTACACGCCCGCGAACGCACCGGAGCCGCCCATCACCGGAACGAAGCGGCTTCCTTCCTCGTTGGTCCAGATCGCGACGCCGACCGGCTTGTCGGTCACGACGTCCGCATCGTTGAGCGTGCGCAGCACCTCCAGTCCGGCGAGCACGCCGTAGTTGCCGTCGAATTTGCCGCCGGAGGGCTGCGTGTCGATATGGCTTCCGGTCAGCACGACAGGCGCCGCGGGATCGCGGCCGGGCGCGCGTCGCGAAGATGTTGCCGGCGCCGTCGATCTCGATGTCGGCGCCGGCTTCGCGCAGCCAGCCGACGACGAGGTCGCGCCCCTGCCGGTCGAGATCGGTGAGCGCGAGACGGCGCACGCCTCCCTTGGGCGTCGCGCCGATCTGCGCCAGCTCCATGAGCGATCGCCACAGGCGTCGCGCCGTCGACTCGAAGCGAGTGCGTCGCGCTCTGTGAAGAACGCAGAACATCGGTGGTGTCGTCATCGTCATGTCCTCCATCTTGTCACGCTTGCTCGCTTCCGCCGAGTCGCGCATGGATCCATTCCGCGGCGCGCAGCGTCGCGCGATCGGCGCCGACCGCGCCCACGACGGTGATGCCGACGGGCAATCCGTGCGGCCCGTCGGCGACGGGCACGTGCACGACGGGCACGTGCAACAGCGTCCACATCCGGTTGAACAGCGGATCGCCGGTGGCGGCGATGCCCGCGGGCGCCTCGCCCGCCGCGCTCGGCGCGAGCAGCACGTCGAGTCCGCTCGAAGACTCTCCGGAAGCATCGCGCGACACGCCCGCGTCAGCGACCGCGCGGCGTCGTATTGCTGCGGCGACACCGCAAGGCCCGCGTCGATCATCTTGGTCATGTCGGCGCTCAACTCCTTGCGATGCGCGAGATTTTCGTGCGCCAGAGCGATTTCGCGACTTCGAACACCATGATCGCGGTCTGCGCCTCCGCGAGTCCGGCGAACGGCGGCGGCAGCGTCACGTCCCGCACGCTCGCGCCGGCGGCGCGCAGCCGCTTGGCCGGCGTCTTCGAGCGCCGCGACCGTTTCGGGCTGCGCGCGATTCCATTCGTAGGTCCTGCACAGGCCGATCCGCGGAACGTCGGTCGTCGGGCGCGTCGATCAGGAGCTCGCGCCGGTCGGTGAGCGCGGCCGACGAACAGCGCGACGTCGGGCACGCTGCGGGCGAGCACGCCGATGGTGTCCAGCGTATCGGAGATCATCTTGACGCCCGACGCGGGTCACCAGTGCCGAAGGTCGGCTTGTATCCGACGACGCCGCAAAACGCCGCGGGACGCACGATCGATCCCGCCGTCTGCGAGCCGAACGCGAGCGGAACCATCCAGTCGGCGACCGCCGCCGCGGAGCCCGACGACGAGCCTCCGGGCGTGTGCTGCAGATTGTGCGGATTGCACGTCGGTCCCGGGATGGAAGGTCGCGAACTCGGTCGTGACCGTCTTGCCGACGACGATCGCGCCTGCCGCTCGCGCCAGCGCAACGCACGCGGCGTCCCACGCCGGACGATGCCCGGCGTAGATCGGCGACCCGTAGGCGGTCGGCATGTCGAAGGTGTCGAACAGGTCCTTGACCGCGATCGGAAGGCCGTGCAGCAAGCCCGGTCGACGGCTTGCGAATCGAGCGCGCGTGCGCGCCGCATCGCCGCGTCGGTGTCGAGGAAGGTCCATGCGTGGACCGTCGGATTCGCGCTCGGCGATGCGCTCGAGGCAGTCGGCGAGCAGCGCTACGGCGGTGATCTCGCGCGCCGCGAGCTTGCGCGCCGCGATGCAGTCGCGCTTCAGACGGTTGCAATTGCCGCTCATATGCACCTACCATCGTGTAAATCGACGCGCACCTGTCCATCATTCGCAGCTGGACGAGTGCCGCGTCGAATCGCACCTGCGTGCCGCAAATTGTAGGCCCGAATTCATCCGGACGCCGCCGCGACGGCGACATCGCGCAGGTGGCACGCGACGAAATGCCCCGGCATCACTTCCTGGAGCACGGGCTCCTCGACGCGGCAGCGATCGAACGCATACGGGCAGCGCGTGTGAAAGCGGCAGCCCGGTGGGCAGCTCGATCGGGCTCGGCACGTCGCCGGCGAGAATGATGCGCTTTCGCTGCACCGCGGGATCGGGCACCGGCACCGCCGACAGCAGCGCCTCGGTGTAGGGATGCTGCGGACTGGCGAACAGCGCGCGCGTCGACGCGAGCTCGACGATCCTGCCGAGATACATCACCGCGACGCGGTGGCTGATGTGCTCGACCACCGCGAGATCGTGCGCGACGAAAAGATACGACAGGCCGAATTCGCGCTGCAGATCGACGAGCAGGTTGATGACCTGCGCCTGCACCGAGACGTCGAGCGCCGACACCGGCTCGTCGCAGACGATGAGCTTCGGCCTGCGGCGCGAGCGCGCGCGCGATGCCGAGGCGCTGGCGCTGCCCGCCCGAGAATTCGTAGGGATATCGAGGCATCTGGTCGGCGCGCAAGCCGACTCTTTCGAAAAGCGACACGCACGCGGTCGCGGATTTCCGCTGCGGACACGTCCTCGAAGTTGCGGATCGGCTCGGCGACGATGTCCGCCGCGCGCATGCGCGGGTTGAGCGACGCGTACGGATCCTGGAACACCGCCTGCAGCTCGCGCCGGTACGGCCGCATCGCGCGCGCCCTGGAGCGCGTCGATGCGCTGCCCGCGCCAGGCGATCGTGCCGGCGGTCGGCTCGATCGAGCCTGCAGCACCGTCTTGCCGAGCGTCGACTTGCCGCAGCCGCGACTCGCCGACGAGGCCGAGCGTCTCGCCCTCGGCAATCGCGAAGCTCACGTCGTCGACCGCGTGCACCTGCCGCGCGCTCGACCGAAGACGCCGCCGCGCACGGGGTAATGCTTGGTCAGGTGCTCGACCTCGAGCAGCGGCGCCGACGCTGCGGCGCTTGCACCGGTGCGCTCATGCCGCGGCCTCGCGCCCGCGTCGGCGCGCGCTTGCCGGCGAGCCAGTCGCTCCGACTCCCAGCACGCGGCCCAATGGCCGGGCACCTTTTCCTCGAGCGGCGGATAGTCGGTCCGGCAGCGCGCGCGTCGCATACGCGCAGCGCGGCGCGAACGCGCAGCCGACGATCGCGCTCGGCCAGCGACGGCACGGTGCCGGCGATCTCGGCGAGCCGTCCGCTCGCGGCGCCGTCGCTGCCCGGCTCGCCGCGCCGAGCTTCGGAATCGAGTCGAGCAGGCCGCGCGTGTAGGGATGGCGCGGACGCGCGAACAAGTCGGCGACGGACGCCTCCTCGACCTTGCGTCCCGCGTACATCACGACCACGCGCTGCGCCATTTCCGCGACCACGCCGAGATCGTGGGTGATGAGCACGATCGCCGCGCCGGTCCGCGCCTTGAGCTCGCGCATCAGGTCGAGGATCTGCGCCTGGATCGTGACGTCGAGCGCGGTCGTCGGCTCGTCGGCGATCAGCAGCCGCGGCTCGCAGGCAAGCGCCATCGCGATCATCACGCGCTGCCGCATGCCGCCCGAAAGCTGGTGCGGATACTGGCGCGACGCGCCGCTCCGGCTCCGGCATGCGCACCAGCCGCAGCATCTCGACCGCGCGCGCGTCCGCGTCTTCGCGCGACAGGCCGCGGTGCAGGACCAGCGCTTCGGCGATCTGATGGCCGATGGTCAGCACCGGATTGAGCGACGTCATCGGCTCCTGGAAGATCATCGAGATGGCGTCGCCGCGGATCTTGCGCATCTCCGGCTTCCGGCAGCTCGAGCAGATCGCGGCCTTCGAAGATCACCCGTCCGCCGACGGTTCGTCCGGGCGGCGACGCGATCAGGCGCAGGATCGACAGCGAGGTGACGCTCTTGCCGCAGCCGGACTCGCCGACGATGGCGAGCGTCTCGCCGCGCTGCACCGAAAACGACACGCCGTCGACGGCGCGCACCACGCCGTCGCGCGTGAAGAAGTACGTCTTCAGGCCCTGCGACGTCGAGCAGCGGCGCTGCGGTGTCGGCGCGTCGCTCATCGCATCACATGCGCCGCGCGAGGCGCGGGTCGAGCGCGTCGCGCATGCCGTCGCCGAGCAGGTTCACCGCGAGCACCGTGAGCGACAGGCAGATGCCGGGAAAGAGGATGAGGTAGCCCGCGATCTGAATGAGGCTCCGCCCCTCGGCCATGATGTTGCCCCAGCTCGGAATGTTCGGCGGCGTGCCGGCGCCGATGAACGACAGGATCGCCTCGGTGATCATCGCCGAGCCGCAGACGTAGGTCCCCTGCACGAGCAGCGGCGCGACGATGTTGGGCAGGATGTGGCGCACGAGGATGCGCGGCAGGGTCGTGCCCGCCGCGATCGCGGCTTCGACGTAGGGCTGCTCGCGCAGGGTCAGCACGAGGCTGCGCACCAGCCGCACGACGCGCGGCACTTCGGCGAGCGTGATCGCGACGATCACGTTGCCGATGCTCGCCTTGGTCAGCGCCATCAGCGCGATGGCGAGCAGCACCGACGGGATCGACATCAGCCCGTCCATGACGCGCATGACGACCGCGTCGAGCCGCGCGGACGTAGCCGGTGACGAGCCCGATCGCGAGTCCGAGCAGGGTCGAGAGCACCGCGACCGCGAGGCCGACGATCGAGCGACACGCGCGCGCCGTACACGACGCGGCTGTAGACGTCGCGGCCGAGCATGTCGGTGCCGAACCAGAAGTCCGCCGACGGCGGCTTCAGGCGCTTGATCGGGCGAGACCGCCTGCGGGTCGATCGTGCCCAGCCACGGCGCGAAGATCGCGATGACGACCATGCACGATGAGGATGACGCCGCCGATGAGCGCGGTCGGGATGACGCCGGAACGCGTCGCGAAAGCGCCGCCAGGTCGGCGACACCGACCTGCGTCGCAGTCGATCGGCGACGGCTGAGCGTGGTCGAGCTCATGTCAGTAGCGTATGCGCGGATCGAACAGCACGTAGGACAGATCGACCAGCCAGATTGACCAGCACGTAGACCGCGGAAAAGATCAGGATCACGCCCTGGATGATCGGATAGTCGCGGCGCAGGATCGCGTCGACGGTGAGCCGTCCGATGCCGGGCAGCGCGAACACCGTCTCGGTGACGATGGCGCCGCTGATCAGCAGCGCGACGCCCATGCCGATGATGGTCACGACCGGAATCGCGGCGTTCTTGAGCGCGTGGCCGATCAGCACCTGCGTCGGGCGCGAGTCCCTTCGCCTGCCGCGGTGCGGATGTAGTCCTGCGCGAGCACGTCGAGCATGCTGGCGCGCGTCATGCGCGCGATCAGCGCGACGTAGACGGTGCCCAGCGCGATGCTCGGCAGGATCAGGTGGCGCAGCCATTCCCACACGCCGTCGCGGAAGTTGCGATAGCCCTGCACCGGCAGCCAGTCGAGCTGGACCGAGAACGTGAGGATCAGGATGTAGGCGAACACGAACACCGGCACCGAGAAGCCGAGCACCGAGAACGCCATCACCGCGCGATCGAGCCAGGTGCCCGCCTTGGCCGCGGCGACGACGCCCAGCGGCACCGCGACCAGGATCGCCACGACGCAGCGTGCAGAGCGTCAGCGCGACCGTCGGCTCGACGCGCTGCCCGATCAGCTGCGTGACCGGCAGATTGGTGAAGATCGACGTGCCGAGATCGCCGTGCGCAGCGCCCACACCCAGCGGCCGAACTGCACCAGGAACGGCTCGTCGAGGCCGAGCCGGGCGTGAATGCGCCGGATGTCCTCGTCGGTCGCGATGTCGCCGGCGATGACCGCGGCCGGATCGCCCGGCGTCAGATACAGCAGCGAGAACACGACGAACGCGACCACCGCCATGACGACGATGGTCGAGAACAGGCGGCGGACGATGTAGGCGATCATCCGCCGCCTGGCGGCTGACGTCGAGCAGCGGAAGCCGCTATTTCTTCTCGACGTTCCACATGAGCGTGATCGGCGCGATGATCACGCCGCGACAGGTTCGTGCGATACGCGGTCGGCAGGATGAACTGCGCCGGTCGGGACGTAGGGCACGAACTCGAACGCGCGCATCTGCACCGCATCGGCGGCCTTCTTCGAGCTCGCGGCATCGGTCGCCGCGAACCACGCGTCGCGCAGCTCCTCGATCTTCGCGTCGTCCGGCCAGCCGAACCACGCCTTTCTGGCCCGTGCCGCGAATCGCGAAATTGACCGCCGGCGAGGTCACGTCGGGGCCGACGAGCCAGGTGTGGAAGATCGACCAGCCGCCCTTGTCGACCGGCTCCTTCGACGTGCGGCGCGTGATCAGCGTGCCCCAGTCGCCCGCCTGCAAGTCGACGTTGAGGCCGAGCTTGCGCAGCATCTCCGCGGTCAGCAGCGATTGCGAGTGCACGATCGGCTGATCGGTCGCCGTCGATGATGACGATCTTCTCGCCCTTGTAGCCGGCTTCCTTGATCAGCTGCTTCGCCTTTTCGAAGTCGCGCTTGCCCTTCAGCGGCTCGGCGCCGACTTCGCTCGACAGCGGCGTGCCGCAGGTGAAATAGGAGTAGCAGGTATGCCCGTTCTTCGCGTCGCCGGCGATGCCGAGCACGTAGTCGTTCTGGTCGATCGCATAGAGCATCGCCTGGCGCATCTTCTGGTTGTTGAACGGCGGATACAGGAAGTTGAAGCGGAGCACGCCCATCGAGCCCAGCGGATCGATGTTCTCCACCTTGATGTCCTTGTTCTTGGCCAGCACCGGAATCAGGTCGGGCGGCATCTGCTCCCACCAGTCGACTTCGCCGGCGTTGAGCGCCGCCGCGGCGGTCGCCGAATCCGGGATGTAGATCCACTCGACGCGGTCGACCTTGACGACCTTGCCGCCCGCGGCCCACGACGGCGGCTCCTTGCGCGGCACGTAGTCGGTGTTCTTGACGTAGACCACCTTGCTGCCCGGCACCCACTCCTCCTTGACGAACTTGAACGGGCCCGGAGCCGATCGGCTCGGTGATGTTGGTGAACGCGTCGGTCTTGGCGATGCGCTCGGGCATGATGAACGGCACGTTCGACGACGGCTTCGCCAGCGCCTCGAGCGCGAGCGGGAACGGCTTCTTGAGCTTGAGCGTGAAGGTCTTGTCGTTGACGGCCTTCCACGACTCGGTCGACTTCCGCCAGCTTCTGGCCCAGCGCGTCGCGCTTCGCCCAGCGCTCGATCGACGCGATGCAATCGGCCGAGCGCACCGGCGTGCCGTCGTGGAACTTGAGTCCGTCGCGCAGCGTGAACGTGTAGGTCAGCTTGTCCTTGCTGATGCTCGTACTTGTCGACCATCTGCGGCTGGACCTGGAACTTGGCGTCGATCGCGAACAGCGTGTCGTAGATCATGTAGCCGTGGTTGCGGGTGATGTACGCCGTGGTCGTGATCGGATCGAGGATGCGCAGGTCGGCCTGCGGAATGAACTTCAGCACCTTCTGAGCTTGCGCCGCCGCCACACCCGCCGACAGGACGGCGCCCATGCCGACGGCGCAGATCAAGGCAGTCATGTAACGCAGCGGAACAGAACGTGATTTCATTGCGGATCTCCTGGACAAGAGCGCCTGGACGAAAGCGGACGATGCCGGCCGGCAGCAACGGGTAGCATTCTAACCCTACGCCCTACGCCTGCGGCGTCCCCTTCGATCACGACGTCCCGGTGAGGGTGCGATCGCCGTCGCGCGCCGGTGTAAAATCCGCGAAGATTCCGCCGTTTTCATTGGAGAAAAAGGCTTGGCATGAACAAATTGCCCGTAATAGCAAAACCAAAGGGGACGCGTGCATTGCGCAAGGTCGAGGACGCCGCGGTCGACGTCGTCCGGCCGGCCGCCAGCGCCGGTCCCTTCGTCAGCTTCCGCTATTCGTACACGGAAGTGTCGCTGCAAGGCGGCAAGGCCCGCGTGAAGACCCGCAACGCGCGCCTCGAGGACGGAAAGCTGTCGTCAGAAGCGTTCGAAGGCGAGCTCGATCGCAGCGTCTACGATCGATCGGTGGATGCCGCGCAGCGCTATTTCACCGAGCAAACCTCGCTTTTTCTGAAGTCGCTCTCGCTGCTGCTGCCGTTTCCCCGGAAATAATCGCTGCGGACGATGCGTTCGTGACCCGACGCTCGTTGTGCGCGCTGGTCTGCGCGTGCGCCGTTGCGCTCGCCGAAGCTTCCGCGGCCTTCGACCTCGAGGGCCATCGCGGCGCGCGCGGGCTCGCTCCCGAGAACACGCTGGCCGCGTTTCGCCGCGCGATCGAGATCGGCGTGACGACCATCGAGACCGACATGGCCGTCACCCGCGACGACGCCATCGTGATATCGCACGATCCATTCTTGAATCCCGACCTCGTCCGCGACGCCGATGGGCACTGGCTCCCATCCAAAGGTCCTCCGATTCGAACCCTCACGCTTGCCGAGCTCGGGCGCTACCGGCTCGGGCGAATCAATCCCGCGAGCTCGTACGCGCGGCAGTTTCCCGATCAGCGAGCGGTCGACGGCGAGCGCTTCCCGCGTCTGTCCGAGCTGTTCGATCTGGGCAAGGCGAGCGGCAAGCCGGTGCGTTTCAACATCGAGACCAAGATCACGCCGGAGAGCGGCGCGAGTGCGCCCGATCCCGCGACGTTTGCCAGGCTCGTCGTCGCGGCCGTCCGCGCGTCGGGCGTCGGCGATCGGGTGACGGTGCAATCGTTCGACTGGCGCACGCTCGTCGAGGTGAAGCGCATCGCGCCTGAACTCGAGACATCGTGCCTGACGATCCAGACGGCGAACGATGACACGGTGAAATCCGCCGACGGCGGACCCTCGCCTTGGCACGCCGGGCTCGATCCGCGCGATCATGGAGGGTCGCTGCCCGCCTTGGTGAAGGCGGCGGGGTGCGCGACGTGGTCGATGTTCTGGCGCAATCTCACCGCGACGGAGCTTGCGGACGCACACGCGCTCGGCATCAAAGTGCTGCCCTGGACCGTCAACGATCGGGCTGAGATGAAGAGGCTGCTCGATCTCGGCGTCGACGGCATCATCACCGACTACCCGGACCGGCTGCGCGAGGTCATGGCGGAGAAAGGGATGGCGTTGCCCTGACCCGAGCAACGGCGCACCGCGGGTCCGCTCCGCGCGCGGGCGCTAGCGCAAGGAAACCGTCGTGGACGTCTCGACGTAGAACCTTCGTGTCAGGTCGAACTCGGCCACGCCTCCCACGCAAATCCGGCACAGCTGCGCGGTGCGCACCCTCAGCGCATGCGCGCCGGGTCGAAGCGCAACCGTCGCAGTGACACCGGTGCTGGTGTAGGTCAGCGAAGCCTCCGGGATCCTGACGCCATCGACTTCCACCAGCGGGCCCATGCCGACAGCGCCGTCCGGCCATGCAACCCGAATCGTCACGGGCACGGGATCGGTGGCGCCGCTGATCAGATCACCGTCTCCGGGCATGATGTTGAGCGACGTGCAGGCGCAGGACAGGGCAGCGACGACAACGGGAACGAACCATCGAGCTTTCATCTTTTGTCGCCTCCCCATCGATTTGCAATCGAATGTTCGCGCCGACGCATTTCTTGCGCGAGCCCTCGCAACTATGCGCTGCCGGTGCCTATCCGGCAATAGCCGCCGCAACGCGTGAAGCCATTCGTGCGACTTTCGATGGCATGGCGAGTGAACCGGTTCACTCGCTGCGGAACCGGGTTTTCCCATGCTAGACTTTCTTTCTCGTACGCGAATCCTGCATCGTGTACCGCCACCTACCCTCGGAGCTGCAATGCGAAACCTGTTCCTCTGTCTTGTCGCCGCGTCGACAATGCTTGCGCTGCCGGCGTCTGCCCAGCAAGTGGCGCACCCGGCTACCGACTTCTACCTGGGCTACCGCGCTGCGTGGTCGGGTGCTACGACCATCGATCCCCTGCTGAGCTATATCGCCAAGGGCAGCCGCAGGTCCTTCGAGGCGATGCCTCAGGAGGAGAGGAACGCCATGTTCGATGTCATGAAACAGACCGGAACAATCAGAAATCTCAGGGTCATCCGCGAGACAAAAACGGAAGAGGGGTTCGTCCTCGACGTAACGGGGATCGGCCCGGACAACAAGCCCGCGCGCGGAACCGTCGAGATCGTGTGGGAAGGCCCCGCGATGAAGCTCAAGAAGGAAGCCTGGAAGTCCTAAGCCGGCAAGTCCCAGCCGCGCCTCGCCCGCGGCGATCCCGCCTACACAAAAGCCGTTCGACGCCTACTCGCCCAGACGGATCGGCGACAGATACTGTTGCCGGTATGTTTCAAAGGGAACCGCGTCGGCGGCTTCGATCCGTCGCTGCTCGTCGCGGGACTCCTGCGCCAGCAGCGCGTAGCGTTCCGCGATCTCCGGCGAAAACGGCAGCGCCAGGATCGTCTCGCGGTGCGCGCGCGATTGCGCAAGCACGAAGCGCACATACGAGTCGGCGTAGTCGCGCCGCATGGTTTGCAGCACGCGCGCGGATGGCGTGATATCGGGATTGTCGAGCGCTGCGAGCGCGGCGGCGAGCGCATCGCGGTGCATGTCCGTCGCGGTGGCCCGATCGAGCGCCGCGGCGATGGGCTCGCACTGCGCGAGCACCTCTGCGCCCCATTCGACGAGAGTGACTTCTTCCGATCCCCGCACCAGCCGCAGCCCCGGCTCGCGTCCACGCGACGCAACGCGCTGCTTGTTGCGGAGGATGGATTTGAGCTCCTGCCGCGTGTCCGGCGCGCTGTCGCAGAGCAGACAGTGCAGCAGAAAGACGTCGAGAAACCGCATGGTGCGCGTGTTGATGCCGACGGGCTCGAAAGGATCGAGGTCCATCAGCCGCACTTCGACGTATTCCACGCCGCGGTCGCGCAAGGCATGGAGCGGGCGCTCGCCCGGATTGATGACGCGCTTCGGCCGGATGGTTCCGTAGAATTCGTTCTCGATCTGCAGCAGGCTGGTGGCGAGCTGCCTGTACTCGCCGCCGTGATGGATTCCGAGCGCCTCGTATGCCGGGTAGGGCTTGGTGAGCGCTTCCTCGAGCGATGCGGCGTAGCTTTTGAGATTGTTGTAGCTCACTGCAAGCGACGCCTGCGCGTCGCTTTGATATCCGAGCCGTCCCATTCGGAGCGATGTCGCATGCGGCAGATAGAGCGTGTCGCCGCTCAGCCGCCGCAGCTCGTGAGTGCGGCCCGAAACGAAGCTCGAGCATACCGCGGGTGACGCGCCGAAGAGGTAGAGCAGCAGCCATGAGTGCCGGCGAAAGTTGCGGATCAACGCGAAATACTCCTCGTTGGTCCGCGCGTCGGGCAGCGAGAAGTTGTAATGGATGCCGGAGATCGTCTGCATACGCCGGCCGTAGCGATGTGACAGTCCCGTGCGGTACACGGTCTTGGCGCGCCCGACATTCGACGTGCCATAGCGGCCGATGGGAATCGCGTCGTCGGCGGGCAGACGGCACGGCATGCTCGAGCACCATAGGAGCTCGTCGCCGATCGAGCGATACACGACCTGATGGATCTCGGTGAGCTCGTTCAGGCAACCCTCGGGCGTGGTTTGCACGCCGGTGATGAGCTCGAGCTGCGATTCGCTGAAGTCTGTCGTGATGTGCGGGTGCGTGAGCGCGGAGCCGAGCGGCGCCGGATGCGGCGTCATGGCGAGCGTTCCGTCCGGGCGCACGCGCAGACTTTCCTTTTCGATGCCTCGCTTGAGCTTGTTCAGCACCTCGCGCGGCAGCGCATTCAGGCGCTCCTGGCAGGGACCGGCCGCCTTGGCGGAAACCGGTGACGTCGCGGCAGACGACACTTTGTCGAGCGTCAGGTCGTTGGTGTTATTGGCGGACATCGCATTTCCGGAAAGGCGCGCGGACGCGCATTGTATAACGAGCGAGCGGGTCGCTTCGATCGACGAATTTGCATCACAGGCATGCCCGCCGAGCAGCGTTGAATCGTCGACACGTCAGCGCAAGCCGGCGAGGGTCTCGAGCGTGGTTAGCCGCAGAAGCTGGATCTCGTCGGCAATTTTTTCCATCGCCTCGTCGTTCGAGCCCAGCCCCTCGACGTTGTCGCGCCAGGCCTGCCAGAGGCGCTCGGCATCGGCGGGACCGGGGGGCGGCAGGACCTGGGCCAGGTCATGGATGAGGATCATCCGCCCCCAGCCCTGGACCGGGTCGCCCAGGGTCGGATCTTTCTTGAAGTGGGCATACTCGATGATGGTCTGGGCTTCACCGAGATTCTTCAGCGTCTCGAACGCGGCGGCACGGACGTTGTGATTGACCTCGGTCTTTTCGTTGCGCCACGTGTTGTACGCCATCCCCGTCAGCGCGACGGCGATGCTGGCGATGGCCACGAGGTTGGCTTTGAGTTGAGACATGATCTTGGCGCGATCCAGTTTCATGACGGTCTCCGAGAGGGGTTCGAGTTGCCGCGGTCTTTTCGACAAAGCGAAGTTTGACAGCAAATAGCCATCCGGCTTGAGTCGCCCCTCTGGGGTGGGTGCTTACGAATCGGTCTGTAGTGGCTTCCCCTTTCGGCGCCCGAATGAGTGTTCGCGCTGCGCGCCTGCGCGACGGCTTGACGTCTATCGTGGACTTGGTACAGGATCATTCCAGACGCCATGGTGCGAGTGCGTCTTGCCGAAAACGCTGTTCACTCGCGACGACCACCTCGCCCGAGCCTTGGTTGTCTTACCGCGCAAGCGTTGACCCCAGTGGCGTTAGGTTCCGACACGACTGAAAACAGCGATGGCCATGAGTACCCCGACCCGTGAGATCACCCTTCGATTCCTGGCCGCGCCGTTCGATGTTGCCCGCATCAACGGTAAGGTTCACCACGGCAAGATCCTCGAATGGATCGACAAGGCCGGCTATGCGTGCGCCGTGGGCTGGTGCCGGTGTTACTGCGTGACCGCCTATGTCGGCAATATCCGCTTCTCCCGCCCGATCGAGCCGGGCCACATCGTCGAGGTCACCGCCAAGGTCATCTACACCGGGCGAACCAGCATGCATGTGCTATGCAATGTCCATGCCGCGGATCCCCGCGACGGGTCGCTCTTCGAAGCGTGCAGTTGCCTTCTGGTGTTCGTCGCCATCGACGAGCACGGCAGGCCCCGCCCCATCCCGGCATGGACACCGACCGAATCCGTTGACCGGGCCCAGGCGGATGAGGCCAAACGCGCTATGGGACTGCGATCGGAAGTCGAATCCATGATGAGCGCGCAGACATATGACGACGAATCGCCGCGCACCCGCTCGGTCACCCGCTTCCTTGCCGCCCCTACCGATGTCAACTGGGGCGGCAAGGTGCACGGCGGCAACGTGATGCATTGGATCGACGAAGCCGCAACACTGTGCGGTACCAAATGGACTGCCACTGAGTGCGTCTCGGTCTACGCCGGCGGGGTCCGCTTCTACCGGCCCATGCAGATCGGAGACCTCGTCGAGCTCGAGGCACGACTGCTGCATACCGGCGAGCACACCATGCACGTATCGATTCACGTCAGCTCCGGCGACCCTCGAACCTCTGAAAAGCAGCTGACCACGCACTGCCTCGCGGTCGTCACTCCCCTCGACAACGATGGCCGTCCTGCCGCGGTTCGCCACTGGCTTCCAGAAACCGCCGAGGATCGCCGCCTCGATAAGCATGCCGTCGAACTCGCCAACATCCGCGCCCAGCTCGACGGCTCACCGCTCTTCGGACGCGCCAACGAAGCGCCCGTCTGAGGCTGGGAGGTTCAGGGTGTATCTATTGACGCTCAAGTTCCTCGAGGCTCCTGGTGCCACGATCGGCCGGAGGCAGGAGCCTCGTGACTCCGCCCCCCACTTATCCGGATGCAATGGCTCGCGAGTTGTCGCTGACTGACCACCGCGCGAATTGGCCGGTGTGCGAGTGCGGTCCCGACCGGGGCGATCCCGACTCCGATGAAAGGATCGGCCGCACACTTCAAAGCCCCGCAAATAAAAAGCCCGCGCGAGGCGGGCTTAGTTAAGCGCTTGGGACGCCAGTTACTGGTCGGTCACCACTGCGAGCTTCCGCTCGGGCGCGAGGGGTTTCGCGTTGCCGGCCACCGGCTTCGCGGCCTTTGTCGCAAGTGCCTTCGCAACCGTGGGTGCAGGGACCTTGCTAGCGGCCGGGGGCGATGATGCCAACCCCAGCTGCGTAGGTGAAGCCGCAGACGCCGCCGAGTCGTCGTTGTATTCGCATGCGGTGCCCATCGCCGGCACAAGGCCGAAAATAGCCAACGCGGTTGCCGCCAAAACTCGCTTCATGGTCGTCTCCTGTTACCTGATCGTACCCACTATCCAATTTGCGCTCAATGAAAATGCTTGTCAACAAGATGTGCGCATCGCACCCGGGCCCACGGCTGCGGAGCCTCCGGCGCAACTTGGGGAAGCAATGCCATCCCGTAGCAATATAGGGAGCATCAGGCAGCGCGACGCCCAACTTGCGCGTTGTCAGCGTTCGGTCTCTTCCATTTTATGAGCCGGCCCGAGATAGGTCGGCACGATCTCCTCGACTGCTCTCGGCATGATGTTGAGATCACGCAGCCCCGGCAAGGTCCCGCTCGCTACGTTGTCAGCCTTCAGCAGGTCAACTTGGCCGGTGGTGAGCGGCGGGTTCGGGAGGAACTCGAATAATCGCGCCTGGATCTCGGCTACCGAGAAGGGTACCGACACCAGCGCGCGCCGTATGCCGATGGTGCGCAGCACGACCATGACCAACTCGCGCATGGTGTGCACCTCGGGGCCGGCGAGTTCGTAGGTGCGACCGGCGGTGGCGGGATCGGCGAGGATGCGGGCGATAGCTTCCGCCACGTCCTCCACGAAGACAGGTTGCAGCCGCGTGTGGCCGCCTCCGATCAGCGGCAGCACCGGGAGCAGCCGCGCGAGATGGGCGAGCGTACCGAACAGCGCATCGCCGCGTCCGAACATTGCACTCGGGCGGACGATAGTCGCACCTGGAAACGCTTCCCGGACCACCCGTTCGCCGCGTCCGCGCGAGCGAATGTACACGGAAGCGGACTCGGGATCGGCGCCGATGCCGGAGACGAGGACGAAGCGGGCGACACCGGCAGCCGCCGCCTCGCGCGCAAGCGTCTCGGCGCCTTGCTCGTGCACGGCCTCGAACATTACGCCGCCCGTCTCGACATAGGCCGAGACCGCATCGACCACTGCGTCGGCCCCGGCGACGACGCCGGCGACCGCGCCTCGGTCACGCACGTCGGCGCGGAAGACCGTGACCCGTTCCATGTCCGCCGCACCCAACGCACTTCGCGCCCGGTCGGGATGCCGGACTGCCACGCGCACCACCGCTCCCTCGGCCGCAAGGCGCCGCACAAGACGCCGCCCGAGGAACCCCGTGCCGCCGAACACGCTAACCGTGGCCATCTCATTCCCTTCGTATGCCGGACAAGTCGACCTGCACAGCGACCGACGATAGCGCGAAGCAACCTCTCGCGCGAGCACCTGGCGTTGTCGAAGCCGTCGTGCTCCGCATGCCCGCGTTCACCGCTGTGCGCTCATCGTCGCAGCGAGGGTGACCCACGCAGGAATGAAGATCCGCTCTCGGACGATGCGATGGGCGCGAAAATTTCTTCGAACCCTTCGGCAAACCAGGCGGGTGCAGTACGGCGCCGGATCCGGCTCTACAATAGACGCGTTCGTTCCCCCTGATTCGCAATGCCAGCCCTTCCCTCCGGCAACGTTACTTTTCTTTTCACCGACATCGAGGGCTCGACGAGGTTGATCGAGCGCCACCCCGATGCGATGGCAGCCGCGCAGGCGCGTCACAACGCCCTGCTCAAGAACGCCATCGATTCGCATCGGGGACAGGTGTTCCAGGTCGTCGGCGATGCCTTCTGCTCGGTGTTCGAAGATCCCGCCGATGCGGCGAATGCGGCGCTGGACGCGCAGCGGGCGCTGCATGGCGAGAGCTGGGGCGAGATCGGCGCGATGCGCGTGCGCATGGGGCTGCACACAGGCAATGCGGAAGCGCGCGACGGCGACTATGTCTCGTCGCTGACCGTCGTCCGCGCCCAGCGCGTCGCGGCGGCGGGTCACGGCGGCCAGACGCTCCTCTCCGCAGCCGCCGCGGAGACGCTGCGTCCGTCGCTCCCGACCGGCACGACGCTGCGCGACCTGGGGGCGCACAAGCTTCGCGGGCTCGCCGACGCGGAAAACATCTACCAGCTCGTCGCGTCGGACCTGCCGTCGGACTTTCCGCCGCTGCGCGTGGAGGACGCGGGCCCAAGCTCGGCGGCACCTTTGCGGCAGCTCGTGCGCGGCCAGCTCGTCGGGCGCGGAGACGAGAGAGCGGAGCTCACGCAGCATTGGGACCGGGCGCAGCAGGCGCGCGGACATCTCGTCCTGCTCTCCGGCGAGCCCGGCGTGGGCAAGACGCGGCTCGCGCAAGAGCTGATCGCGCACGTACAAAAGAGCGGCGCAACGCTGCTGCGCGGCGGCTGCTACGAGTACGAGGCGACGACGCCGTATCTGCCCTTTGTCGAGGCGTTCCGCGACTGGGCACACCGGCAAAGCCCGGCAGAGCTTCGCGCCGCGCTAGGGAGCACGGCGGCAGAGATCGCCAAGTTCGCGCCCGAGATCGAGACCAAGCTGGGCGAGCTCACCCCGAACGCGCCGCTGGCGCCAAGCGAGGAGCGGCTGCGCCTGTTCGACAACGCCGCGCGATTCCTGCGGGCGCTGGCCGCCGAGCGCGGGCTGCTGGTATTCATCGACGATGTGCACTGGGCGGACCAGGGTACGCTTTCGCTGCTCCACTACCTGCTGCGACACCTGCGCGACAACCGTGTGCTGATCCTCGGCGCCTATCGCGAGATCGAGCTCGATCGCACGCATCCGCTCGCGTCGGCGCTGGTCGAGTGGAACCGCGAGCGCCTCGCCACGCGCGTGGTGCTCGGGCGGCTGTCGCTGGCCGACACCGGCTCGCTGCTGGCGGCGCTGTTCGGGCAGGAGAGCGTGTCGGGCGATTTCGCGACCGCGTTGTACCGCGAGACCGAGGGCAATCCGTTTTTCATCGAGGAGGTGGTCAAGTCGCTCATCGAGCAGGGGGAGATCTATCGCGACGGGGAACGCTGGCAGCGCAAGGAGACGCACGAGCTGGCGATCCCGCAGAGCGTGAAGGAAGCGATCGGCCGCAGGCTGAACCGGCTGAGCGAGCCGACGATCGATGCGCTGCGCACGGCCGCCGCGCTGGGCAAGATCTTTCCCTTCCGCGAGCTGGCTGCCTTGTCCGCAGCGGGCGAGGACGCGCTGCTCGATGCGCTCGACGAGGCAAGCGCCGCTCAGCTCATCCGCGCGCAAACCGGTATCTCGTCGGCGGGCGACGACACCTTCGCCTTCACCCATGACAAGATCCGCGAGGTTCTGTACGAGGAGCTCAATCCGATCCGCCGCCGTCGGCTGCATCAGCGCATCGGCGAAACGCTGGAACAGCTCCACGTCATCCGGGACGGCAATGCGGCGAGCGGCGACGAGCACGCGCAGGATCTCGCGTATCACTTCGCGCTGGCAGGCGACCTCGGAAAGTCGTTTACGTACGCGCAGCGTGCTGCGCGCAGCGCCGAGCGCGTGTTCGCCCACGATGAGGCATTGAAATTTCTGCAGCAGGCGCGAGAGTCGGCGGAGGCGCTGCAGCGCGGCGATGACGTTGCCGCAATCGACGAGCAGATGGGCGACATCCACGAGGCGCGGGGCGTGATCCCTCTCGCCGTCGAATGCTACGAGCGAGCGCTCGCCGCGGCATCGGCGCGAGAGGTTCGCGCGGCCTTGAAGACCAAGCTCGGCAACGCCCATGTGCCGACCGGCGATCCGCGAGGATTCGCGTATCTCGAGGAAGCGATCGTCGAGCTCCATCCCAAGACGCAGACCGATGCTCTGGCGCTGGCAACCGCGCTGGTCGGCCGCTACCACCACTACCGAGCCGATCCCACGAGGGCGGTCGAATTCCTCGAACGCGCGCGGCAATTGGCGGAGCCGCTGGGAAACATCGCGACCCTCTCCGACATCTATATGTATCTCTCGGGCGCCTATCAGCATCAGTTGCGTTACGACGACAGCGACCGCTGGGCGCGGCTGACCATCGCGCTCGGCGAGCGCGGCCACTTTCCGGCCGCGGTCGCCACCGGAAACGAATTCCTGGCCGAAAACGCCGCGGGACGCGGTCACTGGATGGAGGCGCTCGCGTTCGCCGAAAAGGACGCCGAACAGGGTCGGAAGATCGGATCGCTCGCGCGCGTCGCGTGGAGCGCTTTCCCGCGCTCGCAAGCCAACTATGGCATGGGCAATCTGGCCCAATCGCGCATCGATGTGCTGGCTTCGCTCGAGTTGTGCGAGCAGATCGGCGAAGGACGTCTGGCGACCTGGCTCGATCCGATGGCCGCGATCGTATCGTCGGACTTAGGCGACGACGCCGCCGCCCTCGCGCATGCCGAGCGCGGATGGGAGCGCGCCCAGGCGCTGCGCCAGATCGCCTTGTCGGCATGGGCCCTGCACGCGCAGGGCTATCTGGCGGCGCGACGCGGCGATGCAAGAAAGGCACACGAGTGGTACCGCCAATGCGCGGAGCTCGTGCGCGATACCGAAAACGCCGTCGCCCGAAACTTCGTCCTGACGCACGCTGCGGAATCCTTCGTGCACGCAGGGGATCTTGACGTGGCCTTCCGCCTGATTGCCCAGGCGCTTGCGCTCGCGGAATTCAGCAAGGCGCCACACAACCTTGCCCTCGCGCGGCGCGTTGAGGCGCAGCTTTTCGGCGCGCAGCGGAACTTCGATGCCGCGTCGAACGCGATCGAGCTGGCTATCGCGGGCTTCGGCAAGACTGGCAGCCGGCTCGAGCTCGCGCGCGCCATCGTCCATCGGGCGATTCTGCGCCTCGAGATTGGCGAGCGCGATGCCGCGCGATCCGATGCGGTACACGCGCGCGATGAGTTTGCCACGATGGAGGCCGTGCGTGATCGCGCCATGGCAGAGGAAATACTTTCCACGCTGTAGGTGCGAATTCATTCGCACGCGGTGTTGATCTTTAGGTGCGAAATCATTCGCAAGCGTTATCTTTGATCGAGAGCGCGCCCGAATGAATTCGGGCCTACAATCTCCGAACAATCATTCCGAACGAACCGATCATGACTATTCTTGTTCTCGGCCTGATTATTTTTCTCGGCGTGCATTCGGTGCGCATGCTGGCCAACGACTGGCGGACCGCGCAGATCGCGCGGATCGGCGAGCGGCCGTGGAAGGGACTGTATTCGCTTGCGTCGCTGGCCGGCCTGGTGCTGATCGTCTGGGGCTACGGCGCGGCCCGCGCGAATCCCATGCTTTTATGGAACCCGCCCGATTGGCTGCGGTACGTGACCATCGTGCTCACCTTCGTCTCGTTCATCCTGATTGCGGCGGCGTATGTTCCGGGCACGCGGATCAAGGCGCGGCTGGGTCATCCGATGGTTGTCGGCGTGAAAGTTTGGGCGTTCGCGCACCTGATCGCGAACGGAACGCTCGCCGGAACGATCCTGTTCGGCAGCTTCCTCGTCTGGGCGGTCGTGACCGTCGCCGTATCGCGGCGCCGCGATCGCGATTCCAGCGTGACCTATCCCGCGGGTACGCTGGCGGGCGACGCGATCGCGACGTTTGTCGGCGCGATCGCCTGGGTCGTCTTCGCGTTCTTCCTGCACGGGTGGCTCATCGGGGTGCGCCCGCTGGGGTAGCCGTAGCTCGCCCGCCGGAAGCCGTCGCTCCGGCGCTTTCCCGTGCTACTGCGCCATGCCAAACGAATGCAGGATGAACGCGTACATGTCCGCCGCTTCCTGGACCTGCTTGGCGAGCGGCTTACCCTGGCCATGGCCCGCACGCGTCTCGATGCGGATCAGGATCGGCTTTCCTGTCGGCTGATCGTGCTGCATCGCCGCCGCGAACTTGAAGCTGTGCGCAGGAAAAACGCGGTCGTCGTGATCGCCGGTCAGGATGAGCGTGGCGGGATAGTGCGCACCGGACTTGACGTTGTGATAGGGAGAATACGCGAGCATCGCCTTGAATTCCGCCGGATCGTCCACCGAGCCGTAATCCGACTCCCACGCCCGGCCGACGGTGAATTCCCGAAAGCGAAGCATGTCCATGACGCCGACTTCCGCAACGGCGGCGGCGAAGAGGTCCGGGCGCATCTCTTCCACCGCGCCCACCAGCAGCCCGCCGTTGGATCCGCCGCGAATCGCAAGACGGCTGGGATTGGTCCATTTCTGCGCGATGAGATATTCGGCCGCGGCGATGAAATCGTCGAACACGTTCTGCTTCGATAGCTTCATCCCGGCCTCGTGCCAGGCGCGCCCATATTCGCCGCCCCCGCGCAGATTGGCGATCGCAAAGACGCCGCCCATCTCCAGCCACGTCGCGACCTTCGGCGAGAACTCCGGCTGCATGGAGATGTTGAATCCGCCGTAGCCATAGAGGATCGTCGGATTGCTGCCGTCGAGCCGCACGCCCTTGCGGGCCGTGATGAACATGGGCACCCGCGTGCCGTCCTTGCTGGCGTAGAAGACCTGACGCGTCTCGAACTCGGCGGGCTTGAATCCCGACAGCTTGGGCGTGCGCCACAGCGACGACGCGCCTGTCGCAAGATCGAGTCTGAAGATGGAGGGCGGCGTCGTGAAGCTGCTGTACCGGTAGTAGGTGACCGTGTCCTCGTTGCGCCCGGCGAAACCGGCCGCCGTACCGATTCCCGGAAGCGCGAGCTCGCCGAGCAGGCCGCCATCGAAGCCATGGCGGCGTACGACGCTGTGAGCGTCATGCAGGTACTCCGCGACGATCTGACCGCCGACGACGTTTGCGGTGACCAGTGTGTCGTCGCCCTCGGGCACGACGGTGCGCCAGTCGGCGGCATCGGGCTTTGCCAGATCGATGGCGACAATGCGGTTGCGAGGCGCGTTGTCGTTCGTTCGCACATAAAGCACCGATCCGACGTTGCCGAGCACGTCGTATCGCGCGGTCGCGTTCGGTATGACCGGGACGATGGCGGAATTCGGCACCGACAGGTCCTGCACGAGGACCGTGTTCTTTTCTTCGGTGCCATGGCTCGCGGAGACAATGAGATAGCGGCCGTCGTCGGTGACCTGGCCTCCGACGTACCAGCCCGGGTCGTCGGCGCGCGTATAGACCAGCACGTCTTGGGATTGCGGCGTGCCGAGCTTGTGGAAGAACAGCTTGTGCCGTTCGTTCGCGGTTTTGAAGATGTGGGGATCCGCGGGCGCATCGTAGCCCGAGTAATAGAAGCCCGAACCGTCCTTGCGCCAGCTCGCGCCGCTGAACTTGCCCCACCGGATGGCGTCCGGCAGGTCCTTGGCCGTCGCGACGTCGCGAACGCGCCAGGTCATCCAATCCGATCCCGCATCCGACAAGGCATACGCGAGCAGCTTTCCATCATCGCTGACGGCGATCTCCTGCAGCGCCACGGTACCGTCCTTCGACAGCTTGTTGGGATCGATCAGCACGCGCGGTTTTTTGTCCAGATCCCGCGCTACGAGCAACACGGCCTGATTCTGCAGACCGTTGTTGCGCGTGAAAAACCAATAGTTCCCGCGATGGAACGGCGCGCTCCAGCGCTCGTAGTTCCAGATCTTCTTCAGGCGCGCAGCGATGGCGTCGCGACCGGGAATCGCCGCAAGGTAATCGTCGGTCAGCTTGGCTTCGGCCTGCACCCACGTGCGCGTCGCGGGGGAATCGATGTCTTCCAGCCAGCGGTAGGGGTCGGCGACCTTGGTGCCGTGATAGTCGTCGACCTGATTGCCGCGGGTCGCGCTGGGATACGAGAGAGGCCCACCTCCGGGCGATGCCGTGCCGTGCGCCGGTGCCGCCGCAATGGCGGCCTGCGCCGCGATCATGATTGCTGTCCCAAGAATGTTCTTCCAGATGTGCATGTAATGGCTTTCATACGTTGTTGCGCGTTTGGCGAAATTCAACCATGCGGGTCGAGACCGCGCGCGAGGCGAACCCTCGATCTAGCCGTGCAGCGCGCGCCAGACACGCTCCGACGTCAGCGGCATCTGCACCGTTTCCGCACGACTCCCCGCGCCGCCGCGCACCAGCGCGTCGATGACGGCATTGACCACCGCCGGCGTCGCCCCGATCGTTCCCAGCTCGCCGACGCCTTTCACGCCCATCGCGTTGGCGAGACACGGCGTGGATTCATCCATGGTCATCTCGAAATGCTTGATCATTTTCGAATGCGGAATGGCGTAGTCGAGAAAGGTCGCGGTCAGCGCCTGGCCCGACTCGCGGTCGTAGACAAAGCCCTCGCACAGAGCCTGTCCGATCCCCTGCACCGCCCCGCCTTCGAGTTGACCGATGACGATCATGGGATTGACGACGCGTCCGACGTCGTTCACCGACCAGTACGCCTCGATCGTCACCGCGCCCGTGTCGGGGTCCACTTCGACCTCGCAGATGTGGCATCCGTTCGGCCACGTCGGCCCCGCGACGCTGCTCGTCGTGTCGAGCACGATGGTGCGCGTCGGCTGCGCCGCGCGCCAGATCGAACAAGCCGACGCGGCGGTCGGTGCCGGAGATGCTGAACACGCCGTCGCGGTACTCGATGTCGCCGATGCAGCCGCTTCCAGCTTCGCGGCGGCCAGGTCTCGCGCCTTGGCGACCGTGCGCTCGGCCGCGACCTTGATCGCCGAGCCGCCGACAAAGAGCGATCGCGAGCCGGCGCTGCCGAAGCCGGTGCCGCGATCGGTGTCCCCCTGCACGATCCTTATCTTCTCGATCGGCACGCCGAAGACATCGACGGCGAGCTGCGCGAACGTCGTCGCCAACCCCTGGCCCATCGCCTGCAGCGCGGTGAAGATCTCGATTCGCCGTCCCTCCGACGACACCGTCACGGTGACCCGCTCGTCGAACACGTCGGCGCCGGTCCACTCCAGGAACGTCGCCACGCCGCGGCCGCGCACGCGGCCTCGCTTTTTCGCCTCCGCCGCGCGCGCTGCGAAGCCCTGCCACTGCGCAAGCGCGATCGCCTTGTCCATCACCAGCTCGAACTGGCCGCTGTCATACGTCTTGTCCATGGCGTTGGTGTAGGGCATCTGCTCGGGCCGGATCATGTTCCGGCGGCGAATCTCCATCGGGTCGATGCCTGTCTTGCGCGCCGCGGCATCCATCAGACGCTCGATGAAGTAGATCGCCTCGGGACGGCCCGCGCCTCGATACGCCGCCGTCGGCGTCGTATTCGTGAGCACCCCTTTGATTCGGATGTCGATGGTCCCGATGTCGTAGATGCTGGTCGACACCCACGGCCCGATCATGAGCTGGATCACCACGCCCGCGGGCGTGGCGTACGCGCCGAGATTGGCCAGCGAGTCCACGCGAAGCGCGAGAACGCGTCCATCGGCATCGAGCGCGAGCTCGGCCCGGCTGACGACGTCGCGGCCGTGGGTCGCCGCCAGAAATTCCTCCATCCTGTCCGCGCACCACTTGAGCGGGCGCCCGAGCGCCCGCGCGCCGAACGCGAGCACGACATCCTCGGGATAGATGCCCGTCTTCATTCCGAAGCCGCCGCCGACATCGCCGACCAGAACGCGCACCTTGTTCGGTCGCAATACCCAGCACCTCGTTGCACAAGTCGTCGCGAAGTCCGGTCGGCGTCTGGCAGCTCACCCGCAAGCGTGATGCGGTCCGTCGCAGCGTCGTAGCTCGCGAGGATTGCGCGCGGCTCGATCGGGCACGGCGCGACGCGCTGGTTGACGAGGTCGAGCGAGACGACGTGGGCGGCCTTGGCAAACGCGGCTTGCGCGGCGGCGGCATCGCCGTGACGCGTCTCGGCGGCGATGTTGCCCGTCGCCTTCGGCCAGACCAGCGGCGCGCCGCTCGCGACGGCGTCCGTGGCTTCGCTCACCGAGGGCAAAGTCTCATAGCGGACATCGATCGCTTCGGCGGCGTCGCGCGCCTGCGCGACGGATTCCGCGACGACCGCGGCCACCGCTTCACCGACAAAGCGCACCGCGCCCGCGGCGATCGCGTAGCGCGGCGGCGTTGCCGTGGGCGAGCCGTCGGCACGCTTGAAGTCCGCGGAGAGCGGCAACGATTTCAGGCCTGCGCGCACGAGGTCGTCGCCGGTCACGATCGCGACCACACCCGGCATCGCCGACGCGGCGCGCTTGTCGATGGAGTCGATGCGCGCGTGGGGATGCGGCGAGCGAAGAAAAAACACGTGCGCCTGATTAGGCAGCGACACGTCGTCGGCAAAGACACCTTCGCCTTTGAGGAGATTGTCGTCTTCGACGCGGCGCACGGACTTGCCGCTGCCGAAACGGGCGTAGTGGGATTCTGCGGTCACGATGGAGACTCTGTTTTTGGGAAGCGCAAGGGTCGTCCCCGCCGGTCGACAAGCGGGCTTCGATACCGGGTTATATCAAAAAGGCGATTAGCCGGGCAAAATCGAGGCGCGCGGCCCTGTTCGGACACAGAACTTCCCAGGGTCGGGGGAGCCCAAGACCTTAACCGTGACGCCCATTTCCCGCCGACGTTTCCTAGCCTCGCTGTGCGCCGCCGCGGCGCAAGGCCTGCCCGCGATCGCGCTTTCGCAAGATGCCGCGCCGCTGACGCGGACGATTCCCGCCAGCGGCGAGCGGCTTCCCGTTATCGGGCTGGGCACGTGGATCACCTTCAACGTTGCGCCTGCGCCGGCCACCGAAGGCGCACTCGTGCCCGTCATGCGGACGTTCTTCGACCGCGGCGGCGCGATGGTCGATTCGTCGCCGATGTACGGCTATTCCGAGGACGTGATCGGCGATCTTCTCAAAATAACCGGCAGCGAGAAGCTGTTTTCGGCGACAAAGATCTGGACCCTAGGCAAGCCCTTGGGCCGCTTTCAGCTCGAGCGCTCGCGAAAGCTGTGGGGCGTGCCAAGGTTCGACCTCGTGTACATCCACAATATGCTCGACTGGCGCAGCCACGTCGAGACGCTCAAGGAGATGAAAGCCGCGGGCCGTGTGCGCTACATCGGCATCACGACCTCGCACGGCGCCCGTCACGACGAAATGGAAAGGGCCCTCACGCAGGAGCGATTCGACTTCGTTCAATTTACCTACAACCTGAACGATCGGAGCGTCGAGAAGCGGCTGCTCCCGCTCGCGGCCGACCGGGGTATCGCGGTGGTCATCAACCGGCCTTTTGACGGAGGCTATCTGTTCTCCGGCGTCGGCGAGGCGCCGCTGCCGGGCTTCGCGCGCGAGATCGATTGCGAAAACTGGGCGCAATTCTTTCTCAAGTTCGTCGTTTCGCACCCCGCCGTCACTTGCGCGATACCCGCGACGTCGAAGATCGCGCATCTCGAGCAGAATATGGGTGCGCTGTATGGCCGTCTGCCCGACGCCGAGTTGCGCAAGCGCATGGCCAAGCACGTGGGGGGCCCGTAAATGCAGCCGCCGGTCGAGCACCGCATCGAACCCGACATCGGCGAGGAATTGCCCGCGGACGAGGCAAGCCCGCCGCGGGCGCGCCCGCGCGGACGCGGCGTCTTCGTATGGCTTTTCATCGCCTTCATGCTTGCCTGCATCGGCGCCGTCGTGGTGTTCTGGCTGAAGCAGGAGCCCGCGCCTGTTCCCGCGGCACCTCCCGCGCCACCGCCGCCGCCGCCCGCTGCCGCCGCGCCGGAAATCCGTCATCCGATCGAGGATGCGCAACGCGAGCCGTACAAGGATGTGAAGCCCTTGCCTGCACTGGCGGTAAGCGATGCGACCATGCAAAACACGCTGGCGGATCTCTTCGGCGCGGCATCGCTCGACAAGATCTTCTATCCCGACCAGATCGTGCATCGCTTTGTCGCGACCGTCGACAATCTGCCGCGCAAGACCGCGCCCGCTCGAAACTTGCCGGTGAAGCCGGCGGAAGGGCCGATGATCACGGCGGGGAAGGACGAATCGATGGCGATCGGCGCGGACAACGCCGCGCGCTACGCGCGTTATGTCCGCATGGTCGAAGCGATCGACGCCGGCAAGCTGGTCACCACCTACGTCTATTTCTATCCCTTGCTGCAGGAAGACTATCGAAACCTGGGATACCCGAAGGGATACTTCAACGACCGCCTTATCGAGGCAATCGACGACATGCTCGCCGCGCCGGACGTCCCGGCGTTAAGTCTCGTGCAACCCAAGGTGCTCTATCAATACGCCGATCCGGACCTCGAAGCGCGCTCCGCGGGCCAGAAGATCATGATGCGCATGGGCGGCGAAAACGAGGCAAAGGTGAAGGCGAAGCTGCGGGAGATTCGCGGCGAGCTCACCCGCCGGCAGGGCAAGGAAACGCCTCGTTAGCTGCGAACGGAAACGAGTTCCCGCAACCGCCTGGCGATGCGCGGTCGCTTCGGCGTCGAGCGTCTAGGTGCGCGCCGGCGGACGCCACGGCTCCACCGCGATGCGGGGCGCGCGCAGCATACGCATCATGCGTATGGCGGTTTCCCGTCCGCGATAGTAGCCGGCGAGCCGCAGGGTTTCCGCGAAGCCGACGGAGCGATAAAATTCATACGCTGCCTTATTGCGCACGCGCAGCTCGACGTGGATCGATGCGATCCCTGCCGTCGCTGCCGACTCCACCAGCCATTGCGTCATCCGGCGGGCGATGCCGCGACGCTGATATGCGGGACGGACCGCGAGAAGCACGAGGTGGGCACGCTCCTCGCCAAACGTCATGATGGAAAACCCGATCGTCGATTCGCCGCCGCGCCCGACCAGCGTGATGGTTTCGGTGTCGCCGATCAGCTCGCGTATGCGCTCGGTGCGATACTGCCAACCGAGACCCTCCTCGATCAGATCGCGCGACAGCGACGCGATAATGGGTGCGTCGCTGCGACTGGCAAACTGGAATGTCACATGCTGCGTGCTCATGACGCCGATTCTGCCACGATCGGATCGAAGGTGGCGAGCGAAGATGTTGCGCATCGATCCGCCCTTTTGTGGTGAACGCAGCAGCTGCAATGTAATTGTCATGCCGTCATGTATTTGTCATGTACCGATGCGCAGCCCCAGTGCCGACTCCGCGCCAATGACGATGAGGGACGGTTCCATGCGCGCCGGCGCCCAGCGGCCGCGATACGCCCGAAAGGAGCACCGTGAACAGTGATGAAGCGATCGGCAGCAAAGTAAGGAACGCCGTCACGCGCCGCAGGGCGCTCGCGCTGCTGGGATCCGGCGCCACATGGCTCGTCTCGATGCGCTCGACGCGCGCCGCGCCCACGGGCGCCGCGCTTCCCGCGTGCATCGCGCGCCCGCAGCAAACCGAAGGACCTTTTTTTGTCGACAGCGCCCTGGAGCGCTCCGACATCCGGACCGATGCGCTCACCGGTATCGCCGTTCCGGGCGTGCCCCTGCGCCTGACCTTCAAGGTTTCGCGCATGAGCGCCACGAGTTGCGCCCCGCTGCCCGGCGCGCAGGTCGACGTCTGGCACTGCGACGCGACGGGGCGCTACTCCAACGTAGACCGCCGTTCGCAATCGCGTGGAGCTTTTTTGCGAGGCTATCAGCGCACGGACGCCGCGGGCAACGCGCAGTTCGTGACGATTTATCCAGGGTGGTACGGCGGCCGCGCGGTGCACGTGCACTTCAAGATCCGGACGCAGGGAATGTCAGGATCGAGTCAGGAATTCACGTCGCAGCTCTATTTCGACGATGCGCTGAACGATCGCGTTTTCGCGACGGCGCCCTACGCGGCGCACGGAATACCCGCGATGCGCAATGCGGACGATTTCATCTTCCGCGAAGGCGGGCAGCAACTCGTTGTCGACGCCACGCGGGTGGGCGAGATGGTCGCCGCGACGTTCGATATCGGCCTTGTATTGTAGACGCCTCGAGCGCCCGTGCAGGCCCGAATTCATTCGGGCGCGGTGTCGATCGCAAACAACCCGTGCGAATGAATTCGCACCTACATCGTGCCGGGGACGAATGCCGGCGCCAGCACGTCGCCGTTTGGCCGCGATGAGTGCGCTTGGCACGCCCGAAAGCCGGACGATGCGCGAAGCCTGCAACCAAAGGGTCTTTCGTCGCGTGAGCCTTGCAACCCTCGGCAAAGGAGAAACATGCCATCCGTTCCCGTGATTGCCCTCGCGGCACTCTTTCTCTGCATCGGCGCTCCCGGTCTCGCCCACGACGCTCCGGCGGGCACCGCGTCCGCCACGGCGCTCGATCCGGGCCTGGGTCCGCTGCACCATCCGGTGTCCACGCGCAACGCCGAAGCGCAGGCGTATTTCGACCAGGGGATGAAGCTCGTCTTCGCTTTCAATCACGAGGCCGCGATCAGGTCGTTCCGTCGCGCCGCCGAGCTCGACCCCGACCTGGCGATGGCGCACTGGGGAATTGCGCTTGCGCTGGGACCGAACATCAACATGCCGATGGATGCGAACTCGCACAAGGCGGCTTATGCTGCGCTTCAGAAGGCGATCGCGCTCGAGCCGAAAGCATCGACAAAGGAGCGCGCGTACATCGACGCGCTTGCCCGCCGCTACAGCGCGAACGCCGAAGACCCGCAGGGCCCCCTGCAGATTGCGTACAAGAACGCGATGAGGGACCTCGCGCGGCGTTATCCCCGCGACACCGACGCGGCGGTGCTGTACGCGGAAAGCCTGATGGACCTGCATCCATGGAAGCTGTGGGCGCCCGACGGCAAGCCGGCCGAGGGTACGCTGGAAATCGTGCGCACGCTTGAGCGCGCGCAGGCGCAGCAACCCGATCACATCGGAGCGCTTCACTATTACATTCACGCGGTCGAAGCGTCGAAGCATCCAGACAGGGCACTCGGCGCCGCGAAGCGGCTGGAGGGGCTCGCGCCGTCGGCGGGCCATCTCGTTCACATGCCGGCGCATATCTACATCCGGACCGGAAACTATCTGGAAGCGGTACGCGTGAACGAAGCCGCGGCGCGCGCTGACGAGGAGCTCGCCAAATCCGCCGAGGAAGGCTTCTACCTGATCGGCTACTACGGCCACAACCTGCACTTCCTCGCGGTGTGCAACGCGCTTGCGGGAAACTCGGAGCGCGCGATCGCAGCCGCGAACAAGCTCTACGCGCACTCCGAGGCGAGAGTGAAGGCCGTGCCGCCGCTCGACGGATTCATGCTGACGCCCGCCATGGTCCTGGTGCAGTTCGGACGCTGGGACGATGTTCTGGCGCTGCCCGAGCCTCCGTTCGAGGCGCCCATCACCGAGGTCGCGTGGCATTTCGCGCGCACGCTCGCATTCACCGCCAAGGGTCAACTCGCCGACGCCGAGATCGAGCGCGGACGATTCGTCGAGGCCGCGGACAGCCTGCCCAAGACGATCGAATTCGGCAACAACACCTCGGCCAACGTCCTGGCAATCGCACGTCCGTACCTGGACGGGCGCATCGCGCTCATGCGCGGCGATACAAAACGCTCGATCGAGTCGTTGCGCGAGGCGGCGATTGCCGAGGATGCGCTTGCGTACGACGAGCCGCCGGCGTGGTATCTGCCTTCGCGCGATGCGCTCGGCGCGGCGCTGCTGCGCGCAGGCGACGCGAAGGAAGCCGAGAAGGCATATCGAGAAAATCTTCAGCGCAACCCCGAAAGCGGACGCTCGCTGTTCGGGCTGCAAACGGCGCTCGCGGCGCAAGGGCGCTCGCGCGAGGCCGCGGAGGTGCAGAAGCGCTTCGAACGCGCCTGGCGCGGCGCCGACGTTGTGCTGGACGTGTCGACGTTGTGAGGATCTGGAGCCGGTCGCGCGGTCACAGGCATGAGAGTACGCGGCGACGTCTACGCGCGCTTCGTCGGGCGGCCTAACGAACCAAACTGATCGGCTGCAAGCGCCGCCGGCGAGCGGTGCGGTCGAGCGAGTGGTTAGGCGGCACTCCGGCAACTCTTGTGTATCTTTGGTTCTCCTACACGCCTAGTCAGGATAGAAGCCCGAAGCCACTAACCCCGGAACGCCATCGATCTTCACCCTTTTCACATAGGCCCATTTCTGCGACGGCTGATTCTGACCAGGTTTCGGAAACATGTAGTCGACCCATCCCGACCCCTCGATTTCCGCCGTACGAATGATGGCATCGTGAAATAGCTTTCCATTTGCGTCTTTCTGACCCTTGACGTTGGTCCCCTCGCGTGCCGGAAAGGCCGGATTCAACAAAACGTTCGCTTGCAGATCGTAGACGAACAAATATGTGTCTCCGTGGAACCACTCGGAGCCCTTCGCTCTGAATTCGGGAAAAGCAGCCTTGCCTTTGCTTTCGATCAGCGCCGCCGCTTTGTTAACGAGTGCCTTGGTTTGATCCGCTTTTTCGGACGCCGGCGGAGACGACTGAGAGAAAACCAGCGACGCGGCGCCGAGTAAGCCCGCGAGGAGAAAGACGCGAGTAAAGAACACCGTTCGCTTCATGGTGTGTCTCCTATGGATGAGCGCGATGCGTATGTGCCGCCTAACGAACCAAGCTAACCGGCGACGGGGCGTCTGGGTTGAGCGAGACGTTAGGCGTCGCTTTCACTTGCCAGAGCCTTGAGCTTGAGGACGGTTGCCCAGTTTCTCGTGGTGGCCGACTTGCCCACCTTGCCGAGGAGAGCTTCTCCGGCTTTGCTCTCAAGTATGCCTCCCGCGCAGAGGAGGTAGGCGGCATTCTTGCCTACAGAAAACTGTTCTGGAGGGACCGCCAGGGACTCGATAGCGGCGAGGCTCGAGAGCGCTTTGGTATCTTGAACGAATGCGACCAGAAAGCGCGAATGCTCTTCCGTTGTTGCTTTGATTGGATTGTTGGAGACGATGGCTGCTAGTTCGCTTGCCGACTTAACGATGACCGGCACCTCAACGTTGAGTTCGGTGGAGATCGCCGCAGCAATGTCCGCCGCGTGCTTCACCGGCGTTCCCCTCGGGGCGCGGAAGACGGCATTTCCGCTATTGAGCAGCGTAGCTACGCCCGTGTAGCCCAAGCTGGAGAGCAGAGCGCGCAACTCGGCCATAGGAACGCGCTTGGCCTTGCCGACGTTGACGCCGCGCAGCAGGGCTACGAATGCCGGCACTTGCGACGCCTAACGACCCAAGCTAACCGGCCGCGAGTGGACGGCGCGCAAGCCCGCCGGCGAGGCGTGCGGGTTGAGCGAGAGGTTAGGCCGCGCGGTCGAGGCGGCAGACCATCTGGTACTCATCATGGAACACACCATCGGCCACCTACTCCTCAAAGCGACCCGTGGCGTCACGATCGCGGTCGTATCGTCTCGTGAGCGGAAACGGCGGCAACCAGGACTCGCGACGGACGATCCAGCTTTCGTAGGTTGGCATCAGTTGGTCAGGGGCATCCAGGGATCCCAGGTTCACTTCGATTTCGTCTGCGGTGCGTGCGAAAATGGACGAGCCGCAGCGGGGACAGAAAAACCGCCCGGCGTAGTCGCGTGTTTCGCCATCGATCGTCACCGCATCCTGAGGGAACACCGCGGAAGCGTGAAAAAGGGCCCCATGATGCTTGCGGCAGTCGAGACAGTGACAAAGGCCGACCCGGTATGGGAGTCCCGACGCCACAATTCGGACGTTGCCGCACAGGCAACCGCCCGTGAATCGGTCCATGCTGCGTCTCCTCTAAAATCAAGCGGTCGGAATGTTTACAACGAACCCCGTCGAGCGTCCATGAAAGGCACCCACTACGGCAATTGCTGCGACGTACATGGCGCCCAATGGCTAAGCTAACCGGCCGGCGCGCTGACAGTAACCGAAGCCGAGACGCGTACCAGCCGGTCCGGTTGAGCGTTGGGTTAGGCGCTTTCAAGCGAGAGCACCTTTTTCAAAGCAGCGATTCGTCGAAGGCCGCGCTGAAGATCAAGTTCCTTTGGATCTAGGCCCCAGTGCTCGGCTTCGGCGAATAAACGATCGACGCCTCGAACGGCGTCAATGATCTCGCGCCTCTGGTCAGGCCCGGCGGTTCGCAAGACGTGATAGATCATGGCACGCGCCCGATCGGATCCGCTGAAGACTGCTGCTTGGACTAACGATGTGACTATCTGGGAGCGCTCATCTGGCGCGGCCGGCAACCCTACACGAGCAAAGTGCATGGCGGTAAAGCCAACTGATTCCTTCTCGCCTTGAAGTGCTTGGAGTACTGCCGCCTTCTCAGCCTGTTCGCGTGCGATCTGATGCAACTTTAACTCTTCTTCTTTGAGCCTGAGCTCAGTGCGTTTCGTTCGCCTATCGAGCGATAGAGTTACAACAAAGGAGACTACTGAGAACACGAGCGCGCCCGCGGCTATGTAGTCCGACATGTTCATGCTGGCAGCTCCCAAAGCGCCCAACGAACCAAGCTGACCGGCGCCAAGTGGACGGCGCGTAAGCGCCGCCGGCGAGGCGTCCGTCTTGAGCGACGCGTTAGGCGGCGTGGCGATTTGTCGGCCAGCTCGGAGCGACCCGAAGCTGGAGGGTAGATCATTGAAGCAACTCGTCCGCACGTAGCAGCAGCGACTGTGGAATCGTCAATCCGAGCGCACCGGCGGTTTTGAGGTTGATGACGAGCTCGAACTTGGTAGGCTGTTCGATCGGGATATCGGCCGGCTTTGCGCCCTTTAGGACCTTGTCGACATAGGTGGCGCCGCGCCTCCACACCTCGGTGATGTCCGGCCCATAGCTCATCAGCCCCCCGCCCTCCAGATAAGCCCTGTTGGCGAAGATCGTCGGCAAGTGGTGTCGGAGTGCAGCAGACCCGAGCTGGGCGCGGTGAACGATCGTCGCACCATCGGAGATGATAACGACTGCATTCGCACGAAGACGAACCGCCTCGGCAAACGCGGCTTCGATGCCGTCCGGGAATTCGATGTCCAGGGGCAAAGCCGTCAACGCCAACTTGGCGGCAGCGTCTTCCGTCTGCTTGAACAGCAATCGCGTCCCCGGATTCAGGGCGTTGAAGGCGGCGCCCACGCGCGTCATTCCGGGGATCGCTTCTTTGAGAATTTCCAGCCGCTTGCCGCTCAATTCCCGGGCGAATACCGAGATGCCCGTGATGTTGCCACCAGGGTGGGCAAAGCTTGCTACCAACCCATCGGCAACAAAATCTCCTCCGGAAACCAACACGATCGGAATCGTGGACGTCGAATTCTTTGCTGCCAATCCACCGGGCGTCCCCGACGTGACGATTACGTCGACCTTCATCTTCACGAGCTCGGCTGCCAGCGCCGGAAGGCGCTCCGGTTTCCCATCGGCCCAGCGGTATTCGACGACGATGTTGCGACCTTCGGAGTAGCCGAGTTCCCGGAGGCCACGGCGAAACGCTTCGTCGAACGCCGTCGGCCCGGATCGCTCTATTAGATAACCTATTACGGGGACACTTTTCGACTGTTGCGCAATAGCCGCAAGCGGTATGGCGAGCATGCCGCCACCAGTATGCTGAATGAACATTCGTCGATTCATAAGTCAACCAACTCGGAGCCGAATGGACGTGTCGCGATGCTACGCCCCTTCGAGCGGCTCACGCCAGAGTCGAGGGAGTCCGCCTACTTCGACCGACATTAACGCAGCCCGTTGAATTGCCGCTTAACGAACCAAGATAACCGGCGCGACAAAGGACGGCGCGCAGCGCCGCCGAGGAGCGTCCGGGTTGAGCGAAATGTTAGGCGTTGCTGCCAACGGTCAACTCAATGAGGCGAGGGTTGATTGATGTGCCGGAAACTGTAAGCCACCCTACCGATACCGGCAACTTGAAGCGACGAGGGCCGGCACTGCCCGGGTTAATAAATAGAACCCCTTCCCGCAACTCAATGCTTGGGTGATGAGAATGCCCAGCAATGACTGCGTGAAAACCGGCTGCCGCTGGATCAAGGTCGAGCGCGCTGACATCGTGGATCACGTAGATGAGCGCGGCACCGACCTGAAGTACTTCTGTTTCGGCAATGCGTGATGCCCATGCGCCTTTGTCGTTGTTGCCGCGAACCGCGGTCACCGGGGCGATCGCGGAGAGTCGGTCGAGGATGTTCGCGTCGCCGATGTCACCCGCATGAATGATGTAGTCGGCGCCAGTAAGGGTGGTTAATGCCTCAGGCCGAAGAAGACCGTGAGTGTCTGAAATCAACCCGACCATGAATTCAGTGCGCGACACAAGCAACGCCTAACGAACCAAGCCAACCAGCGCCGAGAGGGCGGCGCGCAAGCGCCGCCGGCGAGGCGTCCGGGTTGAGCGAGAGATTAGGCAGCATGCAGCCTCTTGCGCAGGAAATGCCTCGATTGCCCGGTTGGAAAGTGCTCAAGGGTACCGAATATCTCGTATCCCGCGCGAAGATAGAGGCCATGATCTTGGAAGGTGAAAGTATCGAGATAGACGCCATGGCAACCCTTCGCGACCGCTTCGGTTTCAGCGCAGGAAAGCAGACGCGTGCCTAAACCTTGGCACCGCAGGGCTGGAGCGACCCAAAGGACCAAGACATTAAGCCAGCCCCAGTAAACCTCGCCAACGATGCCACCAACAAGCGTGCCCTTCGCATCACGCGCAACGACGCAAAGGCGCTCCGTTTTACCATCGCCGGTACGTTTAGCATTGGCATCGGAATAGCGCATCGAAAAGACTCCGTGCGACCTCCTTCGAGGGATCCGCCTCAACAGAAATATGGAGATCTCTCGACATTGGCGCGCACGAGCCATGCTGCCTAACGAACCAAGCTAACCGGCCGCGAGCGGACGGCGCGTGAGCGCCGCCGGCGAGCGGTCCGGTTGAGCGACGGGTTAGCCGTCTCGTCCAATAGATCTTCGATAAACACGTGACGACTTCGCCCTTCCGGGCTTCATTGGATCACTTCGGCGATGGCAAGCAGCTTTGGCGGAATCGTGATGGCAAGCGTTTTCGCCGTGTTCAAGTTGATCACTAGATCGAATTTCACCGGCTCCAGTACCGGGAGGTCGGCTGGCTTGGCGCCGTCTAGAATCCGGCCAGCATATACGCCGGCTTGGCGATGCACGTCCGGAAGGTTGGCACCATAGCTCATCAGCCCACCCGACTCCACAAATTCACGGAACGCGTAGCTCGCCGGAATCGCGTGTTTCGCCGCCAGCCCTATTAGTCGCTCGCGCTGAATGAGGAACAGCGGATCAGAGTCGACGAAGAGGACGCCTGCATGCCTTTGGACAATGCTGGCGAACGCGGCGTCGATTTCGCGTTCGCCAGTGAGGCGGACGACTTCCAGTTGCCACCCCATTGCGCGCGCGGCGTTCTGAATCTCACTTAGCTTATCGGCGTCCGACGCCGGACCTAGGAGCGCAGCAGCTGAGACACTGTTTGGCAGGAGATCGTGCAAGAGCTGCAATCTCTTCGCATAGAGCGCGGTAGCAATGTTGACGATACCGGTCGCGTTGCCGCCGGGGCGTCCAAGGCTCGCGACCAATCCCAGCTTTACGGGATCGCCGCCACCCGTGAAGATAATCGGGATTGTCGATGTCGCGGACTTGGCCGCAACAGCAGCAGCAGAGCCCGCCGTGGCAACAATTACGGATACCTTTCGGCGCACCAAGTCGGCTGCCAGCTTCGGCAGTCGATCCGGTTGTCCATCGCCCCAACGATATTCGATGGTCACGTTGCGCCCCTCGACGTAACCTCCTTCGCCCAGACCCTTGAGGAAAGCGCCAACTAGCCACGCGTGTGTATTCGCGGACCCGTTGCTCAAGTATCCGACAACCGGTGGCGAGCGTTGCGCGTTGGTGAGCAACGGCGCCGCAGCCGTGGTGAGAAATGCGATGAAGGCGCGTCGTTTCACTGATGGGTCGAGGTGAGACGGCTAACGAACCAAGCTAACCGGCGCCCGAGGCGGACAGGAAGTGCCGCCGAGGAGCGTCCGGGTTGAGCCAGTGGTTAGGCCTGCGGCGCATGCACTTCAAGGCAGTTTAGCGGCGAGAACATCGACCTTCTCTATGGTAGGAGGTTTGGCGAAGAGCTCGGATGCCTTCGCCATCAGCGCTGCCGCGACCTTGCCCGAGAGGTGAGCTTGGCGACCGGCCTCGTTCGGGAAGGCATCGAAAATTCCAAATGTCGATGGTCCAAGACGGATCCCGAACCAAGCAGTTGTTCCGGGCTCGTCTTGCACGAGCGGCAAACCACCGCGGAGGAAACTCTCGACTTCCGTCTCTTTACCGGGTTTCGCTTCCAAACGAACAAGCAGAGCTACTGTGACCATACATGTTCTCCTTCCGTAAGAGTGCGTCCTTCCGCAATGCGATAGCAGGCCTAACGAGATGTAGCCCGCCTAAATGCGACGAGAAATATTGCGTCAGTGCCATTCCGCCTCCTCCGGGTCCCCGTCGAAATGTGCGAAGAATCAAACAAGTCACTGCCTTTATGGGGGCCTAATTCGCTTCGGCGCGGAAACCTATGTGTCCGCACGGTACGCTGCTGACGTTTGTCGCGCAATCGGTCGCGGTCGCCGTCGAGCACTTCGATGGTCTTGGAGAAACGCATCCTGCGCCGGCGAGGAGCGCTCAACTCGCTCATACGCACAACGCGCTTTCGGCGACCATCGTCACGGCGGCATGCGCAGACACAACGTGTTGCACGCCCTCGATCCGCGCCGCACCCTCGAGGCCGATGACGAGCTTGCCGAATTGCCTTCCGAACGCGACCTCGGACAACGTTCCGAAGCTGTCGCCGATAGCGATCAGGCACCATGCCGCGCGCGCGATCAGCGCGTTTCGGGCTTCTCCGATTCCCGTCGCGATCGCGACGCCGACGAAGGGATTGGCGAGCGAGGGGTCAGCGTCGGGCAGGAGCCCGATCGACATACCGCCGACGCGAGCCACGCCCTCGCACACTGCCTGCATCACGCCCTGGCGGCCGCCGCACATCACGACAAAGCCACAGCCGGCGAGAAGCTCCCCACATTCCAGTGCGGCCTCGAGCTGCGCGGCGCTTGCGTCCCGCGGTCCGATCACTCCGATGGGCACTCGCAGCCGATGTCCGCTCTCTCGCTGCAGCCACGTCGCCGCGGCGATGGCGTCGACGACCTCGGATGTCTCCGCCGTCTCGTCGGATGCGCGCCATGTCCGTTTCGCAGGATCGAACCGCCGTCCTTCGCCGTCGAATAGCGCCGCGCGCGCACGGTCGAGCCTAAAGATGGCGCTCATGCCTTCCGCCGACCCATTGACCCGCGGTGATGAACGCCGAGCACGCCGCGGTGATCAACAGCGCGAGTGCCGCGGCGGCGGGGAAATCCGATCCCGTCTCGGAAATGAGGCTGTACAGACGCAGCGGAAGAATCGCGAGCTGCGTGCCGACCAGCGCCAGTGCCGTGCCGTACGCGCCGAACACGACCGCTGCAACCAGACAGAACGATGCGATGAGCGGCCCGGCGACCTGCGGCAGGAGGATCTGGCGAAACGCCTGCGAAGGCGTCGCGCCCGCCGACTCGGCAGCGGCGAGCTGAGCGCGGTCGAAATTGACCAGCACCGGAAGCATGCCCATCACCACGCGCGGAATCAGGTAATACGAAGACGCAAACGCGAGTCCCACCGGGGTGAACAGCGCGCCGCCGATCGTCGCCGGGTCGAGGCCCGCATAGGCCAGGAGCTGCGTGACAAAGCCCGCGCGCCCGTAACCGAGAATGAATCCATAGGCCACGATCAATCCCGAGAACGTCAGCGGCAGCGCAATCACGAACGAGAGCGCGGTACGCGATCGCGGAGGCAAGCGCGACAAGTGCAGTGCGACGGCGAGGCCCGCCAGCGTGGATAAGGTCGCCGCCACCCCGGTCAGCGCGGCGCTGCCGCCGAGCGCCGACCAGAAGCCCGCCGTCGCAAAGACACGGCTAAAAGCCCCGGTGCCCTCGCGCAGCGCGTCGGTCGCGATCGCGAGCACCGGCAGCACGAAGAAAAGCGCGAGCAGCAGCGCACCCGGCAAAGCGAGCGCGGCACGCGCGCCACGCATCATTTGCTTCCGGTCGCCGCCGCCCAGCCTTTGTCGATGTCGGCTTTTTTCGCCGCCGCCGCCTTCACGTCCAGCGGGTGAACTTGCGGCGCAGCCGGAAGCTTGTCCGCGACGTTGTCCGGAAGCTTCACGCCCGGCACCGAAGGTCGCACGAACCCCTGGGCGAAAATGCCCTGCCCCATGTCGGTCATGATGAAGTTGAGCCACAGCTTGCCCGCGTTGGGATTGGGTCCCTTGTCGACGAGGCTGATCGCGTACGGCGCCGCCGCCGAAGCCTCCTTGGGAATCACGACGGCGACCGCGTCCCCCAGACCGTCGGTGTACTTGGCCTTGAGTCCGTCGTTTTCATAGGAGATCCAGATCGGTATCTCGCCTTTGACGAATTGCGCGTAAGGCGTCGTTCCCAGCACCCGCAGCACATTGCCCGACTGGTGGAGCTTGCCGAGGTAGTCGAGGCCGGGCTGCACGTTGCTCATGTCGCCGCCCGCGCCAAAGTTGGCGGCGAATGCCACGACCTGCCCGACGCCGGTCGAGCGGGGGTCCAGGTAGACGATGGTGTTCTTGTACTCGGGCTTCTGCAGGTCCGCCCACGACTGCGGCACGTTCTTGACCAGCTTGGTGTTGACGATGAAGGCGACGGTGAGCGTGTGGATGGTGAACCACTTGCCGTCCGCGTCGCGGAACACCGATGTCAGCTTGTCGAAGTTGACGGGCTTGAAGGGCGCAACGACGTTCTTGCTGACGGCGTCTATCCCCGACGCCGCGAAGTAGTAGGCGGTATCCGCCTGCGGCCGGTTGCGCGCCTTGTCGAGAGCGACCACCGTCGCCGCAGAGCCGATGTCGTTGTACACGATCTCGACTTCGGGATAACGCTTCTTGAACGCGGCGAACTCCGCCGCCCAATTCGCCCACGTAGGCCCGGTATCGAAGCTGACCACCATGCCTTCTTTCTTTGCCGCCTCGTAGGCCGCCTTCTCTCCGGGATAGAGCTCGGGCGAATCCAGCACGGTCTGCGCCGCCGCCGCGCCCGCAAAGAGCGACAGCACCGCCGCGGCCAGCTTCAAACGACATCGCATAGATTTCATCGTTTCCCCCTCATGTGTTGCTCAGGAACTGAATGGCGTCGCGAGGCACGCGAACGTTCGCGAATTGGCTGCGCTGCGCGGTCTCTATTTCGAGCCGCCCGTTGCCCGCGGCAACCTCGATCTGGCGCGTCGCGCCGTAAAATCGGTCGCGCAGCACCTGCGCCGCAAAAACGTTTTCGCCGCCGGCCGGCGCGGCCAGCTCGATACGCTCCGGGCGCACCAGCAGGCGCAGCGTACTCCCTATTGCGCGGCCGTGCGGAAGCGTGACAAGCCGGCCGATGGGCGTGTCGACCGTCTGTTCGTCGACCGCTTTTGCTTCGAGCAGATTGGCGCGGCCGACGAAGTTGGCGACAAAGGCATCGACCGGCGCATCGTAGACTTCGTGCGGCGATGCCGACTGCACGAGACGTCCCTCGCGCAGAACCACGACCCGGTCCGCCAGCGACAAGGCTTCATCCTGGTCGTGCGTGATCAACAGCGTGGCCAGATCTTGCCGGCGCTGGATTCTGCGGATCTCGTCGCGCATGGTGACGCGAGTCGCCGCGTCGAGCGCGGACAGCGGCTCGTCGAGCAGAAGCGCGCGCGGCTGGAAAATGAGCGCACGCGCCAGCGCGACGCGTTGCTGCTGGCCTCCGGAAAGCTGAGACGGCAGGCGATCGTGCAGGCCGGAAAGTCCCACGAGCTCCAGCATGTCGCTCGCGCGCCTCCGGCGCTCGTCGAGCGCGATGTCGCGCACGCGCAGCGGATAAGCCACATTTTCCCAGACGCGCATGTGGGGAAACAACGCGTACGCCTGAAAGACCACGCCGCACTCCCGTGTGCGAGTCGGTGCCTCGCTGACATCCTCGCCGTTCAGCTTGATCACGCCCGCATCGGGCTTGAGGAATCCCGCGATGAGCCGCAGGAGCGTCGTCTTCCCGCAACCGGACGGCCCGATGCACACCACGAGCTCGCCGGGCTCGATCGCCAGAGTGACGTTGGTCACGCCGGCGCTGCTGCGAGGATACCGATAGCTGAGCCCTTCGAGCGAAACGGCGGTTGCCGCGCGAGCGCTCATGCAAGCGCCTCCTGCACGCGCGTCGCGCCGCCGGCGGCAATCGCTCCCGCGACCGCGGCCACGAGTGCGATCGAAAGCAGCACGACGGTGGCGGCGCAAGCGAATCCGGTCGCGCCGTAGAAGGCCTGCAAGAGCACGACCGGGTACGTGCGATTGAGAAAACCCGCGATCAGGTTCGAGAACTGGAATTCGCCGATGGATAGCGCCGCCACGATAATGAATCCGGCGAGGATCGAGTGGCGGAGCGACGGCAAAACGATGTGAAAAAAGCGCTGCCACGCGTTTCCGCCAAGCGACTCCGCCGCGTCCTCCAATGTGCGCAGGCCCAGCCGCTGCATGTCGGCGATGACCGCCTGCAGGAAATAGGGCAGCGTGACCACGACGTGGCCGGCCGCGACGAGCCAGATGCTGCCCAGCCACGGCAATGCGTCTGAAGAGAAAACGAGAATGAATCCGAACGCCAGCACCAACGCGGGCAAGGCGACGGGCAGCTGGTAGAGCACGCGGGTGAGCGCCAGTACGCGCTTATCCTCGGTGCGAAACAGCGCGTATGCGAGCGGCAAACCGATCGCGGCGTTCGCCGCGCAAGCGATGGTTGCGACGACAAGGCTCGATACAAAAGCTCGGCGGAAGCTGGGGTCGCTTGCCACCGCCTCGTACCAGCGCACGGTCGCGCCGGCCGGCAACAGGGAGTTGAGCCATGACTCGCCGAACGACCCCACGAGGAGGAGCACGATCGGCACGGCGAGGTAGAGGAGATAAAGCGCGGTGACCCAGCGAAGAAACATCGGTCGGGAGGCTCGCAAGCCAGCGCGCAACGCGCTCGACCGACATGATAACGAATATTCTGCGCGGCGTTCGCTGGACCCGCGCTAAGCGGAGGCTTGCGTCACTCGCATAAAAAAGCGGGCCGGTTGCCCGGCCCGCTTCTGAATTTACAGCGAGAGAGCTCGTCCTAGCGCTGGCGCTCCGAGGACCCGGAGCTCGACGAGCTCGATCCCGTCGTTCCGGGGGTCCCTTGCCCTGCCGAGCCGCTGTTGTCCCCATCACCGCCCTTGATCTCGAGGGTGCGGCCGCGTGACTGCGGCTTCGGGGCAGGGACTTCGATTTGCAGCACGCCGTCGCGGAATGTCGCAGCGGCATTTTCGACATCCACGCCCTCCGGCAGCGGAATCACCCGATAGAAGCTGCCGTAGACGCGCTCGCTATGGTAGTAGCCGCGCTCGTTGCGCGTGCTTTCCTGCTGACGTTGTCCCTGGATGACGATCGAGTCCGGATTGATCTCCACGCTTACGTCTCCCTTCTTGACGCCGGGAAGGTCGGCGGCGACGACAATCTTGCCATCGCGCTCGCTTACTTCCACGTGCGGAGACCACAGCGCATTGCCGCCCTCGCTACTCCAAAGCGACGAGCCGCCTTGCCCTTCGGACGGGAAAAAGCTTCGGCCTAATCCGAAGCTCTCGAACAGACGGTCCATCTCGTCGGTGATGCGCCTCATCATCGAAAAGGGTCCGGCACCATAGGCGCCATAGGGCGATAGCGAGCCGCTTCCCCGGGTTTGCAATGCGCTGCCGGAGGGTTGCCAACTCTGGCCGCGCTGGCCCTCGCCTTGGCGGCGCTGGGCTTGCGAGCTTCCGTAGCCCTGGCCGGAGCCTTGCGAGCCGCCATAACTTCCCTGCTGCGCACCGGCGCTCGATCCGGAGCCTTGTTGCGTGGACGCTGCGCCTTGGGACATGTCTGAAGTCTGCTGCTTGCCTTGCGTACCTGTGGACGAGCTTCCTTGCCCACTGGATTGGTTGTCGTTGACCATAAGACTTTCTCCAACCGTAGTCGATCGTGAGTAATCGATCGTGAGCTCGATTTAAGACGAGAGGAATAAAACGGGCCGGTCTCCCGGCCCGTCGACTTCCTGCGCCCGTCCCGTGGAACGGGCTCGAGGAATTTCCGTATTCTTGTTTTTAGCCTGTGTTGCCCTTGGATAATAAGTTGTAGGGATGAGGCCGCCAGTCAACTCAGGTCTAGATCAGTAGTTGAAGTTGCTGCTTTGTCTTCCCTACACGATTCGCATTCTGACGATCACCGCGCATGCGGTGAATCAGCGAGCGTCTGATTTTTCTGTAGGACGTTGTGGAACCATGGATGGTCTCGACGATTCAGCGGCAGCAAGCGTTCGAAATGTAATCGAGTAGCGCAAGGATTTTGTCGGGAGCATGCTGTGCTGCCAGTCCCAGCGAATCGGTCCGCGCATGACGTACGCCGAACGCGGCTCGAGATCGAGGATCACGATGTCCTTGGCGTCCGGCTTCGCCGCAAAAGGACGGAAGCGCATGCGCCCCCAGCCATGCATAGAAATCCCGACGACGATCCCGTACGCGGGCTTGTCCCGATGCCAGCCGATCGGCGTTCCAGGGCGATACTCGCTCACCAGTGCGTGGACGAATGCGCCGGGCGCGACCCCGATCCACTCCGAGACCTTGTCGAGAAGCGTGGTCGCGAATGCAGGAAGCGGGCCGCTGGAAAACGAGTCGCATCGCTCGCGTCGTAACGCGTCACCGCCCCCGGAGCGTGATAGTGAACGACGCGGCGTCGTGGCGAAATATTGCTGGAAGCGCGCCTCGCGGAACGGCAGTCCGCGCAATGGCGGCGAGCACGTCGGCCTCCTCGCCGCGGGAAAGGAATTCGGGCCGATAGATCAGACCGTGCGGTAACGGCTGCGACGTATCGAAAAGCTCGGACTGACGGGGGCGCGCGGACACGAATCCTGAATCGGGCGGCGGTTTGCCGACCGGTGAAGTATTGCCAGGTCGATCAGAAGTCCCGGAGGTGCCCCTTATCTGGGGATGGCGCGCATGGTTTTAAACGCCTGCCCGCCTCCATGGGGTGGCGCTTGATCCCGCGGCATTCTTTCTACTCCTGCTGCGCGCCCTTCGCGAAATCGAAGACGACGTGACGCCGGGTCGCGCCGATATCGACCGCCGCTTGCTTGTGCACACCGTTCCAGTCCGCGCTCACAGTGTATTTGCCCGCCGGCAGCCGGGCCAGGAGCAGAGGGCCATCGGTGCGAGTATTGAGAACCTCGCGGCCTTGCGCGTCGCGAATGACGATCATGGCGTCGGAAACGTATGCGCCAGTGGTGCGTCCTTCAGGGCTCGGACCGCTCGATGCCAGCTCCAGCGTCAACGGATATTCGCCCGACGCCTGCTTGAGCGCGTCTGACTCTTCCTTGCCGACCCCGCCGGTCACGTACTCGATCGAGCCTTGCGAACGCGCCTGCGGCAGAGCCTGCGCCTGTGCGACAGGGGCCGAGAGAGCCACCATCATCAGCACTGCCGTCATCGCAAGGGTCGCCGCGACTTCACGTCTCCAGCTTTCGCGCATATTCATGATTGTGGCGTTCGCGTCTTGCTGTCACCCGACCGCGACGTCCGCACCGGCGATTTGGACAGCTGCTGAACCATCTGCAGGTGTTCCTGCAGCGTGGGCAGCGTCGACGAGGCGAATTGCTTCAGATCGCTGTCGCGACCGGCGCTCGCTTCCTTCTTGAAAAGGGAGACGGCGTCCTTGTGCGCGGCGAGCTGCACTCTGACGTACTCGCGGTCGAAATCCGCGCCCTGCAGCTTCGCGAGCTTGTCGAGCTCGCGCTGGTCCTTCGCTGACGGCTGGTCGGCAAGTTGCGCACCCTTGGCCGAAGCAACTTTCTTGAGCTCATCGCCGGCCTTGGTATGGTCGGTAACCATATGTGAGGCAAACGCCTTGACATCCGCCGAGCTCGCGCGCTCGGAGGCAAGTTTGCCCATCGCGACTTCCGCCGCTCCCGCTTCCGCAGCGGTCGCCACGAAATGCCGGTCCGGCGAAGGCAGCGCGGCATTCGACGTGCTCGCCGGCTGCGGCGTGGTCAGAGTCTGGGTGAAACCGGCGCCGCTCGCGAAGACAAAGGCTAGCGCGGCCGCCAATTGCGAAACCCGCAAGTAATTTTTCATCGTTGCCTCCATGTCGAAAATACAATCGCCAATGCCACCGCCCGCGCTCACGCGGGCACAGCGACGCATGCAGCGGAATTGTTGCCCCAGGGGATGGCCGCGGGAATCAGCGGGTGTCTGACTTTTCTGTAGGAGGATTTGAGGCTGGCGGCAAAGCCCCGTGCGTAGCCTCTGGACGGCGACTGGCGCATAATATTGGCCCCCTTCGATTTTTGCGCCTTCGCTCGATCCCATGATCAACAAATTCCTCCCGATTGCCCTGGCGTTGGCTTTGACGTTGGCTTTAATCGCCTGCACCAAAACGCCCGAGCCCCCGACTGCGACGCCCAAGCCCAAGACTGGCGACGCGTCTCCCGCTGTCGCTCAAAGCGTCGCGCAGACACCCGATATGGCGCACGAGACCGGGATTGTCTGGCGCAAGGACGACGTCGATGCGGCGTTCGCGCAAGCGAGAGCCGACAACAAGCCGGTGTTTCTCTACTGGGGTGCGGTCTGGTGCCCGCCGTGCAACCAGGTCAAGGCGACGATATTCAATCGACAGGATTTCATCGAGCGCTCGCGCTTGTTCGTTCCCGTATATCTCGACGGCGACAGCCCCAGCGCGCAGAAGCTGGGCGCGCGCTTCAAGGTCAGCGGCTATCCCACTATGATCCTGTTCAAGCCCGACGGCAGCGAAATCACCCGTCTGCCGGGCGAAGCGGACGCCGAGCAATACATGCGCGTACTGCAGATGGGCATGAACGGCGCGCGTCCGGTCAAGGAGACGCTGAGCGCCGCACTCGACAAGACCGGCAACGCCGCGGCGCGCCTGTCAGCCGATGACTGGCGCATGCTCGCGTACTACTCCTGGGACACCGACGAGCAGAAGATCGTCGCCAAGGACAAGATTCCCTCGACGCTGGCCGATCTCGCCCGCTCGTGTCCCGCCGACGAGCACGACACCGCGGCGCGTCTTCAGCTCAAGGCGCTCGCGGCCGCCGCCGCGGTGAAGGGCGCCAAACCGCGTGACGACAAGGCCGCGGAGGATCGCGTCGTGAGCGTGCTCGGCGATCCGAGATTCACGCGAGAGAATTTCGACGTCGTCGTGTATTCGGCGGGCGATGTCGCCGGCTATATCACCCTGCCCAAGTCCGCTGAGCGCTCGCGCCTCGCCGGAACCTGGAATTCCGCGCTCGATCTTCTGATCGCGGACCGCAGCCTCTCGACTGCCGACCGCCTCGCCGCGCTCAGCGCCAAAATCGAGCTGGCAAGGCTCGACAAACCTAAGGGCTCACCGATTCCTGACTCGCTGCAACAGACCGTCCGCGACCAGGTGGCGAGCGCCGATCGCGAGACCACCGACGCTTACGCGAGGCAGTCGGTGATCAGCGCGGCCGCGGACGTCCTCGAGCAAGCGGGGCTCATGGATGAGTCAGACGCGCTGCTCAAAGCCGAGCTGACGCGGTCGCGGTCGCCGTACTATTTCATGCTCGGTCTCGCGGCAAACGCGAAGAAGCGCGGCGACAAGGCCGCCGCGGTCGACTGGGAAGAAAAAGCCTACAACGCAGCCGATGGCCCGGCGACGCGTCTGCAATGGGGCGCGCATTACGTCAACGCACTGGTCGATCTCGCCCCCCAGGATAGCGCCCGGATCGAGAAGGCAGCTCAAAGCGTCATCGCTGAGCTGGATGCGACCCCCGATACGTTCTACGGAAGAAACGGCCGCTCGCTCGATCGGATGGGAAAGAAGCTCTCGGCGTGGAGCAAGGACAAGCACGAAGCCGCGCTCAATCGCGTTCGCGCGCAAATGGCCACGGTGTGCGCCAAGCTTCCCGCCGGCGACCCCGCGCAAGGAACCTGCAACGCGGTCCTCAATACCGCGAACGTGTCAAAAGCGTGAACGTAGAGTGAGCGCGGTGGCAGCGAACACCACGGAGCACTCGATGGCGCGATCGAGCGCGGTGGCGCAAGTCACGCTCGGCGCCGCGCTTGCGCTGGCTGCCTTCGGCGCGTCCGCGGACAGCGCCCGCGGGAGCGCGAGCTATCAGGACAGGACCGGCCCGGTCGTCGTCACGATATCGCACGTCTATCTCGTCCGCGGGCCGGACGCCATGACCGGCAAGATCTTTCGCCGCCTTGTGCTCTCGTCCGAGGACGTCTCCGCGAAGCTCGCAAACTGTGCCACCATGATGTGCTCGGACGGCGACATCGGCGAGGGCATGACGCTCGACCTCGACAGCGGATCCCGGCTCAACTACTGGTTCGTCGGCAAAAATCAGCTCGTGCAGTATTCGGGCACGGCAGATCCGGCCTCGCTTCAGCTTAGCGCGGATACGCCGCAGCGCGTCGCCGGAAAGTGGGCGCTCGACGCCCGGGCAGCGGGGGGTCCCAAGGTCGACGTGGAATTCGACGCGACGCTCATCAAAGAGCTATCCAAGCTGCGCTAGGGAACCTCTGAACAAGCCCCACATGGATCGCGTTTCTGTCGCAATGGCTTCAGATGCTAGGCGCCGCGGCGAAGCGAATAGTTCATCCTATTCGCAAGCCGCGCAACAACGCAGATGAGGCCATTGCGGCGAAACCCGGATGGGACGGGGCTGGCCGGGCGATCTGCTGTGTCGCGCCGCTCGCCGATGGGAGCTACCAATTGGCTTCGCGTCGCTTCGTGCATCTCATCCCGGCGAGCCTCCGTCGCGACCACGCGGGACTTATTCAGAGGTTCCTTAGCGCTGCGCGCCGGCATTGCATCGGCCGTCGTCATTTGAGCGAGCCTGTCGAGGGGCTCGCGCGGAGCTTGCCGAAGGGACGACAGGTCACGTCGCCCGGTGTAGACCGGGGCCCAATCTGCGTAGTCAACCTTGGATCCCGGCCTGCGCCGGGATGACGGGGGAAGCTGATTCCTCGCCTTGCTCGACAGCCGCCCGCCAGACGCGGCTTTGGAAAAGCTAGCCGCGAACGGCTCGCGACATCCGGCGCTCACTCAAGGGCTCGCTCTGCGCGCCCAATCCAAAGAGCTCGGTCAGCGCGCGCCGATAGTCGTCGGCGCCGGCACGCATGCTGTTGTTGTGGCTGCCGCCTTCGACGAGCAGAAATTTTTTCTTACCCGTCGCTGCGTCGAACAACGCCTGGCTGAAGCGCGCCGGAACAAAGCGATCGGCCGCGCCGTGCACCACAAGGACGGGAATGCTGATCCTTGCCATCTTGCTCACGGAATCGAATTTCTGCGATAGCAGCGCACCGACCGGCACCCACGTCACTTCCTTTGCCATATCGGCAAGCGTGGTGAACGTCGATTCGATGATCAGTCCGGCTGCAGGCAGCGGCCCTGCCAAGCCGGGCGGGGACGCGTCTTCGCTGGAGCCGGTCCCGGAAAGCGCTGCGGCGAGATCGACAGCGACCGCGCCGCCGAGTGAATGGCCGTAAATGAAGCGCTTGGAGGAGTTGGGCTGCCGATGGGCCAGCCAATCCCACGCGACGCGCGCATCCTCGTAGACCGTCTTTTCGGATGGAACATCGCCGTCGCTCTTGCCAAAGCCGCGATAGTCTATCGCCAGCACCGAAAATCCGAAGGCGCGGAGCTCTTCCAAGCGGAAAACCTGTCCCGTAAGGCTCCAGCGTGCACCGTGGAGATACAGCACCGCGGGCGCCTTCGGGTCCGCGGCGGGCCACCACCACGCATGGATGCGCTGCGCATCGGCGGCATCGCTCACGCGCAAGTCGAATTCCTCCACGCCGGCGGGCACCCCCTGGTACCAGCCGGGCGTTTCCCGCACCACCCTGAAAGTCAGCCGCTCCTCCTCGTGCAGCAGCGCTGCGGAGCCGCACGCCGTGAGAATGGCCAGCCCGGCCATCGACACGGCGAAACGCTTGGCAAGTGAGGAGCGCAGCATGGTCAGCTCGAATGGGGTCTCATGGGAGTCAAAGCAAGGAACGTGCCTCGTGTGGAGCTGGTTGACAGCACGAACCAAAGGCAGTTCACAGACATCGCGCCGGGCGGGCGGTTCCTGATCCCTGTGCAATCGTCGAATGTTTCCGCCGTCGCGCGCTCCAACGTTTGCGCGCCGCCGCGGCGTGCCTGGGATCGCGGTAAGCTTTCAGGCTTCGCGCCGCATGCCGATAACGCTTCCCTAAGAAAGGACTCGAAATGGCCAATCCGTATGACGTGGCTGTCGTAGTAGGCAGCCTTCGCAAGGAATCCTTCAATCGCAAGATGGCGCGAGCGATGGTCTCCATGGCACCGCCCGCCCTGAAGCTGGAGATCGTCGAAATCGGCCACCTGCCTCATTACAACCAGGACTTCGACTCCAGCCCGCCGAAGGAAGTGACCGAGATCAAGCAGCGAATCGCACGTTGCGACGCCGTGCTGTTCGTCACGCCCGAGTACAACCGGTCAGTGCCGGGCGTCCTCAAGAACGCGATCGACTGCGCGTCGCGTCCGTACGGCAAGAGTGCCTGGGACGGCAAGCCTTGCGCCGTGATGAGCGTGTCGCCCGGCCCGATCGGCGGCTTCGGCGCCAATCACCATCTGCGCCAGTCGCTCGTCTTCCTCAACATGCCGGCAATGCAGCAGCCCGAGGCCTACGTCGGCGGCGCAACCAAGCTTTTCGACGACAAGGGGAATCTCAGCAGCGACGAGACGCGTGAATTCGTGAACAAGTTTCTGAAGGCGTTCGCCCAATGGGTCGAGCGCAACGCCGCGCGCTAGAAAAGGATCGCGGCGGCGCGAGCGAAATGAGCCGCCACGATGCTGTCCGCGGATGCGGGGACGGCAGCGTCGTTGTTAGACGACCCGTCGCAGCGCCGTGATCTCTCCGGGAGCCTTGGTCCAGATCGAGCCGCGCATCCAAGCCTCGGTCTCGATGACGCCGAGGGGGCGGCTCAGCAGGTAACCTTGCACCATATCGCAGTTCATGGCTCGCAGCCGCTCGAGCGTCGGATCGTCCTCGACGCCTTCGGCGACCACCGACAACCCCAGGTTGTGCGCGAGATCGATGGTCGAGCGGACGATCAGCGCGTCGCTCGCGTCGCTGCCCATCCCAATGACAAACGACTTGTCTATCTTGAGCTCGTGCACGGGAAGACGCCGCAGATAGGCAAGCGAGGAGTATCCCGTGCCGTAGTCGTCGATCGCGAGCTTGCATCCCAGCGCGTTGAGACGCTCCAGGTTGGCGATCGCGTGCGCGGGATCGTCGAGCACCGCGCTTTCGGTGATCTCGAGGGTGATCCACTGGGCGGCGCAGGCGTGGCGCTGCAGCAGCGCGGCCACCTGGTCGGGAAGCTCGGCGTCCATCAGATCGCGCGCCGACAGGTTGATCGAGACATTCATCGGAAGGCCGTTGCAACGCCAGTCGGCGCATTGCGCGATCGCGCGCGCGAGCACCCATTGCGTTATCGAGCGGATGAAGCCCGTCTGCTCGGCAAACGGGATGAACTCCAGCGGCGGCACCAGCCCGCGCGTGGGGTGGCGCCAGCGCACCAGCGCCTCGGCGTAATGCGCCCCGCCGCCCTTGAGCATGACCTTCGGCTGATACATGAGCGTGAGCTCGTCCCGCTCGACGGCCTTGCGCAGGTCGCTCAGCAGCGAAAGGCGCGCGCTGCTGTGCTGATCGTACGCGCTCGTCCCATACGACGACGCCGACATTGCTTCTCTTGGCCGCATACATGGCGACGTCGGCGCGCCGCATCAGCGTGTCTTTCTCTTCCCCGTGATACGGGGAGACAGCCACACCCACGCTGGCGCGCACGTCGACGATGTGTCCATCGAGCACCATCGGCACCTCCAGCGCTTTCAGCACGGCGTCGGCGACGCGGTGAGCCTCGTCGATTCCGCGGAACGGCAGCAGCATCGCGAACTCGTCGCCGCCCATGCGAGCGACGGTATCGCTTTCCAGAGTGACGATCGATTGCAGGCGGGCCGCGGTCTCGCCGAGCAGCAGGTCCCCGATGGAGTGCCCCAGCGTGTCGTTGACGTATTTGAAATGGTCGAGGTCCATCAGGAGGACCGCAACCGGCGCGCCGGTCGGCGCTGCCGCGGCGAGCGCTTCGTCGAGGCGATACGAGTACAGCGAGCGGTTGGGAAGGCCCGTGAGCGTGTCGCGGTACGCGAGGTCCATGATGTGCGACTCACGCGATGCGATGCCATCCTGCATAGTTCGAAACGCGGAGGCCAGCTCGCCAAGCTCGTCGCTGCGAGCCGCCGAGGGCGCGGTCGAGTAGTCGCCCGCGGCGATCCGCCGCGCAACCTTCGCGAGGTCGCGCACCGGCCGCGCGATGTTCTGCGCGATAAGCACGCTGAAGACGATCGAGACGATGACCGCGAGCAGCGAGATCAGCGCGAGCTGCCCCTGCAGTCTCCGAAATGGCTCGAGCGCGAGCGACATCGGCTCCTGCAGCACGGCGACCACGGATTCGTCGGCGCGCGCCGGCAGGCGCAGCACCCGCGTGATCGCGGCGTCGCTATAGATGGCGTTGCCCTGCGAGTCGGTCTTGGCAAAGCGGTCCTCTGCCATATCGTGCATGAGAGCCGCGCGGGCCGCCGGTGCGAGCGTGCTCGCCTGCAGGCGCCAGCCGTCGTTGCCCTGCCTGCTCAGGAAGGAGATTTGCAATCGCGTCAGGTTGAGCAAGTCCCTCGCCAGCGCATCATTGACCGAGAAGCCGATCGCCACCCATGCGACCGGCAATGGGGCGAGCACCGGGACGATGACAAGCTGATAGAGCTGATTGTCGATAAGCACCATCGCCGAAGCCTGTTGTCCATCCTGCGCCTGAGCGATCAGCTTGGGAAACGCAAACGGCTTTCCAACGGCGACATGGAGCGTATCGCCGACGACCCATTGATCGAGATCGACCGCCATCATCATCGCGGCGTCGATGCGCTTGCTGTAATTGACCAGCACGCTTTCGATGGTTTGCCTGTCTCCGGTCGAGATGACCTCCCTGAATGCGTAGTCCGCGGACATCAGCCGCGCCCCCTGAACGATGCGCTGCGTGTCCTGCTCGAGCAGGCGATCGAATACGCGCGCTCCGGCAATGAGATCGTCGCCGACCGTCTTGCGTGCGGCCGTCATGCCGACGGTGTTGATGAGATAGAACCCGCCGATTTGAACGACGACCATCAGCAGCAGAAACAGCGTGAGGATGCGCGTTTGCAGGCTGCGAAACGGAATGATCGTAAGCGCGTCGGTGTTCACGTGGCGTACGTCCTGTCTTGCACAGTGTCCGAGGTCAGCCAGGCGCCAAGCTCGGTTCCATGCGGGAAGGCCTGACGCGACGGGTCAGGCTGCGACATCCAATTCCTCGGTGTGCTCGGTGCGCTGCGAGCGCGTTTCCGGCGGTGCGCGAACACTGACGCGCTTCGGCACTTGGACGACAACCCGTCCGTGCGCGCCGGGCAAACGACCCATAGGCGTGTCCGCCCAGTCCCCCGGGCCGCTCGCGAATAGGCCATACAAAACATGAATTTGCATTTTTGTTTCCCGCTTTCCTCGATGCCGGGCCGACCTTTGCATCAAAACTGCTTGGATCGAGCCGCCTGGTCAGCGTGGTAAAGCAATTTCCCTGCCGTCGTGCTATACCGCAACGCTTCGGGTCTGAAATGTGAAATCCGCACCTTTCCTAATTGCGATCAGCGCCGGTCTGTTGTGGGCCGCAAGCACGCCTTCGCGCGCGGAGTGGTTCGTCGATCTGTCTGCAACAACCCGTTACGAAAGCAACGTGAACGCGGCGCAGGAGCAAGCCGATATTCGTGCCGATACCGCCGCGACGCTGATCGCGGGCGGGGGCTATTTCTACGCCCTGAGCGGCGACGACGGGCTCACCCTGAGCGCAGATGTCCGCAGCGAGCTTCATCATCGGTTTCACGGATTGAACGACACCGCAATCGATGTCGGCGGCGTGTACAAGCACAAGTTCGCGCTGGGCTATGCAGCGCCCTGGCTTTCGCTCGGGATCTTCGCCTCGCACGACAACTATGTCGAAAATATCCGAGACAGCGACAGGCTGGAGTGGAGGGCCGAGCTCGGGAAGCGCTTCAGCGAAGCGTTCGACGCATCGTTCGGCGCCACCTACGATCGGCGGTACGCACGCAACGGCGAATCCATCGTTCCGGGCATCTCGGGCAAGGTATTCGACGTGCACGGACAAACAGCTTTCGCGCGCGCGGGATATGCCTTCACCGACCGGATTCAGGCGGGCGTTCGTCTTTCGGTTCGCCGTGGCGACGTCGTCTCGACGACGCGCCAGAACTTCGGAATCTTCCAGGCATCTGACGCAATAGCACCCGACCCGGCGTTCGGCAACGATTTCTTCGCGTATCGTCTGCCGGGAACGACCCAGACCGCCTCGGCGTCGCTGAGCTGGGCGCTTTCCGATCGCTCTTCGCTGAACTTTGCCTATGCGGACGAACGGACGCGCGCCTTCGACGGACTCGACTATCGCGGCAGGGTCGCCAACGTGACGCTCGCCTATAGCTATTGAGGGTGGTGACGGTGATTTCGATACAGACGGTTTGCTTCGCCACGCTTGCGGCACTTGCCACACTTTTTGCCGCGAACGCACGCGGGCAAGGCATCGAGATCGCCGCGAGCGTGAGCGACGACAAGGGCCGGCCGGTCGCCGATGCCATTGTGGTGGCGGCTCCCGCCGACGGCACCGTTCGATCGGCGTCGCGCGCCCGCGAGGCGATCGTCGACCAGATCAACAAGGAATTCGAGCCGAGAGTCACCGCAGTGTTCGCGGGAACGGCGGTGACCTTTCCCAATCACGACGACGTACGCCATCAGGTGTACTCGTTTTCGCCGGCGAAGCGCTTCGAGCTCCCGCTGTACGCAGGCGTACCGTCGCAGCCGGTGGTATTCGATCGGCCGGGGGTCGTCGTGCTCGGATGCAACATCCACGATTGGATGGTCGGCTATGTGTACGTGTCGGATTCGCCGTACTTCGCCAAGACCGGAAAGGACGGCAAGGCGCTGCTCACCGATCTTCCTCCGAGCACATACGTGATGCGCGTGTGGCATCCGCAGCTCGACGGCTCGGAAGAGGCGACGCGCAAGCCGGTCGATCTGACGCGCTCGCGCAGCGCGGAGGTCGCGTGGACGATCAAGCTCAAGCCCGAAGCGAAGGTCCGCCGCGCACCGCTTGCCGATCGTCCCGGCCGTTATTGACGGTTTGCGCCCGAGCCTTCGAACCCCGCCGCGGTACGGAGCTCGCCCGCTTCGGGTCCGGTGAGCATCGCGGCAAACCGTTGCGCAAGCTCGCGGTCGTGCGCCCTGGCGTTGACCGCGACCGAATAAACCGTTTCCAGCGCGAATTCCTGCGGCAAGGCCCCAGCCGCGGCCACGCCTGGAGTGGAGCGGATCTCCGTCAGCTGCGCGCAACCCATCGCGTGTGCCGCTTCGCTTCGCGCGAGCTCTCGCATCGCAAGCGCGCCGTTGGGATACGCGTGCAGCCGGGTCTCGACGTCGTGGTAGATCCCCAGCGCGTGCAGCATATCGACGAAGTGGATGCCGGCGGTTGCCCGTTCGGCATCGGGAAGATAAAGGGCGTCCGCGCCATGAAGGACCCGCCGCAATCCCTCGCGAGTGGCAATGTCGGGCAGGGGCGCTCCGGCCTTGACCGCGATCGCGGTTCTGACCCACCCCAGCGGCGAGACGCTGCCCGCGACGACCCGGCCTGAGCGCGCCAGGCTTTCCAACTGCGCCGCGGTGAGAATGACCGCATCGCAAGCCTCGCCTGCAAGCAGCTTTTCCTTGATGGTGCCGACCGCGCGAAAAGTCGCGTGAATCGACGCACCCGTCTGCGCGGCGAACCTGGTCTGCAGGGACTCGACCAGGCCCTGGGCTGCGCCGGCGCTAAGAAGATTCAGATCCATCACCGCACACTGCGTGCAATCGGGCTAAGGAACCTCTGCATAAGACCCGCGGGGTCGCGACGGAGGCTTGCCGGGATGAGATGCACGAAGCGAAGCCAATGGTAGCTCCCATTGGCGAGCGGCGCGACACGCGCCGCACATTGCGATCCGCCTACTCGGGCTTGGCGCCGGAAATCCTGACGATGCGTTCCCATTTGGCGATGTCTTCGCTCATGTAACGCGCGAACTCGTCCGGCGACATGACCATCGCCACCGCGCCCTGCTTCGCCCACTCGTCGCGAACTTCGCTCTTGCCGACAATGCGCGTGATCTCTGCATTGAGCCGCTTGACGATGTCCGGCGGAGTATTTCGAGGCGCCATCACGCCAAGCCAGATGACGGCCTCGTAACCCGGCGCGCCCGCTTCGGCCATCGTCGGCACGTTTGGCAGCACCGGCGAGCGCACCTTGCCCGTGGTCGCGAGCGCCTTGACGCGTCCCGCGCGCGCGAACTCGCTCATGGTCGTCACGGCGTCGAACATCATGTCGACTTGCCCGCCGAGGACGTCGGTGCGTGCTTGCGAGCTGCCCTTGTAGGGAATGTGCACGATATCGAGCCCCGACGTCGCCTTGAACAGCTCGCCCGCCATGTGGTAGGGCGTGCCCGGCCCCGAAGATGCGTAGTTGAGCTTGCCCGGTTTGTCCTTGGCTAGCTTGATCAGCTCGGCGAGGTTGTTTACGGGGACCGAAGGATGCACGACCAGAACGAGATCGGAATAATTGATCGGCGAGACCGGGACGAAGTCGCGCATCAGCGCATAGGGTTTGTTGGGAACCAGCGACTCGTTGACGGTCTGCGCGTTCGACATGAGCAGCAGGGTATAGCCGTCGGGCGCGCTCTTGGCGACTGCATCCGTCCCGATGACCGATCCCGCGCCCGGACGATCGTCGACAACGAAGGGTTGCCCCAGCGCTTCCTGCAGACGCTGCGCGAGAAACCGCGCGTAGACATCCGCGGGTCCGCCGGCAGCAAAAGGTACGATGATCTTTACCGGCCGGCTCGGATACTCCTGCGCCGACGCGAACGCGCACGACAGAGCAAGCCATGCAGCCGCAATCGGGAGAGCCACCACGCGTGACATGAGGTCCTTGGCAACTGCAGGGATCGGCGAAGCTCGCAATCTACCATCCGCGCGGATGAACGAGAAGCCACCGGACCGTCCGATGGAAGCCTTTAGGACATCATCACTTCAAGCCGGGGCGGGCGCGGCACGCGACGCCGATTCGATGATCCGACGATGGCGTGAGATCGAGTCGCGGAGGCTTTTTTCCAGCGACGCCTGCTTCTTGGATGCGGCTCGTTTGGCAGCGCGCGTCTGCTGGCGCAAGAACACCAGCGCGAGCTTTTCGGCCTTGCGCGGCGCGGCACTGATGTCCTCCGAGATCGCGTTATGCAATGCGCCGCTGCGCCATGCTGAGAAAACCAGCGGATTGATGTAGGACTTGCGGCACACCGCGGGCGTATTGCGAAGCTCCGTCGCGACTCGTTTTATCGCCGCGACGATACAAGCATTGAGCTCCCGCTCGCTCGCCGATTCGGGCAGCGGCGTCGCCGCCATCAATGCGATCGCGCGCAACGTCGCGCCCCATGTGCGGAAATCCTTGGCGGTGAAATCCGCCCCCATCGCATCCCTCAAGTACGCGTTGACCTGGTCGGAGTCGACCGGACGGCGCTCCCCCGCGTCGTCGAGATATTGAAACAGGCGCTGGCCCGGAAGCTGATGACACTTGCGGACGAGATGCGCGAGCCGCCGGTCGTCGACGGCGATCTCGTGCTCGGCACCGCCCTTGCCGCGAAAGCGGAACAACAGCTTGCCGTCGCGCACGAACTCGACGTGCCGGTTGCGCAGGGTCGTGAGCCCGAAGCTGTTGTTGTCGCGCGCATACTCGGCGTTGCCGATGCGCACGCGCGTGGCATCGAGAAGGCTCACCAGGACCGCGAGGACTTTTTCGCGCGGCAGCCCCGGCAATGCAAGGTCGCGCCGCAATCGCAGCCGCAAGCGCGGCAGGGCGGCGCCAAAGTCGACCATGCGCTCGAACTTGGCCCCGTCGCGCACTTCGCGCCATTCAGGATGGTAGCGATACTGCTTGCGTCCACGCGCGTCGCGCCCCGTCGCCTGCAGATGGCCGCGCGGATTGACGCAGATCCACACGTTTTCATACGCGGGAGGGATTGCGAGCTTGTTGATGCGAGCGATTTCCTTTGGGTCGCGCAAGGGACGATTGTCGGGCTTGACGTAGCTGAAACTCTCGGAGGTGCGCTCGCGCCGGATGCCCGGCGCGGAGTCCGACACATAGACCAGACCGGCGGCGACCGCCATCTCCGCGGCCTGTGTCGCTGCATCGCTCGGGATCTGCTCTTTTTCGGAGCGCGTTTCTTCCTGGTCGGTCATGGGTGCGATTCCATCGGGTCGGGCAGGGTCGCAGTCAGACCGTCGCGCTCATTCCGCGTTCATTTTCCGGCGGTCTGTGGGAGCGCGTCCTACATACTTCGGGCAATCACTCGAACAGCGACGGCTCCGCGACGCCCTCCAAGGAATGGCCTTCACCGTCCGCCGCCGACAGCGCGCCGACGCGCACTCCGAGCAGACGTATGCGCCTGTCGAGCGGAACGCGCTTCAGGCAAAGCGCCGCGGCGCGGCGGATGATACGCGCGTCCTGCGTCGGCGCTTCGATGGTGTGATCGCGCGTGAGCGTATGGAAATTGTCGTAGCGGATTTTCACGCCTATGGTCTTGCCGGCGTAGCCCGAGCGGCGCAGGTCATCGCCCAAGCCGGCGCACAATTCGGTGAAGATGCGCGAGAGCTGATCGCGGTCGCGCATCGCATGCAGATCGCGATCGAACGTGGTTTCGCGGCTGATCGACTTCGGCTCGCTGTAGGTGACGACCGGGCGGCTGTCGCGTCCGTGCGCCGCGTCGTGCATCCACCCGCCATAGTGGCGGCCGAAATGCTCGATCAGCCACGCGGGGTCGGCAGCCGCGAGCTCGCCGATCGTCCTCACGCCGAGCGCCTCCAGCTTCGCGGCGGCCTTCGGCCCGATGCCGTTGATCTTTCGCGCAGGCAAGGGCCATACGCGCGTTGCCACCTGCGACGGCGTGATCACCGTGAGACCGTCGGGCTTGTCCAGGTCGGACGCGATCTTGGCCAGGAGCTTGTTCGATGCAATGCCCATCGAGCACGAAAGCCCCGTCGATGCATCGACCGCGCGCTTGATCGCCTGTCCGACTTCGCATGCGCGGTCCCATGCGTCGGTGGCGGGCTCGCGAAGCTCGCGATCGTCGACCGGCGGCTCGACACCGGTAAGGTCGATGTAGATCTCGTCGATGCCGCTGTCCTCGATCTCCGGCGCGATCGCGCGCACCGCCGCCTTGAACCTGTGCGAGTAGCGGCGGTATTCGTCGAAATCGGTGGGAAGGCGCACCGCCTCGGGCGCGAGCTGCGCCGCTTTCATAAGACCCATTCCGGAATGCACGCCGAATACGCGTGCTTCGTAGCTCGCCGTCGTGATCACTCCCCGGCCGACATAGTCTTTGAGCAGGGAAAACACCTGATCGGGGCCGGCGGTCGCGTCCGGCCGGCCGCCGCTTCCGCCGCCGATCACAACCGGACGGCCGCGCAGTTGCGGGTAGCGCAAAAGCTCCACGGACGCGTAGAACGCATCCATGTCCAGATGAGCGATGGTGCGGACGGAATCGGTCGACATCGGCAATCACGCGGCGATGAGCTCACGCCGGCAGGAGTCTCGGCGCCGAGCGTCTCAGCAGGAACAGCGCAATGGACAGGTTGACCAGATTCCAGAGGATGCCGTTCATGAAGGCGGCCTTGTAGGAACCGGTCAGATCGAATATCGACACCGGACATCCAGCCACCCAGCGCCATGCCGAAGAGCGTCGCCATGATCACGGTTCCGACGCGCGCGCCCGCTTCCGCGGGCGGAAAGTATTCACGCACGATGATCGCATACGACGGGACGATGCCGCCCTGGAACAACCCGAACAGCGCGGAGATCACGTACAGCGAGACGAGTCCGTCGAAGGGCAGGAACAGAAGCAGCGCGACGCCTTGAAGCCCCGAGCCCAGCAGCAGCGTGCGCAGGCCGCCGATGCGATCGCAGATGAATCCGAAGGTGAGCCGGCTCACGATTCCGCAGGCGAGCATCAGCGACAGCATCTGCGCGCCGCGCGCCGCGCCGTATCCCAGATCGCCGCAGTACGCGACGAGATGGACTTGCGGCATCGACATCGCCACGCAGCACGAGAGTCCCGCGATGATCAGCAGCGTCTGCAGCGCCCGGCTCGAAAGTCCCAGCGCGTGCGCGTGGCGCATGCCGGAGCGGGCGCCGTCAGGATGGAGCTCGACGAGCGGAGGCGGCCGCCTCAGCAGCAGCGCAAGCGGCAGCATGGTCGCGGCACAGAACGCGCCGACGCCGAAATAGGTCTCGCGCCAGCCGGCGCTTGCGATGAAATGCTGGACGATCGGCGGCCACACCGTCCCTGCGAGATAGTTCCCGCTTGCGAAAATCGCCACCGCGATGCCGCGGCGTCGGGTGAACCAGAGCGACGTGTGCGCAAGCAGCGGAGCAAAGGTCGCCGAGCTTCCGACGCCGATCAGCAGCCCCTGGGCAAGCGTGTACTGCCATAGATTGCCGGCGAAACCCGCCGCGACATAGCCCAGCGCCATCGCCACTGCGCCGACAACGACCGGAACGATGACGCCGAAACGGTCCGACAGCCGTCCCATGAGGATGCCGCTCAGCCCGAAGCCGATCATGGTCGCGGTATAGGAGAGCGACGCGTCGGCGCGCACCGCCCCGAACTCGGCTTGCACCGTCGGGAGCGCCACGACCACCGACCACATCCCCACGCCGCCGATGGTCGACAGCAGCAGCGTGACCGCCAGTCGCACCCAGGCATAAGCGGATTCCACCGTCCCGTGCGGCGCGTCGTCCCTGACATTGCCGAGAGCGCACGCCTGACCGCCGCTGCCTTGCGAAGATTTCATTTCCATTCCGAAGCGACCCATCCTTTTCCACTCACAATGTACAACGAACGGCACGCCTTGCGCCCTGATCGAGGAGTCCCGCTTGCGATTGCGGTACACTGCTCGCCTGCTTTCTCAGCGCACGACAACAGCGGCCGCGCAACGCGTCATGTCTCCCCGGGAGATAGCCGACAGCTTCGATCTCACCAAGCTCCCGCAGGAGTTCTACGCGGATCCGTATTCCTACTACCGCGCCCTGCGCGACCACGCGCCGGTCAAGCGCATGCCCGACGGCTCGTGGTTTCTCACCCGCTTCGACGACATCGTTCCGGTCTATCGGGATTCGAAAGCATTCAGCTCGGACAAGAAAAAGGAGTTCGGACCGAAGTTCGGCGCGTCGCCGCTTCTCGAGCATCATACGACGAGCCTGATCTTCAACGATCCGCCCCTGCACTCTCGGGTGCGCCGCGCCATCGTCGGAGCGATCACGCAACGTCACATCGCCGCGATGGAACCCGGGCTCGTGAAGCTGGTCGATTCGCTGCTCGACGCCATGGCGGACAAGGAGCAGGTCGATCTGGTGGAGGACTTTGCCGCCGCGATCCCCATCGGCATCATCGGCAACCTGCTGGGCATTCCGCATGGCGAGCGCGAACCGCTGCGCGGCTGGTCGCTCGGCATACTCGGCGCGCTCGAGCCCGTGCTCACGCCCGAGCGCGCGGCGGCGGGCAATCGCGCAGTCACCGAGATGCTGGCCTATCTCGAAGACGCTGGTCGACGAGCGCCGCGGTCAATCTGCGCGATCCCGACACCGATGTGCTGACGCGCCTCATCCTGGGTGAAAACGACGCCGAGCCGCTCACCGAGAAGCAGCTCCTGCATCAGTGCATCTTCCTGCTCAACGCCGGACACGAGACGACCACCAACCTCATCGGCAACACGCTCTACGCGCTTACGTTCTGGCCGGAGCAGAAGGCGAAGCTGATCGCGCACGCAGCCGACGTCGAGCGGATGAAGATCGCGGTCGAGGAATTCCTCCGCTTCGAAAGCCCGGTGCAGCTCGGCAACCGCATCACCACGCAAACTGTAAGTGTCGGCGGCGAGTCGCTGCCCGCGGATTCACGCATCACCATCGGCATCGGGGCCGCGAATCGCGACCCGGCACAGTTTTCCGACCCCGATCGAATGGATATCGCGAGGGAGCCGAACCGGCAGCTCGCTTTCGGATTCGGCATCCACACCTGCGCCGGGATCAACCTCGCGCGGCTCGAAGGCCGCGTCGCGCTTTCGCGATTCCTTGCGCGCTATCCGCGCTATTCGCTTGCGGGAGAGGCGGTTCGGGATCGCCGCGCGCGCTTCCGCGGATTCCTTCGCTTGCCGGTGCGGGTCGGGTAGGTGGATGGGCCCATCGTGATCGCGCGGGATGGAGTCCATCGCGACCGCGCCCGAATAAATTCGGGCCTACAAACCCCGCGTCACCGTCCGGCCCTGCGCTGCTCGAGGTCGATGTCGAGATATTTCCAGTAGGTCGAGAACACCGGCGGGCTGAAGCCCTGCACCCACGGCTGGACGAAGTCGTTTTCCAGCCGGAAGATCGCGGGCAGCAGCGGCATGTAGGTGCGCGCGAGCTCGTTCATCTTGTCGCGCGGCCGCGAGTTGCTCGGCGGTGGTCGCGCTGCGCAGGAATTGCTCCGCGGCGCGGTCGTACTCGTCGAGCTTGAATTGGCTGATGTTGATGCGCTGCGGCTGCTTGCTGTAGAGCTGCAACAGCTCGGGATATCCGGAAGGCGAGCCGCCGAAGCCGCCGAAATAGATCTGGAATTGGCCTTTTTCCAGCTCCTTGATCGCGTCCTGGAACGGCGTGATGTGAAAGTCCATGCGCAGGCCGATCGCGTCCATGCTCTTTTTCCACAAGCGTCTGAATCTCGCGCGAGATCGCGCCTGAGCGCAGCGTCATGGTGAGCGTCAGCGGTTTGCCGTCGGGCGCCTTGCGATAGCCGTCGGCATCCAGCTTGTCGTAGCCGAAGCGATCGAGCAGCGCTTTCGCGGCCGCAGGATCGTTCGAAGGCTGCGGAGGCAGCGCCGGGTCGTGACCGGCGACGCCTGGCGGTACGATCTGATTGGCCGGCAACGCCTGCCCGGCATACACGATCCTGACCAGCGCATCGAAGTCGACCGCCAGCGCGATCGCGCGGCGCAGCGCGATGCGATCGTTTCTCAATGCCGCCCGAGTACCGGATCCTCCATGTTGAACTAGAACGAGAACAGGTAGGGCTCGGGATACGCACGCCGGGTAATGCCGCGCGCCGCGTACTCGGGCTTGACGCTGTCACTCGGCGAGCAGACGGGTGGCGATATCTCCCCTGAGCACGATGTAGTCGAGCCCGCCCTGCTCGAATTGCAGCAGGCGCGGTAAGGTCCTCGTCGATGATGCTGATCTCGACGACGCCGATCTGCGGCACGGTCTTGCCCCGCATGCTCTTCACCAGCGCGGCGTGCGCAGGATCGTTGCTCTCGGGAAAGCGCGCGTCGCGATACGCCGGGTTTGCTTCGAGGACGATGCGCGAGCCGCGCTTCCATTCGCGCAGCCGGTACGGTCCGGTGCCCACCGCGCGGGTGCGGATGTCGACGCCGGCCGCCTCGACAACCTCGCGCGCAGCCGCGCCGACGAAGCCGATCATGTCCTGGATGTTGGGGTAGTTCTGTTCGGTGAGCTCGAGCTGCAGCGTGTATCGATCGAGCGCCCGCAGGCCTTCGATCGGCCGGTCGTAGTCGAACTTTCCGGTATTTTTTGCGGCGTCGATCACAGGGCGCGCGCCGACGATCAGGTCGGTGATGATAGGCGCGCCTCCGCGCCGGCCGTTGGGATCGAGCCAGCGCTTGTACGAGTAGACGTAGTCTTCGGCCACCAGCTCGCGCGGCTTGCCTTTGAAAGCGGGGTCGTCGGTGAAAAAAATTCCCGGCTTGATGCGCAGGGTCCAGCGCTTTCCGCCGTCGGCGTACTCGATCGGTCCCGCTGCGGTCAGCGGCGAGAGCTTCGGCGGCGATGCGAGATAGTCCCATTCGTACAGCCGGCTCGAAGATCGCGACGAGGACCTCGAACGACGGGTTGTCGCTGTATTGCTGCGGATCGAGCGTATCGATGTCGGGCGACGCGACGCGCAGAACCTTGTTCGGGTCCGCAGCGGCCGACACCCCGCAGGGCAGCGCCGCCGCGAACGCACCGGCGATGAGGACCAGCAAGCTCGCGGACAGATTCATGCGACGCTCCATAGTGCGCTTGGGACCTAGGCCTCGCGCGCCGCGAGTATGCATGAAAACGCTGCCGGCGACGGCGGACGGCGCTATCATCCCCCGCTCGAACGCGTGCAGGGCATTGTTCATGTACGATCGCGTGCGAATGAATTCCGTTCACTCAAGGAGGCTTGCATGCGAATGACCTCTTACGCTGTGGCCGCCGCCATGCTGGCGCTTGCGGCCGCCGCGCAGGCGCAGATCAAGATAGGCGTGACCGTCTCGGCGACAGGTCCCGCGGCGTCGCTGGGCATCCCGGAGAAAAATACCGTTGCGATGTGCCCGAAGACCATCGCGGGGAAGAGTGTCGAATACATCGTCCTCGACGACGCGACCGACACCACGCTTGCGGTGCAAAACGCGAAGAAGCTCATCGGCGAAAGCTCGGTCGACGCGATCATCGGCTCGACGACCACGCCGAACGCGCTGGCAATGATCGACGTCGCGGCGGAGGGAGAGACTCCCGTGATCTCGCTCGCGTCGTCGGCGCGCATCATCGAGCCGGTCGATGCGAAAAAGGCATGGATCTTCAAGACGCCACAAACCGACGTAATGATGGCCGGCGCGATCCTCGAGCACATGGCCAAAACCGGGGTAAAGACGCTGGGCTACGTCGGCTTCAATGACGCGCTGGGCGAGGCTTTTTTCGCGGAAATCGACAAGGCGGCAGCGGCGCGCGGCATTCCGCTGGCTGCAAACGAACGATTCTCGCCCAAGGACACCAGCGTCACCGGACAGGCCCTCAAGCTGATCGCGGCCAGACCGGACGCCATCGTGATCGGGGCGTCGGGCACGCCGGCGGCGCTGCCCGCGCGCACGCTGGTCGAACAGGGATACAAGGGGAAGCTCTATTTCAATCACGGCGTCGCCAACAACGATTTCCTGCGGGTGGGAGGCAAGGATGTGGACGGCGCCTTCGTCCCGGCGAGCCCCGTTATCGTCGCAGCTCAGCTGCCCGACAGTCATCCAGCGAAAAGACGCGCTCTGGAATACATCAACATCTATGAAGCCGCGCAGGGCGCGGGCAGCGTATCCGCTTTCGGGTCGTATACCTGGGACGCCTGCCTCGAGCTCGCGAACGCGATACCGCAGGCGCTGAAAAACGCGCAGCCCGGCACGCGGGAATTCCGCCGCGCGCTGCGCGAAGCGCTGGAGGAGACGAAAGGCCTGTCAGTCACCAATGGTGCGGTGAACATGAGCAAGACCGACCATCTCGGGCTCGATTCGCGCGCCCGCGTGATGGTCCGGATCCAGAACGGGAAGTGGGTGCTACAGGACCTGTAGGTGCGAATTCATTCGCACGGGCTGCCCATCGATTACCGCGCCCGAATGAATTCGGACCTGCAAAAAACAAGGGCCGACGAGTCGGCCCTTTACGAAACATCGATCCTGCTTCAGCCGGCGGGCGGCCCATAGCCCGGCGGCGGGGCGTAGTAGCCGGGCGGTCCACGCCGCTGATCCGAACGCACCGGCACCTGGTTGCCCTTGGCATACATGCATTGCAGGTACGCCTGGTCGTACTGCCGCTGCGCTCCGTAGTAGGTGGCTCCGTAGGCGTTGCTTCCTGCGGCGCTTCCAAAGAGCAGTCCCGTTCCTGCGCCGATGGCTGCTCCGGGACCCGCTCTACCCGTCACCGACCCGATGGCCGCACCTGCGGCCGCACCGATCAAAGTGCCTGCGACGGCGTTGGCGGTTGCCGCGTTCGTGGCAGCCTGGCCGGCCGGCAACCCGACGGTTTGCTGCGCAAACCCCTGACAGGAATAGCTGTCGGCCTGGAATTCATCGAACGTCTTGTTCGAGCCCGGCAGGACCATGACGCTCGGACCGGTAGGCGCGGTCACGCACGCTGTCAAACCGACCAGTGCGACGAGCGCGAGTCGAGAGCTGATGGGTTTCACGCATTCTCCTTAATGGGCTACTGGGGGCGCGGGCCGGGCGAACCGCCCGGAACGACGCGCAGCCAGCCCGCAGGGCAATCCTGCACCTGTGGATAGTAGCCACCGGGGCTCGGGCAGTAGTAGGAAGGTCCGGCCGGCCGCCTCGGCGCGGGAGCGGCGTCGCTTTGACCCGCCTCATCCCTCTGGATGTACGTCGTCGAGTCGGGATCGTCGTAGCCAGGAGAATACGAATTGTAGTAGGACGGATAGTAGTTATAGTACCCGTACGGATAGTAGCCGTAGCCGTAGGGGTAATAACCATACGGGTAATAGGCCGGCCAATACCACCCCGGCAGTCCCACATAGAAGCCGAAATTGCTGTGCCCGTGGCCGTGACCGCCGTGCCAGCCGCCGCCGCCGTGCCAGCCACCGCCGCCATGCCAGCCACCGCCCCCTCCGCCGTGCATACCACCGCCGTGGGATTGCGCTAACGCGCTGCCCGCGGCCAACAGCGCTACCGAAGCCGCAACTGCAAGAAATAATCGTTTCATGCGAATCTCCTCTCGATATGCGTAAGACTTAACGCGCGAGACGAAGTTCTGCCGACACGCCGGTCGAGATGAAGGCGATGCCGACTTGTAACCGGATGTAACAACTCGACTCTCACGCAAAAGTCGCAACGCGTAAAGCGCAAACCGTTCGAGGAGTATAACTATTCCCGTTGCAGCGCGCACTGCACCGCGCCGCGATAGCCGACGAGTCCCGCGTCGTCGAGCGTCGAGAGAATGGCCTGCAGCGCGCGGCGCGCAGAAGCATCGCGCTTTCCGGTCGCCCAGGAAGCAAGCGCTTTTGCGCGCTCAACGAAAAGGTCGCTCCACGGAAGCGGTTCACCCGAGGCGTAGTTCTCGAGAGCGGCCGCGTAGCGCAGCGCATCGTCCCAGCGCTCTTGCTCCAGCATCACCTCGATCGCGTCCCGGTAAAAGTACAAATGGTTGTGCGAGACGGCGCCCCGCCTGAGCATCGACTCGCCTTCATCGAGCAGCCTCCGTTGCTCCACCGGGTCATCGGTCGTCAGAGCCAGCGCGCCGATGCATTTCGGACCGACGAATTGCGTGCCGACGCTTTGGCATATCGCAAGCGCCTCGCTCAGGCGCGTCCTGGCTTTGTCGCGGTCTCCGCGGCCATGCAGGATCCGCGCCTCGAACTCGAGGTTCTGCGCTTCGAAGCGCTTGGCGCCCAAGCGCTTCGCCAACCGGTTCGCGTGCGCAAGATGCTCCTGGACGCCATCCCAGTCGCCGAGCTCCTGACAAGCTTGCATACAGGTGGTGCGGCCGAGGAGCTCGGCCCGCAAATGGCCGAGCCGCGCCGCCGCAGCCGTCGCTTCGATCCCCTCCTTCAACGTCTCGCGGGCCTCGTTGAAATAAATGCGGCAGCCTGCCATGGATCGGGTCGCGACTTCGATGCGGCCGAACCCGTGCGTGCGGGCAAGCTCCGCGCAACGGCCGAAGTACCGGTAGGCGGAGCGCATGCGGCCCTGCGCGTATGCTGCGTCGCCCAGGCCGTCCAGGGCGCGTGCCTCTGCTTCCGCCGAGCCGGACTCGAGCGCGTAGCGCAGACCCATTTCGTGCTCGGCGCGGCATTCATCGATCCTGCCCAGGGGGAAATAGATGTTGCCTCGCAGATGGTGGATGCGCGCAAGCTCGGCGGTCGCGCCGTCGCGGATGGCGGCTTCCTGTGCCTGGTCGAGCAAGACCTGCGCTTCGGCGAGGCCTTCCGATACCCGGAGGCCTTCGACGAGCCCGATCGCCGCGCGGCATCGCTGCGCGTCACCGGACGCGATCTCGAGCGCGTTGCGGAAAGCCGCGATCGATTCCGGAATCGATCCCAGGTCGCGCAGCAATTCGCCGCGCAGACACGATAGCTCGAAGCGCTCCCCGATGTCGGCAACGACGGCGAGGCCGCGATCGACGAGCTCCATCGCAGCCTCGTAACGAAATGCCGTGCGCTGCGACCGCGCGGCGGCGGCCAGCGCGAGCGGTGCGCCGGGATCCTCGGCGCGGTCGAGGTGCCGCGCACGGAGAACCGGATCGCTGTCGCCGAACCATTCGGCGGCACGGCGATGCAGCTCGCGTTTCCTGGGCTTGAGTAGCGACGAATACACGCCTTCCTGTACCAGCGCATGCGCGAAAAGAAATCCCGACTGCTCGGGGATCACCAACGCATGCGCAATCAGCGCGGAACATTCGTACGACGCGTCGCCCAGAAGATGCCTCAGAGGCGCGATGTCGAAGCGCTGCCCCAGAATCGCAGCCGCCAGCAGCGCGCGCTTGTCCGCCGGGCCGAGACGGTCCATGCGCGCGAGCACCAGACTCTGGATCGACGCGGGAATCGCGTCCGCATCCGCGCCCTCCGCTGCATGGCGCAGGAGCTGCTCGAGAAACAGCGGGTTGCCTTGGGCCCGTTCGATGCACGCCGAAGCGACGCTCCGCGCCGCAGCAACGGTGAACGTTCCGGCGAGCGCCTCCGCTTCTTCCGGCGGCAAGGGACCCAGGTCGATGGTCATGAGCGGCGTGCCCCCCGCGCTCATGCGCCATGAGCCGTCCAGCGGATCGCCCTCGACGCGCGTGGTGAGCACCAGGAGCGCGGGTACCCGGCGCATCGCGGCGGCGATCGCGGCAAGCTGCTGCAGCGTGAGAGCATCCGCCCAGTGCACGTCCTCGACCGCGACGACCCGCGGGTTGCCGCCGCTTGCATTGGCGACCAGCGCGGTCAGCGTCTGTCTCTGGCCGAGATTGCGACGCTCGTTATCCATAGCGTCGTAGAGCGTGCGCGCGTCGGCGCTCGCGGCGAGATCGATCAGGTCGGCCAGGAACACGCCTTGCTCGGGCGCGACGAGTCCCTGATCGAGCGCCCGCTTGTGCGCCTCGCGACGCTGATCCTGGGTCGCGCCGGCCGGGAGACCGAGAAGCTCTGCGGCGAGCGCGCGGATAGCGTCCTGTCCCTTGGCGGTGCCGAAATCGAAAATCAGCGTGCGCTGTGCGGCGAATCCATGTTCGCGCGCGGCTCGCAGCATTTCGCCGAGCAGACGCGATTTGCCTATGCCCGCGTCGCCTCTCAGCAGGACCACCTGGCCGGTCCTGCTCCGGCCGCAAACTTCCAGCATCGCGATGAACTGTTCGATTTCGCGCTGCCTTCCGACAAAACGCGTCGCGATCGAGGCGGGGTCGTCGGCGAGATCGCGCAGCGCCCAGACGGTGACGGGATGGTCGAAGCCCTTCAGGCGCGTCTCGCCAAGCGCGTCGACGCGGGCGCGATCGACGAGTCCGCGATAGACCGGATCGGAGACCAGCGTCTGACCGGGCAGAGCGCGAGCCGCAAGCCGCGCCGCGAGATTCACCGAATCTCCGAGAACGGTATATTCGCGGCGGCCGGCGCCTGCAAGCTCCCCGGCGACAACCTCGCCGCTGGCGATGCCGATGTGGGCGGCCAGATCGCGGCCCCAGGCGTGCCCGAGCCGGGCCATTCCCGCATGGATATCGAGCGCCGCGCGGGCCGAGCGCAGCATATCGTCCCCGTGCGCGACCGGAGCGCCGAAGAGCGCCATCACCGCATCGCCGATGTGCTTGTCGATGGTCCCGCCGTAGCCCTGCACGATACCGTCCACCACCGCCGCGTAGCGGCTGACCAGCGCGTGCAGATCCTCTGCGTCCATAGTCTGCGAAAGCGCGGTAAAGCCGCACAGATCGGCAAACAGAATCGTCACCTGCCGCCGCTCTCCGTCCGCGTCGGTCGCCGCGGGCGCTGCCGGCGCAGGGGCGCGACCGCCGAGCTCGGCAATCGCATCGAGCAGGCGTTTGCGGTGCCCCACCGACGCGACGCCAAGCTCCTTCAGATCGTCGGCGCCCAGCCTCGCCAGCATGTCGCCGTCGATATGGTTGTCGGCAAAAGCGCCGGCGTACTGCGAAAGACCCAGACGCTCGAGCCAGGCGGCAGTGTCGGGCGCGCGTTTGCTCTCGTTCAAGGGTCTCTCGATTACGCGAATCGAAGTGCGGCGTCGCGCCGACAAATCGAGCGCGACGTTCGTGACATCGGTCAATTTAGCACAGCGCCGGCGGCGCGAAGCCTGGCGCATCGCATGTCCGCCGCACTCGGCAATCCTGCGCCGGTATCGAAGCACCGTGCGGGATGGCGGGGCTTTTAGTATCCTTGCGATTTGATCGCCGACGAGGAAAGTGTCATGGCTAACGAACCCGGGTCCCGCGCCGCCGAAGCCAAAATGGACGGTGCGTCGCTCTATCGCGAAGAGATCTACACCGACCGGTCGGCGGGCACGATCCGAACGCTGGTCCCGGTCACACGCGACGGCGGTCCCGATCAGACGCGTTCAACCGTCTATGTCGGCGAGGCGCAAATTCTCACCAACATGGGACCCCTGCCGATCAGTTTCGAGATTCCCGCGACAACGCTGGGCGAGGCGGTGCAGAAATATGGCGACGCCGCCAAAGAGGGCGTCGACCGGGCGATGCGCGAGCTGCAGGAGCTGCGCCGACAGGCGTCGTCTTCGATTCTGGTGCCGGGAGCAAGCCCCGGGTTGACGGGCGGGCTTCCACCTACGCCCGGAGGAAAAATCAAGCTGCCTTAAGTCTTGCCGAAGTTGCCGCCGGAGGCGATCGCTCGCTTCAGGCGGCTGGCGTTTCGCCGCGCGTTGGATAAGCGCGCGTCGGAACTCCCTAAGCAAACGAAGACTCAGAGCGAAGCAGGTCCACCCCGTCTTAAATCTCTCCAGGAGCTCATCATGAAGCTTTACTACGGCCCGGGCGCATGCTCCCTGTCGCCCCACATCGCACTGAAAGAGGCCGGCATCGACGCCACGCTCGCAAAGGTCGACACCAAGACGCACAAGGTCGAAGACGGCACCGACTTCTATACGATCAATCCCAAAGGCTACGTCCCGGTTCTCGAGCTCGACGACGGCGAGCGCCTGACCGAGGGCCCGGCGATCGTCCAATACATTGCCGATCTAAATCCTGCTTCCGCGCTTGCCCCGGCGGCAGGAACGATCGAACGCTATCGTCTTATGGAATGGCTCAACTTCATCACCACCGAGCTGCACAAGCAATTCGGACCGATGTTTCAGGCGACGACGCCGGCTGAATACAAGGGTTTCCTCAAGGAAAAGATCGGCAAGCGCTTCGACTGGCTCGCCACGGAGCTTACCGGCCGCGACTATCTGATGGGCAAGCAGTTCACCGTCGCCGACGCTTATCTGTTCACCATCCTCAACTGGACCGGTCGCGTGGGGATCGATCTCGACCGCTGGCCCGTTCTCGCGGCTTATCGCGCCCGGGTCGCCGCGCGACCGAAGGTCCGCGAGGCCATGCTCGAAGAAGGACTGATCAAGGAAAAGACTGCAACTGCCTGAACTGCAACGCTCGCCTACGGGCACGTCGGCACGGCTCCTACACAGAAATAGGAGTCCCGCTGATTTCGGTCCGTAGGCCGCAGGACTAGATTGACACCGTGTCTCTTTCGAGGAGCCGGTGATGAGCAAGCGTAGTGCAACAAGATCGCGTCGTGCAACAAAATCGAGGTCGGCGTCCCCTCTGCCGTTTGTCGCGGGCATTCTGATCGGCTTGTCGATCGTTACTCCGGCTCTCGCGGCGAGCGCCGATGGATTTGAAGATTGGCATCTGTTGTTGTTGATCGGGTCGGCGGTGCTGCTGGTCGCCGGCATCATTCTCAAGGTCCGCGCGACCCGGTCGGCGCGAATTGCCCGCCTCGGAGAAGCCCCGCCCGACATGCGTCATAGCCGCGTGGTGGACACCACGGTCGATCATCCGCTGGGCTTCGACGTGGCGCCGCGACGCCAATTCCATTAAAAGCGGACGGACTGGCCGGACGGACTGGCCATAAGGCAGCGATTCGCGGGAAAATAGCCGAGTACTGCCGGCGATTGGCCCGGATGACCGGGGGATGCGACAAGCGTCCCCCGGTCGTTGTTGCTTGTTCCACGGGCAAAGCATGATCCGATAAGGTTTCAAAACAAATTCGCGCCCCGATGGTTGCGGGCGCATGGAAAAAGGGAGCATGCGAGCGCCAGGCACATCGTATCGAGTAGAAGTCAATCCGAGACTTCCCTCGCGCCTGCAAAGACTCGAGGACATCGCGGGCAATCTCTGGTACAGCTGGGATCGGCCGAGCCGCGAGCTCTTCGAGCGGCTGCACCCCGCACTGTGGGACGCAGTCGGGCAAAATCCCCGGGCTTTTCTAAGACAGGTCGACGAGACACGGCTTCGCGAAGCGGGCGAGGATCCCGTTTTTTGCGCCAACCTGAACCGCGTCTTGTCGGCGTACGACACCTACCACGCCGAGCAAATCGGCGCCAACGGCGCGCATGGTCTCGGCCACGACGACCTCGTTGCCTACTTTTGCGCCGAGTTCGGATTTCACGAAAGCCTTCCCATCTACTCGGGAGGACTGGGCATCCTCGCCGGAGACCACTGCAAGGCCGCGAGCGACCTGCGCGTCCCGCTCGTCGGAGTCGGGCTCCTGTATCGCCAGGGTTACTTTTTCCAGACCATCGACGGCGACGGCAATCAGCAGGCCAATTATGCCGACTCCGACTTCGACGAGCTGCCGATAACGCTGCTGACCAGGGCGGACGGTGCCGAGCTCCGGGTAGCCGTCGAGCTTCCGGACCGGCACGTCTCCGTGCGCGTGTGGAAGGCCGTTGCCGGCCATGTTTCGCTTTATCTGCTCGACAGCGACGTAGCCGAGAACGCCGAGCGTGATCGCGGGATCACTCACCGTCTCTACGGCGGCGACCGCTCGGTGCGCCTCGATCAGGAAATCGTGCTCGGGATCGGCGGTGTGCGCGCGCTCGCCGCGCTGGGTCTCGCACCCACGGTCTGGCACATGAACGAGGGACACGCAGCGTTCATGGTCCTCGAGCGCATACGCCAAATCGTCTCGAAAGGGGTGGAGTTTGCCGCGGCGCTCGAGGCAGTCGCGGGCAACACGGTCTTTACCACGCACACCGCGGTGCCTGCGGGTCACGACGCCTTCAGCGAGGAAAGCATGGCCGCGTACTTCAGGCGATACGCAGCCGATGTCGCGATCGACGTGGACGCGCTCCTCGCGCTCGGCCGCGCTCGCTCGAGCGGCGACTTCGACATGACCGCGCTTGCGGTGCGCGGATCCCGCTTTCAAAACGGCGTCTCGCGTATCCACGGCGAGGTGTCTGCGGGCATGCTGCAGGAGCTCTGGCCGCAGCTCACTCCCGAAGACAACCCGATCGCGCACGTCGCCAATGGCGTGCACGTGCCGACGTTCCTGTCTCCGGAATGGACCAACGCCTTCGATCGCTTTCTCGGCCCGGGATGGTCCCAGCGCATGCAGGATCCCGCGATGTGGGACGCGATCGACCAATTGCCCGACCACATTTTCTGGTCGGTGCACCAATACCTCAAATCGGCGATGCTCGAGGTCGTACGCCAGCGCGTCCGCGATCAGCACTTCCGCAATCAGGGCAGCGAGGCACATCTCGATCGTTTGCTGCATTACGCCAATCCCTACGACCCCAACGTGCTCACGCTGGGCTTTGCGCGGCGCTTCGCAACCTACAAGCGGGCGACGCTCCTTTTCGACAATCCGGAATGGCTCGACCAGATCCTGACCGACGCCAAGCGTCCCGTGCTGTTCATTTTCGCCGGGCGCGCCCATCCCGCCGACCTTCCCGGACAGGAATTGATACGCAAGGTCGCCGCAATTGCGCGGATCCCCCGCTTCGAAGGCAAGGTTCTGCTTGTCGAAGGCTACGATCTGCATCTCGCGCGCGTGCTTGTCTCCGGCGTCGATGTCTGGCTCAACAATCCGGTTCATCCGCTGGAAGCATCGGGAACGTCGGGAATGAAAGCGGGGATGAACGGTGTGATCAATCTCTCGGTGCTCGACGGCTGGTGGGACGAAGGCTTCGACGGCGACAACGGATGGGCGATCAAGCCTGCAGCCGCGACGCTCGATCAGATGCAGCGCGACCAGGAAGAGTCCCGCACGCTCTACGAAATCCTTCAGGACCAGGTGATACCGCTGTACTACAACAGGGGAACGAGGAGCTACTCGCGGGAATGGATACGCATGGCCAAGCGCTCCATCGCGACCATACTGCCGCGCTACAACGCGGGACGGATGGTAAGCGAGTACGCGTCGAGGTTCTACGTTCCCGCGTCCGGATGCGGCCGGCGCTACGCGGAGAACGGATACGCGGGCGCCAAGGCCATCTCCGAATGGAAAGCCCACGTACGATCGGCATGGCCCGGCGTCACGCTGCGCAGGCTCGACGCGCCGCAGGCGCGCCTTCAGTTCGGCGCAAGCATGACGGTCGAGCTGGGCGTCAACCTCAACGGCCTTTCGCCGGCCGACGTCGTGGTCGAGATGCTTCTCTCTCCGCCGAATCCCGAACGTGAGCCTTGCGCGCCGCAGAGTTACCGCTTTGTTTCCGAGGGCAGGATCGACCCGAGTGGCATGCATCGGTTCGCGCTGGAGCTCAAGCCCGAGCATTGCGGCCGGCTGGAGTATCGAATACGCGCTTATCCGTGGCACGAGCTTCTCGCCCATCCTTTCGAGCTTGGGCTGATGCTCTGGGACTACTCCCCACCTTAACCGAACTGCGATCCCAATATGGCATCCGATCTCAGCGTACCCGATCGGCGTCCCGCGACTCGCGTCACTGCCGGCGCGCGCGGCAATAGGCTCACCGATCACGACGTTTACTTTTTTCGCGAAGGCACGCATGCGAGGCTCTATCGCGCCTTCGGCTGTCACCTTGGCGAAGCGGCGGGGCAGTCGGGTGCGTCGTTCGCGGTGTGGGCGCCGAACGCGAAGCGTGTCTCGGTCATCGGGGACTTCAACGGCTGGGACGCAGGCGCGAATCCGCTTGAGGTACGCGGCGACGGCTCGGGTATCTGGGAGGGCTTCGTGCCCCGCGTCGCGCGCGGACAGGCGTACAAGTACCGGATCGCGTCCGCGCAAACGGGGCAAATACTGGACAAGGCCGACCCCTACGCGTTTCTCGCCGAGGCGCCGCCGGCGACCGCATCGCGCGCATGGTCGCTGGACTACGAGTGGAACGATGCCGCGTGGATGCAAAACCGCAAAGAGCGCAACGCGCTTGGCGCGCCGATCTCCATCTACGAAGTACATCTGGGCTCGTGGCGGCGCGGCGATGAGAACCGGCTTCCGACCTACCGGGATATCGCGCTGCCGCTGGCCGAGTACGCGCGCGACATGGGCTTTACGCACGTCGAGCTGATGCCGATCACCGAGCATCCCTTCTACGGCTCGTGGGGATACCAGACGACGGGATACTTCGCGCCGACCGCCCGCTACGGCACGCCGCAGGACTTCATGCATCTCATCGACACGCTGCATGCAGCACGGCATCGGCGTCATCCTCGACTGGGTGCCTTCGCATTTTCCGACCGATGCGCACGGCCTGGGGCTTTTCGACGGAACGCATCTCTACGAGCACGCCGATCCGAGACAGGGCTTCCACCCGGAGTGGAACAGCGCGATCTTCAACTACGGACGCAACGAGGTTCGCGCCTTCCTCCTGTCGAGCGCGCTCTTCTGGCTCGACCTGTACCACATCGATGGACTGCGCGTCGACGCGGTCGCGTCGATGCTCTATCTCGATTACGCCCGGAAATCCGGCGAATGGATTCCGAACCCGTCCGGCGGCAAGCGAGAATCTCGACGCCATCGAATTTCTTCGCACCGTGAATCGCGCCGTGTATCGCGACTATCCCGATGTGCAGACGATCGCCGAGGAATCGACGTCGTGGCCGCAGGTGTCGCGGCCGGTGGACTCCGGGGGACTGGGCTTCGGCATGAAATGGAACATGGGCTGGATGCACGACACGCTCGCGTACATGCGCGAGGCGCCGATCCATCGCAAGTATCACCATGACCAGCTGACGTTCTCGATTTGGTACGCGTTCTTCGAGAATTTCGTGCTGCCGCTCTCGCACGACGAGGTGGTCTACGGCAAGGGCTCGCTGATCGGCAAGATGCCCGGCGACGACTGGCAGCAGTTCGCCAATCTGCGGCTCCTCTTCGGCTACATGTGGGCGCATCCGGGCAAGAAGCTCCTGTTCATGGGCGGCGAATTCGGCCAGCGCCGCGAATGGACGCACGATGAGGGACTCGAATGGTGGGTCACCGCAATTGCCCGAGCACGCCGGCGTTCAGCGATGGGTGCGCGACCTCAACGCTTCGTATGTCGCGGCGAACCCGCGCTGTACGAGCAGGACTTCGACGGCGCGGGATTCGAGTGGATCGATGCCAACGATCGCGACAGAAGCGTGCTCTCTTTCCTGCGCCGTCCGCGCGCCGGTCGCGCCGCATCCTCGCGGTCTGCAATTTCACGCCGGTGCCGCGGACAAACTACAGCGTCGGCGTGCCCGGCGGCGGATACTGGCGCGAGCTCCTCAACAGCGACGCGCCCATCTACGGCGGCAGCGGCATCGGCAATCTGGGCGGCGTCGAGGCCGCGCCGCTTCCCGCGCACGGACGCAGTCATTCGCTGACGCTGACGCTGCCGCCCTTGGCGTCGTCCTGCTCGGGACAGGCGATGGGTCGAGCCGATGAGCGCGCGCCGCATCGCCACCGACGACGGGCGCGTGCGCGCAGTCATCGAGGCGGTCACGCCCTGCGTCGACTGCGGACGGTTTCCGATCAAGCGCACCGCGGGCGAGGAGGTCGTCGTCGAAGCCGATTGCTTCGCCGACGGCCACGACGTGGTCGCGTGCCGCTGCTCTACCGCCGTGCCGCGCAGACGACATGGAAGAGCGTCGCCATGCTGCCGCTGGGCAACGATCGCTGGCGCGCGGCGTTCTCAGTCGAGAGTCTCGGCACCTACGAGTACACGGTCACCGCGTGGGTCGATGCGCTTCTTCCTGGCGCCACGATTTCGCGCCGCCGGATCGACGCCGACGACATTCGTGTCGCCGCGCAGGTCGGCGCCGAGCTGATCGATGCCGCGGCGGCACGCGCGCGCGGCGCGGACAAGCGGCGGCTCGCCGACTGGGCGCGCCGCCTCGAGCGGAGACCGATATCGAGTCGCTGCGAGCGCTGGCGCAGGACGAGACCTTGAGCGAGGTGGCGGTGAAATACCCCGACCGCGGCCGCGCCGACACCTGGCCGCTCGAGCTCCGAGTCAACGTCGATCGCGAAAGCGGGCGCGCTTCAGCACCTGGTACGAGCTCTTTCCCGCGCTCGTGCAGCGCGAACGCCGGCGAGCACGGCACGTTTGCCGACTGCGCGGCGCGTCTGCCCTACGTCGCCGCGATGGGCTTCGACGTGCTGTATCTCCCGCCGATCCATCCGATCGGCCGCGAGCGGCGCAAAGGCCGCAACAACACGCTGATCGCCACGGACGACGACGTCGGCAGCCCGTGGGCGATCGGCGCTGCGGAAGGCGGCCACACGGCGGTACATCCGCAGCTCGGGACGCTCGAGGATTTCAGCGACGCTGCTGGCCAAGGCGGGCGAGCACGGCATCGAGATCGCGCTCGACATCGCGTTCCAGTGCTCGCCCGATCACCCGTAGGTCAGCGAGCATCCGCGAATGGTTCCGCAGCGGCCGGACGGCACGATGCAGTACGCCGAGAATCCGCCCAAGAAGTACCAGGACATCTATCCGTTCAATTTCGAGACGGACGACTGGCAGGCGCTGTGGCAGCGCAGCTCGCCGACGTGTTCTGATTCTGGATCGCGCAGGGCGTGCGCATCTTCCGCGTCGACAATCCGCACACCAAGCCGTTCGCGTTCTGGGAATGGGCTGATCGCGCGAGATCAGGCGGCGAGCATCCCGACGTGATCTTCCTGGCCGAGGCGTTCACGCGGCCCAAGGTCATGCACCGGCTGGCGAAGCTCGGCTTCACGCAGTCGTACACCTATTTCACCTGGCGCAACACCAAGCAGGAGCTCACCGAATACTTCACCGAGCTGAGCGCAGGTCCCGGTCCGCGAGTATCTTCCGGCCCAATCTGCTGGCCGAACACGCCGGACATCCTGCCCGAGTATCTGCAGGTCGGCGGCCGTCCCGCGTTCATGGCGCGCCTCGTGCTCGCCGCCACGCTGTCGGCGAACTACGGCATCTACGGCCCCGCGTTCGAGTTGCATGGAGCACGCGCCGCGCGAGCCGGGCAGCGAGGAGTATCTCGATTCGGAGAAGTACGAGCTGCGCCACTGGGATCTCGCGCGCGCCGGACAGCCTGCGCCGACTTCATCGCCCGCGTCAATCGCATCCGCCGCGACAACCCGGCGCTGCAGCAGCGACTGGAGCCTGCGCTTTCACCCGATCGACAACGATCAGCTGCATCTGCTACGCCAAGTCGACGCGCCGACCTCGACGATACCGTCGTCGTCGTCGTCAATCTCGATCCGCACACACGCAGTCGGGCTGGGTCGACGCTCGATCTCGACGCCCTCGGCCTCGCGCCGCCGACGACCTTTCCAGGTGCACGACCTGCTGACCGACGCGCGCTACCTGTGGCACGGCGCGCGCAACTTCGTCGCAGCTCGATCCCGCGCGCTCGCCGGCGCACATCTTCCGCGTGCGCCGCCGCGTCGCACAGCGAGCACGATTTCGACTACTTCGCCTGAAGGCAGCGACCGAGCGCCATGAACAGACGAGCTTCGACGCCGACGACAGCGCCGGCACGTCGTCGCGACCAGCCGATCGCCGACGATCCGCTCTGGTACAAGGACGCGATCATCTACGAGCTGCACGTCAAGGCCTTCTTCGACCGCAACGACGACGGCATCGGCGACTTTCGCGGGCCTCACCGAGAAGCTCGACTACATCCAGCGACCTCGGCGTCAACACGATCTGGCTGCTGCCGTTCTACCCGTCGCCGCTGAAGGACGACGGCTACGACATCGCCGACTACCACAACGTCGCATCCCGACGTACGGCACGCGCGCCGACTTCCGCCATTTCGTTCGCGAGGCGCACCGGCGCGACCTGCGCATCATCACCGAGCTGGTCATCAATCACACCTCCGACCAGCATCCCTGGTTCCAGGCTGCGCGGCGCGCGCCGCCAGGGCTCGTCCAAGCGCAACTACTACGTCTGGAGCGACGACCCCAAGCAGTACGCCGGCACGCGCATCATCTTCACCGACACCGAGAAGTCGAACTGGACGTGGGACCCGAGTCGCGCAGCAGCTACTACTGGCACCGCTTCTTCAGCCACCAGCCGGATCTGAACTTCGACAATCCGCAGGTCCTCAAGGCGATGTTCAAGATCATGCGCTTCTGGCTCGACATGGGCGTCGACGGCTTGCGCCTCGACGCGATTCCCTACCTGGTCGAGCGCGAGGGCACCAACAACGAGAACCTGCCCGAGACGCACGCGGTCATCAAGCAGATCCGCGCGCGTGCATCGACGAGCACTACGCGGACCGCTGCTGCTGGCCGAGGCCAACCAGTGGCCGGAGGACGTGCGCGAGTACTTCGGCGACGGCGACGAATGCCACATGGCGTATCACTTCCCGCTGATGCCGCGCATGTACATGGCGATCGCGCAGGAGGACCGCCACCCGATCGTCGAGATCATGGCGCAGACGCCCGACATTCCCGACAACTGCCAGTGGGCGATCTTCCTGCGCAACCACGACGAGCTGACGCTCGAGATGGTGACCAGCAAGGAGCGCGACTACATGTACCAGACGTACGCCGCCGATCCGCGTGCGCGCCTCAACCTCGGCATCCGCCGGCGCCTCGCGCCGCTGCTGGAGAACGACACCGACGAAGATCAAGCTGATGAACAGCCTGCTGCTGTCGATGCCCGGCTCGCCGATCATCTACTACGGCGACGAGATCGGCATGGGCGACAACGTCTATCTCGGCGACCGCAACGGCGTGCGCACGCCGATGCAGTGGAGCCCGACCGCAACGCCGGCTTCTCGCACGCCGATCCGCAGCGGCTCTATCTGCCGCCGATCATGGACCCGATCTACGGCTACCAGGCGGTCAACGTCGAGGCGCAGGCGCGCGAGACCTCGTCGCTGCTGCAACTGGATGCGGCGCATGCTCGCCGCTGCGCAAGCTGCAGCAGGCGTTCGGCCGCGGCACGCTCGCGCTTCCTGCGTCCCGGCAACCGCAAGATCCTCGCGTATCTGCGCGAATACGGCGACGATATCATCCTCTGCGTGGCCAATCTCTCGCGCTCGCGCGCAGCCGGTCGAGCTCGATCTCGCGCGGTACAAGGGGCGCGTGCCGGTCGAGCTCATGGGCCGCACGACGTTTCCGCCGATCGGCGAAGCGCCCTACCTGCTGACGCTGCCGGGTCACGGCTTCATCTGGTTCCGGCTGGCCAAGGGCGAGGAGCTGCCGGCGCATCGCGAGGAGCGCCCTTCGCGCGACGAGCTTCCGGTGCTGGTGTTGTTCGACGGGTGGCAGAGCCTGTTCCGCGACCGCGTCGTGCCGTGGCGAATCGCGCTGGCGGAAAAGGTGCGCGCACAGCTCGAGCGCGACGTCCTTCCGCAGTTCGTCGCCGCGCAGCGCTGGTACTCCGGCAAGGGCGACAAGCTCAAGCGCGTCGCGCTGCTCGACTCGGCGGAGTGGGGCAAGGAGGGCGCAACGTGGCTGATCACGCTTGCGCGCGCCGAACGCGAGCAGGGAGAAGCGCAGACCTACTTCCTTCCGCTGGCACTCGCTGTGGGAAGACGCGGGAGAGGAGCGTCTTCGGGCCATGCAGGCGGCGACCATCGCGCGCATCCGGCAGCAGGCGCGCGTCGGCGTGCTCGTCGACGCGTTCGCCGACGACGGCATTCTGCCGCGCGCTCACGGTGGCGATCGGCGCCGGCCAGGAAGTGCGCTGCGCTCAGGGCATGCTGCGCTTCCTGCGCGGATCGCTTCTTGCAGAGCTCGCGGGAGGCGATTACGCGGAGGTGCCGGTGCGCCCGCTCGGTGCGCAAAGCAGCAACACGGTGGTCGCGATCGGCGAACGGCTGCTGCTCAAGGCGTATCGGCGGCTGCAGCCGGGGATCAATCCCGAGCTCGAGATCGGCCGCTTCCTGACCGAGACCGTGCCCTTCGCGCATGTCGTGCCGATCGCCGGCGCGATCGAATACGTCGCGAGCGACGGAACGCCGACGACGCTCGCATTGCTTCAAGGCTATGTCGAAAACCAGGGCGACGCCTGGGCCTACACGCTCAATTACGTCGAGCAATTTCTGGAGCAGTCGCGCGGCGGCACCGCCCCGGTGGGAGAGCCCGCCGATATCCATGGAGGCTACCTGGCGCTGATGCGAACGCTCGGTCAGCGCACCGCCGAGCTGCACATCGCCCTGTCGAAGAAAACCGGGGACCCGGCGTTCGATCCCGAGCCTGCCGACGCGCGCGACATCGCGGCCTGGGTGCGTCACGCGCGAGAAGGGGCGGCGGCGACGATGGACCGCCTGGAGCAGCGCAGAACGTCGCTCGACGCGCCGACCCGCACCGCGGCCGAGCAATTGCTGGCGCGGCGCGCGGATCTGCTCAAGACCATCGACACGCTCGCGCCGGCCCAGGCGCCGGTGACGAAGACGCGCGTGCACGGCGACTATCACCTCGGGCAGGTGCTGCTCGTGCAGAACGATTTCGTGATCACCGACTTCGAGGGCGAGCCGGCGCGATCCACTGTCCGAGCGCCGACAGAAGCAGGCTGCGGCGAAGGACGTCGCCGGCATGCTGCGCTCGTTCAACTACGCGCGCTATCAGGCGCTCGCGCATGCGACCGTCGAGCGCCCGGACGCGCTGGCGTCGCTCGAAGCGCCCGCGCGCGCACTGGGAGCGGACGACCCGGCAGGCGTTTCTGCAGGCATACCGCGACAGCACGCGCGGCTCGCCGCTGTACGGATCGTGGGACGATATGCGGCAGCTGCTCGATCTGTTCGAGATCGACAAGGCGTTCTACGAGCTCGCCTATGAAGTGGACAACCGTCCGGATTGGGTGCGCATTCCGCTGGCGGGGCTTCAGCGATCTGCTCGCGGCGTACGGCGGGATTGACAGGAGAGCCGAGATGGAACGAATCGACGTGATGATGGAGCCGGTGCGCACTTTTCTCGCGCAGGTCGGCGAGTTCTTTCCGCGAGTCCTGCTTGCGATCGTCATTCTGGTCGTCGGCTGGCTGATCGCGAAGGCGGTGCGCTTCGCCGTGGTCAAGGCGCTGCGCGCCATCAACTTCAACGTGCTGACCGAGCGGTCGGGCATCGACAGCTTCCTCCGCCAGGGCGGCGGCGAAACCGACACCACCGGCATCCTGGGGCTGCTCGTCTATTGGCTGACTATCCTGACCGCGCTCATGGTCGCGTCCAACAGCGTGGGCTTGATCGCGGTCACCGAGCTCATCATTCGCGTGGTCCTCTTCGTCCCCAAGGTGATCGTCGCGATTGTCATTCTGGCGTTCGGCGCCTATTTCGCGCGCTTCATCGGCATGTCGGTGACTGCGTACTGCAAGAACCTGGACATGCCCGACGCGGCGCTGCTCGGGCGCCTTGCGATGTACGCGATCGTCGTTTTCGTGGCGATGGTCGCGATCGACCACCTGGGGCTGGGCGACATCATCCGGCAGACGTTCCTCATCATCCTTATCGGCGTCGTACTCGCGCTCGCGCTCGCGTTCGGCATCGGCGGCCAGAAGCGCGCGGCAGACTTTCTGGAACGCTGGTCCCGGCGCACCAGGGCCGACGAGACCAAGCGAACCGACAACTGGCCGGCGCCGTAGGTCCGAAATTTATTCGGACGCCGTGCGAAAGGACGCAGCCCGTGCGAATGAATTCGCAGCCACGACGTGCCTAAATGACGCCCATCACCGCGGTATGGCCGGGACGCCCCGATCCGCGCGGCGCGACCTGGGACGGCGAAGGCGTCAACTTCGCGCTGTTCTCGGAGCACGCGGAACGCGTCGAGCTGTGCATTTTCGACGACGACGGCCGGCGCGAGCTCGCAGCGCATCGACGCTACGCGAGCGCACCGATCAGGTCTGGCATTGCTATCTGCCCGAGGCGCGTCCGGGAATGCTCTACGGCTATCGCGTGTACGGCCCGTACCGCCCGAGCGAAGGTCATCCGCTTCAATCGCGCACAAGCTGCTGCTCGATCCCTACGCCACGCAGATCGTCGGGCGCTTGCGCTGGAGCGACGCGCAGTTCGGCTACACGGTGGGACACAAGCGCGAGGACCTGTCGTTCGACCGCCGCGACAGCGCGCGCGGCATGCCCAAGTGCAAGGTCATCGATCCCGCGTTCACCTGGGGCGACGACCGGCGGCCCGACGTGCCGTGGCACGACATGGTGATCTACGAGCTGCACGTCCGCGGCTTCACCATGCAGCATCCCGACGTTCCGCCTCCGCTGCGCGGCACCTACGCGGCGCTCGCCACCGCGCCGGTGATCGACTATCTGCAAGCGCCTCGGCGTGACCACCATCGAGCTGATGCCGGTGCACGCCTTCGTCGACGATCGCAGGCTGGTCGAGCAGGGACTGCGCAACTACTGGGGCTACAACACCATCGGCTTCTTCGCGCCCGACGCGCGCTATTCAGCGTCCGGCAAGCGTCGGCGAGTTCAAGACGATGGTGAAGACGCTGCACTCCGCGGGCATCGAGGTGATCCTCGACGTCGTCTACAACCACACCGCCGAGGGCAACCAGCTCGGGCCGACACTGCGCTTTCGCGGCATCGACAACAGCTCGTACTACCGGCTGCAGCCCGACGACCCGCGCTACTACATCGACTACACCGGCACCGGCAACACGCTCAACATGCAGCATCCGCGCGTGCTGCAGCTGGTGATGGACTCGCTGCGCTACTGGGTGACCGAGATGCACGTCGACGGCTTTCGCTTCGACCTCGCGTCGGCGCTCGCGCGCGAGCTGCACGAGGTCGATCGCCTCGGCGCCTTCTTCGACATCCTCCGGCAGGACCCGGTGCTCACCGCAGGTCAAGCTGATCGCCGAGCCGTGGGACCTCGGCGAGGGCGGCTATCAGGTCGGCAACTTTCCGCCCGGCTGGGCCGAGTGGAACGACAAGTATCGCGACACCATGCGCGCTTACTGGAAGGGCGACGGCGGGCTCATCGGCGAGTTCTCGCGCAGGCTTACCGGGTCGAGCGATCTCTACGGCCGCAGCGGCCGCCTGCCGCACGCGAGCATCAACTTCGTCACCGCGCACGACGGCTTCACGCTGCACGACCTCGTCTCGTACAACGACAAGCACAACGAGGCCAACGGCGAGGACAACCGCGACGGCAACAACAACAACCTGTCGTGGAACTGCGGCGTCGAGGGACCGACCGACGATCCCGCCGATCAACGCGCTGCGCGAGCGCCAGAAGCGCAACCTGCTCGCGACGCTGCTCCTGTCGCAGGGCGTGCCGATGCTGCTCGCCGGCGACGAGATCGGCCGCACGCAGGGCGGCAACAACAACGCCTACTGCCAGGACAACGCGATCAGCTGGATCGACTGGAGCTCGGGCGATGACGCGGCAAGCTGCTCGACTTCGTGCGCCGCATGGTGCACATCGCGCCGCACGCACCCGGTGTTTCGCCGCCGGCATTTTTTTCAGGGGCGGCCGCTGCACGGCAGGCGACGCCAAGGACATCGTCTGGCTCAAGCCCGACGGCGCGGAGATGACCGCCGAGGAATGGAACCAGGATTTCGCGCGCTGCCTCGGCGTCTATCTCGCCGGAGGCGCGCTGACCGAAGTCGACGCGCGCGGGCGTCGCGTCATCGACGACGATTTCCTGGTGCTGTTCAACGCCCATCACGATGCGGTCCCGTTCACGCTGCCGCATTACGGCCACAGGCCGTGGCTCGCGCTGGTCGACACCGCGCGCGACGACGGCCTCGCGCCCGACGGAGCGTTCGAGCCCGGAAGCGTCGTACCCGCTGCGAGGGCCGCTCGCTGGCGCTGCTGACGCCGCACGCCGACACGGCACATGAAGCGCCGTCACGCGATGCCGTTCGGCGCCGAGGTCTTTGCGTCGGCGGCGTGCGCTTCCGCCTCTGGGCGCCCGCCGCGCGCGAGGTCGAGCTCGAGCTCGACCGTGCGAGACTCGCGCGCGAAGGCTCGCGATGTCAGCGCGCGCGCGACGGCTGGTTCGAGATCGACGGTCGCCGACGCGCCTGCCGGCACGCGCTATGCGTTTCGCATCGACGGCGGTCTCTCCGTGCCCGACCCGGCTTCGCGCTGCAATCCCGACGATGTGCACGCGCCGAGCATGGTCGTCGATCCGCTCGCCTACGACTGGAACGACGCAAGCTGGAGCGGCCGCCCGTGGGAAGACGCCGTCATCTACGAGCTTCACGTCGGCACGTTCACGCCGGAAGGCACGTTCGCCGCGGCGATCGAGCGGCTCGACTATCTTGCCGAGCTCGGCGTCACCGCGGTCGAGCTGATGCCGATCGCGGACTTTCCCGGCCGGCGCAACTGGGGCTACGACGGCGTGCTGCCGTTCGCGCCCGACGCGACGCTACGGCACGCCGGACGATCTCAAGCGCCTGGTCGATGCCGCGCATGCGCGCTCGCTGATGGTGTTCCTCGACGTCGTCTACAACCACTTCGGACCCGAGGGCAACTACCTTCACGCCTACGCGCCCGCAGTTCTTCAACCCCGCGCATCAGACGCCATGGGGCGCGGCGATCAACTTTCGACGGCGAGCAACAGCCGCACGGTGCGCGACTTCTTCATCCACAACGCGCTCTACTGGCTCGAGGAGTACCACTTCGACGGCTGCGCCTGGATGCGGTGCATCGCATCGTCGACGATTCCTCGCCCGACATTCTCGACGAGCTCGCCGCGCGCGTGCGCGAAGGCCCCGGCCGCGAGCGGCACATCCATCTCGTGCTCGAGAACGACCGCAACGCGGCGCACTACCTCGGGCGCGACGCGCAGCAGCCGTCCGCTGCACGCGACCGCGCAATGGAACGACGACATGCATCATGCCGCGCACGTCCTCGTGACCGGCGAGACCGACGGCTACTACGCGGACTACGCCGACGCGGCCGCTCTGGTATTTCGGCCGCTGCCTCGCCGAGGGCTTCGCCTACCAGGGCGAGCCTTCGTCGTATCGCGGCAGCGCTCGCGCGCGGCGAGCCTTCCGTGCACCTGCCGCCGGCCGCCTTCGTCGCTTTCCTGCAGACCCACGACCAGGTCGGCAATCGCGCGTTCGGCGAGCGCATTGGCCATATCGCCGATCCGCGCGCGCTCCGCGCTGCGATCGCCTGCATCCTGCTGTCGCCGTCGCCGCCGCTGCTGTTCATGGGCGAGGAATTCGCGGCATCGACGCCGTTCCTGTTTTTCTGCGACTTCGGCCCGGAGCTCGCCGACGCGGTCACGCAGGGCCGCCGCCGCGATTTCGCCCGCTTCGACCGCTTCCGCGATCACGAGGCGAGAGATGCGATTCCCGATCCGAACCGGCTCGACACTTCCAAAGGAGCAAGCTCGACTGGAGCGAGATCGACCGGCCGCCGCACCGCGCATGGCTCGAGTTCTATCGCGAATGCCTGCACTTCGCGCGACGCAGATCGCGCCGCGCCTCGCCGGCATGCGGCCCCTCCGGCGCGCTTCGAAGCCGAGCGAGGCGGCGTGCTGTACGTCGACTGGACGCTGGGCGACGGCTGCGCGGCTGCATCTCGCCGCCAATTTCTCCCGGAGCGAGCCGCACCGCGTAAAAGCGCAGCGCGGAGACGTCCTCTATGCGACGGAGCGTGCTGAATCCGTCGTGGGCGAGCGGCTCATGTTGCCCTGTTCCGTGATCGTGACCCTGGATGCGTCATGAGCGATGCGCTGTTGCGGCTCGCGCAGGCGCACGGCATCGCGCCGTCCTACCTCGACGTCTGGGGCAAGCAGCATCGCGTGTCGGAGCGCACTCTGCGCGCACTGCTCCGGCGATGGCCGTGAATGCCGACACCGACGAGCGAGCCGAACGCGAGCTCGCGCAAAGGGAACGAGCGCTCTGGCGGCGGGCGATCGCGCCGGTGGTCGTCGCGCGGCGGGGCGCGCCTGGCACTGCCAGTCCATCTCTCTGCCAGCCTCGACGGAAAACGGCTGTCATGGCGTCTGGTCGAAGAAGGCGGCGAAAAGCGAACGGGACGGTTGCGGTCGCGTCGCTGCCGGAGATCGCGAGAAAGAATATCGACGGCGAAGCGTGGATCGAGCGCGAGCTGGCGATCGACGTCGAGGCTCCTTGCGGATACCACCGCCTGAGCTTGCACGCGGAGGGCCGGCATCTCGGCGAGACGCTGCTCATCGTCGCACCGGCACGTTGCTATGCGCCGCCCGCTTCGCGGACGCCGGCCGCGTCTGGGGCGCCGCCGCGCAGCTCTATTCGCTGCGCTCCGGCCGCAACTGGGGCATCGGCGACTTCACCGATCTCGCGACGCTTGTCGATCTGTGGGCGGCCGAAGGGGCAGGCGTCATCGGCGTCAATCCGCTGCACGCGCTGTTTCCGCACAACCCCGCGCACGCGAGCCCCTACAGCCCGTCGAGCCGGCTGTTCCTGAATACGATCTACATCGACGTCGAAGCGATTGCCGAATTCGACGAATGCGAAAGCGCGCGGACGCTGGTTTCCTCGCCAGTCTTCCGGGAAACCCTGCGAGCGTTGCGCGACGCCGAGCTTGTCGACTATCCGGGGGTCGCCGAGGCCAAGTCGCGCGTGCTATCGCTGCTGTTCGCGCACTTCCGCAGCGCGCATCTCGCGCGCGGGACTCGCCGCGCTCGCGCGTTTCGCTGCTTTCTGCGCGGAACGAGGCGAAGCGTTGCGCCTGCATGCCAGGTTCGAGGCGCTGCAGGAGCATTTGTCTGCGCGCGACCCCGCGCTGTGGGGACTGGCCTGTCTGGCCCGAAACTTATCGCGATCCGCGCTCGGCGGAAGTCGAGCGCTTCGCCAAGGAGCACGCCGAGCGCATCGAGTATTTCCGAGTATCTGCAATGGCAGGCGGCCTCGCAGCTCGGCGATGTCGGCCGCAAAGCCGCGTCGCCCGCCATGGGCGTCGGGCTGTACGTCGATCTCGCGGTATCGATCGATCGCGCCGGCGCCGAGGCGTGGTCGAACCAGGACTCGTATGCGGTGAGCGCGAGCGTCGGCGCGCCGCCCGACGACTTCAACATGCGCGGCCAGAACTGGGGTCTGCCGCCGCTGGTTCCGGATCGGCTCCGCGAAACCGCTTACGCGCCGTTCATCGCCACGCTGCGCGCCAACATGCGCCACGCCGGCGCGCTGCGCATCGATCACGTCATGGGCCTCGATGCGCCTGTTCTGGATTCCGGCGGGCGCCGATCCCGCGGACGGCGCCTACGTGCACTATCCGTTCGACGATCTGCTCGGCATCCTCGCGCTGGAGAGCCAGCGCCATCGCTGCATGGTGATCGGCGAGGATCTCGGCACGGTTCCGGAGGACTTGCGCGGCGCGCTCGCTACGCGGCCGGCGTGCTCTCGTACCGCCTGCTCTATTTCGAGCGCGATCACGCGGGCGAATTCAAGCCGCCTGCGGACGTATCCCGCGCAGGCGCTGGTCGCCGCGAGCACGCACGACCTGCCGACGCTCGCAGGCTGGTGGGAAGGACGCGACATCGCGCTGCGCGACGAGCTCGGGCTCTTTCCGTCCGACGGACACCCGGGACCGAGCAGCTCGCTGCGCGCGAGCAGGATCGCGCCCGGCTGCTTGCGGGCACTGCGAACGCGAAGGCTCTGTTGCCGACGAGGCCTGGCATCGACGCCGACTCGATCACCGACGATGACGGCCGAGCTCGCTCTCGCGGTGCAGGCGTTTCTTGCGCGCACTCCGTCGCAGGTGCTGGTCGTGCAGCTCGAGGACGTCATCGGCGTGCGCGAGCAGGCCAACCTTCCGGCGACGATCGACGCGCATCCGAACTGGCGGCGCAAGCTTCCGCTGCCGCTCGAGCAGTGGCCGCAGACGCGCGCTTCGACAACGCTCGCGGCGGCGTTGCTGCTCACGCGCGGCGGCGATCGTCCGCGCCGGTCGGGCGTTCCCGTCCGGCGGGCGTTCCCCGCGCGACGTATCGCCTGCAGCTCCACCGCGACTTCACGTTCGCCGACGCGACGCGAGCTCGTGCCCTATCTCGCCGCGCTCGGCGTCAGCCACGTCTACTGCTCGCCCTACCTGCGCGCCCGCGCCGGAAGCCTGCACGGCTACGACATCGTCGATCACGGCGCGCTCAATCCCGAGATCGGGACGCGCGAGGACTTCGAGCGCTTTGTCGCGACGCTGGCCGCCCGCGGCATGGGCCACATCGCCGATGTCGTGCCCAACCACATGGCGGTGATGGGCACCGACAACGCATGGTGGATGGATGTGCTCGAGAACGGCCCATCGTCCGAGTACGCCGACTATTTCGACATCGATTGGCATCCGCTCGATACCGACCATCGACCGGCAAGGTGCTGGTGCCGGTGCTGGGCGAGCACTACGGCCGCGTGCTCGAGCGCGGCGAGCTGGAGCTCCGCTACGAGCAGGAGACGGGCGCGTTCGCGGTTCTCTATTACGAGCATCGCTTGCCCATCGATCCGCGAACGTACCCGCGGCTGCTCGAGACCCTGCACGACGCGGCGAATGGAACCTTGCCCGAAGCGGTCGCCGGGGAGCTCGCCGCGCTCGCGCTCTCGTTCGGACGTCTCCCGGCCTCGCCCGCCGGCGCCGAGCAAATCGCGAAACGCCGCGCGGACGCCGAGCTCTGCAAGTCGCGGCTGGCCCTTCTCGCGCGCGAATCGCCTCCGGTCGCGCACGGCATCGACTCGATGCTGGCGCGATTCAATGGGACGCCGGATCGCGCGGATTCCTACACTGCGCTCCACGAGCTGCTCGAGGCACAGGCGTATCGCGTCGCTTACTGGCGCGTCGCTTCCGACGAGATCAACTATCGCCGCTTCTTCGACATCAACGAGCTCGCCGCGCTGCGCATGGAGAAGGAGGCCGTGTTCGAGGCGACGCACCGATTCGTGCTCGACCTCGCGGCGCGAGGGCAAGGTCGACGGATTCCGCATCGACCATCCCGACGGGCTCGTACGATCCGGAAGGCTATTTCCGCGCCTGCAGCATCGGCTGGCGGAGCGCCGCCGCGAGACGCGCAGGAACTCCCGGCGACGATCGCGCCTTTCTACGTCGTCGTCGAAAAGATCGATGCGCCTCACGAGCAGCTGCCCGTGAGCTGGCGGTGCACGGCACGACCGGCTACCGCTTCGCCAATCTGCTCAACGGCGTCTTTGTCGACACGGCCGCGCGCGCAGCGCATCGACCGCACCTGGCGGGCATTCGCCGGTTCCGAAGCGATCGACTTTTTCGAGGCGACCTATCGACGGCAAGCGCACCATCATGCGCAGCGCCCTCGCCGCCGAGCTCTCGGTGCTGGCGAGCCGCCTGCGCGGCATCGCGCGCGCCGACCGCACACGCGCGACTTGACGCTGTCGACGCTGCGTCAGGCGCTCGCAGGGATCGCCGCGTGCTTTCCCGTCTATCGCACCTACGTCGACCGGCGACGTCTCCGCGCAGGACCGGCGCTACATCGACTGGGCGGTGTCGGTGGCGCGCAAGCGCAGCCGCAACGCCGACGCCAGCGTGTTCGATTTCATCCGCGATGTGCTGCTGCTGCGGCCGCCCGACGCGTCACCGGCCTCGCTCTCGCAGGCGTACCGCGCCTTCGCGATGCGCTTCCAGCAGTTCACCGCGCCGGTCACCGCCAAGGGCGTCGAGGACAGCGCGTTCTACGTCTTCAACCGCCTGGTATCGCTGAACGAGGTCGGCGGCGATCCCGAGCGCTTCGGGACGACGGTAAAGGCGTTCCATCGAGCCAACGCCGAGCGGCTGGCGCGCTGGCCGCACACCATGCTCGCGGGCTCGACGCACGACAACAAGCGCTCGACCGACGTCCGTGCGCGGATCGATGTCATTTCCGAGATGCCCGCCGCATGGCGCCTGCTGGTGCGGCGCTGGAGCCGAATCAACCGCATGCGAAAGCGCATCGTCGACGACGCGCCGGCGCCCTCGCGCAACGACGAATACCTCCTCTATCAGACGCTGGCAGGCACGTTCCCCGTCGACGCTGCCGATCCGTCGGCGCTGGAGCTCTATCGCCAGCGAATCGCGTCCTACATGGTGAAGGCCGCGCGCGAAGCGAAGACGCACACCAGCTGGTTGAGGACGAACGATGCCTACGAGGCCGCGCTCCGGTCGTTTGTCGAAGCGCTGCTGGACGCGACGTCCACCAACGCCTTCCTGGCCGACTTGCGCGAAAGCTGCCGCACCTTTGCGTGGTACGGCGGCTTGAACAGCGTCGCGATGGCGCTGCTGCATTTCACGTCGCCGGGCGTTCCCGACATCTATCAGGGCGATGAAGCCTCGGATTTGAGCCTGGTCGATCCGGACAATCGCCGTCCGATCGACTACACGCTGCGCCGCGGCATGCTCGATTCAATCGATGCCCTGGCCAAGGCGCCTGATGCGCAACGGATCGCGGGCCTGCGCATGTGGCTCGATGCGCCACAGGACGGCCGGCTCAAAATGTGGGTGACGTCGCGCGCCCTGAGCGTGCGCCGCGACGACCCCGAGCTTTTCTCCGATGGAGGCTACGTTCCGCTCGAAGCGGTAGGAGCGCGCGGGCGCCACGTCGTCGTCTTTGCCCGTCGCCACCGCAAGCGGACGGTGATCGCCGTCGCGTCGCGCCTGTTCGCGTCGCTCGGCCTCGCAGCGGGCGAGCCCCCGATCGGGGAGCGCGTGTGGGGCGATACCCGGCTCGACTTGGCAAGTCTCAAGTCGGCCGTGCAAGCGACGGGGATGATCGACGCGCTGACCGGGCGGCCGATCGAGCACGATGGCGCAGGGGTTTACGTCGCGCGGCTCTTCGAGCATCTGCCCGTCGCGCTGCTCGTGGCGGACGAAAGACGCGCCACTGATTTGTAGAGCGCGCGAACGAGGTCGCGCAGGACAGCGTCAATGCAGGCGCTGGCGGCCTTTGCGAGACGCTTCGCGGCGTTGTGCGCGCCGCTCCGCGCGGTTCGGCGAATCGGTGCGGTTGCGCTCCTGCCAGAATCGGCTGATCAGCACCGCGGCGATCGGCAGCTCGTCGATCATCCCCAGGCGCTTTTCTTCGGTATCGACCCAGTCCAGATATTCGGGATCGTGATCGCCGTAAGCAAGCGCCTCGATAGGCAGCATCCAGTCGCGCGACGCGTCTTCGGCGTACAACGGCTCCCACTCCGCTTCACGCAGCAGCACGCCGGTCATGTAACCCTCGCACCACGCGCTTGCTTCGGGCGGATTGCGGTCGTCCTTGCCGCCCGGCTCCGCGTGATACAAAAGCGGCTTGAAGCGCGTCGGCGATTCGGAAAGCGTCATGCGTATGCTCTGCTGCAGCCGCAGCACCAGCGACAGAATGCGCTCGGCCTGCTCGTTGTTCTGAAACACCGGCGTGACGCTGCGCTGGCTGTCGCTCCACAGCACGGGCAGCCACTCCGAGGGCTGGATGAGCTCGGGTCCGCTGACGATCGCGGTGAGAAAGCCGTCGAGCATCTCCAGATCCATGCAGTCCTGCGGGACCGCGTTGGACCCCAGGAATGCCTCGAGCTCGTCGTAATCGGAGTCGCTCAAGGGCTCGTCGAGCTTGGAGGATTCGGTCATGGCGTGGCTTCAGGGCGCAAGGGGCGTCATCATCGCCCCAACGCGACGCGAAAGCAAATCTTCCCGCGGCCTGCCGTCATCGCAGCGCATGCGCGGCGTTGATCGCCGCGGCAAAGAGCAGCACCGCGCCCGCCTGGTGCGCGACGGCGAGCGGCAGCGGCACGGCCAGGAGCAGCGTCGAGATGCCCAACGCAACCTGCAGGATCAGCGCGCCTAGCAGCAGCGCAGCGCCGCGTCGGGATGCCGCGGGCGCCACGCGCGTCGATCGCAGGCGCCACCAGAACAGGGGGACGGCGATCGCCAGCGCCCACGCGATCGCCCGGTGATCGAATTGCACGGTGGCCATGTTGTCGACGAAATTCAGATACCACGGCCGGAGCAGCATGATCTCGGGCGGGACGACGTGCCCGTTCATCAACGGGAACGTGTTGTACGCGGCGCCGGCGCGAAGGCCCGCGACCAGCGCGCCGGTCAGCGCCATGACGAACACCAGCGCCGCCAACGCCGAGGCGCCCCGAAACAGCGGGTCGAGCCGCGCATCCGCGCTCGCGCGGGCCGGCCGGACGAGCGAGAGCGCGAGCCATAGCATGGCGGCGAAAATGAGCAGCGCGAGCCCCAGATGCGCGGACAGCCGGAGCTGCGATACGCGCGGATCGTCGACCAGGCCGCTTTGCACCATGTACCATCCGAGCGCGCCCTGCGCCGCGCCGAGCAAAAAGATGCCGATCAGCGTCGGCGCGAAACGCGGCGGAATCCTGCCGCGCAAGCCGAACCATACCAACGGCACCAGAAAAACGACGCCGATCGCGCGCCCGAGCAGGCGATGGAAATATTCCCACCAGAAAATGCCCTTGAACGCGTCGATGGTCATGTCGCGGTTGACCTCGCGATACTCGGGTGTCGCCTGATACTTGCGGAACGCCTCGTCCCAGTCGGCCGCGGAAAGCGGCGGGAGCGTTCCGACGATGGGCTGCCACTCGGTGATCGACAGTCCCGAATGCGTGAGCCGCGTCGCACCTCCGACGACAACCATCGCGAACACGAGCGCGCAGCAGACGAAAAGCCAGATGGCAACGGCGCGCGGACGCGAGCGATCGCCCGCGTCGATCGCTGTCGTGCCGGAGAAGCTCTGCGTCGATGCGCTCATAGGTCGGATTTTACGCTTCGTGCCTCGTCCGCACGGTCGCCCTGCGAACCCCGTCAGTGGGTGTGCGCGTTCGCCTCTGATTCGTGTGAGTGCTCGTGCTGGTCATGCATGGACGGGGCGAGCGGTGATGTTTCAACGCGATGCGCCGCAGGAATCGTGATTCCCAGCACCGCGACAATGCTCACCACCACGATGCCGAGGACGGTCTCGAGCATGGCGTTGCGGTGGAGCGAGCGAATCGCTCCACTTTCCTGACGCGCCAGCCGCGGCGTCAGCGCCAGGCGATTCACCGCCGCGATCGACACCATCGCGCCGAACAGCACAAGCTTGGCGAGCAGCAGGCCGCCGTACTCCGTGACGAACAGCGCGGGAATGCTGCCGACCAGAAACCACGCGTTGATCGCGCCGCTTGCGATGAGCGCGCCGACCGCCGTCAGACCCAGCGTCGAGAAGCGCCGTACCGTACGCATAGCGTCGTCGAGCGGCGGCGAGCTGCCGAGCAGCCGAACAAGGGCCGGCAAGGCGCCCAGCCATGCGCCCGCTGCAAGAAGGTGGACCACATCCGAGAGCAGGTGCACACGGCGCTGGGTTCCCGCAGCCGCGCCGGCGTGCCCGCTCCATGCAAGCGCGCACAGATAGCCAGCAGCGATGACCGTCGCGATGGCCGAAAGGCGCAGCGCGCGCCGGGGACTCTGCGACTTCCCCAGCGCGAATAGGACGATCGCGAACGCGACGGCGAGGAAAAAACGCACGAGCCACACGCGGCCGAACGTCGTCTCTCCGAGCACCAGCCGCATCGTGTCGCGGCCGAGCGCCTGCCCGATCGGCAAACCGCTCATGGCCACCGCCTCGGCGGCGAGCCACGCAACCGCGGAGATGACGCTCCCCGCGAGGCTCCACGACAGAATGCGCAACGTGCGCGGCGAAATTTCCCGAGCTGCTTCAGCGCCAGGCGACCGCGGGGGTGAAGCGACCGCGCGCGCGAAGACAAGCTCGCCGAACATCAGGAGCGCGCACAGAAAATGCACCGCTCGCGCGGCCGGTATCAGCGCGTCCAACGTCGATGGTCCATCGCGGCGGGACGCATCAAGGTACGACGTCGAAGCTGAAGTCGCCTTCGGTGACGTGCGTGTCGACCGAGAGCACGCGCCAGACAACGCGGTACGTGCCCGGCGCGAGCTGCGGCAGCGACACCGTCAGGAGCGTGTCATCGGAGCTGTCGACCCGCGAGTCGCCGTTGTCGACGCGCTTTCCGCTGCTGTCGAACACCTGCACCTTGCTGAACGCGGGCTCCAGCCGCTGGGTGAACCAGACCTTGAGCTGCGGCGGCGGCGCTTTATCCTGCTGCCGACGCGTGGCAGCGCGTGGTCGAGAAATGCATGCGCGCCCGCCGCCGGGACGAGCCCGCCGAAGAGCGCCGGCGCGCACGCAAGCGCCAGGAGGAGCACATGCCGTCTGATCATTTGCCGAAGATCGGGCGGCCGATCGACGTGGGAAACAGATCGTCGAGAAAGAAGTGCAGCTGCGCGATCCAGCCCGTGCGACTGCCGGTGCGGCTGTTGATGGGAATGACCGCCTCGACCGAGAGCTGCATGTACTGCCCCGCCCAGAGGATGCCGGGATTGATCGTTCCGGTCGTGCCGCTGGATCCGCGGTCGAGCGCCGTCGACATCGCGAACTCCACGATCGGAATCATCCGATTGAAGGGCTCGCGGATGCCGACGTCCTGCACGAAGGACTGCAGGTACGGAAGGCTGTATTCGACGGCCAGCCCCCATTGGAGCGTGTGCGGATGGCGCTCGACGATGTCGTCGCCGTCGTCGCTCGTCGTGGTGGTGCTCGATCGCGACGGAATGCCGAGGCCGACAAGGCCGGTGACGGCAAACGGACGCAGGTACTTCATATCGGCAGGCAGATCGCCGAAGCCTTTGCCGAAGAACAGCGTCGGCGTGAACGTGCTGAACGATTCCGCGCCGACGCGCTTCGATCCGCTGCTGCCGATGTCCCAGTCGATGCCTGCCGACAGGATCGTCTCGTGCTCGTCGCTTTGATAGAACTTGTACTTCACGCTGGCGGCGAGATTGTCGAAGCCTCGCTGCGTATCGGCGCCGTCCGGTCGCGAGCCGCTTGTAGGTCGCGCCGAAGCCGATCCCGAGATTGTCGGTGATGCGTTTCGACACGTCGACCGAGAAATCGGTCTCGCGCGTTGCGGGATCCTCGTCGTCTCCCGGGAACTTGCGGCTGGAAATCGTCGGCAGCGACAGCTCGTCGGCAACGAACGGATCGTCTGTAGCCAGCGTCGCCGGGAAAAAGCGCTTGCCCGCGAATCCATGCCCCGAGGCCGGCGCGGTCACGACGAGGCCGCTGCACATTGCGGCGAGCGCGAGAAAAGCAGCGCGGTTCGGCAGGTTCGGCAAGACGGCTCGCATTGCGCGCGTCCGGGAAACCGGCGATTCCGATTCGCCGCCCGAGATCGACGGCGGCTTACGCGTGTTCATGAGTGTTCTCCATTGTTGTAGTCGATCGAATTTGGATGGAATCTGGTTGGGATCCGAGGAAGCCGCTCATCGATTGGGGTGCTCGTGCGCCGGCGCGGCGACCGCCGCCATGTCCTCCACCCACACCGATACCTCGACTGATCCCGCCTTTTCGAATGCCAGGACGAGCGGAAACCGGTCACCGATCTTGAGCGGCTGCTTCAGCTCAGTGAGCATGGCGTGATAGCCGCCCGGCTTGAGCTCGAGCTTGTCGCCTGACTTGACCTCCATCGCGGGAATCGTGCGCATGCGCATGACGCCGCCATCGAGACGCATCTCATGCAGCTCGGCGATCCCCGCGATCGGAGACGAAACGCTCAACAGACGGTCCGGCGCGGCGCCATGGTTCTCGACGGTGAAAAACACCCCGCCGGACCGCGCCCCGGGCGGCGTCGCGCGCGCGAACGGATGATCGATCTTCAGCGAGTGGAACAGATAGTCGTGCGCGTGTGCTGCGTCCGGGCACAACGCCATTGCCGCGGCAAGGGTCACGATGAAAATCATGATGCGCGTCCTTCCTCGAAATCAAAGCGCCCGCGAGCGTCGCGAACGCTCGCGGTCCCCGCAGTCGGCCGCGACGCGGCTTCTAAGCGGGATCTAGATCGGAGAGGAAGTTGCGGGAGGTCCGCGCGACGGCGGAACGAGGATGCGCGTTCCGGCAGGTGCCGAATCGCCGGTGATGTGAACGCGCAGCTCTTCGCGCGCAGCGAACTCGATCGCGGGCGCGAACACCGGCGCAATCGCGGCGCTTGCGGATCCGCCCGGACAGAACGCGCAATGGGACGCGTGCCTGCCGCCCGGATGCGCCGGAATGGCGGGTGCCGATGCGGGCGCCTTGCCGACCACCGAGCAGAAGTCGTTGAACCCCGCCGCCGGCTCGGCGCGGGCATACGCGACAAACGGGAGCACCGCCTGCGAGATCAGCGCAACAATAGCGACAGCGAGGCGAAAGCGGCGTCTCATTTGTGGGATTGTACCCTGACGTCAGCGTGAACGCGCCAGGAGTCTGCTACCCCGATCCCGCCCGTTCGGGGGGTGGCGATGCGGCGGTCGTGATATCGTTTCGTCGGCTGCTGCGGTCCCAGCCGCTGCCGATGCCGGCGCAGTTCGCATGTCGAAAACAACGCGTGCAGCGGCCGGTGGGCCGTGCCCCTCCTGGATGATGAAGCCATGTTGAAAACGAAGCCGCTTTCGCCTGGTTTCGGACTTGAAACGTCCGACGTCGACGTTGCGCAACCGCTGCCTGACGCGCAATTCGAAAGTCTCGAGCGCTGGTTTTTCGAGGGGCAGGTGCTGGTCCTGCGCGAGCAGAAGCTCACGCCCGCGCAGTTCCTGGCGTTCGCGCGCCGGTTCGGACCGCCCGAGCCGCACGTCATCGACCAGTTCCACCACCCGGCCGACCCGAACATTCTCATCCTTTCCAATCGCAGGAAGGACGGGCAGCCGATCGGTCTCGCCGACGCGGGGACCTACTTCCATACCGATTACTCGTATCTGCAGGTTCCCGCCCGCGCGACGATGCTCTACTCGATCGAGGTCCCGAAGGCCGGCGGCAATACGCTGTTCGCGAACCAGTACGCGGCGTACGACGATCTGCCCGGAGGCGATGAAGCGGCGCATCGCGCCGATGATCGCCGTCCACCATTACGGCAATCGCAAGGTCGAGGACGCCATGAGCCGCGTCGCGGCATCGCCGCTGACCGACGAGCAGAAGGCGAAGATGCCGCTGATCACGCACCCGATCGTCCGCTCGCATCCGGTGACCGGGCGCAAGGCGCTCTACGCCGTGTCCGGAAGCTCGTACGGCATCGTCGGAATGCCCGAGGACGAGGCCGTCGCCTTGCTCGACGAGCTCGCGGCGCACTCGACGCAGCCAAAGTACCGGCTGAGCTATGCGTATCGCGTCGGCGACGTCGTCATCTGGGACAACGCATCGCTGCTGCATTCCGCGACGCTCACCGATCCGGATGATCCGCGCACGCTGTGGCGCATTACCATCAAGGAACCTTCGGGCAAGCTCGACGCGCTCGACGTGCTTTCGCCCACGTACGTGTCCGGCGCGAATGTAGGTGCGAATTTATTCGCACGGGTTGCTTGCGATCGACGCGCGCCCGAATGAATTCGGCCTACACGGGCGCTCGACGACCAGCTCGTCCATCCGGCTGATTGCCCGTGCTTTGGGATGCGGTAGACTAGCGCGAATCGAGGAATTCTCTTGTTCCTGACCTCCCGCATCGCGTCGGTGTTTGCGCTTTCCTGCTGCTTTTCGGCATGCAGCTCGAGGCGCAGCGGCATGCGATCGGCCATCTCGGCGATGCGTTGCGCGCCGCGCACGAGCAGGGCGTACAGCAATCCGCGACCGACGTGCCTTGCGCCGAGTGCGCGCTGCTTGCCGGCGGCTCGCACGCGCTGCCCGGCGGCATCGCTGCGCTTTCTCCGGAGGCCCCCGACCTCGCGCGCGCGACGCTGGCCTTTGTCTCGTACGCCGTTCCTGCTCCGTCTTTCTACTCCAGCCGCGCCCCGCCCGCTCTCCTCTGATTCGCGAAGCCGCGCCGTTCGCTACCGGCGCGAGGCCCACGATCCGAGGAGACGACCGTGTCCAAGTTTGCATGCGTGTCCGGCGCTTTGGCGCTGACACTGTTCATACCGTCGCTCTGCATTGCCGCGAGCGACGCAGATCTCGCCGACATCCGCGAGCAGATCCGCCAGCTCAAGGAAAGCTACGAAGCGCGCATCCAGGCGCTCGAGCAGCGGCTGAAGGACGCCGAGGCCGCGAGGAGCCGTGATGCTGCGCCGGCGCAGGCAGCGCTCCCGCCGCCGGCGGCGTCCGCGCCGTCGGCGGCGGATCAGCGCCTTCAATCCCGCGATCTCGGCGGTGCTGCAGGGAACGTATGTCGACGCTGTCGCAGGACCCGAGCAAGTTCGCCATCTGCAGGTTTCGCGCTCGGCGCGCGACATCGGCCCCGGCAAGCGCGGGCTCTCGCTCGGCGAATCCGAGCTCGCGATCTCGGCCAACGTCGATCGACATGTTCGCCGGCAATCTGATCGTGTCGCTCACGCCCGAGAACACCGTCTCCGTCGAGGAGGCCTACGGGATTCTGACCGCGGCGCCCTATGGCCTCGTGCCGAAGTTCGGACGCTTTTTCTCGGGGCTCGGGCTACATGAACGAGCAGCATCAGCACGCGTGGGACTTCGTCGACGCGCCGCTCGCCTACCAGGCGTTCCTCGGCGGCGCAGTACGGCAACGACGGCGTGCAGCTCAAATGGGTCGCGCCGATCGACCAGTTCCTCGAGTTCGGCGCCGAGGTCGGCAACGGCGACAGCTTCCCGGGACTGCGAGCGCAACAAGAACGGCGTCGGCATCGGGCGTCGTCTACGCGCACACCGGCGGCGACATCGGCGCGAGCCACAGCTGGCGCGCCGGCGTTGTCGTACCTGCAGACGCGCGCGCAGGACCGCGACGACGCGCAGATCGACTTCGCGGGCAACAACGCGCAGATTGGCTTCAACGGCACGAGCCATGTCGCGATCGCCGACTTCGTCTGGAAGTACGCGCCCAACGGCAACGCGCATGGACACCAACTTCAAGCTGCAGGGCGAGTACTTCTGGCGCCGCGAGAACGGCGACCTGACCTACGACGCGGACGGCGCGCTCGGTCTCACGCAGACCGCCGCCTACACATCGTCGCCAGAGCGGCTGGTACCTGCAGGGCGTCTACCAGTTCATGCCGTACTGGCGCGTCGGCGCGCGCTACGACCGCCTCGACCCGGGACACGTCGACTACGGCGCCAACGCATCGTTTCTGGCGGTGCCCGCGTTCCATCCGGAGCGCTACACGCTGATGTTCGACTACACGCCGTCGGAATTCAGCCGCATCCGCCTGCAGCTCGCGCAGAGCAAGACGCAGACCGGGCGTCACCGACAACGAGCTCTTTCTCCAGTACATCCTGACGATGGGCGCACACGGCGCGCACAAATTCTAGGAGTCGCCGATGATGAGATCTCTTGTGCAATGGACGATGGCGGCGCTGCTCTTCGCGATCGGTTCTCCCGCGTTCGCGGACCTCAACGTGTTCGCCACCGTGCCGGAGTGGGGCGCGCTGGCTCAGGAGCTCGGCGGCGACAAGGTCAAGGTCTACGTCGCGACCAACGCGCTGCAGGATCCGCATCACGTCGAAGCCAAGCCGAGCCTGATCGCCCGCGCGCGCAGCGCGGATCTGGTCGTCGCCACCGGCGCCGAGCTCGAAATCGGTTGGCTTCCGCTGGTGCTGCAGCAGGCGGGCAATCCCAAGGTGCAGCCGGGCAAGCCGGGCTACTTCGAGGCCGCGCCGTTCGTGACGATGCTCGACAAGCCCGACGCGCCTCGATCGCGCGGAGGGCGACGTGCACGCGGCAGGCGATCCGCATATCCAGACCGATCCGCGCAATATCGCGCGCGTCGCGGGGCCGCTCGCGGCCAAGCTCGAGCGAGCTCGATCCGACGAACGCCGCGTATTACCAGGCGCGCTACAAGGCTTTCGCCGACCGCTGGACCGCGGCGATCGCGCGTTGGGAGAAGGAAGCTGCGCCGCTCAAAGGCGTTCCGATGCTCGTCCAGCACAAGGCGTTCACCTATCTGATCGCGTGGCTCGGCGATGAAGGAAGTCGCGGCGCTCGAGCCCAAGCCCGGCGTCGAGCCGACGACGGCGCATCTGTCCGAGGTCCTGGAGACGATCGCAGCGGCAACCGGTGAAGATGGTGCTGCGCGCGGCGTATCAGAGCGATCGCGCGTCGCAGTGGATCGCCGAGCGCGCCAAGATCAAGGCCGTCGCGTCTGCCGTTCACCGTCGGCGGCGACGAGGCCGCCAAGGATCTGTTCGGGCTGTTCGACGATACGATCCAGCGTCTGCTCAAGAGGCCTGCAGTGAATCTCGACGCGATCGGCATCTCGATCCTGCTGCCTGCGCTCGCAGCCGGCCTGCTGGTCACCGCGACGCACGTGCCGCTGGGCATGCAGGTGCTCGCCCGCGGCATCGTGTTCATCGATCTCGCGATCGCGCAGATCGCGGGCTGCGGCGTGCTGCTCGCCGACCGCTTCGGCTTCGAGGCCGAAGGGCATCGCGGTGCAGATCGCGGCACTCGCCGCGGCGCTGGGCGGCGCGCTGCTGCTGACGTGGACCGAGCGGGTCTGGCCCGACGTGCAGGAAGCGGTGATCGGCGTGGTGTTCGTGCTCGGCGCGACCGGCAGCGTGCTGCTGCTCGCGAGCAACGTGCACGGCAGCGAGCACCTGCGCGATCTCCTGGTCGGCCAGATCCTCTGGGCGCAGCCGTCGCGTCTGGTCTGGGCGGCGCTGGTGTACGCGGCGATACTGGCGCTGTGGTTCGGGTGCGCGCGAGCGGCTGGGGCGCACCGGGTTTTACGTGCTGTTCGCGCTCGCGGTCACGGTGTCGGTGCAGCTGGTCGGCCTGTACCTGGTCTTCGCGACGCTCGATCGTGCCGCCGCTCGCGACGCGGCGCATGCAGCGCGGACGACTCGCCGCGTCGTGGGCGCTGGGGGCAGCGGGTTACGCCGCGGGGCCTGGTCGCTGTCGACCGCGCTCGACCTGCCGAGCGGCCCGGTCATCGTGTGGATGCTGGTCGCCGCTGGGGCTCGCTCTGGTCATGGCGACCGCGGCGCTTTCGGCACGCCGGACGGGCGCCGGGCGGCGCTAACGCCGAGGCGGCTATTTGCGCAGCGCCGCGATGCCGCGCTGCAGGCCGTCGAGCGTCAGCGGAAACATGCGCGGCCCGAGGATGCTCCAGCACCATCTGCGTCGAGCGCGTGTAGTTGCCAGGTGCGCTCGGGCTCGGGGTTGAGCCAGATCGCGTGGCGGTACGCGTCGATCAGCCGCTTGAGCCACGCCGCGCCGGGCTCGTCGTTCGTGTATTCGACGCTGCCGCCGGGCTGCACCAGCTCGTAGGGGCTCATCGCCGCGTCGCCGACGAAGATCAGCCTCCAGTCGCGGACCGTACTTGTGCAGGAGGTCGAAGGTCGCGATGCGCTCGTTGCGGCGGCGGCGGTTGTCGCGCCAGACGTGATCGTAGACGCAGTTGTGGAAGTAGAAATACTCGAGGTGGCGGAACTCGGATCTTCGCCGCCGAAAAGAGCTCCTCGCAGACCTGAACGTGCGGATCCATCGAGCCGCCGACGTCGAGGAACAGCAGCACCTTGACGCGGTTGCGCCGCTCGGGCACGCAGGTGCAGATCGAGCCAGCCGGCGTTGCTGCGCGGTGCCCTCGATCGTCGCGTCGAGGTCGAGCTCGTCGGGCACGCCTTCGCGCGCGAAGCGGCGCAGCCGGCGCAGCGCGATCTTGATGTTGCGGGTGTTGATCTCGACCGAGTCGTCGAGGTTGCGGAACGTGCGCTCGTCCCAGACCTTGATCGCGCTGCGGCTGCGCCCGCCCTCCTGGCCGATGCGGATGCCCTCCGGGTTGTAGCCGTAGGCGCCGAACGGGCTCGTGCCCGCGGTGCCGATCCATTTCGAGCCGCCCTGATGGCGTCCGCGCTGCTCCTCGAGCCGCTGCTGCAGCGTCTCCATCAGCTTGTCCCAGCCGCCGAGCGCCTCGACCAGCGCCTTTTCCTCGTCGGTCAGATTGCCTTCGATCATCTTGCGCATCCACTCCTCGGGAATCGTCGGCGCGGATGTCGAGCACGCCGTCGACGCCCTTGAAGTAGGCGCCGAACGCGAGATTGAAGCGGTCGTAGAGCGCCTCGTCCTTGACCAGGCAGGTGCGCGCCAGAAAATAGAAGTCGTCGATGCTGGTCGAGACGACGTCGTGCTTCAGCGCGTCGAGCAGCGTCAGGAATTCGCGCGTGCTGACCGGCAGCTTCGCCGCCTTGAGATGGAGGAAGAAGTCGATCAGCATGCGCGCCGAGGTCGCCTATCGCGGCCGCTCGAGCTGGAACTGCAGATGCCGCTTCACCGCCGGCCATTCGCCGTCGATGATGCTGAACACGACGGTGTCGCGCTTCGTGCCGTCGGGCAGCAGCTGGTGGTTGCGCAGCACGCCGTCCTGCTTGGCGCCGAGGCGCTCGATCGCGACGCGCGACGCGTGATTGAACCAGTGCGTGCGAAATTCGACCGCGATGCAGCGCGAGCTCTTCGAACGCATGCGTCAGCAGCAGCAGCTTGCATTCGGTGTTGATCGCCGTGCGCTGCACGCGCTTCGCGTACCAGGTGTGGCCGATCTCGAGCCGCCGGTTGGCCGCGTCGACGTTGAAGTAGCGCGTGCAGCCGACGATGTCGCCGGTCGCGTTCGTCGCGCACGACGAACGGCATCGCGCCCAGCCGCTCGCGCATGTCGAGCGCGCGCGCGATGTAGTCGCCGATCTTGTCCGGCGGCGCGACCGATGGTGTACCAGAGCCGCCAGAGCTCGCCGTCGGCGGCCGCGTCGCGCAGCGCGGCCTCGTGCTTCGCGTCGAGCGGCTCGAGCGTCGCGTGCCCGCCCTTCGAGCGTCACCGGCTCGATGAATGCCATGACGTCCGCTCTAGCGGCCCGTCCGCGCCATGAACGCGACCCGCTCGAACAGGTGCACGTCCTGCTCGTTCTTGAGCAGCGCGCCGTACAGCGGCGGGATGATGATCTTCTTGTCGCTGCTGCGCAGCGCCTCGGGCGGGATGTCCTCGGCGAGCAGGAGCTTCAGCCAGTCGAGCAGTTCGGAGGTCGACGGCTTCTTCTTCAGTCCCGGGCACGTCGCGCAGCTCGAAGAAGACCTCCAGCGCCTCCTGCAGCAAGCGCTTTCTTCAATCCCGGGAAAGTGCACGTCGACGATCCGCGTCATCGTCTCCTTGTCGGGAAACCGGATGTAGTGGAAGAAGCAGCGGCGCAGGAATGCGTCCGGCAGCTCCTTTTCGTTGTTGCTGGTGATGACGACCAGCGGCCGGTGGCGCGCGCGTATCGTCGTCCTGCGTCTCGTAGACGTAGAACTCCATCCGGTCGAGCTCGCGCAGGAGATCGTTCGGAAATTCGATGTCGGCCTTGTCGATCTCGTCGATCAGCACGACCGCCGGCGTCTCCGAATCGAACGCCTGCCACAGCACGCCGCGCTTGATGTAGTGCGCGATGTCGGCGACGCGCTCGTCGCCGAGCTGCGAGTCGCGCAGCCGCGACACGGCGTCGTATTCGTACAGGCCCTGCTGCGCCTTGGTCGTCGACTTGATGTGCCACTGCACCAGCGGCCGCTCCAGCGCGCGCGCGACCTCCTCGGCGAGCATCGTCTTGCCGGTGCCGGGCTCGCCCTTGACCAGCAGCGGCCGCTCGAGCGTCACCGCGGCGTTGACCGCGAGCATCAGGTCGGGCGTCGCGACGTAGGTGTCGGTGCCTTCGAAGCGCATCGTCATTTCCCCGTCGGGCGCAATCGGCTGCACGATAGTCCTCCGATCCGATATTAGCTCACAAGGCACTGCAGCAGCCAGAGCGCGACCATGCCGACGCCGATGGTCAACAGCGTGTCTGCGCCAGCGCCACGCGACGACGCCGGCGACGAGCGCCGCGATCAGCTTGACGTTGCCGGCGTCGAGCCGCAGCACGCCCGGCGCGGCGAACACGATCGCCGGCACGACGATCGCGGTCAGCATCGCCGCCGGAACATGGCGCAGCGCGCGCGCCAGCAGCGGCGGCATCTCGCGGCGCGCGAACAGCGCGATGAACGACAGCCGCGCGGCGTAAGTTGATCGCGCCGACGACGACGATCAGCGAGCCAGATCGCGAGCTGGCTAGTTTCCAGGCTCGACCTCCGCCGTTGCGCTGCGCCCGAAAATCCGGTCGGCGACGACCCCGGCGACGATGCCGAGCCAGGCCGGCGCAGATCATCGACAGCCGCATCGGCATCGCGTCGAGCGCGATCGCCGCGACGGCCGCGGTCGCGAACACGATCAGCGCGACGCGGTCGTGCAGCAGCGGCGCGAGCAGCGCGAGAAAGCACAGCGGCACGACGAATTCGAGCTGCCACGACGCCGGAATGACTGCGCCCGCCAGGATGCCGGCGATCGTGGCGATCTGCCATGCCAGCCACAGCACGACGCCGCCGCCGACGAAAGTACGAGACATTGGCGCGCAGGTCGGCGGATTCGCGAAAGCGCCGGATCGTCGACGCGAACGCCTGATCGGTCAGCAGGAATGCGAGCAGGTTGCGCCACCGGTGATCGAGCGGCTTGCAGATACGGCGCCATCGCCGCGCTGTACATCAGGAAGCGCAGGCTGACGACGAAGCACGAGAGCACGATCACGGCGAACGGCGCGCCGGCGGCGAGCAGCTGCGCGGCGATGATCTGCGCGGCGCCGCTGAACATGATCATCGACATCGCCAGCGCCGCGACCGGCGAGGCGCCCGCGGCTGATCGCGCCGACGCCGCAGACGATGCCGAACGGGATCAGGCCGACGGTCATCGGCAGCATGTCGCGCGCAGCCTTCGATGAACGCCGGACGGGAGAAATGAGTGCGCATGGGCACGGAACAACGCGAAGGGCCTGCGGCCGACGACGCAAGCCCGCGATGCCTTCGCGAAGCTACCTCCGAGAGCGCGGATTCGGCGACCGATTAGTAACGCCGAGTGCGCGCGCTACAATAGCCATGCCCGTATATCGCAGCACCGACGCCGCCACGCGTCCAGTCGCAGCATCTCGCGAAGGCTCCATGGACCTTCCGGTCAATCAGTTCAAGCGCGCGATCGCCTCCGGCCGCACGCCGCTCGGCGCGTGGCTCGTGAGCGGCGCGCCGTCGACCGCGGAGGCGCTCGGCTGCGCCGGGTTCGACTTCCTGGTCGTCGACATGGAGCACACGCCGATCGACACGCCGCAGATGATCGACATCCTGCGGACGATCGCCGGGACGCCGGCGCAGGCGATCGTGCGCCCGCCGTGGAACGACATGGTGATGGTCAAGCGCGCGCTCGACGCCGGCGCGCAGTCGCTGCTGCTTCCGTTCGTGCAGAACGCCGACGAGGCGCGGCGCGCGGTCGCGTACACGCGCTATCCGCCGGACGGCGTGCGCGGCGTCGCCGGCACGCATCGCGGCAGCCGCTACGGCACGGTCCCCAATTACCTGAAGCGCGCGAACGAGGAGATCTGCGTCATCGTGCAGATCGAGACGCTGCCGGCGTTCGAGCAGCTGGAGACGATCGCCGCCGTTCCCGGCGTCGATTCGATTTTCATCGGGCCGAGCGACCTGTCGGCGTCGATGGGCCATCTGGGCGACATCGGCAACGCCGCGGTGCAGGACAAGCTCCGCGCAGGCGCGCAGGCGTGCAAGCGGCTCGGCAAGCCGTCGGGCATCATCGGGATGAATCCGGAGATGGTGGGCAAGTTCGTCGACTACGGCTTCTCGTGGGTCGCGGTCGGGTCGGACATGGGTTACATGGTGAGCCGCGGGCAGGAATATCTCGCGAGGATGCGCAGTTCGGCGCGGCGCCGCGCCGCGAAAGCCGCAAAGCGCGTATTGACCGCCACGATCGAGCTGAGCGCCGGTCGGCGCGCGCGTCGATTGCACCGGAAGTGGGCGCGGCGCTCGCCTCGCTCGAATGGAACGATGAGCCCATTCTGAGGCCGACGCCGGTCGAGGCCATCGACGCACGCGATGTGCAGCAGATTCGGGTGCTTTCCGCTGGTGCCGTTTTCCAACCGCATCGCCGGCGCCGGCTGCATTGGTCGGGCAAGACCTATCCGCTGGCTCGCTACCTCGCCGCGGTGCCGCACGCGATCCACGGCAACGGCATGGCAGCGCGCGTGGAACGTCACGGAAAGCGACGCAAAGCTCCGCTGCGCTCGAGCTCGATCCACGACGCGCTCGGCGCGCGAGCGCTGGAGTGGCCCTTCCCGTACCGGGTCCGGCAAAGCGTCGCTCTTTTCGCACGACTCGCTCGACCCTCGAGCTCGGCATCGAAAACACCGGGGACATCGCGTTCCCTTTCGGCCTCGGATGGCATCCCGTATTTTCCGCGCACGCGACACGACCGAGCTGGGCTTTCACGCGCGCGCGATGTGGGAGACCAGTGCGGACATGTTGCCGACGCGCCGGGTCCCGCTGAATCAAAACGATTTCACGCCACCGCGCGCAGTCGGTGACACGACGCTCGACAACTGCTTTGCCGGCTGGCGGCCGCCCGCAACGCTGCGATGGACCGACCGGCGGCTCGCGGCCGAGATCGGCGCCGACGCGGCCTGCGACCATCTGGTCGTGTACGTGCCCGGCGTGCGCCGATTTTCTCGCCGTCGAGCCCGTGACGCACATGACCGACGCGTTCAATCGCGCGGACCGCGGCGAGCGCGCCACCGGCACACGCGTGCTCGCACCGGGTGCACGCTTTTCTTGTACGATGCGCATCTCGGTACGGGACGCATGAGCCGGATGAGCTTCCCGTTCGAATGCGCGCTCGACATCAAGGCCAGCCTGGGCGAATGTCCCGTATGGTCGGTCGACGAGCAAGCGCTCTACTGGGTCGATATCAATGCGCCTTCGCTCAACCGCTTCGATCCCGCGACGGGCTCGAACACGGCGTGGCCGATGCCGCGGTCGATCGGCTGCTTCGCCCTGCGCCGCCGCGGCGGGTTCATCGTCGCGCTTCGAGACGGGCTGTGGCTGGCCTCGCAAAACGGCAGGCTCGACCGCAAAGTCGCCGAAGCGCCCTACGATCCGACGCATCACCGCTTCAATGACGGTCGCGCAGACGCCGGAGGCCGGCTCTGGGCGGGCAGCATGAATGAAAATCGCGACGCGAGCACGGGCGCGCTGTATCGTTTCGATCCCGATGGCGTGCTCGTGCAGGTCATCCCCGACATGACCATTTCCAACGGACTCGCCTTCAGCCCCGACGGACGAACGATGTATCACGCCGACACGCCCGCGCGCAGCGTGGATGCCTACGACTTCGACGTCGCCACAGGAACGCTCGCCAATCGCCGCGCGTTCGCGCGTTTCAGCGGTGAGACCGACCGCCCCGATGGCGCGAGCGGTCGACAGCGACGGCTATTACTGGAGCGCGTTCTATCGCGGCGGAAAGGTCGTTCGTCTTTCGCCGCAGGGCGAGCGAGTCGCCGAGTACGCAGTCCCGGCGATGTGTCCGACGATGTGCGCATTCGGGGGATCCGACCTGAGAACCTTGTACGTCACGAGCGCGCGACAGATGCGCGACGCAGACGAGCTTGCGCGTCTGCCCAGTCGGGCGGGATTTTCGCGATGCGCGTCGATACGCCCGGAATGCCGGAGCCCAAGTTCGCCGGATAGGCGAACCCGGCTATCAGGGGCGCAAAGCGCGACCCCATCATGCAGCTCGACAGCGCCTCCTTCATCAGGCTCGACGCGACCAACAGCCTCGGCGCGTCCGCGTCGGGCGCCTCGTTCGCGACCAACACCGGCGACGTTCTCGAGATCGCGTGTTTCGGTCCCGGCATCTTCCGGCTGCGCGTCGGCCCGAACACGCGTCCCGACTACGGCCTCGTGGTCGGACGCGTGCAGCGCTGCGAGGTTGTCCAGCGAGCGCGCGGCGAATGGACGTTCACCGCGGGCGAGACGCGGCTCGAGCTCTCGGGCGACCCACTGAGCTTGCGGCTGCTGCAAGATGAGCACCTCGTCTTAAGCTCGGTCACCGACGAGCACTTTCGCGGGTTTACGCGCTTGCCGGTCATCGGTCGCGCCAAGCCCGGCGCGCAATGGGTCGCCGCCTTCGCGCTGGCGTCGGGCGAGCCGGTATATGGGCTCGGCGAAAAATTCGGCCCGCTCAACAAGCGCGGGCAAATCGTCCACTCGCAGGTCGAAGACGCGCTGGGCGTCAACACCGGGCTTTCGTACAAGAATGTTCCGTTCTGCTGGAGTCCCGGCAAGGGGGGAGGATCGTGGGGCGTGTTCATCAATACGCCCGCGCGCGTCACGCACGGCGTCGGCCATCCCGACTGGTCGCATCGGTCCTATGCGGCGGTCGTCGATGACGAGGCGCTTGACATGTTTCTTATCGCCGGCCGCGATCCGGCGCAGGTGATCGAGCGCTACACGCAGATCACCGGTCGCGCACCCGATGTCCCGCTCTGGGGCCTCGGTCTGTGGATCTCGAAGATGTACTACCGCACGCCCGAGGAAGCGAGCGCGGTGGCTGCCAAGCTCCGCGCGCGCCGCATTCCCTGCGACGTTCTCGTTCTCGAAGGGCGCGCGGCGTGGGAGATGCAAACGCGGTTCGACTTTCGTTGGGACCCGCAGCGCTTCCGCGACCCCGCAACGGCTCTCGCCAAGATGAAGTCGAACTCGCTGCGCATCTGCGTGGGGGAGTATCCGTACGTCTCGGTGTATTCCCCTCTGTTCCAGGAGCTCGCCGACAAGCGATACCTGCTCCAGGCAGCGGATGGAGAGCCGTACGTGCTTCGATGGGACACCGCCGCGGCGACGTCGCCTTACGGCGATGTGCTCACGGCGCCTCCGGACTCCGGGATAGTCGACTTTACCAATCCGGCGGCGTTTTCCTGGTGGCGCGACGCGCATGAGCCACTTTTTCGCACAGGTGTAGACGTGATCCAGAGCGATTTCGGCGAACAAGTGCCGGACGACGCGGTCGCGTTCAATGGCGACGCCGGACGTCGCCTGCACAACGTCTACCCGCTCCTCTACAACCATTGCATCTACGAGGCGACACAAAAATTCGGCGACAGCGAGCACGGTCCGCCCATGGTGTGGTCGCGTTCCGGCTGGACCGGCAGCCAACGCTTTCCGATCCAATGGGGAGGCGATCCGCAAAGCGACTGGGAAGGACTTGCCGCGAGCCTGCGCGGCGCTCTCTCCTGGGGAATGAGCGGTGCGCCCTATCACGCGACCGATATCGGCGGCTTCTACGGGACGTCGCAACCCTCCCCCGAGCTCTACGTTCGCTGGCTGCAGGCGGGAGTGTTCAGCTCGCACATGCGCGTGCGCGGCATCGGTGCGCGCGAACCGTGGGCGTTCGGCGAAGAAGCCGAGGCGGTGGCGCGCCGCTGGATCGAGTTCCGCTATCGGTTGCTGCCTTATCTGCGAACGGTCATCGCGCAAGCGGTCGATACGGGTTTGCCCGTCATGCGCGCAATGCCGCTGGCGTTTCCCTCCAACGCGCTCACGCGCGGCTACGAAACGCAATTCCTTTGCGGCGATGCGCTGCTGGTGGCGCCGATTGTCGCGGCGGGCGGAGAGATCGAAATCGCGCTTCCGCCCGGCGGATGGTACGACCTCGGCACGCGCCAGCGTCTCGCGGGCCGCCAGGTGATCCGCTATCGCGCGACGCTCGAGCGCTTTCCGGTCTTCGGGCGCGAAGGCTACGCGCTCCCGCTCGGGCCGGTGGTGCAGCACACCGGCGAGATCAATGCCGCGAAGCCGCTCGATGCGCTCTGGGTGTTCGGCACACCCACGCGCCCGCTGGACGGATTTGCGCAGGCACACATCAGCATGACCGCCGGCCGCGCGAGCATCGCGTCAACGTCCGATGTGACGGTCGATATCTTCGGCGATGCGCCAAGCGTCGAGGTCACGTCGATCGTCTAGTGAATCGATGAGCGAGCGTCGATGACCGTCATCGAGCTGTCCGAACGCGTCGAAGCGACGGAAGGGAAACTCGGCGTCGTCGCGGCTGCAGTGCCCAAAATCGCGGTGACGATCGGCGAGCCCGCGGGTATCGGGCCCGACTTGTGCGTCCGGCTCGCCGAGCGGCGCTGGCCCGCGCGGCTGGTGGCATTCGGCGACATCGAGCTGCTGCGCGAGCGAGCGCGAAGGCTGCGTGCCGGAGTGCGCTTTGTGCCGTACGCTAGAGGCGGCAACGCAACCCCGCTTGCATTCGAGGTGATGCACTTTCCGCTCGCGGCGCCGGTCGTGCCGGGACGGCTCGATCCGGCAAACGCCAAATCGGTCCTCGCGACGCTCGAAGGCGCGCTCGCGGGATGCGTCGCCCGCGATTTCTCCGCGATGGTGACGGCACCGGTGCAAAAGAGCGTGATCAACGACGCGGGCGTCGCCTTCACGGGACACACCGAATTCCTGGCGCAGCGCACGCGCTCGAGCGTGGTCATGCTGCTGGTGGGCGCAGCGCCGTGGGGGTCGTTGCGCGTCGCACTGGCCACGACGCACATTCCGCTGGGCGCGGTCCCTGCGGCGCTCACCCGCGATGTGCTCGCGCGGACGCTGCGGGTGACGCTCTCGGAGCTGCGCGCCAAGTTCGGCATCGCGCACCCACGCATCGGCGTGTGCGGGCTCAACCCCCACGCAGGCGAGAGCGGGTATCTGGGCAGGGAGGAGATCGACGTCATCGAGCCGGTGATCGCGGCGATGAAAGGCGAAGGCGCCGACATCGACGGACCGCTGCCCGCGGACACGGTGTTCGTGCCCGACAAGGCACGTCAGTTCGACTGCATCGTGGCGATGTATCACGACCAGGGGCTGCCTGTGCTCAAGCACGCGAGCTTCGGCCATGGCGTCAACGTGACGCTCGGGCTTCCCATCGTGCGCACCTCGGTCGATCACGGCACCGCCCTCGATCTCGCGATGGACGGACAAGCGGCCGCGAAGGCCGATCCCGGATCGCTGTTCGCCGCAGTCGATCTCGCCATCGAGCTCGCGTCGCGCAGCGCCGCCGCGCGGTGAGCGTGCCTGCGTAACCCTCGACTGCGGTGCACGCCCGGGCCTGCCCGCACCGGCGCTGAAGCGGCAGATGAAAGTAGACAGCCATTTCCCCCGCCGCCGCTTCGGCCAGCACTTTCTGGCCGACCGCCGATACGTCGAGCGCATTCTCGACGCTGTCGAATCCGAGCCGCGAGGACACGGTGGTCGAGATCGGCCCGGGGCTTGGCGCCTTGACGCATCCGATGCTCGACCGCGTCAACCGTCTCACCGTCATCGAAATCGATCGCGACCTCGCCGCGAGGCTCGCCGCCGATTTTCCCGCGGAGCGCCTGGACCTGCGCGTCGCCGACGCGCTCAGCTTCGACTTTTCGGTCCTGGGCGAGCGCCTGCGAGTGATCGGCAACCTGCCCTACAACATTTCTTCGCCGCTGCTTTTCCATCTCGCGCAATACGAGGCACGGCTCGTCGACATCACCGTCATGCTGCAGAAGGAAGTCGTCGCGCGGATGACCGCATCACCGGCAACGCCGGAATACGGCAGGCTGTCGGTGATGCTGCAGGTTCGCTTCGGCATCGAGCGCCTGTTCGTCGTTCCGCCCGGCGCCTTTCGTCCTCCGCCGAAAGTCGATTCGGCGGTTGCAAGGCTGGTTCCGCTCGGCGCAGCGCGGCTGCCGGTCGCCGACGATGCGCTGTTTGCCCGGGTGGTTGCGGCTGCGTTCGGTCAGCGAAGGAAGACGCTGCGCAACGCGCTCAAGGGCCTCGCCAGCGAAGCCGTGCTCGAGCGCGAAGGCATCGCGCCGGGCGCCCGCGGCGAGACCCTCGCCGTCGCCGACTTCGTGCGGCTCGCCAATGCGCTCGCGTCGGTGAACCAGTGGACCGTAACAGTCAAATAGCTGATTCAACTGTCACAGCCCGCTAGGAGTCCTGCGTCCAGGTCCGGTCGGGGCGCAGCGCCGGCGCCTCGATGCGCAGCGTTTTCCTTCGACCGCGCACGCCGTGGACCAGACTGACGTTCTTGCGGGGCACGCCGAAAATCTCGGCGACAAACAAGAGCAAGGCGGCGTTGGCCTTACCTTCCAGCGCCGGCGCAGCGATCCGCATCCTGACCGCGTCGCCGTGCACGCCGGCCACTTCGCTGCGCTTCGCGCCGGGCTTGGCGTAGACCTCGAGGACGATCGCAGCGTCCGCGTCCATCCGGCACCACGGCTTTGCGTTCAGCGGAATAGCCCGGCCACGGCTTGTTCCAGCATCGCCACGGGGAGGATCAATAGCAGTTGCGCGAGAACGATGACGATCAGCGGCGAGAGATCGAGCGAGCCTCCCAGCGGCGGAACGATGCGCCGGACGGGGGCGAGAACCCGGAAGGTGAGCGCGTTGAGCACGCCCGCCAAAGGACCGTCGGGTGCGACCCAGGACAGGACCGCTTGCAGCAGCACCGCACCGATCAGAATCCACAGCGCCGCCTTGATGAGCTCGACGATCGCGAGGACGGCCAGATAGCCGAGCAGCGTCGCCGAAAGCGCTGCGCCGGAGACCGCCGCGAGCACGACCAGCCAGAGCACCTGACCGATCCAGGCGAATACGAGCGACGCCCAGTCGTAGCCGCGGAATCCGGGAAGAAGCTTGCGCAGCGGCTTGACGGCCCAGTCGGTGAGCGCACTGACGGCCTGACCCACCGGATTACGGAACGGCGCGCGCAGGCATTGCATGATGAAGCGCAGGAGGGCCGCGTAAACGACGAAGCCGAAGACCGTGTTGACGAGAAAGCGCAGCGCCTCGGTAATCATCAGGGAACCTCGTCAGCGCTCGTCGCCGAGACGCTCGCCGAGCTCCCTCGCCCGCTCCGCCGCGGCTTGCACCGCCGCCTTGAAGGCGGCTTTGACGTGGGCCTCGTCGAGGACGCCGATCGCGGCCTCGGTCGTGCCGCCCTTGGAGGTGACCTGGGCACGCAGCAGCGCCGTCTCCGAATCGCTTTGCTCGACCAGGCGGATCGCGCCCGAAAACGTCGCCAGCGCGAGCCGCCTTGCGTCCGCGTCCGAGAATCCGAGCTCGACGGCCGCGCTTTCGAGCGCTTCGAGAAAATAGAAGACATAGGCCGGGCCGCTGCCCGAAACGGCCGTCACGGCGTCGAGCTCGCTCTCGCGCTCGCACCAGAGTATCCCGCCGACGGCTTCGAGCACGGCCGCGGCGCGCGATCGGCCCTCGCTGTCGACTCCGGAAAGCGCGAACAGTCCGGAAATACCCGCGCCGATCATCGCCGGCGTGTTGGGCATGGCGCGCACCAGCCGGCGGTAGCCGAGCAGCCAGCGCGACAAATCCGACAGGCGGATGCCGGCGGCGATCGACAGCACGACCTGGCGCTTGAGCAGCGTCGCAAGCTCGCGCGCGGCGGCTCTCACGTTCTGCGGCTTGACCGCGATCACGATCACATCGGCATTCGAAACCGCGGGCGCCTCGATCTCGCCGAAGGTCGCGACGCCGAAACGCGCGGCGATAGTCGCACGCGCGTCCGGGGAGACATCGACCACCGCGAACGCGTTCGATGCCGACCCGCGCGCGACCAGGCCGCCGATGAGCGAGCGCGCCATGTTCCCGCCACCGATGAAAGTGATGTTCACGTATTTATCTGATTGAATTCGCACCCACCGGGGCGATTTTGCAGGCCCGAATTCATTCGGGCGCAACCATCGATGGGGTAGCCCGTGCGAACGAATTCGCACCCACAGGTGCGGATGCGCCCCGGTTGCGCCTGGCTTGCGCTAGCTCCTCGGACCAAAGAGGGCGCTGCCGATGCGCACCTCCGTCGCGCCCTCGGCGATCGCCGCTTCCAGATCGTCGGACATGCCCATCGACAGCGTATCCACGCGCAACCCCCGCGCTCGGGCCTGCTCGAACAGCAGACGCAGCGTCCTGAATTGCTCGCGCTGCACGCTCTCTTCGCAACCTGCGCGCGCAATACCCATGAATCCGCGAAAGGACAGCCGGGGAAAACGCGAGATCGCCTCCGCCAGCGCGAGCGCGTCGGCCGGCGCGGCTCCGCTCTTGCTTGCTTCGTCGCTGATGTTGACCTGAATGCAGACGTCCAGAGGCGGAAGCGCGGCATCGCGCAGCTCGGCAAGGCGCTGCGCAATGCGCAGCCGATCGACCGTCTCGACCCATCCGAAGCGCTGCGCAGCAGCGCCGGCCTTGTTGCTTTGCAGCGGTCCGATCAAGTGCCATTCGATATCCGGAAGGTCCGATAGCGCCTCGGTCTTCGAAATCGCCTCCTGGACATAATTCTCGCCGAAGGCGCGCTGACCCAGCGCATAGGCCTCCCGAACCGCGTCCGCAGGAAAGGTTTTGCTCACCGCAAGCAGCCGGATCTGCGCCGGATCCCGCCCGGCCGCGGCCGCGGCCGCGGCAATTCGCGTGGAGACAGCTTGCCACGCCTTCTCGTATAGGCTCATAATCGGATGACGTCGGCATAGGCAACCTGGATGTGTAATCAACAACTTGCCTAATGTCGGCACGGGCTTGCCGCGATAGCCAGCCCTTACGCGGCTCCGTGGGATTATAAATGGACATTGCCGAACTGCTCGCATTTGCAGTCAAGAACAAGGCGTCGGACCTGCACTTGTCGGCGGGATTGCCGCCGATGATTCGAGTCCACGGCGACATCCGGCGGATCAATCTGCCGCCGATGGAGCACGAGGACGTCCACGCCATGGTCTACGACATCATGAGCGATGCGCAGCGCAAGACCTACGAGGAAATGCTCGAATGCGACTTTTCCTTCGGCATTCCGAACCTCGCCCGCTTTCGCGTCAACGCCTTCAACCAAGAGCGCGGCGCCGCGGTCGCGTTCCGGACCATCCCGTCCAAGGTCCTGTCGCTGGAAGAGCTGGCCGCCCCGCGCGTGTTCGCCGAGCTGACGACGCGTCCGCGCGGCCTGATTCTGTGTACCGGTCCGACCGGATCGGGCAAGTCGACGACGCTCGCTGCGATGTGCAATCACGTCAACGAGAACGTCTACGGCCACATCCTCACCATCGAGGACCCGATCGAGTTTCTCCACGAATCCAAGAAGTGCCTGATCAACCAGCGCGAGGTCGGCCCGCATACGCTGTCATTCGCCAACGCCCTGCGCGCGGCCCTGCGCGAGGACCCCGATTACATCCTGGTCGGCGAAATGCGCGACCTGGAGACCATACGTCTCGCGCTGACTGCCGCCGAGACGGGCCACCTGGTGTTCGGCACGCTGCATACGAGCTCGGCCGCGAAGACCATCGACCGCATCATCGACGTCTTCCCCGCGTCGGAAAAGGACATGGTGCGCGCGATGCTGTCCGAGTCGCTGGTCGCGGTGATCTCGCAGACGCTGCTCAAGACCAAGGACCAGCAGGGCCGGATCGCGGCGCACGAGATCATGATCGGCACGCCCGCCATCCGCAACCTGATCCGGGAAAACAAGGTCGCCCAGATGTACTCGTCGATCCAGACCAGCCAGTCGGTAGGAATGCAAACGCTCGACCAGTGCCTGGTCGAGATGGTTCGCCGCAACCAGATCGCGATGTCCGAAGCGCGCGCCCGGGCGGTCAACAAGGATCTTTTCGGTGGCTAACGCATGCAAAGCTACCGCGCAGCCACGCTTTTCCATAGGTTGACGTAGCGCACGGATTGGAGATTCGCCGTATGGAACGAGAAACCGCTACCAAATTCATCCACGAGCTTCTCGACCTATTGGTGAAGCAAAAGGGCTCCGATCTGTTCATCACCGCGGGCTTTCCCCCGGCGGTGAAAATCGACGGCAAGATCGCGCCGGTATCGAAGACTTCGCTGACGCCCCAGCATACGATCGAGATCATCCGCAGCGTCATGAACGACAAGCAGGCCGCGGAATTCGAATCGACCAAGGAGTGCAATTTCGCGATCAGCCCGCCCGGGATCGGACGCTTTCGCTGCAACGCCTTCGTGCAGATGGGACGCGTGGGTATGGTCCTGCGCACGATCAACATACAGATTCCCACCTTCGACGAGCTCAACCTTCCGCCCGTGCTCAAGGACGTGTGCATGAGCAAGCGCGGGATCATGATGTTCATCGGCGCGACCGGCTGCGGCAAATCGACGTCGATGGCCGCGCTGCTCGGATACCGGAACGAGAACAGCTACGGCCACATCATCACCATCGAGGATCCGATCGAATTCGTCCACGAGCACAAGAACTGCATCATCACCCAGCGCGAGGTCGGCGTGGACACCGACGGCTGGCAGATCGCGCTCAAGAACTCGCTGCGCCAGGCGCCCGACGTCATCCTGATCGGTGAAGTCCGCGACCGTGAAACCATGGACTATGCGATCGCGTTCGCGGAAACGGGCCACCTCTGCCTGGCGACGCTGCACGCCAACAGCACCAACCAGGCGCTCGACCGCATCATCAACTTCTTCCCGGAAGAGCGCCGCGCCCAGCTGCTCATGGACCTGTCGCTGAACATCCGCGCCTTCGTGGCGCAGCGCCTGATCGCCCGCCGCGACGGGCGGGGACGCGTTCCCGCGGTGGAAGTGATGCTCAACTCCCCGCTGATCTCCGATCTCATCTTCAAGGGCGACGTATCGGGGATCAAGGAGATCATGAAAAAGTCGCGCGAGCTGGGCATGCAGACCTTCGACCAGGCGCTGTTCGACCTCTACGAAGGCGGCCTCATCAGCTACGAAGACGCGCTGCGCAACGCGGATTCGCTCAACGACCTGCGGCTGGAGATCAAGCTGCACGGCAAGGACGCGAAGAACCGCAACGTCATGGCCGGCATCGGAAACATGGACCTGGTTCCCGATTCGACCAATCCGATGGCGACCAATCGCTTCTAGCGGGGTCCGCTGCCCGGCGTGATCGCCGGTGCGGCTGCGCAGGACACCTCGTGCCGCGCTCGTGCTAGGCTTTGTCTTCGATTGCGGCGGAAGATCGCCATGTCAGGCCTCGACTCCAACACCCCGATTCCGACTGAAATCAAGCTGCATCAGACGTCGCGCCTGATGGAGCTGACGTTTGCCGACGGCACGAGCTTTCGACTGCCGTACGAGTTCCTGCGGGTGTATTCGCCCTCCGCGGAGGTGCGCGGTCACGGTCCCGGGCAGGAAACACTGCAGGTCGGAAAGCGCGACGTGACAATCGCCGAGATCGAGGCCGTCGGCCACTATGCGATCCGGCCGAAATTCTCCGACGGGCACGACACCGGCATCTACTCCTGGGACTACCTCTACGAGCTCGGCACGCGCCACGAGCACATGTGGCGGCAATACCTTGCGCGGCTCGACGCGGCAGGCGCGAGCCGCGACCGCGGTCCGGAACCGATCCCCGCGGCCGGCGGCCGCGGATGCGGGCACGGCCACGGCCACTAGCGCGATGGCCGAGAAGACGCATTTCGGTTTCGAGCCCGTCACGCCCGAGGAGAAAACGCGCCGCGTTCGCGGCGTGTTCGAATCCGTCGCCGGCAAGTACGACCTGATGAACGATTTGATGTCGGCGGGGCTGCATCGCCTTTGGAAGCGGTTCACGGTCGACTCGAGCGGCGTTCGCAAGGGGGCTCGCGTGCTCGACATCGCCGGCGGTACGGGCGACCTCGCGTGCCTGTTTGCCGAGCGCGTCGGAGCCTCCGGCGAGGTGGTCCTCACCGACATCAACGGAGCGATGCTCTCGTCGGGGCGCGATCGCATGATCAACGAGGGATGGCTCGCGCCTGCCGTGCAATGCAACGCCGAGGCGCTGCCGTTTCCCGATCGCAGCTTCGACTGCATAAGCATCGGCTTCGGGCTGCGCAACGTCACCGACAAGCAAATCGCGCTCGCCGAGATGCGGCGCGTGCTCCGGCCCGGCGGTGTCGCGGTCATCCTGGAATTCAGCCAGGTCTGGGGCCCGCTCAAGCCCGTATACGACTGGTACAGCTTCAATGTGCTTCCGCGGCTGGGAAAGCTGATCGTGGACGACGAAGCCAGCTACCGCTATCTGGCCGAATCGATCCGCGTGCATCCGGACCAGCCGGCGCTCAAGGGCATGATGGAGGAAGCAGGCTTCGAGCGTGTCGAATGGTTCAACCTGACCGGCGGCGTCGTCGCCCTTCATCGAGGTTATGTCTTCTGAGTCGAGCCTGTTCACGGACCGACATAGCGTGACTGCCCGCAGCCTGGATCCCGCCCTCGCCCTTGCCAATCGCGCGCTCGAGCACGAGGCGTGGGCTCGCGATCGGCTCGCGGTGCATGCCGGCAAGAAATTGCGCATCCGCATGGGGCCCGCATCTGCGACGCTGGAAATCGGCGACGGCGGCAAGCTCGTGCGCAGCGACGCGGCGCCCGACCTGACCCTGACGATTTCGCCGCTCCGGGTACCTCCTCTCCTTGCACGGCCCGAGCGTTTCAGCGAGCTGGTCGAGGCCGACGGCGATCCCGAGCTCAGCGCGACCCTCGCCGACCTGGCAATCACGCTTCCCTGGTGGGTGGAGCAGACGTTCGCCCGCGTCCTTGGACCCGTCGCCGGAACGCGGATCGCCGATGCCGGTCGAGCGCTGCTCCAGCTTCCCGGCCACGCGGCCGCGAGCTTCGGCGCCAGCGTGCGGGACTATGTCCGCGACGAGACACATCTGGCGGTGACCCGCGCACAGCTGGACGCCTTCGAGTCCGATGTGTCCGCGCTCGCCGAGCGCGTCGAGGCATTGTCGGCGAGCGTCGATGCGCTGTCACACGGTGGGGCCGATCCCGCCGATGCAGGTTAACCGTGCCGTGCGCTCCAGTGGACCGCGAGAAAGACTTCCCTCAAGAAAAGGCTGATGCTGCCGATCACCGCGAACATCGCGAGGATGAAGAGCACCGCCACCACGCGTGAGAGGTCGACCGAAAGCAGCGCACCGACGAACGCGCCCGCGACGACAAGGCATACCAGCAGCGCGCCCAAGCCTGCCGCGAGCATCGACGCGTAGATAAGCTTGCTTCGCCTGCTGAGGAGGTCCAGCTCCGGCTGGAGGTGATGCCGGCGCTCCGCTGGCTTTTTCGCGGCGTCGGTGTCGATGCGCTCTCTCAGAATGCGCCTGCGATCGATGATCCTGCCGAGGCGGTTGTTCATCGCGGTGATGAGCGTGCCGATCGCGGTCAGCAGAAACACCGGCGCGACCGCGAGCTGGATGACGTGGGTGATGTCCGTGATGTGCGATTCCATCGCCGTCGCAGAGAAGCGCTCGAGGGCACGATGCCGCAATCTACCCCGCGCGACCCGTTCCTTCAACTCCGAGCGCCCGTAGCGGCATCCCGTACAATCGCGGCCATGCGACTGCTGCGATTCGCCAAGATCCTGCACGTTGCGCTCAAGTACGGCCTTGACGAGTTTCTGCTCGGCCACGAGCGCTTTCGCTGGCTGCGGCCCGCGGCCCATACCTTCACGTTCTGGCGCACTTTCCCGTCGCCTCGCGCGGTGCGGCTGCGGCTTGCCCTGCAGGAGCTGGGTCCGATCTTCGTCAAGTTCGGGCAGGTGCTGTCGACACGGCGCGATCTGCTGCCCGCGGATATCGCCGACGAGCTCGCCAAGCTGCAGGATCGCGTTCCGCCGTTTCCGACCGAGCAGGTCCTGGCAAAGCTCGCGCGCGTCTACGGGCGCCCCGTCGACAGCGTGTTCCGCTCATTCGAGCGCGTCCCCAGCGCCAGCGCGTCGGTAGCGCAAGTTCACCTGGCCGAGCTGCCCGACGGCACGCCCGCGGCGGTGAAAGTATTGCGCCCGAACATCACCGAGACCATCGTCAAGGATCTGGCGTTGATGCAGGTCGGCGCCATGCTCGTCGAGAAGCTCTGGTCCGACGGCAAGCGTCTGAAGCCGCGAGAGGTCGTCGCCGAGTTCGAGCGCACCATCCACGATGAGCTCGATCTCTCGCGCGAGGCCGCCAACTGCTCGCAGCTTCGCAGGAATTTCCTGTATTCGCCCTTGTTGCTCGTTCCCGAAGTGTATTGGGACTGGTGCACCAGCGAAGTGATGGTGATGGAGCGCATGATCGGCACGCCCATCAGCCAGCGCGAGCTGCTCATCGAGCAGGGCATCGACGTTGCGCGCCTCGCCCGTGCCGGCGTCGAGATTTTCTTCACGCAAGTGTTCCGCGACGGTTTTTTTCACGCAGACATGCATCCGGGCAACATTTTCGTCGCAACCGACGCCGCCAACAGGGGCAAGTACATCGCTCTCGACTTCGGCATCATGGGGACGCTTTCCGAGCGCGATCAAAACTACCTCGCGCAGAATTTCCTGGCATTCTTCCGGCGCGACTATCGTCGCGTCGCCACCGCCCACATCGAGTCCGGCTGGGTGCCTCCCGAGACACGCGTCGACGCTCTCGAGAGTGAAATCCGGGCGGTATGCGAGCCGGTCTTCGACAAGCCGCTGAAGGATATTTCGCTCGGAAAGGTGCTGGTGCAGCTTTTCAAGGCGTCACGCCGATTCAATGTCGAGATCCAGCCGCAGCTCGTGCTGCTGCAGAAGACACTGCTCAATGTCGAAGGGCTCGGCCGGCAGCTCGACCCCGACCTCGACCTGTGGGTGACGGCAAAACCCTTCCTCGAGCGCTGGATGCGCGATCAGCTCGGATGGGGCGGCATCGAGCGGAGATTGCGCGACGAGGCGCCGTTTCTCGTGAGCACGCTGCCGCTCCTGCCGCGCCTTCTCTACAACAGGCTGCTCGCGGCCCCGCCCGCATCGAACGCGGGCCTTCTCGAGCTTGCCGCCGCGCAGCGTTCACACAACCGCTGGCTGGCGGTGCTCGCGGTATTGATCGTGATCGCGATCGCCGTACTCGTCGCGCGGCCTATCCTGTAGCGTCAAACTCATCCTGCCGGCGGCGTAAGAGACGCGCCGGCGTGCCCTCGTGCGCCTTTTCTGCAATAATGAATTTCCGCCAGATTCCGCAAGGTATCAAAGCGTGAAGATGGTGCTGTGGTCGAGGTTGCTGATCGTTGCGTTGCTGGCGCTTGCTGCGGGCGGGGTCCGGGCTGCGCCGCCCGCAATCGTTGTGCTGCCGCTCACAGGCGCGATCGGGCCCGCAACCGCGGACTTCGTCACGCGCGGCATCGCGCGCGCAGAAAAGGAAGACGCGCAGCTCGTCGTGCTGCAGATCGACACGCCGGGCGGTCTCGACACGTCGATGCGCGAGATCATCAAGGCTATCCTCGCATCGCAGCGTGCCCGTCGCGGCCTTCGTGGCGCCGAGCGGCGCACGCGCAGCGAGCGCCGGCACCTACATCCTCTATGCAAGTCACATCGCTGCGATGGCGCCCGGCACCAACCTCGGCGCGGCGACGCCGGTGCAGATCGGCGCGCCCGGCATATCGCCGCCTTCGCTCACCTTCCTCAGCCCGCGTCGTCGGACAAGACCAAAAAGGAGGACGAGGACAAGCCTTCGGGCGATGCGATGACACGAAAGCAGGTCCACGACGCCGCCGCGTACATCCGCGGCTTGGCGCAGATGCGCGGGCGCAACGCCGATTGGGCGGAGCGCGCGGTGCGCGAAGCGGTCAGCCTGTCGGCCGACGAAGCGCTCGCGCAGCACGTGATCGATCTCACCGCGCGCGACGTCGCCGAGCTCGTCGCCGAAGCTCGACGGACGCAAGATCTCGACCGCCGGCGGCGAGCGAACGCTGCGACCGCGGGCGCAGCGATCGTCGCTGGACGAGCCCGATTGGAAGACGCCGCTTCCTCGCGGTGATCACCGATCCGAGCGTCGCGCTGATCCTGCATGATGCTCGGCGTCTACGGGCTGTTCTTCGAGTTCTCCAATCCCGGCCTGGTGCTGCCCGGCGTGGTCGGCGCGATCTGCCTGCTGCTCGGGACTCTTCGCGCTGCAGATGCTCCCGGTCAACTACGCCGGGCTTGCGCTGGTCGCTGCTCGGACTCGGCTTTCTCGTCGCCGAAGCATTCCTGCCGAGCTACGGCTCGCTCGGCGTCGGCGGCATCATCGCGTTTGCCATCGGCGCGGTGATGCTGATCGACACCGATGTGCCCGGCTTCGGCGTTCCGTCTCTGGCTGATCGGGGCGCTGGCGCTGATCTCCGCGCTTTTCGTGATTCTGGTCGGCGAGCGTCGCGCTGAAGGCGCGCCGGCGCCCGATCGTCACCGGCAGCGAGGAGCTGATCGGCAGCGTCGGCGTCGTGCTCGACGATGCCGATGCCGAGGGCTGGGCGCGCGTCCACAGCGAGCAATGGCGCGTGCAAAGCCCTGTGCCGCTCAAGCGCGGGCAAGCGCGTGCGGGTCACCGGCGCGCGACGGGCTCGTCCTGACGGTCGACGCCGCGGATGCAGCGAACTGAGGTCGAGCAAGGAGCGTGAGACTCATGGTTTTCGGCATGGGATTCGGCGGCATCGTTCTGATCATCGTCTTCTGCTGCTCGTCATGCTCCTTTCGCGTCCTGCGCGAATACCAGCGCGCCGTCGTGTTCATGCTCGGCCGCTTCTGGAAGGTCAAGGGGCCCGGGTCTGATCCTGCATCATTCCCGGTCGTCCAGCAGATGGTGCGCATCGACCTGCGCACCGTCGTCATGGACGTGCCGCCGCAGGACGTGATCACGCGCGACAACGTCTCGGTCAAGGTCAACGCCGTCGTGTATTTCCGCATCGTCGACCCGGCCAAGTCGGTGATCCAGGTCGAGAACTTCCTCCAGGCGACCAGCCAGCTCGCGCAGACGACGCTGCGCGCGGTGCTCGGCAAGCACGCGCTCGACGAGCTGCTGTCCGAGCGCGAGAAGCTCAACCTCGACATCCAGCAGGTGCTCGACACGCAGACCGACGCCTGGGGCATCAAGGTCTCGACCGTCGAGATCAAGCACGTCGACCTCAACGAGATCGATGGTCCGCGCGATCGCCCGCCAGGCCGAAGCCGAGCGCGAGCGGCGCGCCAAGATCATCCACGCCGAGGGCGAGCTGCAGGCGTCGGAAAAGCTGCTGCAGGCGGCGCAGATGCTCGCGCAGCAGCCGCAGGCGATGCAGCTGCGCTACCTGCAGACGCTCGGCAACATCGCCGGCGACAAGAGCTCGACGATCGTGTTTCCGGTGCCGATCGAGCTGCTCGCCACGCTTACCAGCGCGCTGCCGTCTAAGCCCTCCCCGTGATGACGGACTAGCGCGTGCGGCGGGCCGCCGGCAAAGTCGTCTCGTTCCACACCAGCGCGACGCCCTCCTGGCGCTTGACCAGGCGCTCCAGTGCGCGCCTTTGCGACGCATTGCTTACGCAGCCCTGCAGCGTCACGAATCCTCGCGTCGTCGTCACCCAGATGCTGGTGTCGCGGAATCGCGCGTCGCGCCGCACCGCGTCCGCCACGCGGTCGTTGATCTCGGGGTCGCGCTTGTACGCGCCGCCGCACGCGCACGTCCCGGCTAGGCAGCACGAGGTGCCCCTCTCGGCGCGCGAATGCGCCTGCGCGCGCATCTCCTGCTCGTCGAGGACGGGCGGCTTGACCGGAGAACACGCGGTGTCGCCGGAAGTCGCCCGCGAAAACGGATCGAGCTGGTAGGTTCGCGGAGCCTCTTCAGCTCCGTGTGCCGCGAACGGCGCTATGAGGTACACCAGCGCAAGAACACGCCATCCAGGACGAACGTTTGCTCGGAGCGCTCGGGCGACGCAGCGGCGCGCCGCGTCTGCGGTCATTCGAACCATTGAATACACGTTGCGCTAATCGCGCCCCGCGATGCTTTTAGCGCGCGCGCGACCCGCGGACGCCGTCGGCATCGCGCACCGCCGCGCCCGTTCCGTCGAGGAACCGCAGCAACGCGGCGTTGAACGGATCTGCGCATTCGACCTGCGGCATATGCCCGCATTTATCCACGATCACCAATCGGGAATCCTTGATGTCGCGGTGGAATCGGTGCGCGAACGACAGGGGAATGAGCTTGTCCTCGCGGCCCCACACGATGAGCGTCGGCCGCCCGATCGCCCGCACCTTGCGGTCAAGCACGTCCTCGCCGCGGATCATGGCATCCATGACGCGTTCGATGGTGTAGCCGTCGCCGGTGGTCACGCGTTCGGAAAAAAAAGCTGTCTGCGCTTCGTCGCCCTGGTAGTAGCTTGGGTCGTGAAACGCCAGCGGCCCCAGCAGGCGCAGGTCGTCGCGGCTGCCGAGCCGCAGCGCGTTCAGCGTCTTGGGATCGAGTTGCCTCGCGAGATCGCCATATCCCGCGGCATCAACGAGCACGAGGCGGTCGACGCTGGCCGGATAGGCGAGCGCGAAGCGGGCCGCCACCCATCCTCCCAGCGAACTGCCCACGAGCGACGCGCGCTCGATCTTGAGCGCGTCCATAAAACCGCGGAGAAAGTCGACGAACGTCGCGGGACGATAGGCGAGCAGAGGCTTGTCCGATTTTCCAAATCCGATCTGATCCAGCGCGATCACCCGATAGCGCGGCGACAGCGCGGGGAATGTCGAGTCCCAGACGCCGACATTGTCGGCGAGACCGTGCAGCAGGATCACCACGGGCCCGTTGCCCGCTTCGACGTAATGGATCTTGGCGCCAAAGACCGTGACCTGCGCCGGTACAGGCGCGGCTGGGTCCTTCGAGGGTGTCGCGTCGTCGGCGCCGGCAGTGCTCGCGAGAGGCGCCAGCGACAACATCAGCGTGACGAACAAGGACCCGCTTCTCATCTTCGACTCCCTCCAAACAATAGAGCCTGCCTCATTCGCGCGCGGGCCGCAACCGATCGTCCGAAGCGACAGCGTCCGACGCGCGGACGCATCCGAAAGAGCAACGCTCGTTTTGCTACAATCCGGCGATCCTCTAAAGAGGTCGGTCCTGTCCGCGATGGCGCTGCTCGAGATTCAGAATGTCTCCCGCCGTTTCGGCGACTTCACCGCAGTCGATCAGGTCAGCATCGCCATCGAGGCGGGCGAGTTCTTCACCTTGCTCGGCCCTTCGGGCTGCGGCAAGACGACGCTGCTGCGCATGATCGCCGGCTTCGACCTTCCCGACGGCGGACGCATTCTCCTCAGCGGCGAAGATCTCGCCGATCGACCACCGGAACAGCGGCCGGTGCGGACCGTTTTCCAGAGCTATGCGCTTTTTCCGCATATGACCGTGGAAGGAAACATTGCCTTTCCGCTGCAGATGGCCAGGACACCGGCCGGAGAAATTCCGGGCAAGGTCGAGGAGGCGCTTGTCGACGTGCGCCTCTCCGGCTTCGCCAAACGCTATCCGCACGAGCTCTCCGGCGGGCAAAAGCAACGCGTGGCAATCGGTCGTGCGCTGGTGACGCATCCAACCGTCCTGCTGCTCGATGAGCCGCTCGCGGCGCTCGACGCAAAGCTTCGCGAGGAAATGCAGATCGAGCTCATCAACCTGCAGAAGGAAGTCGGGATCACGTTTGTCTACGTCACACACGATCAGACCGAAGCCCTCGCGCTGTCGCACCGGATAGCGGTGATGAACAAGGGGCGCGTCGAGCAGGTGGATCAGCCCTCGAAAATCTACAATTTTCCGGCGACGCGCTTTGTCGCGGACTTTATCGGCACCTGCAATCTGCTCGACGGCGCCGTATCCGCCGCGGAAGGCGGAACCGTCACCATCGACGTCGAAGGCTTGGGGCCGGTCCGCGCGGCGACGCCGGTGCACACCGCGGTGGGCGCGCGCGCCACGATCGCTTTGCGCCCCGAAAAAATTCGCATCGATCCCGCGGCAGGCGATTCGGTCCCCGGAAACCGTTTTCGCGGGACGATCACGGATTTCCTTTATCTGGGCGACGTGACCGTGTACCGGATCAGCACACCCGGCGGGATGAAGCTCGAGGCGCTGCTCGCCAATTCCGAGTCCGCACGAACCCGGTTCTTCGAGACCGGGGACACCGTCACGATGAGCTGGCCCGCCGACGCGGGCCATTTTCTCGCTTCGTAGCGCTATGGCTGCGCGCGCGCAAGGACGTCTCGGCAAATGGCTGGTCATCGGGCCCCCGCTCGCCTACCTGATCGTATTTTTTGCCATACCCGCGCTTATCATGGTGCTGGCATCGTTCCGCACGCCCGGCGAGTTCGGCGGGCTCGCGCCGCTCGTCGAAGACGGAAAGATCGATCTCAACCTCGAGAGTTATTGGCGCTTCTTCACCGATTCGATCTACGCCGAGATATTCCTGAAGTCCGTCTGGTACGCTCTTTTGACCACGCTGTTCTGCCTGTTGCTGGCGTATCCTCTTGCGACGCTGATCGCCAAGAGCGGGAAAAAGCATCGCGATCTGCTCCTGCTCCTGGTCATACTTCCTTTCTGGAGCAATTTTCTGATCCGCGTCTATGCGTGGATGATCATCCTCGGTCCCAATGCGGCGCTTGCCAGGATGGTCAACGGCGTCCTCGCCTCGATCGGGCACAAGCCTGTGCCGCTGCTGTTCTCCTCGTTTGCCGTGCTCGTCTGCCTGGTCTACGTGCACCTGCCTTTCATGGTGCTGCCGCTGTACGCCAACCTGGAGAAGCACGACCCTGCTCTGCTCGATGCTGCGCAGGACCTCGGCGCCAACGCATGGCAGCGTTTCTGGCGCATTACGTTTCCGTTGTCGCTGCCGGGCGTCTATGCGGGCGCCGCGCTGGTGTTCATTCCGGCGCTGGGGATTTTCGCGATCCCCGACATTCTCGGCGGACCCGACGACAGTCTGATCGGCAACGTCATCAAGCAGCAGTTCCTGGAGACGCGCGACTGGCCGTTCGGCAGCGTCTTGTCCATCGTGCTGACCGTGGCCGCGCTGGCCATCGCCGGATTTGCGGCCTGGATCGCGCGAGGGAGCCTTGGAACGCCTTCGAGCACGAGGGAGGCGCGTGCGTAGACCATCGCCCGCATTGTGGTCGGCGGCGCTTGCAGGCTATGCGTTTCTGTATATTCCCCTGGCGATCGTCGTCGTCTATTCGTTCAACGATTCGCGGCTCAACGCCGAGTGGGTCGGCTTTACCTTCGACTGGTACCGCAAGCTCTTTCACAACGAGGAGATGCTCGCGGCCGCGGGGAACTCGCTGGTGATCGCGCTGGTCGCAAGCGCGGTGTCCACCGTTCTTGGAACGATGGCGGGCGTCGCCATGTATCGGTATCGGACCAGGCTGCTGTCCGTTCTTGTCCTGACCCCGATCGCCATCCCCGAGATCCTGATGGGCGTCTCGCTTCTCATCTTCTTCGTCTTGCTCAACCTCACCCTCGGACTGGTCTCGGTCGCGTTGGCGCACATCGCGTTTTGCATCGGCTTCGTGGCGATCGTCGTTCGCGCCAGGCTCGCAGGCATGGACGAAAGCCTCACCGAGGCCGCGCGCGATTGCGGCGCGACTCCGTGGCAGACGTTCCGCTACATCACCTTGCCGCTTATCATGCCCGGTGTCATCGCCGGCGCGCTCATGGCGTTTACGCTGTCGATCGACGACTTCGTCATCACCTTCTTCACTGCCGGGGCCGGTACCGTCACGCTGCCCCTGCAGATCTATTCGATGATCAAGATTGCGGTGACCCCTGAGGTCAACGCGATTTCCACGCTTTTGATGCTGCTCACCCTGGCGCTGATCGTCGTCGCGACCCGCCTGACGCCCAGCCTGTTTCGGAACGACTAGGAGACTCTATGAAACGTTTTATCGTGCTGCTGGCCCTGTCGATGCTCGCGCTCGCCGCGCAGGCAAAGGATCAGCTGCACCTGTACAACTGGAACAACTATATCGCGCCCGAGACGGTCAAGCGCTTCGAGGAGCAGTGCAAATGCGAAGTCGTGCAGACCTACTACTCGGACAATGAGGAGCTGCTTGCCAAGCTCGCCGCCGGGGCGAAGGGCTACGACATCCTGGTTCCGACGTCGAATGCCGTGCAGCCGCTGATCAAGGGCGGCCAGCTCAAGCCGATCGACAAGGCGCAACTGCCCAATCTCAAGAACATCGATCCCGCCTATCTCAACACGCCCTTCGATCCCGATAACAAGTATTCCGTGCCTTACGCCATGTCGCTCACGGTCATCGGCTACAACGATCAGAAGATCAAGGAGCTCGGATTGCCGACCGACACCTGGGCGGCCGTCTTCGACCCGAAGTACCTCGAAAAGATCAAGGGCCGCATAACGGTGCTCGACAGCTCGAGCGAGCTCTTTGCCGCGGCGCTGAAATATCTCGGCTACTCGGCCAACGACGTCGACGAGGCGCATTGGAAGCAGGCGGCGGACGTCATCAAGAAAGCAAAGCCGTACTGGGCGGCCTTCAACGCGTCGTCGTACATCAAGGAGCTCACAGTCGGGAACATATGGCTGGTGCACGGTTACTCCAACGACATCTTCCAGGCGAACCTCGACGCGCAGGCTGCCGGCCGGCCGTTCCACATCCTGCATGGGCTGCCCAAGGAAGGCGCGGTCCTCGCGGTCGACAACATGGTCATTCACAAGGATGCGCCGAGGCCCGATCTGGCGCACAAGTTCATGAACTTCATGCTCGAAGGAAAGAACTCGGCGGAGCTTACCAACCTCATCGGCTCCGGAAACCCGAACAAGGACGCGATCAAGTACATCAAGCCCGAGATCCTGAAGAACCCGGCGATCTTTCCCGACAAAACGATGATCCCGAAGCTCGAGCAGCTGAAGGACTTGACGGTCGCGCAAAGACGCATACGCAATCGCATGTGGACGGAGATCAAGGCCGGCCGCTAAGCGACGGCCGCGTCTCATGTCGCAGATGCCGCACGCGCTGACGCTGCGCCTCCTCACGGGCAAGCCGGCCGAGATGGCGGCCTTGCAATGCGTGCTCGAGGCAGCGCCGGCGTACTACCAGGCGGTGACGGGCGCGCCGCCGCGCGGCGCGCTGGCGCAGAGCACGTTCACCGCGCTTCCGCCGGAGAAGACCTACGACGACAAATTCGTGTGGGGACTCTACGCGGGTGAGGCGATGATCGGCTGCGCCGATGTGATCCGCGGCTATCCCGCGCGCACGAAGGCGGTGATCGGATTGCTGCTTCTCGCCGAGCAGTGGCAGGGCCGCGGACTCGGACGCGCCTTCGCGGCGCTGGTCGAGCAGGCGATTGCCGCGTGGCCCGAGATCGCGACGGTGCGTCTCGGTGTCGCCACATCGAACCCGCGCGCGCTCGCTTTCTGGCGCAAGCAGGGATACGCCGATACGGGCGAGGTCAAGCGCGCGAGCCCCGAGCTCATTGCGGACGTTATCGTCCTCGAAAAGCCGATTGCGCGACCGCTTTCGCCATGAGCGACATCGCCGTCAAGCCGCTGACACCCGCGCTCAGCGCGGATTTCCTGCGCTTCTTCGATCACGAGCGCGGCGCTGCATTCTCCGACAATGCGGAGTGGGCGAAGTGTTATTGCCACTTCTACGAGGTCCCCCGCGAAATGGACTGGGCAGCGCTGTCGGGGGACCAGAACCGCGTGGCCATGCAGTCGAGGATCGAGGTCGGCGCGATGCAGGGGTTCCTCGCCTACAGCGGCGATGAAGTCGTCGGCTGGCTCAACGCCCAGCCCCGGCCTATGCTCCCGCATTGCTTCGCCCGCATGCGCGTCGACCCGACGCCGCTTCCATGCGAGCCATTCGAAGCGGCGCTCATCGTCTGCTTCGTTATCTCACCCTCATGGCGAAGACGCGGCGTGGCGCGGACGCTCCTTTCCGAAGCCTTGCATGCGCTGGCGTCGCGCGGATTCAAGATCGTGGACGCGTTTCCCTTCAAGTCGGGGACGAGCAAGCTTCCTGCCGACCATTATCATGGGCCGCTTTCGCTGTTTCTCGCCCAAGGCTTCACGGTCCTGCGCGAAGAGGAATCGATGACCGTCGTGCGGCGATCGCTGCGCGATACTGGCTGCTGATTCAACTGTTACAGCCCACTAGTTCCGTCGACGCGTGGCGGGCGCTCGGCCGCAAGCCCGAAGATCACGCCCATCGCGGCGCTATAATGCAGCGTCCTCCCGCGACCGGCAGTGTCGGGTGGGATGACGTTCATGGCCGACTCCTCCGCCTCCGAAGCTCCGCGTGCCTCGCACCTGCCGCGATATTTCGCGGTGCTCTACGCAATGATGATCATCTATGCCAGCCTCGAGCCGTTCTCGAGCTGGATGGCGCCGCCTCCCGGCGTCCCGTTTTTTCTGTTTGCCGCTCTGCCGACGCGTTTCACCCGCTTCGATATCGTCATCAATGTCGTCGCTTACATGCCCTTCGGCTTCTTTCTCGGGCTCGCCGGCCGCCATCGCTCCGACCTGCGCCGGCTTGTCGAAGCGACGATCATCGCTGCGCTTCTCTCGTTCACCATGGAGGCGCTGCAGATGTTCCTGCCTACGCGCGATGCAAGCACTATCGATCTCGCCTCCAACACCGCGGGGGCGGCTATCGGCGCGCTGATCGCCGTGATATTCAACCGGACACCCGGCTTGCGCGCGCGCGTCTCTTCGTGGCGCCATCGCTTTTTTCTCGGCGGCAGAAGCGGCGACGTCGGCCTCGCTCTGCTGGGGATCTGGCTGCTGGCGCAGGTCAATCCGGGGATTCCGCTGTTTGCAGCGACGTTCGATGCTTCGATGGAGCTCACGCCCGATTTCGCCGGAACGCTGCTGCAGGCCGCGCAAAGCGCTTTCAACGTCGTCGGCGTCGGCCTTTTTCTCGCGCTCTTGCTGCGCCATCGCCATTATCTCGGCGGAGCGGTCCTGGTTCTAATCGGTATCGCGCTGATTCTCAAGGGCGCCGCCGCGTCGCTGGTCATTCGCGCGACGGTGTGGGACACGTGGCTGAAGCCCGGCGTATCGTTCGGCGTTGCCGTCGGTGCGCTCGCGCTGCTGCTCGCGGTCTGGCTGCCGCGTCCGGCGCGGACGACGATGTGCGCGATCGCGTTGCTATCGTCGCTGATCGCGCCGCTCCTCGCGCCCGACATGTGGCAGGCACGAGCACCGCTTTCGCTGTTCGATTGGCCTTACGGTCAGCTTCTCAACTTCAGCGGATTGACGCGAGCGGTGCTCGTCATCTGGCCCATTCTCGCCAGCGTTTACCTGTTGTGGCTTGCCGGTCAGCCGGGATGGGGGCAGCGCACGTCCATCGAGCAGGACGCACGCGACCTTCGCGTATAATTTGCCTGGTCTTTAAGTCAATTTGCCGATGAGCTACTACAAGCGCCACGTCTTTTTCTGCTGCAATCAGCGCGAGCCGCCTGAAGTGTGCTGCAACAACCGGGGCGCGAGCGAAATGCAGGCATACGCCAAGCAGCGCATCAAGGAGCTCGATCAGAACGGCAAGGGCAAGATCAGAATCAACAAGGCCGGGTGCCTCGATCGTTGCGACGAAGGGCCGATCGTCGTCGTCTATCCCGACGATGTCTGGTACACCTACGTCGACCGGCACGACATCGACGAGATTATCGATTCGCACGTTCTTCATGGGCGAGTCGTCGACAGGCTCAAGATTTGACCCAGGGCGAACGGCGGCTCTCGATTCCCGGCCCGGCCGGCGCTCTCGAGATTGCACTGAACCTCCCTACTGCCGCGCCGCGGGGGATTGCGCTGGTGGCCCATCCTCATCCGCAGCAGGGAGGCACGCTTGACAACAAAGTCGTGCAAACGCTGGCCAAGACTTTCGCCGCGCTGGGATATGCCGCGGTGCGCTTCAATTTTCGCGGCGTCGCGGGAAGCGAAGGCGAGTTCGACAGCGGCATCGGCGAGACCGACGACGCGCTTGCCGCGCTGGCGTACGCCAAGCAGGAATTCGGCGAACTGCCGGTCGTGCTCGCGGGGTTCTCGTTCGGCTCGTTCGTGCAGACCCGCGTCGCCCAGACCATCACGCCGGAACGCATGGTCCTCGTCGGCCCCGCCGTCGGCCGCTTCGCGGTGCAGACCGTGCCCGCGGACACGATCGTCATTCACGGCGAGGAGGACGACGTCGTCCCTCTCGCGGATGTCTTCGCGTGGGCGAGGCCGCAGCAACTGCCCATCATCGTCTTTCCCGGCTGCGGCCACTTCTTTCACGGACGCCTCGTCCAGCTGCAATCGCTGATCGCCGGAATGTGGCATTGATGGAGGCGGGGAACGGCGCCGTTCTCGCCGTGTCGGGGCTGCGCAAGTCGTACGGCGATAACGAGGTCGTGCGCGGACTCGATTTCTCGATCGCACGCGGCGAGTGCTTCGGTCTGCTCGGTCCCAACGGTGCGGGAAAGACCACGACGCTGCGCTGCTGCCTCGGACTCATCGAGCCCAACGCCGGCACGATCACGCTGGTCGGCGAGCCGGTGCCGAAGGCCGCCCGCGAGGCGCGCGTGCGCGTTGGCGTGGTTCCCCAAATGGACAATCTCGATCCCGATTTCACGGTCGTCGAGAACTTGCGCGTCTACGGCCGCTACTTCGGCATTCCCGACGCGGTGCTCGAACAGCGCATCCCGCAAGCTTCTCGATCTTGCCGGGCTCGCCAGCCGGGGAGGCGTCAGCATCCGGACGCTCTCCGGCGGCATGAAGCGCCGGCTTACCCTCGCGCGAGCGCTGGTCAACGATCCGGAGCTCCTCATTCTCGACGAACCGACGACGGGTCTCGACCCGCAGGCCAGGCACCTGATCTGGGACGGCCTGCGGCAGCTTCTCACTCAGGGCAAGACCATTCTCTCACCACGCATTTCATGGACGAAGCCGAGCGCCTGTGCTCGCGGCTCGCGGTGATCGATCACGGGCGCATGATCGCGAGCGACACGCCGCGCGCGCTGATCGCCGCCCACGTCGAGCCCGAGGTGGTGGAGGTGTACGGCGACGAGGCCCGAGCGTGGGCGGAGACTCGAGGCAAGCAGCTTGCGGACAGGATCGAGCTGGCCGGCGAGACCGCGTTTTGCTACGCGCGCGACCGCGGCGCCGCTGCTCGCGGACCTGGCGACGCAAAGCGGCGTGCGTTATCTTCACCGCCCCGCGAATCTCGAGGACCTGTTCATCAAGCTGACCGGCCGCGAGCTGCGCGACTGAAAAGCTGCTGCCCCAAGCCGGCTGCGTTGTTGCGCTCAGTTGGTAACTCAGTTGGCAGTAAGGCGACGCGACGCTTTTTATATTGATACGCAGCGGCTGTACGGGCAGTGACGGGCAACCGTACCGGTATCCCACGTTATACTGATCCCTTCTCTTCGGCGCTCGAATCGTGACTTCCACATTGCTGCGTCCGCCCGATCTTTCGCTGCGCTGGGTTCCCGTCTGGCGGCGCAACCTGCTCGTCTGGCGCAAGCTCGCAATCGCCTCGGTGCTCGGCAACATCGCAGATCCGCTGCTGTACATGCTCGCACTCGGATACGGTCTCGGGACCTTCATTCCCGAAGTCGGCGGGATGAAATACATTGCCTTCATAGGCACCGGCATGGTCTGCCAGAGCGCGATGTTCACTTCCTCGTTCGAGGCGATGTATTCGGCCTTTTCGCGGATGCACGTGCAGCGGACGTGGGAGGCGATCATCAACGCGCCGCTGTCTCTGGACGACGTGGTATTCGCCGAGTGGATCTGGGCGGCATCGAAGAGCGTGATGTCGGTCCTCGCCATCCTGATCGTCGTCATGGTCTTAGGCTACGGACATTCATGGCTGTCGCTGTGGGTACTCCCGCTCGGCTTCGTCATCGGCCTCACCTACGGCGGGTTTGGACTGGTCATGAACTCGCTCGCGCCCGGATACGACTTCTTCACCTATTTCTTCACGCTGATCCTGACGCCCACGCTGCTGCTCTCCGGTGTGTTCTTTCCCGTCGATCAGATGCCCGCGACGCTGCAGACCATCGCGGCCCTGCTGCCGCTGTCGCATGCGATCGACATCGCGCGGCCGCTGCTCGCGGGACGCGTGCCCGGCAATGCGCTGTTGCATCTTGCGGTCCTGTTCGCGTATGCGTGCGCCGCCTTTTACGCCGCGCTGGTCCTCACGCGCAGGCGTCTGCTGCGCTGACGCCCGTCCGGCCTTCGCGATGCTCTGGGTCAAGTCGCTGCACATCATTTTCATGGTCACGTGGTTCGCGGGGCTGTTCTACCTTCCGCGATTGTTCGTTTATCACGCGATGGCCGACGATGCGATCAGCATCGAGCGCTTCAAGCTGATGGAGCGCAAGCTCTACTTCGGCATCATGACGCCGGGCGCGGTTCTGACCGTCGTTTTCGGACTGTGGCTGTGGCTGGGTTACGGGATCACGGGCGGGTGGCTGTACGCCAAGCTCTCGCTGGTCGCGCTCCTCATCGCGCATCATCTCTGGCTGGGCAAGCTGATGCAGGACTTCAGGCACGACCGCAATCGTCACAGCCACGTCTTCTACCGCTGGATCAATGAAATCCCCGCGCTGCCCATTCTTGTCGGTGTCGTGTTCCTCGTCGTATTGAAGCCGTTCTAGAGGTTCCTTGACGTGGAGCGTTTTTTTTCACCCTGTCCCCGCGGGCTGGAAGACGCTCTCGCCACGGAGCTTGTGGCGCTCGATGCCGTCGATGTCGCTGCGGCCGAAGGCGGCGTGGCGTTTGGCGGACCGATCGAGCTGGTGTATCGGGTCAATCTCGAGAGCCGCCTGGCGAGCCGCGTGTTGTGGCAGGTCGGTTCCGGCGCGTATCGCAGCGAGCAGGACATCTATGAGCTCGTCTACGCGCTCGACTGGCCGCAGTGGTTTCGCGTCGATCGGTCGCTGCGCGTCGACGTCGCCGCGACGCGCTCGCCACTTGCGAGCCTCGAATTCGCGACTTTACGCATCAAGGATGCCGTCTGCGATCGCCATCGCGCAGTTGGCGGCGTCCGCCCGAGCGTAAGCAAGGACCGCCCCGACGTGCGTGTCCACGCGTACCTTACCGACACGCACGCGACGCTGTATCTCGACACATCCGGCGAGCCTCTGTTCAAGCGGGGCTTCCATCGCGCCAACTCGGACGCGCCGCTCCGCGAAAATCTCGCCGCCGGCCTGCTGCGGCTGTCGGGTTGGCAGCCCGGCACGCCGCTCCTCGATCCGATGTGCGGCAGCGGAACGATCGCACTGGAGGCCGCGTTGATGGCTCTTGATATCGCACCGGGCGTGAAGCGCACTTTCGGTTTTCAGAAGCTTGCCTGGTACGACGGCCAACTCTGGCAGCGAATCAAGCAGGCGGCGCAGCGAAGAGCGAAGCCGCCGGCGCCGGCAGGCATCCATGCACGCGACAGCGACCCGGCGGCGATCCGGCTCTGCATAGCGACGCTGGAGAACGCCGGCGCCGGCGGCGCGGTGACGGTGGAGCACGCCGACATCGTCAGCGCTTCCGCCCCGGCGCCGTCGGGGATCATCGTCACCAATCCGCCGTATGGCGTGCGCATGGCGGACTCGGGCGCGCTCGCTGCGTTCTATCCGCGGCTCGGCGACGCGCTCAAGCAGCGCTACGCGGGTTGGACCGTGTTTCTCTTGAGCGGCGACACCCGGCTGCCCAAGCTCATAGGACTCAAGGCATCGCGGCGGACTCCGCTGTTCAACGGAGCGATCGAATGCAGGCTCTACGAATACCGCATGGTGGCAGGCTCGCTTCGCGCTCCGGCGTCGGCACCGTCGCAATGATAAGATGGCATCTTCCGACTTTTATGAAGCAGGCTGCACCATGATGCTACCGAGCCGGGGCTACGAATCCGAGCACACCAAATTCATGCGCGAGCTGATGAAAAAGCAGCCGGAGCTCGTGGAAAAGCAGCGCGAAGCGCGTGCGATCTGGTGGGACAAGCCGCCGCGCGAGCTCGACGCGGAACGTGTGATGGATCGCGGCCGGGTGCCGCAATCCCCATACGTGTACGACTCGGACGCCTGATTTACCCTGGTCGGGAATTCAGGCGGGCGTCGTATCGAAAAGCGAGAGAGCTTCGCGCGTAGCAATCGTGGGCGCAACGTGCATGCTTTCCGCCGCCCGAGCTCCTCTCGATCGCGGGCGTTCGGCGGCACGCATCGATTCGAACGGGTTCGGCGCCAATGAAGCTCTTCCATTCGATCAAACGTCTTTCGGAGAGATTCTCGGCGGCGCCCGTGCGCGAGGCCGTCGACCTGGATGCGACAGATCAACGCCCTTCCGACGCAGCCGGCGTACCCTTGCGCGACGGCCTTCCGGTCGACGAGCCTGCAGCCGGGATCAGTCTCGACGAGATCATCCGGGTCGAGCGTGTAAAGAATGCCGAATTCTATATTGGGGATTTGTTTCGCAGGAAATTCGGCGGCGATCCTCCTGACTATCCCATCCACTTCGTTGCGTTCTACCGCTTCGCTCCAAGCAGACTGCAAACGATCGGGTATGTCCATTACATGGTGTTCGAGGATTCGTATCTTTGCGGCGGGCTGGTCATCGACGACCGGCTTTACCGGCGCATGGAGTCCCGCCATCGGATGGTCGTCAGGGAGGCGGGAGGGATTGCCGAGATCTTGCTGAGAGCGGCGATGGTTGAACTTGCGGACGCTGCGGCGATATGGGGGTACGTCGGGGACCTCTTGTCGGAAAAGGTGAACGTGCGTGTGGGTCTCCGGCGTACGGCGCACCGCTACTTGATGGTCCACTGGAGCAAACCCCTTGCGCAGGAGGACAAGGATCAGCGCCTGGCGCGCGTTGCGGCGCTCGGGCCGTTTTGACCGGCGCCTCTCGACGGTCAGCACAACGGCAGCGCCGCTCCATGCTTCGAGGCGGCGTTCGGCGTTGCGCTCGTCGTTGACTCATCGTTGAGGCAATCCAATCGACGTGACTCCTGATGCAATTCAAATTTCCCTTTCTGGCATCGATCCGAAGACCCCGGCGCATTCCGATACTTTCGTATCACGGCCTGCATGCGTCGGGGAACGGCTATGCGGATAACGATCACGTGGCCCTGGAGGAAGACCTCCGGCTGATCAAAAAGCTCGGTTTCAGGATTGCACCGCTGACGGACATTGCCCGGTACGTCCGGGGCGAGGGCGCATCGTTTCTCGATAGAGGCAGCTGGATTGGATTGAGCTTCGATGACGGGACGGATCGAGATTATCTGGACATGGACCATCCGGTTCTTGGCCATATCAAGAGTTTCTACACGATACTGAGAGATAGCGGAGCCGGACGGGAGCGGGCTTGGCCGCAGCCAACGGGCGTGTCGTTCGTCATCGCGTCCCCGGAAGCGCGCGCGGTCCTCGACAGAACATGCATTGCTGGCCGGAACGATTGGCGCGACAGCTGGTGGTCGGAAGCGGCCGCAGGCGGAGTCCTGGCAATCGGTAATCACAGCTGGGACCACACCCATCCCACGCTCGACGTGGTCGCCCAGCGCGAACAGCGGAGAGGCACCTTCCATGGCATCGACAATCTGGAGGACGCCGACGCTCAGATCGGCAGGTCCGAGGAATACATAAACAGCCGCACCGGCGGCCGCTCGGCCGCACTCTTCGCCTATCCCTATGGAGACGCTCCGGACTATCTGGTCAACGACTACTTTCCGCGCTTCCCCGAGCGGCATCGCCAGACGGCGGCCTTCACCACGGCGGGAGACTACGCGGCGAAGGGCGGCAATCCCTGGACGATTCCGCGGTTCGTGTGCGGCGCCCATTGGAAGAGCCCGGACGATTTGGCGAGGATACTCGCCGGGTCCGGGCATTGAGTGCGAGCGCGGCACCGCGTTCCATGCGTCGGCCGCTCACCCTGCGGGTCTTCGCCTCAACTGGCTGAGCGGCGTCCTTCTGCGAATCTCGTTTTCCGACGCCGACCCTTTACCGCGCCGATTCCATCCCTCGCGCCTTATCCCGGGGGTGCGAGCAACGCGGCCAGGTCGCTGCTGCTCTTCCAATGATAGCCGCAAACGATGCGTGGCAGGTTCCAGATGCCCGAGGGGATGGACGAGCCGCCGGCGCTGGTCCCGAACGCAGCGTCGACGCGATGCTCGTCGCGAAAATTCGGAAGATATTCCGTCGTAAGGTAGTCGTTGCATTCGCCGTAAGGATACGCAAACAGACGGCATGCCTTGTGTTCGGTCCTTTGCATGATGTAGTCCATCGCCTTACGTATCTGTGCGTCCGCGTCTTCGTAGGTGTCGATCGCGCTGAACGTTCCCTTTTTCTGCTCGCGTTGCGCGACCATTCCAAGCGTGGGGTGGACGTGATCCCAGCTGTGATTCGCGATCGACATCAAACCCGAGGCAATGGCCCCCGGCCACCAATCATCGGTAAACCAGTTGCGACCTGCCAGGCAAGTCCGGTCCAGGTCTCTTCTGGCTTCGGGCGACGCGATGACGAAGCTGGTTGCGTGAAGCTCGGGTTGCGCATCCGGACCGAATTCCCGTACGAAGTCCTTCATGATATTGAGCATGCTGCGCTGTGTGCCCCAGAGCGGATGGGGCAGATCGAAGTAATCGAAGTCGGTGCCGTCATCGAAGCTTATTGCCACGCATCCATCGGCATCAGGTTCGCCGCCAAGACGTTTCTTCACGACGTCGCGGAGATCGACGATCCTCAGGCCCATCCGATGCAACAGGCGCAGGTCTTGAAAAAAAGCGACATGGTCGTTCGATGCATAGTCATGGCCGCCTACGTTGGCGGAGTGATACGTCAGAATGGGAATCGGCATGGGTGACTGGATTTAATCGGTTACGGCTGGCCCGCCCGTTGCAATGCGCCCGTGAAGAAATCCAGCGTGATCGCGCGTTAGAACGGTCCTATCGCTGCGATCAGATCTTCCACTTCCTTCTGTCGGCCCGCCGAGACCTCCTGGAACCACTTCACGATGAGAAAGGGCCGGTCGGTTCGACGGTAGCCTACGCGGCTATCGACCAGGTACGCCTTCTTGTCACCACAGTAGCCAAACCACGCGATACAGTCGTTGAGCTCTCGCGCGGCGGCTTCCATCATCAGCTGCGCGACGCCGCCCAGGCCCTTGCATTCATTCCAGTGTTCTCGCGGCAGGCGGCGATAGAAGTTCTTGCGCACGCACATCCCTCCTTCCAGGTAGACCTCGCCGTAGCGGATCCAGTTGCAGAAGCCGACGGGCTCCAGCGAGGTTTCCGACCATTTGTAAAACGCCACGTACTGGTGCCAATGATGCGACGGCGTTGGAATGGGCAGTGCGGATAGGTCGTGCGGCACCGGGAAAGGCAGGGCAAAGCATTCGCGGAAAAGATCACTGGCGAAAAAGGCCGCATTTTTAAAACCGACGATATGGAGTGATTCGCTGAAGCTGTTCATCGACAGAAGCGTAATAGGCGGTGGCTTTCGAGTTTAGCGTACTGCGTCAGAGCCATCGCTTGCGCGTTTGGTTCATCGGCGCGTGTTCCAGCAAGTCAACACGATCGGTCGCTGGCTTCGCGGCCTGCGCTGCCCGGTTATCGCCGGTCAGGCCCCGCACGGCCGGGACTTTGCGCGTGCCACGCATGCTCGATGCGTACAAGGCCGAGCTCGCGGGTCTCGCCGGTGACGTTCAACGGCTTTTCTACCGTATCGAACATGCGCACGCCTTCGGGATCCAGCACGTGCGCGCGGATCAGATAGCGGCCGGGCAACAGCTCGAGCGACGGAAACTCGATGTTGAACGCGAAGCAGTCGGCTGCGACCGCCCGCGGCACCACGCCGTCCATGTCGGTCGTCACGCCATAGACGGGCGTGCCGTCCGCGCGCACGACGCCGACAAGGATCACCGGCGGGCGTCCGTCGGGGGAATACACCTCGCCCAGCAGGGCGAGCGTCGCGCCCTGCTCCACGGTGTCGCCGGGCACGATCTCGAACGATTTGAGGACGTAATAGCCTGCCGCGGCGGCCGCTGCCGCGTCGGTGGCGCGGGTCGGTCGTTTGCCCGCGGCGGTTTTCTGTTCATGATATGCAAGGTACGCCTGGCATACTTCGGCGGCGGCTCCGAAGCGCTCCACGCGACCTTCTTTGAGCCACAGCGCCGTATGGCAGAGCTTCTGCACATGGTACATGCTGTGCGAAGAGAAGAGGAGCGTGCCTCCGGTCGCGAGATAGCGCTCCATCCACTCGACACATTTTTTCTGAAACGATTCGTCACCGACAGCGAGCACCTCGTCGGTGATCAGAATGGCCGGCGTCAGCGCGGTCGCGACAGCGAAACCAAGCCGGACGACCATTCCGGAAGAGTAATGCTTGATCGGCTCGTTGATATGCGTGCCGATGTCCGCAAAGGCAACGATCTCGTCCCGCTTTGCGGCGATCTCCTTTTGCGACAGTCCAAGCAGCGCCGCAGCCAGATCGATGTTGGCCAGGCCCGAGTATTCCGGGTGGAAGCCCGAACCGAGCTCGAGGAGCGCCCCGACGCGTCCTTTGACGTCGACCCTGCCGCGCGTCGGCGTGATGACGCCCGCGATAAGCTTGAGCAACGTCGACTTCCCGGCGCCATTCTCTCCGACGATGCCCAGCGAACCGCCTTGTGCCAGATCGAACGAAACGGAGTCGAGCGCGCGGAACACGTGCGCCACGGCGCGCCCGCGCAACAGGTCGATCACCAGTCGGGCCCGCCCTGAATTGGATTTGAGCTTGGCGTAGTCCTTGCCCACGCCGGAAAGTTCTAGTGCAAGCGCCACGCCTTAGCCAAGTCCTGGGTAGAAACGATGGCCACAGTACACCAAAGGCCGCATTCACGAGCGTAAGAGCGCGCCCGCGGCTAGCAGGCTAGAGATCGACCGGCGACGCTTCCCCATGGATAAAATAACTCGCGGTACGTTCGAGCCTTGACCTCCAGCCAAGTTCCGAAAGCTTCGCCGCGAGGGCCGGAGGATCGTAAAAGATCTTGACGATTCGAAATCGCCTGCCGTCGTTGAGCTTTCGCTCGACCACTCCCGCGTCCGGGCTTGGAAGCGTGTGGTCTTTCGCGGTCGACGTGCGATCGAATGCGGAATCGACAACATATGCGGCGCCGCCCGGCGCGAGCGCTCGCGCCACCATGCCCCAGAACGGGGCGAACCTGTCCTCCGGCACGTGCGAGAGCCAAAAGCTGAAGAACACGGCGTCATAGCGGCTAGGCGGGCTCCACGAGAACAGGTCCGCTTCGACGTAATCGACATTCTTCGCGGTGACTCGCGAGCGATTGATAGCGAGCACTTCGGGGGATGCATCGACCGCGGTTACACGCTGTACGCACGGCGCCAGGCGCCGCGTGAAAAGCCCGGTGCCGCACGCGAGCTCGAGCACCGTACGCGGCTGCCGCGTTGCCAGCCATGCAGCGAGTGCCGTATCGACGGCCGCGGTCTCGGCGTGCCAGCGCGCGTTGAACTCGGCTCCGCGATCATACCGGCCCTCGCGAAACCACCACTCGTCGTACTCGGCGGCGCGCGCGCGATAATACGCAATCTGATCCTCGAGCACGCCGCGCATGGTCATGCGCAATGATAGACGCCAGTCTGCGCATGCGCTATCGCGCAAGCGGTTTGATTACAATGGCGGACCCCGCGATTCGCAGCCCACGTTGCACCCCACAGACCCGTCTTGACTCCGCCCCCGTCCCGTCGCGATATCTCGCGCATGCTCTCGCCGTTGCGTCGCTCGGCCAACCTCGCGGCTGCGGCGCTGATCGTCGCGGCGCTTGCGATAGCCACGACCGTTTCGTGGACGCAGCATCGCGCCCCCAAGCCGCCGCTTCCGCCGGGGACCATCGGCGCGGTTGAATCGCCGGTGGCGGAAGCAACGGTAGGTACGGCGATCCACATTTCGGGATGGGCGCTCGACCCTGCAGGCATGCGCGGCGTCGATATACGGGTCGACGGCCGCGCGTATCCGGCGCACTACGGAATAGCCCGACGCGACGTCGCGGAGGTCAAGCGCGATTACCCCAATGCCGCCCAATCGGGATTCAGCTTCGACGGGGATTTCGCCCCGCTGGCGTCGATGCGTCACGAGATCGCCGTGGTCGCGATCAATCGGTCCGGCGTCGAAACGGTACTCGCCAAAAAGGGTGTGATACCGCCCGCGGCGATGACAGCGTGGCGCGAGCTCTACACCCGGCGACACGCGGAGCGCGCACCGCCCTTTTATGTACTCCCCGGACTGTCGGGCATTCCGCTGGGCGGCGCGCTCGAGCTCGCCGGCGCCTACGACAGCTACGTATCGCCGACAGTCAAGTTCGGAATGCGCGTCCCCATCCTTTACCTGCGCACGACGCTCGGTGAAAAGCGCGATTGGCTTTTCGACCCGGACTGGAACGTCGAGGTGCGCTGCGGACAAAAACGCATTGCCGAGGACTCGCTGTCGGCGGTGATGACGCACTCGATCGACAACAAGCTTCCCGTGCTGTTCACGCTCAATGGCGGCATATGGGCGGATGCCGGTTGTGACGTCCCCGCGTGGGATGTCAACGATCACCTCGAGCAGGACACGGCGAATTGTCAGTGGAACGAGCACGACGAGGTGATGCCCGACGACTACCTGAAGCATCTCACCGGCGCCACCGAGTCCCCCGAGCTCGGCAGGTCGCTGACGTTCAATGTCTATGCGGCGCAGAACCGCCACTACAAGAAGCGCAACCTTCAGGCGGCCGGCCGCATGGTCGTGCGGTTCGCGCGGGAGCATCCGGAGCTCTTCGCCGGCGTCACCCTGGATGCCGACAGCTACCTCAATCCGTTTTTCGAGGAGAGGCAGTGGTACGACTACAACCCGGGGACGCTGAAACAGTTCCGGCACTGGCTCGCGGGCACGGGGCCCTACGCGGGCGTGACCGAAGAGGGCGTCCCCGATCTCTCGCGCTACCGGCGAGCGCGTCCGCTGACCCTTGCTCAGGCGTCGGCGATGGCAGGGAAGCGCTTCCGGACGTGGGAAGAGGTGGACCCCCCGCGCGTCTTTCCGCGCGAAGGCAAGCCGTTCTGGGAGGATCGCTGGACGCACGAGTGGGAAATGTTCCGCCGGCACCTGGTGAAGCTGCACTACGACGAGCTGTCAGAGTGGCTCGTGGAGGTCGGCATCCCGCCGGCGCGAATATTTTCATCGCAGGGATTCATCGCCCCGTACCCCGGGTCGTTTCCGTTCGCGGTGCGCATCGACAGCCCGACCAAGAACCACGACAGCGGAGGCATGTCGATCGAAGGCGCGATTCCCGTCGCGGGCCATCTGGGCGCGATCGTCTATGGCGGTAGTGCGGTCAACGACGTGCGCATGGAAGACGACGCGAACCTGTTCGCGACATTTCATCGCATGGATCCTGGATGGGCCGTGGGCGAATTCAACACCGCCGACTTCCGCACCCCGAAGGCGCTGCCAACGTATGGGATGGGTTATCGCGCCCTGCGCGAAATGTTCAACTATGGAGCGCGCTACGCGTCGCCGATGGCCTGGAACGGCTCCAACGGCATCTTTGCAGGACAACCGGGCTATGTGTCCTTCATGGCGTGGAGAAACACGCCGCTCGAAGACGCCATGCGCGATTTCGCGGTAAGCCACGCCTACGTACCGCTGGGGTCGCGCCTTTGGACTTTTGGATCGGCCCGGTACGCCGACAGCGACGGTTGGACGGCGGCGCCGGGCGCTAGCGCCGTACCCGGCATGGGTTATCTGGATATCGAGACCGCGGGCACGGACGCCGTGCTTGTCTCGCCACCCGCGCTCGCCATTCTTCCGGGTGAGACCGATCTCCTGGTCGTGGGCATCGACGCCAACGCCCTCTCGGCAATCGCGGTCGATGGACTGACGAGCACCCATGCGTGGGTCGCGCTCTCCCCGCCCGAAGCGACTGCCGCGCTCGAGGTCACGCCCGCCGGCATCTCGGTGCCTCTGGTACCGCCGGCGGCGGGTTCCATCGAGCAGATCCGCATCAGGCTGACCCCTCGCAGCGCCGGCACCCCTGTTCGCATCCGCCATCTGGCGTTGCTGCCTCCCGCGCCGGGCTGAATCGTCGCCGCCGAACCGGTGGTGAATCGGCGCCGGCGCTTGTCCGGTGCATCCAAGACCGCACCGCGGCCGTACATGCACTCACGGCCGGACTCCCGCCGGGGGCGTTGCCTCCCGCGGCCGTTCAGGCTGCTGCGGTGCCGAGCGTTAGGGTCTCGGACCGTTCCCATCATGTCCGAACGAGGAGTCATGCAATGATTACGAGACGATTGAAATCCCCGCGGCTCGCTGCTTTCGCGCCTACGCTGCTGGCGGCAGCCCTGATGGCCGGTGTTCCGGCGCCTGCGCACGCCTCGAGCCATCGCGAGGCCCCATTCATCGCCACCCAGCCGCAGCTCGACGGCACCGACTTCTACATGTTCCGCAGCTACGAGACCGGTCGCGACGGCTACGTGACGCTCGTCGCCAATTACCTGCCGCTGCAGGACGCGTACGGCGGCCCGAACTACTTCAAGCTCGATCCCAACGCGATTTACGAGATCCACGTCGTCAACGACGGCGGCGCGGTCGAGAACATCACCTTTCAGTTCAAGTTCCAGAACACGCTCGACGACAACAAGCTGACCGTGGGCGGAAAGGCCGTGTCGATACCGCTGGTGCAGAACGGCTCCGCCGACGTGGCGACGCCGAACTCGGCGGCGCTCAACGTGCACGAGACCTACACCATCGACGTCATCTACGGCCCGCGCCGGCAGGGTACGCCGATGCCCGTGATGAACACGTTCAAAGGCGGAACGACTTTCGACAAGCCCGTCGACAACATCGGCCAGAAGACCATCTCGAATTACGTCGCCTATGCCAACAAGCACGTCTGGGACATCCGCATCCCCGGCTGCGACGGCATCGGCCGCGTCTTCGTCGGGCAGCGGAACGACCCGTTCGTGGTGAATCTCGGCGAGACCTTCGATCTGGTGAACATCAAGTTTCCGGCACCGAGTTGAATCCCCTCGCCGAGCAGGCGGCGATGGACACCATCGCCGACAAGAACGTCACGGCGATCGAGCTCGAAGTCCCCACTGCCTGCCTCACGCAGGGCAAGGGTCCGATCATCGGCGCGTGGACGACGGCCAGCGTTCCGGCACAGCGCACGCTCGCCGCACCTGCGGCAGGCCTCGACGCGCAGCAGACTTCGGGCGGATTCGTGCAGGTGTCGCGCCTCGGGATGCCGCTGGTCAACGAGCTGGTCATCGGGCTCAAGGACAAGAACAAATTCAACAATAGCGAACCCAAGGACGACGCGCAGTTCGCCGACTACGTGACCAATCCGACGCTTCCGGCGCTGCTTGAAATACTGTTCGGCGGCGCAGGGGTCAAGGCACCGACAAACTTCCCGCGCACCGATCTCGTCGCCGCGTTCCTGACCGGCGTCGACGGGCTCAACAAGCCGGCCAACGTCGCGGTCTCGGAAATGCTGCGTCTGAACACATCGATTGCCCCGACGCCGAATGCGACTCAGGACCGTCTGGGCGTGCTGGGGGGAGATAACGCCGGATTTCCGAATGGAAGGCGCCCCGGCGACGATGTCGTGGACATCGAGCTTCGCGTCGCGATGGGGGTCCTGTGCACGCTCAATCTCGGCGGGTGCAGGCCTTCGGACGCTCCGGCCGGCGGGCTGCATTACACCGACGGTGCCTTCACGTGGTCCAAGTTCTTCCCGGACGCGTTCCCGTTCCTGCAGCCTCCGATCCCCGGTTCGCCCAACACCGACAATCAGATCAAGCGCGCAGCCAAGTAACGTAAACCCCGGCCCGGGTCCAAGCGACCCGGGCCGTTCTTTCGGATACACGTCCGTGGCTCTACACCGTGCTCTGAAGATTCTGTTGTCGTCGCTTGCGTTGACTGTATCGGTCGCCGTGGCGAATCCATATGTGCCGGCAAGCGACGACGTCGTTCTGGAGCGGCTGCCGGAGAAGCTCGATCCGTCGTTGCGCCAGCTCAAGAGCTTGCGTACCGCGCTCGCCTCGCATCCGGACAATCTCGATCTCGCCGTGCGCCTGGCGCGGCGCGCCATCGAAGCCGCCCGCGAGACCGGCGATCCGCGATTCCTAGGCCAGGCGCAGGCCGCGCTTAGTCGCTGGTGGGCGCTCGCCGATCCGCCGCCCGAGGCGCTGCTGCTGCGAGCCACCCTCAAGCAGAGCACGCACGACTTTACCGGCGCGCTTCGCGATCTCGACAAGCTGATTTCCTCGCGCCCTTTCGACGGCCAGGCGCTTCTGACGCGCGCGACCGTTCTGGGCGTCATCGGGCGCTATGCCGAAGCGCGCGCCGATTGCGCCCGGATCGCGCGTCTGGCAGCACCCATCGTCACGGCGGCCTGCGACGCTTCGCCGGCGAGCCTCTCCGGCGAGGCCCGAACAGCCTATGCCTCGCTGATCGAGGCGCTCAAGCGCGGGCCCGCCGATCCCGGCGTGCGCGAGTGGGCGCTGACGCTTGCGGGGGAGATTGCCCAGCGACGCGGCGACACCGACGCGGCGGAAGCGCATTTTCGTGCGGCGCTCGCGCTCGACGCGCGCGACCCCTACCTGCAAGCCGCATACGCCGATTTCCTGCTCGACCGCGGCCGTGCAAGCGAAGTCGTCGCCATGCTCAGGAACAGCGCGCGAAACGACAGCCTGCTGCTGCGGCTCGCGCTCGCCGAATCGCGTCTGCCCGCACACCGCGACGACTACCTTCAGCATCGCGCCGATCTCGCCGAGCGCTTCGACGCGGCCCGCCTGCGAGGCGATTCGCTCCACAGGCGCGAGGAAGCGCGCTACACGCTCGATCTCGCAAGCGAACCGCGGGACGCGCTGAAGCTTGCCAAGGCCAACTGGGGCGTCCAGCGCGAAATCGCGGATCTGCGCATCCTCGTTGCGGCAGCGATCGCCGCGGACGACGCGGCGACGCTGCGCGAGGCATCCGAATGGGTAAGGAGCACGCGCCTCGAGGATGTCGCGGTGCTCGCCATGCTTGAGGGCAAATGATGCGACGCGTCTGGATCCTTCTTCTGTGGTTTTGCGTGACCGGCGCGGCGGCGCACAAGCCCAGCGACAGCTATCTCACCCTCGAACGCCACGAAGACGCGATCGCCGGCCGCTGGGACATCGCGTTGCGCGACCTCGACAGCGCCGTCACGCTCGACGCCGACGGCGACGGCGACATCACCTGGGGCGAAGTGAAGAGCCGCCGTGCGGACATCGCTGCCTATGCGCTCGCCCGGCTCGACGTCGCCTCCGCGGGCGCGTCGTGTGCGCTGCAGGTGACCGATCAACTCGCCGAGAGCCACAGCGACGGCGCCTACGTCGTACTCGGCCTTGCGGGAACGTGCCCGCAGCACGGCCCCACGCTGGCGGTGGGGTATCGGCTGTTCTTCGATCTCGATCCGACGCATCGCGGACTGCTGCAGTACATCGAGAACGGCAGCAGCCGCAGCGTCATCTTCAGCGCGGACGAGCGCTCGCACGCGCTGGGTTCGGGCACCGCGCTGCAACAGCTCGCGATGTATGTGCACGAAGGTGTGTGGCATATCTGGCTCGGGTTCGATCACATTCTATTTCTGCTCTCGTTGCTGCTGCCCGCGGTCCTGATTCGCCGCGGCGGCGAATGGCACCCCGCGACCAGCTTTCGCGCGGCATTCTGGGACGTGGCGAGAATCGTCACGGCGTTCACCGTCGCGCATTCGATCACGCTCTCGCTCGCGGCGCTGTCCATCGTGTCGCTTCCCTCACGCTGGATAGAATCGGCGATCGCCCTGTCGGTCGTTCTCGCCGCGGTCAACAACGTATTTCCCGTCGTCAGCCGCACGCGCTGGATGGCGGCGTTCGCGTTCGGCTTGATCCACGGATTCGGTTTTGCCAGCGCGCTCTCGGACCTGGGCCTTCCGACGGGTTCGCTCGCGCTTTCGCTGTTCGGCTTCAACGTGGGCGTCGAGCTCGGTCAGCTTGCGATCGTCTGCAGCTTCCTGCCCATCGCCTTCGGCCTGCGCGCGACATGGGCCTACCGCCGCGTCGTTCTTGCCGGCGGCTCCGCGGCCATCGCTGCCATCGCCGCCGTCTGGCTGGTCGAGCGCGCGCTCAATCTCTCGCTGTTGCCGGCCATCGCCTTCTCGGCTTAGAAACCGCATCGCTGTGATATATTTCTGCGCGTGGGGATGAGGGCAGACTCCCCGGCACCATCAAGACGTTTTCTCACGTCCAAGTTCTGCTCCTGACACCGGCGCGTCGGCCCCGGGCGGGAGTACGGTCTTGGACTCCAGCAACTCGACTCCCAGGATGCAGCGCAGTTCCGCGGGCCGTCCGCCGCGGAAGGCTCGCGCTCGGTGCCCGGCGCGTTACGCCGCATCAAAAGGAGATAAGTTATGAGCAAGACCGTCTTGTCCGCGGGAGCGTCGCTGATCGCGACGACGTTCGCGACCACGCCATTGGCCCACACCCTTGGATTCGATACCGACGCCGCCGGCAGCGCACCCTCGGGATGGATCTCGGGCGTGACCGGCCGCGGCGTCGCGATATGGACCGTCGAAGCCGACTCAACCGCGCCATCGCGCCCCAACGTGCTCAAGCAGACCGGGCGCGGAGACTTTCCATGGTGCGTCAAGCGCGACGTATCGTTTGCCGACGGATACGTCGAAGCAAGGTTCAAGCCCTTGGCCGGACGAGAGGACCGGGCCGGGGGCGTGGTATGGCGCTGGAAGGACGGCGACACCTACTACGTCGCGCGCGCCAATGCGCTGGAAAACAACGTGTCGCTCTACCACACCCAGAAAGGACGCAGGACAACCATCAAGTACGTCGATGCTCCGGTCGCATCGGGTGAGTGGCACGTCTTGCGCGTCGAGTTCGAGGGAAAACATATCCGCGTGGCCCTCGACGGCAAAGTCGCCATCGACCTGCAGGATGCCCACATCGAAGGCGCCGGCAGCGTCGGGCTGTGGACCAAGGCCGACAGCGTGACCGCGTTCGACGACTTCAGCTACGGCCCTTTGCCGCGATGATGCCGCCGGTCGTGCGCCGGATCCTCTGGGTACGCGGCCTGCGCGCATTCGGCGACGGCTTCGTGAGCCTTCTTCTCCCGGTATATCTCATCGAGCTCGGGTTCGGTCCCCTGCAGGTCGGCGTCCTTGCGACGTGCACGCTGCTCGGGTCCGGGGTGATGACGCTCGCGGTGGGAATGAATGCCCGGCGCTTCAAGTATCGCAGCCTGCTGCTGGCGGCGAGCGTGTTGATGGCGGCGACCGGCGCAGGCTTCTCGCTCGTCACCGATTTCCTGCCGCTGCTGCTCATCGCGTTTGTCGGAACGCTCAATCCGTCGAGCGGAGACGTCAGCGTGTTTCTGCCGCTGGAGCACGCGGTGATGGCGCATGTCATCGAGGACCGCCAGCGCACGGCGCTCTTCGCGCGTTATAGCCTGACCGGCGCTCTGATCGGCGCGGCCGGTGCGCTGGCGGCGGGAATGCCCGAGGTCGCGTCGCGGACCCTGCATACCGAGATCAAACCGCTGCTGCAGGCGATGTTCGCGCTCTATGGCTGCCTGGGAGTGGCCTCCGGAGTGATCTACCGCAAGCTCCCCGCCGATCTCGCCACGGAAGCGCAGATATCGCCGGAGCCGTTGAACCAGTCCAGGAAGATCGTCTATACGCTTGCCGCGCTCTTCAGCATCGATGCGTTCGGCGGCGGCTTCATCGTGCAGTCTCTCCTGGCCCTATGGCTGTTCGAGCGATTCGAGCTTTCGATTCCGGTGGCCGCCACCATTTTTTTCTGGACGGGCGTTCTCTCGGCATTTTCCTACCTCGTCGCGGTCCGCATTTCCAAACACATCGGACTCGTCAACACCATGGTGTTCACGCACCTTCCCGCCAACGTGCTTTTGATTCTGATCCCTTTCCTGCCGAGCTTGTCCTGGGTTATCGCGCTCCTGCTTGTACGCAGCGCGCTTTCGCAAATGGACGTTCCGACGCGAAGCTCGTACGTGATGGCGGTGGTCAGCCCGTCGGAGCGTGCCGCGGCGGCGAGCGTTACGGCCGTGCCGCGCAGTCTCGCTTCGTCGGCGAGCCCGTTCCTCGCCGGCTATCTCCTGAGCGTCTCCGCGTTCGGGTGGCCGCTGGTCATCGGCGGCGCGATCAAGATCGTCTACGACGTGCTGCTGCTGACCATGTTTCGCCGGGTGCGTCCGCCTGAAGAGGGACGCTAGTGGGCTGTAACATTTGACTAGGCCGCTTTCCTGAGCAGTATCGCCCCTTCGAGCGGCCATTCCAGGCGGAGGTCGTCGGAAAGGCTCGCGTCCGACTCGTCGAGGATGGCCCACGCCCAATCAGGCAGTGCCGATGCCGGCAGCTGCGCGCCGAGCCTCATGTGGACCTCGACCTGATTGCGCAGGATGTTGGGGGCTACGTTGAGCGCGTAGGTCACGACGTCCTCCCAGCCCTGATCGGATTTGATGCGCTCGAAGTAAGTGCGCGTGAACATCCACTTGTCGTCGAGCTCGCGGAAGATCGGATCCGTTTTCGGCCGCGCCCGGACGGTGTAGTCAGCGGCCATCCGTTCGAGAAAGCGCATTCCGACGCCCGCTCTCTCCTGCGGCGACGCCTGCGCGAGAATGCGCTGATAGATGATGCGCAGGAGCGTATTGCCGGCTTCGAAGGGCTCGAAAAAAATCGCCCAGCCGCCGGGCTTGAGCGCGCGCTGGCAGGCGGCGAGCACGCGCGCCGGCTCCAGAATGTGATGCAGTATCGCCGCGCCGACGACGAGGTCCGCGACGCCCTCGCGATAGCGTGCGTTCGCAACATCGACGCAGACCAGCGAAAAGCGGCGCGCGTTGGCGGCGTCGCGGTGAAGAAAATCACGCAGGATTGCCAGGAGCTGCGGGCTGATGTCGGTCGCGACGATGCCCGCATGCGGAAACCGCTCTGCCAGGGGAATGACCGAATTTCCGGATCCCGATCCGATATCGATGATCAGCGCGGGATCGGCGCGCGGACCGATGGCGGCGAGCGCCTTGCCGAGCAGGAAACGCCAGTACTCGACGTCGAGATACGCTCGATGGTATTCCTCGGCGTGCTCGAGGAACTGTGCCGTCACGCCCACCTTGGCCGCGCCCAGCGCGCTCTGCGGCGTCAGAATGCCGGCGAAAGCCGCGTCCTGCGAACCGAGGTCAAGCAACGGCTCGGCGAATATCTCGCCGGCATTCACGGTCGGTCGTTCCGTCAGCGGTCGTCGAGACGCACTTCGACGTACGCGCGATCGCGCACCTGCCGCACCCAGTCCTGAAACGCTTCCTCCGACTTGCGCTGCCGGATTGCGATCTGTGCGCGGACGCGCTCCTTATCCGCGGTAACGTCCTGCTTGCGCCGCTCGAGAACCTGAATGATGTGCCAGCCGAAGGGCGTGCGTACCGGCCCGGAAATCTGGTTGAGAGCGAGCTTGCTCATTGCTTCGTCGAACTCGGCGACGGTATCGCCGGGGCTGACCCAGCCCAGGTCGCCTCCTTTGGCGGCCGTCGAGTCCTCGGAATTGAGCTTCGCGAGCTCGTCGAACTTGGCGCCGCTGTCGAGGCGATCCTTCACGCGCTCGATCTTCGCCTTCGCGTCGGCTTCGGAGACCGTCTCGTTCACGCGCACGAGGATGTGGCGTGCGTGCGTCTGATCGACCACGGTGGCGTCGTCGTGATTGCGCTTCTCGAGCAGCCTGACGATGTGGAACCCGGCGGCGCTGCGAAGCACGTTCGAGGTTTCGCCGGGCTTCATCTTGCGCACCTCCTCGGCGAATACGGTCGGCAGCCGCGCATTCGTCCGCCACCCCAGGTTGCCCCCGCTAAGCGCGTCCGTCGCATCGGAGAACGCCGCGGCGATCTGCCCAAAATCGGCGCCGCTCTTGAGCGATCGCAGCGCCTCTTCGGCATGGCGCCGGCGGGCTTCGATCTGTTCGGCGCTGGCCTGCTCCGGAACGATCACCAGGACGTGCGCAAGCCGATACTCGGTCTCACCGGCATTCTGCAGCTTGAGGGTCGCCAGATACTGGTCCACTTCGATATCGCTGACGGCGATCTTGCTGTCGACTTCGCGCTCTCGCAGACGCTGCATCGTAAGCTCGTTGCGCAGGTCTTCGCGATACTTAGCGTAAGTGATGTTCTCGTTCGTCAGCGCCTTTCGGAACTCCTCGGGCGAAAGCTTGTTCTCCTGCGCGATTCGCTGTATTGCGCGCTCGATCTGGGTGTCGTCGACCTTCACCCCGTTTTCCTTGGCAAGCTGCAGCAGCGAGCGCTCGGTCATCAGGCGCTCGAGGACCTGCTTGTCGAGCACCTCAGCGCTCGGCGGCTGGACGTTCTGCTGTTTGAGCTGCTGGAGCACGATGCGCTTGGCGTCGTCGAGGTCGTACTGGGTGATCGCCTCGTCGTTGACCACCGCCACGACTCGATCGACCGCGACGACGCGCGACGGCGCCTTGGACGAAGGCTGAGCCTGCGCGCCCGCGACGCCCAGGCACAGCAAGACGACAAGGAGATGGAGCCGCTTACCCGCCATAGTCGGACCTCTCTAGAATCCGGGGAAGAAATCGCTGGGCGCCGCTCCGGCCGGCCGCAGCGACGGATCGTTCACGGTCAGATAACCAGGGACGCTGCGCTTGAGAACGTCGATCGGGTTGGTGCCGAGTCGGGCAAGCCCGTTGAGCTCGAATTGCACGAACACCGAGGTGCTCGCCTGTTGCGTCGTCGTGGTCAGCTTTTGGCCAACAATACGGAAGGCCCAGCAGCCGCCATTGTACTCGAAGCCCACGACGCCCTCCAGCGTCTTGGCGTCGACCAGCGAGTAGTTCCATCGCGCGATCACCGACCAGTTGTCCAGGAATGGCTTTGAAGAAGTCGGCAGTCGAATCTTTGTTCAGAACCTTGCCCCGATAAATAGCGTCGAGCAGGATCATCATTTCGCGCGGGGTCGAAATATTCTCGCGGCCCTCTTTCGCGGCCTGCAGGTCCATCATCTTGCGGCGCAGGCGTGTGTGCGGAAGGCTGAGCGAATCGAGCATGGCATTCACGTTCTGCATGCCGACGCGGTCAATCAGAACGTTGGTCGCGGCGTTGTCGCTGACCGCGACCATCATCGTCGCCAGATCACGCAGCGTGATCCGCGTGACGCCTGGTGTAAGCCCGTTCATGATGTCGCTATCAGGAACGAGATCGGACGACTGCACCGTGTACAGATCAGTAAGTTTGAGCTTTCCCTGTCGGCTCGCAGATTCGCCAGCACCGTGATCTTGATCGAACTGGCCTGAGCGAAGACTTCATCCTCGCGCAGAAAGAAGTGGTCTCCAGTGCTGAGGTCTTCGATGGCGACTCCCATCACGCTGTTGAGGCGCTCGTTGACCTGCTGAATGCTAACGTCCAACTTCTGCCAGAGAGCTTTCTGCTTGCCGGCAGACGGCGCTGCAGTCTGGGCCAGACAAGTTGCGATATTAGACTGAAACTTTTATTTTATACAATGAAATAAATTATCGAATGTTTAAAATATTAATTTCGCCTAAAATATACATGCGTCGGACCGTAGTCAATTGGTTTTCATGTACTGAAACTGCTCAAGGCTTCGGATCATTCGGTGCACCGCTCAAGGCAAATAACAGTTCGCTCAGCATTGGCAGTTATTTTCAAAGTGCCTTTTTTATTTGAGGTCAACTCCTCAGCTGTCTCTTTTTAGCCTCGAAGGCCTTTAAATGAGTTATTGGTGAGATCATCGAATTTTATGGTCATACTATACTTTTCGTATGAGTATCGGTGGCTTGATGAATGCATAGAATTTGTTTGCGTAAAATTCACGAGTTTTGCGTTAGTTGATGGGATATTTCTGTTTTTGAATTATATTAGAATTTTGAACATTTTTGTATAAAACAAACAAACACATGAATGATATGGACGAACAAGCAGAGAATTCTTTCGTTGAACCGACTGAGGCCTATCACGAATCTTCCAAAAGTGAGGCGGGCGACGATGCGAGTAAACGTAAAACTGTCGAGCAATCGGAGGAGGATCGTCATCGAGAGAAAAAGAAGAAGCACAAGTCACGTTCCCGTTCGCCGAAAGACCGAGAGCGAAGCATAAGAAAAAGCGGTCTCGTTCGAGAGAAAACCGAAAGCGCTCACGTAGCAAAGACCGAGAGATCAGCAGCAGAGACAGAGATCGTGAAAAACATAACCGAGATAGAGGAGGCGATCGAGATCACAATCGCAATAGGGACAGCGGAAGTCATCGTGATCGGGAAAATGGTCGTGATCGAGACAGGGGCAGAGAACGAGACAAGGAAAAGGAGGTAAAATCTCGTTCACGCGACGAAATCAATGAAGATACACCTAAGCGCCCCAAGATGAAATACAAATTCTGGGATGGTAAGCATAACAACATCCCAATGCAGTATTTCAAGATCAAATCGATTATTTCAAATTCTGGACCAAGGAAATCGAGCTCGAGGACAAGGACGAGAATACGGGCGCCCGCATGGTCGCGAGGTCGCCTCGAAGACGAGCGACGTCGCCGGTGATGGCACGACGACGGCGACCGTCCTGGCCGAGGCCATTTCAATGAGGGCCTTCGCGCGTGGTGGCCGGCAGCAATCCCATGCTGATGAAGTGCGGCGTCGAGAGGGCGGTGGACGACATCGTCGAGCGCCAAGAAGATGAGCATCAGGTCAAGTAAGAAAGAGCAACTGGAGGCGGTTGCCACGGTCGCCGCGAATAACGATCGAGGAAATCGGCCGATCATCGCCGAGGCCATGGAGAAGGTCGGCAAGGATGGCATTATCACCGTCGAGGAAGGCAAGACTTCGAGACCACCCACGAATTCGTCGAAGGCATGCAGTTCGCACCGCGGTGGCCACCTTCGCGTACTTCGTCACCGATCACGCAAAAGATGGAATGCGAGCTCGAGGACCCTACATCTTGATTTTCGAAAAGAAGAGTCGCGAGCAACAAGGACCTTGTTCCCGTCCTGGAGAAGGTGCTCAACTCCGGCAAGCCGATTTTGGTCATTTGCGAAGAAGTGGATGGTGAAATGCTGGCCACGCTGGTCATCAACAAGATCGCGGCACGTTCAAGTGCTCCGCGGTCAAGCGCGCTGGGTTACGGCCATCGCCGCAAGGCCATGCTCGAGGACATTGCCATCCTGGCGGGCGGCAAGGCGATCTTCGAAGACCTCGGCATTCAGCTCGAGAACGTTCAGTCGGCAGACCTTGGCCGATGCAAGAAGGTGAAGATCGACAAGGACAACACGGTCATCATCGAAGGCGCCGGAAAAGGAAGCGATCAAGGCCCGCATCAATCAGATTCCAGGCCGAGCTGGCCAAGTTGACCAGTGACTACGACAAGGAAAAGCTGCAAGAGCGTATTGCCAGCTTCGGCGGCGTGGCCAAGATCAACGTCGTGGCCGCCACCGAAAGCGAGATGAAGGAAAAGAAGCATGCGCGTTGAAGACGCCATGCACGCCACACGTGCCGCGGCTCACGAAGGCATTCTCCCCGGCGGCGGCGTGGCCTTGCTCCGCGCGGGCCTGCGCTCTCAAGCCCAAGGACCTTTCGAGCGACGAGGAAATGGGCTACAACATCGTCGTTCGCGCCTGTAGGTCTCCGATTGTGCAGATCGTCCAAAACGCCGGGGAAAACGGCGACGTCGTGGCCAACAAGGTGCTGGAGAACAACAGTGCCAACTTCGGCTTCGACGCTCGCAAGGGCGATTACTGCGACATGGTCAAGGAAGGGATTATCGATCCCAC
>CAVUXI010000009.1:0-119655 GCA_963745385.1 uncultured beta proteobacterium
GTTACTGCTCGCGATCAATATTTTCCCGCTGATCTGGACGATCAGGCTGTCCTTCACGAACTTCAAATCGAACATGCCGAGCATCCCGGTGCGTTTCACCGGAATCGCGAATTACACGAATATCCTGACCGACGAGGATATCTGGTACGCGATGCAGGTGACGGCCCGGTTTGTGATTTGCTCGATCACATTGCAGGTCCTGCTCGGATTCGGTCTTGCCTTGCTCATCAATCGACGGTTCCGCGGACACGGTTTGTGGACCACGTTGATCCTGCTGCCGATGATGCTGTCGCCGGCCGTGGTCGGCAATTTCTGGACGTTCCTGCTCCAGCCGCAGACCGGCCTGTTCAATTACGCGGTGAGCTTTTTCACCGGTGTCGACCCCGGCTCGTTTCAAATGATCGGCGACGTTTCACTGGCGCCGTGGACCATCGTGATGGTCGATACGTGGATGTGGACGCCCTACGTCATGCTCATCTGTCTTGCGGGGCTGCGTTCAATCCCCGATTACATCTACGAGGCCGCGGCGGTCGACCGCGCCTCGCAGTGGCGCCAGTTCTGGTCGATCACGCTGCCGATGGTGCTGCCGTTCCTGATGCTCGCGGTTCTGTTCCGGGCGATCGAGAATTTCAAGATGTTCGACCTCGTCAACCTGCTTACGTCCGGCGGGCCGGGGTCGGTTACGGAGACGGCCTCGATCACGCTCAAGCGCGCTGCCTTTGAAAAGTGGCAGACCGGCTATTCATCCGCGCTGGCGATCATCCTGTTCGTCGCGGTGTTCGGAGCGGCGAACATCTATGTCAAAGCACTCAACCGGGTGAAGCAGCGATGAGCGGCAAGACGACCGCGCATTCGACCGTCGAGGCCTCGCCGCGAGCGAAGGTGCTCGCCGGCACGCTGGTGATCGTCTACGCGGCAGTGGCCATGGTGCCACTGCTCTGGATCCTTTTGACGGGATTCAAGACCCAGGAGGACGCCATTGCCTATCCGCCAAAGGTTTTGTTCACGCCTTCGCTCGAAGGTTATGTCGACCTGTTCACCATACGCTCGCGCCAGACACCGGAGTTCATCGCCAGTCTCCCCCCTGCCGACACTTGGTATGAGAAGGTCGCCCGTTCCCGAAATATGGTGATCGCAGGGCCGTCGAAGTTCGTACCGCGTTATTTCAACTCCCTCATCATCGGGTTTGGATCGACCTTCCTGGCGGTGTTCCTCGGTACACTGGCGGCGTACGCATTCTCCCGCTTTCGCGTGCCGCTCGCCGATGATCTGCTGTTCTTCATCCTCTCGACGCGGATGATGCCACCGATCGCGGTCGCGATCCCGATCTACCTGATGTATCGGCAACTCGGGCTGACCGACACCTATCTCGGCATGATTCTGCTCTACACTGCTGTCAATGTTTCGCTTGCGGTCTGGCTGCTCAAGGGCTTCATCGACGAGATCCCACGCGAATACGAAGAGGCTGCCCTGGTCGACGGGTACACCCGCCTCCAGGCGTTCCGCAAAGTCGTTCTACCCCAGGCAGTGACGGGCATCGCGGCGACCGCAATCTTCTGTCTGATCTTCGCCTGGAACGAATACGCGTTCGCACTCCTGCTCACCAGCGGTGAGGCGCAAACGATGCCGCCTTTCATTCCTTTCATTATCGGCGAAGGCGGGCAGGACTGGCCCGCGGTCGCCGCGGGAACCACGCTGTTCCTGATACCGATTCTTTGCTTCACCGTGCTGCTGCGCAAGCACCTGCTGCGGGGAATTACCTTCGGGGCGATCCGCAAATGAACGGATTCATATCTCCGCCAGCAACCCGCAGGCCGCGCCGTCTCCTTCGACGCGAGCTCTGGGAGCGCATCACCACGGGGCTCATCTTTGCGGGACTGTTCATGCTGATGCAGCCCTTCTCCCTGACCCTATTCAGTTACTCGTTCACCGTGATCCTCGCCGGCACTATTGGCTTTGCGATCGCCACCAAGCTGCCGGAGTAGCTCGGATGGCGCAGATCACCATACAGAACTTGAGCAAGCGATTCGCCGGTTTTACGGCCGTGCGCGACACCAACCTCGCCATCGGCAACGGCCGCTTTGTCGTGCTCCTCGGCCCGTCGGGCTGCGGCAAGACGACCACCCTGCGCATGATCGCTGGGCTCGAGCTGCCGACCTCGGGGCGGATCATGCTCGATGGGCGCGACGTAACGTGGTTGACGGCGCGCGAACGCGATATCGCATTCGTGTTCCAGCTGTTCGCGCTGTACCCGCACATGAGCGTGCGCCAGAACATATCGTTTCCGTTGAAGAACGAGCGTCTTCCGCGGGCCGAGATCGCATCGCGCGTCGCAGGCGCCGCCAAGCTGTTGCGCATCGAGCACATCCTGGACCGCAGCGTGGGCGGGCTGTCCGGCGGCGACCGTCAGCGCGTCGCACTCGGCAGAGCGATTGTGCGCCAGCCGCAGGCATTTCTCATGGACGAGCCGCTCGGCACGCTCGACACCGAATTCCGCGAGCTGATGTGCCTCGAGCTGCGCAAGCTGCATAACCAACTCGGCGCGACCACCGTTTACGTCACTCACGACCAGAGTGAAGCGATGGCGATGGCCGACGACATCGTCGTGATGAATCTGGGCGACGTGCTGCAGGCGGCCCCCCCCGAGTCGATCTACCACTTCCCGGCAAGTGTGTTCGTCGGCTCGTTCATCGGCAGCCCGCCGATGAATTTCCTGCCGGTCGAAGGCAGCGTGCCGGCCCATGCGACCGACGTTCGGATAGGCAGCGCAAGGACCGAGGTGCCGCTCATGCTGGAGGGTTGCGGCGACGCACTCCTCGGAATCCGGCCGGAACACATCGACATCGATGCGCACGGGTCGCTGCGCGGCACGGTGATCGCGGATGAATACCTTGGCTCGCACCAGATCTTGGTCGTGGAAACCGCGGCGGGGAATCTGCGAGTCCGCGCGAGCAAGGATACGATCGTCGAGCGAGGGTCCAATATCGGCTTGTCGTTCCGCAAGGAGCGCACGCTGTTGTATGACAAGAGCACCCAGCGGCTGCTGGACAGCAAATCGGTTGCCGCACACCGTGCCAGGCACTCGAATGGCTAGCGTTTCGCTCAGCCACGTGAACAAGCGCTTCGGCGACATCGTTGCCGTCGAAGATCTGACGCTCAGCTTTGCGGATGGCGAGTTTTTCGTGCTGCTGGGTCCAAGCGGCGCGGGCAAGACGACGACGCTGCGGCTCGTCGCAGGCCTGGAGCGCCCCGATTCCGGCGATGTCAGCTTCGACGGCAGCGTCGCGACTGACATCCATCCGTCCGAGCGCGACGTGGCGTTCGTGTTCCAGCAGTACTCGCTCTACCCGCACTTCAGCGTCTACGACAACCTCGCTTTCCCGCTGCGCTCCCCCAAGCGGCGCCTGCCCGAGAACGAGATTCGCAAAAAGGTCACCGCGGTCGCGGACATGCTTCATATCGACTCGAAACTCGACAATCGATCGACGTCGCTCTCGGGCGGCGAGATGCAGCGGGTGGCGATCGGCCGCGCACTCGTGCGCGAGCCGCGCGTGTTCCTGATGGACGAGCCGCTGTCGTCGCTCGACGCCAAGTTGCGCGAGGAGATGCGCATCGAGCTCAAACGGCTGCAACGGCATATCGGTGCGACCATTGTTTATGTAACGCACGATCAGATCGAAGCGACGACATTCGCGGACCGCATCGGCATTCTGGAACACGGACGGCTCGTGCAAGTCGGCACGCCGCGCGAGGTTTATGGCGATCCGGCGTCGCTGAGCGCTGCTCAGCGGCTCGGCTCGCCGCCGATCAACGTGTTGCCACCTGTGCTCTTCGGCGCATCGTCGATCCCGCAAGAAACTGCAGCGGTGACGATCCGTCCGGAAGATGTCATCGTCGGCGATGCGTCCGAGCCACGCTCCTTGCAACTGGAAGTCCAGGAGTATTCGCCGCTCCGACATCTTCTGATCCTGAACGGCGGAAGCGTCGCCGTGGTGGCGATCACGACGTCGGACCGCATGTTCGTTCCAGGAGCAGACGGTCGGTGTGTCGCTGCCGCCGCAAAGCCTCCTCTTCTTTTCAGCCGACGGCAGGAGAATTCGCTCATGAATGGGAAGATGGTGATGGACTGCATCGACGCAGCCTACGCATCTGTGAAAGAGCACGCCGGCGAAATCACGGTCCTCGACCAACAGATCGGCGATGGGGACCATATATTCAACTTGATTCGCGGCCTCGAGGCGCTTCGAGCAATGCGCGCGGAGATCGAGGCGGAAGACCTGGCCAGCGCGCTCAAGCTTGCGGCCCACAAGCTGCTGACGACGGTGGGCGGCTCATCGGGCCCCCTGTTTTCTTCCCTGTTGATGGGCATGTCCAGGACGGCAGAACACGTCAACGGCGATCCTCTTGGATTCGCGAACATGTATGCCGCCGGTGTGGAGGCCGTTCAGCATCGTGGCAAGACGGGTAAAGGCAGCAAGACGATGATGGATGTGCTCATCCCCGTCGCAGAACGATGGAACGAGCTGGTGCGTCACCAATCGCCGATGGCCGAAATCCTCAAGGAGCTGCCTGAAGAAGCGGCTCGCGGAATGCTGGCCACCCGCGACATGCTCGCGATCAAGGGCCGTGCTTCATTCCTGGGCGAACGTTCCCGTGGACACATCGACCCCGGGGCGAGGTCGAGCCAGATCATCATCACCGCAGTATGCGAACAAATCGGCAGATCCTACGTAGGGAGGAGTACGCAGTGAAAAAATTCATCAACAAGGTTGACGACTTTCTGAGCGAGAGCCTCGCAGGCTTTGCGACCGCGCACTCCGACCTGGTCGTTCTGGCCACCGATCCCGTGTTTGTCCGGCGCAAGACGTTGTCGCAGGGGAAAGTAGCGTTGATCTCCGGCGGCGGATCGGGCCACGAGCCGCTGCACGCCGGCTTCGTCGGATACGGCATGCTCGACGCGGCCTGTCCCGGCCAGGTGTTCACATCGCCGACGCCCGATCAGATGACAGCGGCGGCCGAAGCGGTCGAACACCGGCGCGGGCATCCTGTTCATCGTCAAGAACTACTCCGGCGACGTCATGAATTTCGAAATGGCCTCGGAGATGTGCGATGCCGACAACGCGACAGTCCTGATCAACGACGACGTCGCCGTGGAGAACTCGAGCTATACGACGGGCAGGCGTGGTGTCGCCGGCACGGTCATCGTCGAAAAAGTCGTCGGCAGTCTCGCGGAAACGGGCGCAGATCTGGAGCAATGCAAGGCGTTTGGCGACCGTGTAAACAAACAGACGGCATCGATGGGCGTCGCGTTCACGAGCTGCACGGTGCCCGCAGCGGGCACCACAACCTTCAAGATCGGTGACGACGAGATCGAGATCGGCGTCGGCATTCACGGGGAGCCCGGACGACGTAGAGCCAGGATGGCAACGGCTGACGACATCAGCGATGAGCTGCTGCAGGCCATCACCAAAGACATCAATCCCGCGAAGGACGCGGAAGTGCTCCTGCTCGTCAATGGGCTCGGCGGCACTCCATCGAGCGAGTTGTATCTCCTTTATAACTCTGCCCACCGATGGCTCGCCCGCAAAGGAACACGCGTCACCCGGTCGCTCGTCGGAAATCTGACGACGTCGCTCGAAATGGCCGGGGCATCGTTGACGCTTTGCGTCCTGGATGACGAAATCAGAAGGCACTGGGACAGCCCTCTCCACACTCCGGCGCTGCGATGGGGTAGATAAGCCGAAGCCCAGCCTTAGCAGCTCCCCGGACTCAAACGGTCGCATGAAGCGGTCGTCGCCTGGCTCGAATCTACCTACTGGAGGCTTACGGACTTTTTACGATCTCTCCGGCACCTTGTCACTTTTCAAGGTGCCGCCAGCCTTACCCACGTCGGCGCGTGATCACTCGGTTTGTCGCGGCCGCGGTGCTCGCTGTCGACGCCGGCCGCCGTAATAAGAGGTTGGAGCTGCGAACTCAGCAATACGAAGTCCAGCCTCATGCCTTTATTTTGCCGAAACGCCTTGTCGTCCACCCAGAATGTGTACATGCGCTCGGATGGGTGCAGCGTTCGTGCAGCATCCATCCATCCCTGACCCAGCAAGTGCTTGTAGGCTTCGCGCGTCTGCGGCTGCATGACGGCGTCGAATCGCCACCAGAGGGGATTGTAGATATCGAAGTCGGTGGGAATGACGTTCAGATCTCCCGCGAGCAATACGGGTCTGCCGGATGCGTACAGCTTCTTCGCATACCGCAGGAATCGTTCGAACCACAAGAGCTTGTAATCGAAATTGGGCGATGGAACGGGGTTTCCGTTGGGCAGATAAATGGACGCGACGATCAAGCCTTTCGTTTCGGCTTCCAGATATCGCGCCTGCTTGTCAGAAGGCTCGCCAGGCAATCCGCGACGACGCTCGATCGGCGCCTCGCCTTTGGCGAGCACCGCCACGCCGTGGTGTGCGCGCTGGCCGTGCCAGATCGCGCCGTATCCGGCGTCCTTAAGCGCTTTGGCGGGAAATTTGGTGTCGTCTGTCTTGAGCTCCTGCAGGCAAACCACATCGGGACCGGTCACGCGCAGCCATTCGAGCAGGCGGGGAAGGCGGCCATTCACGCCGTTGACGTTGTACGTGGCGATGGTTAACGGCATAGGTGTGCCGGGTTCATTCGACGTGCGCGCGCAAATCCCGCGTCGACGCGCCTGAGCTCCTTCGGATTTCGCAGCAGGCCAACGGCTGCGGCCGACCGACCGGAGCGAACCTCCGGCCGGAGTAAATGGATCGACCCGGTCGTCGGACGTTACAAACGTCCTACAAAGAATTCCTCTTTTCGCCTATAGCGCCGGTCGGTTTCGATCTTATACGATCGCTGCGAGGAGGCACCCATGCGAGCGATCGTAGTGTTGATAACCATAGCGTACGCCGGCTCTGTGTGCGCCAAGCTGCCGCCACCGTCAGACGCCGCAAAGGCCCAAGCTGCGCAAACGGCCGCCAAGGCGGCTTGGGACGACAAAGTGGGGCAATACAAAACGTGCCGCGCCATGGATCGTGTGGCCGAGGTGTATCGGAGGGAGCAGAAGGCGCAAGGAAAGGATCTTCCTCCTCCGCCTGCAACCGCGCCTTGCGCGGATCCGGGTCCTTACGTCGCTCCCGTTACACCGGTCGCGTCCAAGCCCCTCGAAGCGTCCGGGGCGCATTCGCCGCCTGGAACGGCGACTTCACCGCCGAGCACGAACGTTCCGGCAGCCGAGGCGAACAAAGCGAAGTAGTCGGTAGCAGCGCGACCTATCGGCCGCCATCTGCGCATGGCGACATCGCCGGTCCGTTGACGCGGTCATCCCCAGCGGGTTCTGATCAAAAGCGACGCGCTGCAAAGATGCCCTTCGCCGCGCAGAATCTCAACTGTCGAGATTCGTGGACGTACATTCCGCGCCAATCTACAACGGTAGCCCTTGCTCTCCGATCAGTGACTTCACTTCCGTGATCGAGTGGCGCAACTCGACATCTACGCGCTGCATGCGGTGCGTCACAGTCTCGGGAAGATCTGCACCGTCGTGCATCGCATTGTTCAGGTCCCAGCTCATAGCTACGAGCGTGTCCAGCAAGTTGTAGAGATGATTCCGCTTGAATATATCGTTGCCGCCGGTAAGTTGGATCGACGAAAAATGGGGGCCCATGCTGTCTCCTCCTGCCCTGGCCTATGTGAGAAGCACCGTAGACCCATTTGCACCATTCTCCAAACATGTACGGTAGCGTACCGAATCCACGACGTTGCACGTCGACTGAGCTTTGCGGAAATCTGCGACCGTGACGCTGTAGGGCCGAATTCATTCGGCCGCGGTGCTGGAAGAAGCCACCCTCACCCCCGCCCCTCTCCCAGAGGGCGAGGGGAGATTCGTGCGGCTCCGCCGATCGATCGGCTCGAGGGGAGCATCGTGACGGAAATGGTCGTCAACCATTTCCGTAGGACTCAGTAACCCGGAGTGCGGTGCGAACACGGACGATGCGTGTTCGACCGCGTGCGGCGATCTCCAGTTGTATTTCCGATCCCTCGGTGCCCATAATACGCAGATGACCCGGCGCGCTCCTCACGCGAGGAGGCTTCGACGTCGGGCAATCGGTCGGGAGCGTCGCCACGTGCGTGTGCTGCCGGTCGGGGAGTCGCGAATAGCGAATCACAGGAGGATCCAGATGCCATACCGTACATGGGCTGTTGTCGTGAGTGCACTGCTTGCGGCCGGAGTTGCCACCGCCGCGCCGCCGAAGGTCGTGACGCTGCCCAACTCCGATCCGCAGTGCTTCGCGCCGTGGGCCAGCGACACCAAGCTGTTCCAGTACCCGGCGAAGAAGGGGCCGTACCGCATCGCGCTCGCCAACGGCTACATCGCCAACACCTGGCGCATCCAGATGATCAAGACGGCCAAGGCCTATGCCGCGCAGCCCGAGGTGGCCGCGAAGCTGAAGGAGTTCAAGGTCGTCTCCACCGGCGAAGACGTCGCCGCGCAGATCGCGGCGATCAACAACTTCATCGACTCGGGCTACGACGCGATCGTGGTGAACGCGCAGAATCCGGCCGCCTTCAAGCCGGTGATCAAGCGCGCCAACGATGCCGGCGTCGTGCTGGTGGCGTTCGACAACATCCTCGACACCGAAGAGGCGATCAACGTCAACGTCGACCAGAAGGGGCTCGGCAAGTACTGGGCCGAATGGCTGGTGAAGAACGTGCCGAACGGCGGCAAGGTGCTCGAGGTGCGCGGCGTCTCCGGCACGTCGGTCGATCGCGACCGGCACGACGGCATCCAGGAAGTGTTCAAGGCCTCGGGCAAGAAGTGGGACACGGTCGAGGTGATCGGCAAGTGGGACGATCCGACGGCGCAGAAGGTGACGGCCGACGCGATCGCCGTGCACAAGAAGTTCGACGCGATCACCGCGCAGGGCGGCGACACCGGCGTCGTGCAGGCGATGATCGACGCGAAGCATCCGTTCGTGCCCTTCGGCGGCGAGACCGAGAACGGCTTCCGCAAGTTCTGCGGCAAGTACGGGGCGCAGGGCCTGAAGTGCGCCTCGGCCGGGACCGGGCCGGCCCAGGTGGCGGTGGCGATCAAGACGGCGATCGCGGCGCTCGAAGGGCAAGGTCGTGCCGCAGTCGGTCAAGCTGCCGCTGGCGCGCGCCGAGTACCCGAACATGAAGGAAGGCACCGACTACTACCCCGCGCAGAGCGACAACTTCTTCGTCGGCAACTCGTTCCCGACCTGCGGCATCAACTTCACCGCGCAGGAAATCATGGGGCAGAGCGAAGCGAACAAGTAAATGCGGGTGCGCGGATCGCGTCCGCGATCCGCGCATCGACCCAGTGCTCCGGCCGTCAGGCTCGCGACTGATGCGGCGCTGAGCGTGCCTCGATGAGCCTGTTCGTCATGCAAGGCGTCTCCAAGCGCTACGGCGGCGTGCGCGCGCTGCAGGACGCCGAGCTCGCGATCGAGGCCGGCCGCATCCATGCGGTGCTCGGCGAGAACGGCGCCGGCAAGTCGACGCTGATCAAGATCATGGCCGGCGTCGTCGCGCCCGACGAGGGCCGCATGCTGCTCGACGGCGAGCCGGTCTCGTTCGCATCGCCGGCCGCGGCGCAACGCGGCCGGCATCGCCTGCATCTTCCAGGAGCTGTCGCTGATTCCCGATCTTTCGGTCGCCGACAACATCGCGATCAGCAACCCGCCGCGCCGCTTCGGCCTGATCGACCGCCGGGCGCAGCGCCGCATGGCCGAGGAGGCGCTGGCGCGTGCCGGCGCCGACAACATCCATCCGCTGGCGCTGGTCAAGGACCTGTCGCTGTCGCGGCGGCAGATGGTCGAGATCGCCAAGGCGCTGGCGCGCAAGCCGCGCATCCTGATCCTCGACGAGGCCACCTCGGCGCTGACCGCCGCCGACGTGACCAAGATCTACGGCGTGCTGAAGCGGCTGCGCGCCGAAGGGCTCGCGCTGGTCTACATCTCGCACCGCATGCACGAGATCGCCGAGCTGGCCGACGAGTGCACGGTGTTCTGCAACGGCCGCAGCGTCGCGAGCTTCGCCGCGGGCACGAAGACCGACAACGAGGTCGTCGAGCTGATGATCGGCCGCGAGTACAACGCCGCGTTTCCGGCACGGACCGCGCGCGCGGCGAGCGATGCGGCGCCGCTGCTCGAGGTGCGCCACCTTGTGCTGGACCGACCGGCTGAACGACATCTCGCTGCAACTGCTCCGCCGGCGAGGTGATCGGCCTCGGCGGACTCGACGGCCAGGGCCAGCGCGAGCTGCTGCTGGCGCTGTTCGGCGTGCTGCGCGGCACGACCGGCGAGGTGCTGATCGATGGCCGGCCTGTCGCGATCACCGGTCCCCACGTCGCCAAGCGCAAGGAGATCGGCATGGCGCTGATCCCGGAGGATCGCAAGACCGAGGGCCTGATGCTGCCGATGTCGGTGCGCGACAACCTGTCCTTCGCCGCGCTCGACACGCTTGTCGCGCTGGGGCATCATCGACGCGGCCGCCGAACGCGACGCGGTCGAGCGGATCGTGCGGCTGCTCGCGGTGCGCAGCGACGGCACCGACCTGCCGGCCGGATCGCTTTCCGGCGGCAACCAGCAGAAGCTCGTCATCGGCAAGTGGCTGATGATGGCGCCGCGCATCCTCCTGCTGAACGATCCGACGCGCGGCATCGACGTCGGCACCAAGCAGGAGATGTACCAGCTGCTGCGCGAGCTGGCCGACGCCGGCGCGGCGATCCTCTTCTACTCGACCGACTACGACGAGCTGGTCGGCTGCTGCGATCGCGTGCTCGTGATGTACGACGGCGCGATCAAGCGCGAGCTGGTCGGCGCCGAGATCACCGAACGCGCGCTGATCAGCAGCGCCTTGAACATCGGCGTCGAAGGCCGGCAAGCCCGGCGCGCCGCAGGCGGCGCTGTCGTGAACGGCGACTGGTCGCTACTGGCTGCGCGAGCACAAGGGCACGCTGCTCGCCTTCGCGGCCTTCGTCGTGATGTTCACGATCTACGCCGCCAACCATCCGGTCGGCCTCAACGCCAACGTCGCGACGACGGCGGCCAACAAGGGCGTGCTGCTCGCGATCGTCGCCATGGCGCAGACGCTGGTGGTGCTGACGTCGGGCATCGACCTGTCGGTCGGCATGGTGATGGTGCTCGCCAATTGCCTCGCCTCGAGCATCGTCGTCGGCTCGCCGCTGACGACGGCGCTCGGCGTGCTCGGCGTGCTGCTCGTCGGCTGCGCTGTGCGGCGCGATCAACGGACTGATCGTCATCTACGGACGTCTGCAGCCGATCGTCACGACGATCGCCACCGGCGCGGTCTACTACGGGGTCGCGCTGGCGCTGCGGCCCGTTCCCGGCGGCGACGTCAACGCCTCGCTGGCCGATGCGCTGACCGGCCAGTTGCCCGGCGGCGTGCCGGCGAGCCTTGCGCTGCTGCTGGCGCTGGTTGCGATCGTCTGGCTGCCGTTCCGGCGCTCGGCGATCGGACGCGCCGCCTATGCGGTCGGCTCGTCCGAGGTCGCGGCCTACATGTCGGGCGTGCCGATCCGCCGCGCCAAGTTCGTCGCCTACACGCTGTCGGGCCTGCTCGCGTCGGTGGCCGGGCTGTTCCTCACCTTCATCACCTACTACCGGCGAGGCGTCGGCCGCCAACGGCAGCACCTACACGCTGTATTCGATCGCCGCAGTGGTGCTGGGCGGCGTGTCGCTGTTCGGCGGCTCGGGCAGCGCGATCGGCGCGATCTTCGGCGCGCTGATGTTCCGCACCATCGGCGACCTGCTCTTCGTGTTCAACGTCGAACCGCTGTGGCAGCCGCTGTTCCAGGGCATGGTGCTGCTCGCCGCCGTCTGCCTCGGCTCGTTCCGGCTGCTGCGCATCCGCAACCGGCTCGACTTGTATGGCTGAGGCGCGGCATCCGGCACCAACGCGCGCGGACGTCGCGTTCGGCAGCATCGTCGGCGGCATGCGCCGGCGCATCGACCCGGCCATCGCGTGGGCGTTCGGCTGCATCGTGCTCGTGCTGCTCGTCGGCAGCCTCTATTCGAGCAGCTTCCTGTCGCCGGAATACCTGCTGCAGCAGCTGAAGGTCGCGTCCTTCCTCGGCGTCATCGCCACCGGCATGATGATCGTGATCCTGCTCGGCCAGATCGACCTGTCGGTGCCGTGGGTCGTCGCCGTCGGCGGCATGATGGCGACCGCGGCCACCGGCTGGGGGCCGCTCGGCGAGGCGCTGGCGATCCCGGTCGGCATCGGCTGCGGCGTCGCGCTGGGCCTGGTCAGCGGTGTCGGCGTCGCGTTCCTGCGCATCCCGTCGATGGTCGTCACGCTGGCGGTGAACGCGGTCGCGCAAGGGCTGATGGTCGTGCACACCGGCGGCTTCTCGCCGCAGGATTCGTCGTCGCCGGCGATGCGCTTCATCGCCACCGGCCACAGCCTGCTTCGGCATTCCGAATGCGCTGCTGGTGTGGGCCGCGGTCGGCGTCGCCGCCGTGTTCCTGCTGACGCGCACGACGTTCGGCCGCACCGTCTACGCGATCGGCAATCGCGAGCGCGCGGCGTACCTCTCCGGCGCGCGCACGCGCATCGTCGTGATGGCGGCGTTCGCGATCTCCGGCGGCCTGTCGGCCTTCGGCGGCGTGCTGCTCGCCGGCTACGCGAGCAAGGCGGCGCAGGCGATGGGCGATCCCTACCTGCTGCCGGCGATCGCCGCGGTGGTGCTCGGCGGCACCTCGATCCTCGGCGGCCGCGGCAGCTACCTCGGCACGGTCGCCGGCGTCATCCTGATCACCTTGCTGCAGTCGATCCTGTCGGTGATGCAGATGGAGGAATTCGGCCGCCACGTCATCTACGGCGTCGTCATCATCGCGATGCTGTTGATCTACGGCCGCGGCCGGCGGCATTCGGATTAGGCGCAACCTCACACGCAGGGAGCACGCCATGGCCCTCGAACTCACCTCCAGCTTCGAGGTCATCGACCCGCGCTTTCGCAAGCTCGCGCTCCCGTACGTGCACGTCGAGAAGCTCTACACCGGCTGCCGCTGGGCCGAGGGACCGGCGTGGTTCGCGGCCGGACGCTACCTCGTCTGGTCCGACATTCCGAACGACCGCATGCTGCGTTGGGACGAGACCGATGGCTCGGTCTCGGTGTTTCGCCAGCCGTCGATGAACAGCAACGGCCACACCGTCGACCTCCAGGGGCGCCTGGTCTCGTGCGAGCATCGCAGCCGCTGCGTGTCGCGCACCGAGTTCGACGGCACGCGCACGCGTGCTCGCCGATCGCTACGAGGGCAAGCGCTTCAACTCGCCCAACGACGTGGTCGTCAAGAGCGACGGCAGCATCTGGTTCACCGACCCGAGCTACGGCATCGACTCCGACTACGAAGGCGACGCCGGCGCCCAGCGAGATCGGCGCGCAGCAACGTCTACCGCATCGACCCGGCAAGCGGGCGCGTCACCATCGTGGCCTCCGACTTCGTGCAGCCCAACGGCCTGGCGTTCTCGCCCGACGAATCGCTGCTGTACATCGCCGACACCGGCCTCACGCACATGCGTCGACGGGCCGCATCACGTGCGGCGCTTCACGGTGTCGGCCGACGGCCGCTCGATCTCGGGCGGCGAGGTGTTCGCCACCTGCCCGGTCGGCGTGTACGACGGCTTTCGCGTCGACGTGCACGGCAACCTGTGGCTGTCGGCCGGCGACGGCGTGCACTGTCACGCCAGCGACGGTTCGCTGCTCGGCAAGATCGCTGATTCCCGAAACCGTGGCCAACGTGTGCTTCGGCGGGCCGAAGCTCAATCGCCTGTTCATCTGCGCCACGACGTCGCTCTATTCGGTCTTCCTGAACACGCGCGCGGCGCCGCGGCCGTGATGTCAGGCGAGCGTCAAAGCGGTTAACGCTCCCCAGAAGTGAGAGCCTGCGAAGAACTTCGACGCACGCCGCGATTTAGGCCTGCTTGGCTTGATCCGCCACCGGAAGCTTGCGAACTCTCGTGCCCGTCGCCGCAAAGATCGCGTTGGTCACTGCCGGAGCGATCGCCGAGGTCCCCGCCTCACCCATCCCTCCCGGTGGTTCGGTGTTGTTCACGATGTAAACCTCGATCGCCGGCGCTTCGTTCATGCGCAGCATCTCATAGTCGTGGAAATTGCTTTGCTCGACGCGACCGCCTTTCAGCGTGATCTGTCCACGGAGTGCCGCCGTGATGCCGAAGATCACCGCGCTCTGGATCTGCGCGCGCACGGTATCGGGATTGACGACGGTTCCGCAATCCACCGCGCAGACGACGCGCCGCACACGAACCGCTCCATCCTTCGACACCTCGACTTCGGCAACTTGCGCCAGATAGGTCGCGAAGACGAACTGGACGGAAACGCCGCGGCCGACCCTGTCGGGCAAGGGCTTTCCCCAACCGGCCTTTTCCGCTGCGAGATCGAGGACGGCCTTGGCGCGCGGCGTCTTGTCGAGTAGCGCCCGCCGATAGGCGACCGGATCCTGTTTCGCCGCGGCCGCCAACTCGTCGATGAAGCTTTCGGTCACGAAGACATTGTGCGACGGCCCGACGCTGCGCCAGAAGGCCGTTGGAATGCCCGGAGGCTCCACCCGCAGATATTCGACGTGCAGGTTCGGCAGGGCGTAGACCAAATCGATCGCGCCCTCGGTCGTGTCGCCGTCCAGGCCATTCTTGAATCCCGGAGGAAGCCATCTCGCGATGATCGAGGAGCCCGCGAAGCGATGGTTCCAGGCGACCGGCATTCCCTTCGCATCGAGCCCGGCAGACATGCGGTCGAAGAAACAGGGCCGATACATGTCGTGCTGGATATCTTCCTCGCGAGTCCAAACGACCTTCACCGGACCCTCGACCTGCATCGCGATCTGGACCGCGCGAGTGACGCCATCCCACTCCAAGCGGCGACCGAAGCCGCCGCCGATGAGATGATTGTGAACGACGACCTTGTCCAACGGCAGTCCGGTGGTCTTGGCGGCAGTGGCCTGAGCTCGCGCGAGGGCCTGGTTGCCGACCCAGATTTCGCAGCCGTCCTTGCGGACATGAACCGTGCAGTTCATCGGCTCCATGGTCGCGTGCGCGAGGAATGGAACCAGATATGTCGCCTCGACCTTGGTGGCAGCGCTCGTCATCCCCTTGTCGACATCGCCGATGTTCTGCGCAACCGCCCCGGGCTGGAGCGTGGCCTTCTCGAGCTCGTCCACGATCTTTTGCGTGTCGAGCGTGGCGTATGGGCCGTCGTCCCATTCGATCACCAGCGCCGCGAGTCCCTTCTTCGCAGCCCCCATATGGTCGGCCACGACCGCGACTGCATCGTCGAGGCGCACGACTTGGCGCACGCCTTTGACGGCTTTGGCCTTCGCATCGTCCACGCTCTTCACGCGACCACCGAAGACGGGCGATTGCGCAAGCGTCGCGATCTTCACGCCCGGCGGCCGGGCGTCGATGCCATAGACCGCCGTTCCGTTGACCTTGGAGGGTGTGTCCAACCGCTTGGCCGGGGTCCCGATGAGCTTGAAGTCCGCCGCTTGCTTGAGCGCCACTTTTTCAGGCACCGGCATGCGGGCCGCGTCCGCCGCAAGCGCGCCGTATTTGATCTTTCTCCCCGTCGGCGCATGAAGCACCTCACCGCTTTGCGCGCGGCACGACGCCGGATCGACATTCCAGCGCTGCGCCGCCGCTGACACCAGCATGACCCTTGCGGTTGCGCCTGCCTGGCGCAGCGGCTGCCAGGACCCGCGTATCGCATTCGAGTTGCCCGTCGCTTGCACGCCCAGTAAGGGATTTGCATAGAGCTTTTCGTTGGGCGGCGCATGCTCCAGCCGCACCTGTTTCAAATCCACTTCCAGCTCTTCGGCAATCAGCATCGGGATCGATGTGTAGGTGCCCTGCCCCATCTCCACATAGGGCATGATCAGCGTGACCTGACCGTTCGGATCGATACGGATGAATGCGTTCGGTGTAAACGTCGGGCTTGCAGCGCTTGGGGCTGCCTCAGCAGTTCCGATTGAAGGACCCGCTGTAAAGCCGATGAGCAGGCCTCCACCCACCGCGGCACTCACACTCAGGAAGCGGCGACGGGAGATATCCACACCGTCCCTTTCGACGAGGTCGATGATTCGATTGGAAGTCATGTCACGCCCCCTTCTTGTCGCTCGTCACAACCTGCGCCGCGTGCTTGATTCCCTCGCGGATGCGCGCATAGGTGCCGCAGCGGCAGATGTTGCCTGACATGGCGGCGTCGATGTCGCTATCCGTCGGCTTGGGCTTGACGGCAAGCAACGCGCTCGCGGACATGATCTGACCCGACTGGCAATAGCCGCATTGCGGTACCTCCAGCTCGATCCAGGCCTGCTGAATCTTCTTGCCGGCAGCCGTGGCGCCAACGGCCTCGATCGTCGTGACGCGCTTGCCGGCCGCGGCAGCGACCGGGGTGATGCATGAGCGCACCGGCTTGCCGTCGAGATGGATCGTGCACGCGCCGCACAAGCCGAGCCCGCAACCGAATTTGGTGCCGGTCATACCGAGTACGTCGCGCAACACCCACAGCGTCGGCGTGTCGTCGTCGACATCGACAGTACGGGCAATGCCATTGACGGTGATTACATGGGACATGTGTCACTCCTTGTGTCGTTGCCATCGCCTGGCCAATGGTGCACGCCGGCCTGGAATCCTAGCGTTAGCTCATGGTCAGCCTCGTCCGCGTCCCAAGTGTGTCACCTGCGCGCCATTACGCGACATTCGCAATAATCCGTCGATGAACGACCTGCGACCTGAACACATTCCCTACCTGAGCCGTCGCCGCGCAGCCGCCGGTCATGACGCGCCGGCGCGAGCCCGCTTCAAGGCGGTGGTCCACCACATCAGATCGTCGATCATCGCTCCCGCTGCTGTCGCCAGCTCGGCCAGTCCGGCCTCGACATCCCCGCCTTGGTAGTGAGCCCACAAAGTGGCGACAGGGATGAGGACCGATGAGCGAATCGGCGCAAGCTGCACCTCGATCGCCGTCAGGCGAAGCTGCTGGACACCGCGCGCGCCCATGGCGGAGCCATAGCTCACGAAAGCCGCGGCCTTGCGATTCCACTCGGGATAGACCCAGTCGATCGCGTTCTTGAGCACCGCGGACGTGCCGTAGTTATATTCGGGAGTGACGAAGATGAAGCCGTCGGATTGCGCAATCTCGGCGGTCCATCTCTGCACGACCTCGTTCTTGTAAGGCTGCCGTCCCGGCATCGCCGGCGTCGCCGGCTGATCGAAGAACGGCATCGGATAGTCGCGAAGATCGAGAAGGCGAGCGTCGACACCCTCGCGCTTCTTCAAGTGCTGCAGAATCCACTTCGCGGGCTTTTCCGAGAAACGGCCTTCGCGGGTGCTTCCGATAATGACGGAAATGGCGTTCATGCTCTTAATCCTCGCTGTTCGTCAAAAATACGATATCGCCGCGTTCAGATCTCGGTAGCTTCAATTTTTCGATACCAACGATCGGTCGCGTCGATGGATGCCAGATTGCGATCCGGCGTTACCGCGCGCCTGCAAGAACGGGCATGTTGACTCGAGCCCACGCCTGGAATTTGGTCGCCGGCCCGCCTGCCATCTTGTTTGCAAGCGCAATCTGGTCGCGCGAATCCGAGCCCAGGTATGTATGGGCTTGGAAGTAGCCGAGCATGTCCGCTACTTCCGCGCCTCCGGGAAACGAAGCAGCGAAGACCTCCCTTGGGACACGTTTGAACGAAAACTCATGTCCCTGCCGATTCAGCGCATCGATGATTTCGTTGAAGCTCATGAAGTGCCTTGGCGGCGCGCACCGCCGCCGTCGCCTGCTTGAGCTCGTCGGTGCCTGATTCCCAAAAATTGGTGACCAGAAAGACACCGTGCGCTCCTTCGAAGGCGGCAGTGAGGGTTTCCGGGCGGTCCAGATCCGCTTCGACGACTTCGTCGGCGAGCCCGCGATGCTTGCCTGGATGGCGCGTCAGGGCGCGCACCTTGAATTGGCCTTGGGCTTGCAGGGCGCGCACGACTGCGCCTCCCTGCTGTCCCGTTGCGCCGATCACGGCGATGAACTTTTTGCTGCTGGATGGCATGTTCGTTCCCTTTCTCTTAGGTGGTGGTCGGTTGATGTTTACAGCCGACCCGCGGCGCGAAGCTGCTGGCCGATTCGATCGATCTCCGCCTCGCCTTGAGCGAGCGCGGCTCCGCTTGTATGCACCGAGTAGTAGCCCAGCACGAGCGGGTGCGGATGCTTGATCGCGGATCCCAGGACGAACGACGTGTCACCGTCTGCCTCAAGCCCGATGGCGCCGCCGGATTCTTCGAACACGGCGAGCTCGCCGGCACCGATCGGCGTGTGCGACCGCAGGCGTCCTTCGTCGACGGCGAGCCACGCGACCGTGTGTCCGTCGGGCGGCGTGTAGCGCCAGCGCTGCCCATCCTTCAAGCGGACGTGGAGATAGTTGATGCCCGCGGGGGCGCGAATCGCACTCGTGGCACGTCCGTAGCTTCCGAGGATCACCCGCGCGGGGCCGTCTTCCTGCACATCGTCTGGGGATATGTACTGACTTTCCGCCGGAGCGTTCTCCTCCGACGGCGTCAGCGCCACCCAGAGCTGGAAAACGCGCAACGGCTCGCCCGGCGTGGCTCCGCCGTCATGCCACACCCCGTTTCCGGCCTTCATCCATTCGAGTCCGCCCGTCGGGACCGAACCTGTCTTTCCGGTCGTGTCCTCGTACACCATGCCGCCGCGAAGGACCGTCGTGAGCGTTGCGATGCCGGAGTGCGGGTGGATGCCGAAGAACGGCTGTGGCCTCGGGGCCACTTCGGCGTGATCCAGGAATACGAAAGGCTTGATGAGCTCGCCGATATCGGAGGGACTGACGAGGCGAGTGATAGGCCCCTGCTTGCGGCCTCGCGTCCGCAGCGCAATCAGGCGCGTGCCGACGCTCTCGGCTGCCTGCGGTGACTCCGCGGCGAAATGACGGCTGTCGCGAGCGACTGCGGTTGTGTTCATTTCCATCTCCAAGAGCATCGATGGAAACAAAATGGGGGCTGACGTCTTAGCTGAGAAGCCTCTTTATTTAGATACTATGTATCGGTTGGGACGATGGATAATGCGGGTCTGGTCTAACATCATCTGGATGGATCGATGCTTGATGCCGTTTCACTCGACCACCTTCGGATGTTCATCGCGGCGGCCGATGAAGGAAGCTTTTCGGCAGGTGGACGCCGGTTGCGCCGAGCGCAATCCGTCGTCAGCCAAACGCTTGCAAATCTGGAGGCCCAGCTTGGCGTCAAGCTGTTCGATCGCTCCAGCCGCTCGCCGGTGTTGACCCGTCAAGGCCTGGCGCTCCTTGCGGAAGCGCGCGCGGTCGTAAGCCGGATGGATGCTTTCAAAGCCGTCGCGAAGGGCCTGTCGGGTGGACTCGAGCCCGAGCTGAGCGTCGTGGTGGATGTGATGTACCCGCTCGAAAACCTCACCCGCGCCGTCGTTGCCTTTCAGGCAGCGTTCCCGACGACACCGCTTACGCTGTATGTCGAAGCACTCGGCGCCGTTTTGCAGCCGGTGATGGACGGTCGCTGTGCATTCGGGGTGATGGGCTCGCTGCCCACCGCGCCTTCACAGCTCACGCGCGAGCGCCTGTTCGGCGTGACAATGCTCTTCGTCGCGTCGCCGAAGCATCCTCTTGCGTCGCTGAAGGGTCCGATTCCGGCTGCGGTCCTTGCGCAACACAGGCAACTCGTCCTGACCGACCGTTCCGAGCTGTCGCAAGGGAAAGAGTTCGGCGTGTTTTCTTCGAACACTTGGCGGCTTGCGGACCTCGGCGCGAAGCACGCCTTCTTGCGCGCAGGTCTGGGCTGGGGCGCGATGCCGTTGGATGCCATCCAAGCTGACCTGGCCAGCCGCTCGCTGGTGAAAATAAATCTCGAAGATCTGCCTGATCCCAACCTGGTCATGCCGATGTCGGCAGTGTTCCGGACCGACAGGCCGCCCGGTCCGGCCGGCCGCTGGCTGATCGAAGAACTCAAGGCAAGCACTGCAACGCGCGCACGGGCTGCTAAAGGAAAGCGCGCAAGGTAGCTGCCGTAGCGCGCAAAGTGGTGCGGGGCCTCCAGCTTCAACCAGGGTACAAGATCGACAGCAGGATCAGCCCGCGCTCCACGGCGTCTTGAGGCGCGTGAATTCGTGGCGATAGACCGCCATTTCCGGCACGCCAGCGGTGGTCGCCTGCGCCCACGTCCCGAATTCTTCTGCGGCACGTTTGACGTCCGTCGCGCAGTTGCCCTCGATCAAGAGCACCCACGAGGGTACTCGAGTAGCGTCGGCGCGCGCTTTTTTCTCGGCGGTCTCGACATTGCTGATCGCTTCGTCGGCAATGCACAAGTGCACGCCCGCAATACCGTCGCGCAAAGTCAGCGGCGGGAGGACTTGGCCGACGAGGCTCTCGGTCGCGTGCAGGCGTTGCTCTTCATCGACTTCGAAACGCATCGTCAGCATCGTGCCGCCGCTGCCGACGCCGCCGGTGAACGCCACTCGACAGATCGATCGGGCCACGTTCCGAAACGAAGGCACGACGCGCCGGGTCCAGGGCGTCGGCGCGTTGAGGCGGTTCAGGTAATCCTGCCCGCCCAGCACTTCCGGGCTGTCGGCTTCGTACAGGTTGAAGAATTCCGGCTCACCGCTGACCGCGATATAGCGCCGTCCCCGGCGAAATCCCGGAATGCCGACTCGCTCGGGCATGTGTTCCCGATTGTGCCACTCGTAAAAATCCTGCTTGGCGTCGGGCAGCAAGTCATGCCAGATCGCCACCACGCCCGTTCCCGCTAGACTCATTCGTGGCCTGTCCCTGAATTATCTGTCGATCGCCTGCGATCGAGCGCGCGTTTCACTGGTGGGCTGTAACAGTTGAATCAGCTAGTGCGCCTGCGCCGCTGCGCGCTTGAGCACGCCCTTGCGGAAGAAGATCTCATTGATCTCGTCGCAGATCTCGTTGAACCTCGGCGACCGCCGCGCTTCGAGGCCGCGCGGTCGCGGCAAGTCGATCTTCAATTCCCGTTCGATCCGGCCGGGGCGCGCGGACATCACCAGTACGCGATCGGCGAGAAGCACGGCCTCGTCGACGCTGTGCGTGATGAACAGAACCGTCTTCCGGGTTGCGAGCCACAGCTCCTCGATGTCGAGCCGCATCTGCTCGCGCGTGAGCGCATCGAGCGCTCCAAACGGCTCGTCCATCAAAAGCAACGGCGGATCGTGCAGCAAAGCGCGCGCGATGGCCGCCCGCTGCCGCATGCCGCCGGAGAGCTCGTGAGGGTAGCGGTCGGCAAAGTCTTCGAGCCCGACCTGTTGCAGCAATTCGAGTGCGCGTGCCCGGTATTGCTCGACGGCCAGACCGCGGATATCTGCCTGGAAAAGGACGTTCCCGAGCGTGTTGCGCCATTCGAGGAGCACGGGACTCTGGAATACGATGCCGAGCTCGGTGACCGGGCCGTTCACGCGCTTTCCTGAGACCTCGATGCTGCCGCCCGACGGAGCGTGCAATCCGGCGACCAATCGCAGCAGCGTCGATTTGCCGCAACCCGACGGTCCCACGATCGCAATGAACTCTCCGGCCGCGACCTCGATATTCACCTCGGCAAGGGCGAGTGTTTCCTGCTCGCCTCGCCGATAGCGCTTGGTTACGCCTTGGATGCGGATGCCGTCCATCTCGGGGATTCCTCGGTGTTGCCCTCTGTGCGGGGCCAGATCATTCCCAGCTGGTCTGCTGCGCGGCGCAACAACTGGTGAAATTCATCGTAGCGAGCCGGCGTGACCCGCTGCAGCGGTCCCGCAATGCTCATGGTGCCGACCACCCGGCTGTCAGCGCTCGAGCGAATGGCGACCGCGACGGCGGTAACTCCCGGCTCCGCCTCCTCGATGGCGGTGCCGTAGCCGCGCTTGCGCGTCGCTGCGATTTCCTTGAGCAGCGCCTCTACCGTCCTTACCGCGCGCGGCCCAAATCGTCCGGGTTTTCCCAACCCGCCCTTGAGGGCAAGCCGGACGGCGTCCTCGTTGCTCATCGTCGCCAGCCACGCCTTGCCATTGGCGGTCGCATGCAGGACGAGACTGCCGCTCATCGTCGGCTGATACATGAGGCCGGGGGCTGCGCCTTGCGAAGACGCGAGCCAGGCAAGCTCGCGTCCCTGCACGACCGTAAGGCGAACGAGCTCGCGGCATTCCTTCGCGACTTCATCGAGTATCGGCTGGACCAGATCGGGCAAGCCCGTTCCCTGCAGGTACTGCTGGCCGAGCAGCGCGAGCTTCAGTGTCAGCCGATACTGACCCGTTGCCTTATCCTGTTCGACCCAGTCCAGGAGAGAGAGCTGCGCGAGCATCCGATGCGTGGGACCCTTGGGAAGATCCAGCCGGGCTGCGATGTCGGACAGGCGCAGCCAACGCGCTTCGGCGGCGAGGAACTCGAGAACCTCGAGGCTGCGATCCAGCAAGCCCTTGACAACTCTCATTGCTGTAGTAACATCTTTCCTACTGGAACAGAGTTACAACAATATCCACTCCTTGGTCCGTTGTCAACAGGAGGAACGCTGATGGGGTTGCATCATCTCGGCCGCTTCGAGCAGCCGGCGCGTCTCGCACTGACCTTCGCGGGTTTCCTCGTGGCATGGGAGATCCTCGTTCGTCTGGCGAACGTACCGCCGTACATATTGCCGCCTCCGAGCCAAATCCTCTTCGATCTGTGGCGCCGCGCGCCGCGTCTCGCCACGGCCGCCGCGTACACGCTGCAGCCCATGGTCCTCGGCTATCTCGCAGCCGTTGTTTTCGGTGTTGCGATCGCGCTTGTCATCGCCTTTTCTCGCCGGCTCGAGGGCGTGGTCTATCCGCTGCTCGTCTTCTTCCAGATCATCCCCAAAATCGCCATCGCGCCGCTGTTCATCATCTGGTTCGGGTTCGGACTCACGCCGAAGGTTCTGCTCGTTTTCCTGCTTTCGTTCTTCCCGGTCGTCGTGAGCGCCATCACTGCTTTCCGCTCGGTCGACGCGGACATCGTCGACCTTGCGCGATCGAGCGGTGCCTCGCGGCTTCGGACCTTCTGGAAAGTTCAACTGCCGCACGCACTCCCGACCCTGTTCACCGGATTCAAAGTGGCTGCGGCGCTATCCGCCACTGCGGCCGTCGTGGCCGAATTCGTGGCCTCCGACAACGGGCTGGGTTTTCTTCTGCTCGAATACAATGGGGCGCTCGACACCAGCATGACGTTCGCAACGATCATCGTGCTGTCGGCGCTGGGGCTTGCGTTGTATGGTCTGGTCGAGTTGATCGAGCACTTTGCCATTCCGTGGCACATCTCGCGCCGCCGCGAGCCGGCGCCGATGACAGCCATCCAAGGCGCCAACCCCTGAAAGCAGACTCAGCAGTTACGCTCGAGATTCCTTGAGGAGAGTGCCATGACCAAGATACTTCGATTTGTAGCATTGGGCATCGCGATGGCGATGTCCGTCTCGGCGATCGCCCAGGACAAGGCGTCCTTACGCCTGAACTGGCTCGTTTACGGATTCCATTCATTCTTCTACCTCGGCGTCGACAAGGGCTTTTACAAGGACGAAGGCATCGAACTCACCATCGGCGAGGGCCAGGGCTCCGGACGCGCGGTGCAGATCGTCGGCGCCAAATCGGACACCTTCGGCCTGTCCGACGGATCGAGCGTCATCGCCGGAATCACCAAGGGTGCGCCCATCGTGGCAGTGATGGGCATCATGAACAAGTCGCCCTTTGCGATCATTACGCGCGCCGACGCCAACATCAAGACGGTGAAAGATCTCGCTGGCAAGACCGTTGCGGCAACTGCCGGAGAGGCCGGGCTGGTCATTTTTCCCGCCATCCTGGCCAATGCCAAGATGCCCGCCGACTCGATCAAGTTTCTGCGCATCGACGGCGCGGGCAAGGTCGTTGCGATGCTGGAAAAGCGCGTCGACGCGATGCTGGGAGGTCTCGAAAACCAGGCGCTCATCCTGCCGCAGCGCGGCATGCCGGTGAGCACCATCGCGTACTCCGACGTCGGCGCGAACACGCTTGGCCTCGTGATCCACGTCAACAGGGAAACGCTCGAGAAGAACCCCGCGCTCGTGCAGCGTTTCGTTCGTGCGACACAGAAATCGATCGCCTATGCGGAACGCAATCCCGAAGAATCCATTGCGGCCCTCGTCAAAATCAAGCCCGACCTCGACAAGGACCTGGCGATGAAGCAGCTCAAGGCGGGTCTCGCCCTTCAGCGGGCGGCGGACGGCTCCAATCAGCCGATCGGCTGGATGTCTCCGGGCGACTGGACGACGACATTGAGACTCATGAAGGAATACCAGGACTTGCAGACCGACATGGCGCCGACGAGCTTTTACACCAACCAGTACACCGCAGCGAAGTGACACGGCCGGTCGCGTACGATTTCTCCGGACGCACCGCGATTGTCACCGGCGGCGCCGGCGGATTCGGACGCGCGATTGCCGCACGCCTCCATCAGGCCGGTGCGACGGTCGTCCTGTGGGACGCACAGTCGGCGCCCGTGCAGCAAGCAGCGTCATCACTCGGCAGCGACCGTTCGTTCGCGCATCAGGTAGACATTACCGACGAAGGCGCGGTAGCCGAGGCGGCCGGCGCTGCCGTCCAGCGCTTCGGGCACATCGACATACTCGTCAACAACGCGGGCATTCTCGGTCCCGTCGCGACGACGTGGGAGCATTCGACCGCCGAGTTTCGCAGGGTTCTCGACGTCAACCTGACCGGCGCTTTCATCTGCAGCCGCGCGATCGTCCCGCTCATGCTTGCGAACCCGCCCTCGGGTAATCGTGGCCGCATCGTGTTCGTGTCGTCGATCCAGGCAAAGGAAGGAATGCCGCGCGCCGCCGCCTATGCCGCCTCCAAGGCAGGACTGATCGCGCTCACGAAGACTCTCGGCAAGGAGCTCGCCGAATCGGGCATCCTCGTGAACGCGATCACACCCGTCATTGCGGAGACCGCGATGGCGAAGGAGCTTTCACCGGAGCGGCGCCAGGAAATCCTGTCGCGCATTCCTATGCGACGCTTGGTACTCGTGGAAGAAATCGCGGCGCAGGTCGCGTGGCTTTGCTCCGACGATTGCTCGTTTGCGACAGGTGCAGTGTTCGACTTGTCGGGCGGCCGCGCCACCTGGTAGAGCGGATCACCGGCGAGACGTCGACCTTGCAACGTCTAAGCGCGGTGCGAATGCGCGCGAGAAGCTCCTCGCGAAAGGCTTGGTCACCCTGCGCGCATATCGACGCAGTTCATGCGCTAGCGTCAGCCGTTGGTAGGTGCGATTCGAAGCGTCGAGGCCATGTTCACCAGGTCGGCGAGCGAACCCGCCTTCATCTTTCGCATCACTTGGCCTCGGTGTGCCTTCACCGTGATTTCGCTGATACCGAGCTCCCCACCGACCTGCTTATTCAGCAAGCCGGAGACAACCAGCGCCATGACTTCCCGCTCGCGGGGGCTGAGTGACTCGTGACAGTCTCGGAGCGCCCGCGTCTGCGCCTCGTTGGCAAGTGCTGTGCTGCTGCGTTCGAGGGCATGCTGGATTGCGGTCAACAGCACATCGTCGCTGAATGGCTTGGTCAAGAACTCGACAGCACCCGCCTTCATGGCCTGGACCGTCATCGGCACGTCGCCGTAACCCGAGATGAAGATGATCGGCATGTCGGAGCGATCGCCGGCGATTCGCTTCTGAAGTTCGAGACCGTTCAGGTCCGGAAGACTAACGTCAAGTACCAGGCAGCTCGGGGCAACGACTCGCGGGGAAGACAGGAATTCCTGCGCGGACGCGAATGTCTCCGGTATCCAACCTGCGGAGCCGATCAGCAATTCCAGCGATTTGCGCACCGAGACGTCGTCGTCGACAACAAACACGATTGGTGTGGTGTGTGACATCGGTGATCACCTCGAACCTGTGCTGCGCTCAACCAGCGGCGGAGCATTCTTGCGCCATTGACGATTTTGGCGCTATCACATCTTTCTATTAGATACGGCCGCGTATTGCTCCGGCAGAATTCGGGTGATGAGGAACTCGGAGGCCTTGAACAACTCCCTTGCGCGCGCTGCGGCGAATGACTGGGGGCAGAATGGCATTTGCACGCCACGGGTCGTTGCGACGGACCTGAACTCGCCTGCGTGCCATTGATAGTACACAAGGACGTCGATGACTGACCACCCTCCAGGCTGCATCATTGCAGTAGTCGATGATGATCAGAGAATTCTTCAGTCGCTCGAGCGTCTGCTGGAATCTGCGGACTATGCTGTGCGCTCGTTTGCCTCTGCCGCAGCACTGCTCGAAAGCGATTGCCTCTTAGAGATTGATTGCCTGATCTCTGACATCGACATGCCCGTAAAGGATGGTTTTGAACTCTTGCGAGTGGCACGTGCGGCACGGCCCGAGTTGCCAGTCATCCTTATCACCGGTCACCCCGAAATGCTCAATCGATCGCCGGCCATAGGCCCAGGTCATTACCGCTCATTCAAGAAGCCGTTCGACGGGCAGGAACTACTCACGGCCGTCAGCGACGCTCTGCGAAAACCAAATCTGCGTACACCCTAACCGGGCATCTCGACAACGCGATTTTTATGCGCATCCTTCAAGGTTAATATGCTTGGGTTGACGAGCCCGCAGGATGCACTCGACTCCAAAGTCGGGCCGAACACCTTTGTGCAAGATTAGCCTGCGAGCACAGATGGCTGCGTCGCGACGCGCTCCTGTTGACGATCAAGTTATCCCCTTGGCGACGGCCGCGGCGCGTCATGCCTCGGGTTGGCGTTGCCGCAAAGAGTTGCTCTGATGCCGAAGACAGACGCCGTTTCGCCGGGGGAACAGCATTTCATCCTCTCGAGTTTGCCGCCGAGCGGCGCGCAGAAGCGTCTCGCCATTGCTCTAGTGCTCGGTATATTGGCTATCTATTTCATTGCTGTCGGGCCGCTCTCGGACATCCCGCCGTATCCGATTGCCGCCTTCATTCCGTCATACACGACAGCGATGTTCGTGACTAACGCGCTCACCGCGATCTTGCTATTCGCCCAGTTCTCGATTCTGCGCTCGCGTGCAATCCTCGTAATCGCGAGCGGATATCTCTTCACGGCGTTTATCCTGATCCCTTGGATCGTGACGTTTCCAGGAGTTGTTTGAGCCAACGAGCCGGATTGGCGGTATGCAGAGTACGGTGTGGCTGTATGTCTTCTGGCACGCTGGCTTTGCCATGTTCGTAATCGGCTATGCCTTGCTCAAAGGACGCGGATCCTAGCAAACAATTCTGGCATGGCATCGGTGCGCGCGCAGATCGCCCTGAGTGTCGCCTTGACGACTGCCAGGTCGTCCGCGTGGCGACATTCATTTGCATCGGCGGACGAAGCGCTATTACCCCACGTGATGCTCGATTCTCTCCACTTTGGTCCGTTGTGGCCAATTGCGGGGGCGCCGGTCGCGTTGCTAAGCGTTTGCCGCGCTCATCGTGCTCTGGCTTCGGCGACGCTCCATGCTCGATCTTTGGTTGATGGTCGTGATGTGCTTGTTCCTGATCGATACCTCTAAGTTACTATCTCAATTCCGACTCGCTTTAGCCTCGGCTGGTATACCGTCCGCATCATGCGGGGTCATAGCCAGCAGTCTCGTCCTGATTGTCCTGCTGTACGAGATAGCGACGCTTTATGCGACGGCTGCTTGGCTGCGGTACTTGCCCAGCGTCGCGAGCGCGAGGCGCGGCTGATGACCGGGGACGCCGTCGCGGCCTCGATTGCTCACGAGGTCAAACAGCCGTTGACCGCAATGGTCACGAGTGCCGATGCGGGCTTTCGCTTTCTCGATCGCTCGACGCCCAATCTCGATAGAGCCAAGGAAGCTTTCAAGCGGATCGTCGCTGATGGCCATCGCGCGGGAGCAGTGGTCGAAAGCATTCGCGCGAACTTCAGGAATGACGAACGGACAAGAACTTCGCTCGACGTCAACGAACTCATCCGGAACGCGCTTGCCCTGGAACATGGCGATCTGGAAAAGCACCGGATACTGGTCCAGGCCGAACCGAATAAGCAGCTGCCGGAAGTGCGGGGAAATCGAGTCCAGCTGCAGCAGGTGCTTCTCAACTTGATCACGAACGCCATTGATGCGATGGCGGCCAAGGACGAGCCGAGGGTCCTATGCGTGAAATCGGAGGCGTACGAAGGTGACAGCGTAATGGTATCGGTTGCGGACACCGGTACTAGGAATCAGCCCGCAAGACATCGATCGGATATTCAATCCGCTCTTCACGACCAAATCCGACGGCATGGGCATGGGTCTCGTCGATTTGCCGAGCGATCATCGAGGCCCACAATGGCCGGTTGTGGTTTTCCCCGAACACTCCCCGTGGCGCCGTGTTTCAATTTACCTTGCACGCCAATAATTCGGCATCCGCCGGTGACTGATCGGCAAGCACAATCGAAACAATGCCTTTCTATTGCGCACGCCGGGAGTGGGTCATCGGTATTTCGAGCATCGCGGCCATTCTTACCAGCTCGGCAAGCGATCCGGCGCCCATCTTCTTCATGATCTTGCCGCGATGAATCTGGATCGTGACCTCGCTGATGCCTAGCTCGGCCGCGGCCTGCTTGTTGAGAAGGCCGCTCACGATCAGAGGAAGGACTTCTCGCTCGCGTGGTGTCAGGGACGAAAGGCGCTGACGCAACTCGCGCCAACTCGGCTCTCTTCCGCCTGGCGTCGCGATCCTGGGCGAGGGCAGCATGGATTGCCCGCATCAGATCTGCCTCCTTGAACGGTTTGGTCAGGAAGTCGACCGCGCCAGCCTTGATCGCGCGCACCGAACTGGGAATGTCGCCATGTCCCGTGATGAACACGATTTGCGGATGATCTCCCTGCGCGGTCTGGCTTTGCAGATCGAGCCCGTTGATGTCCGGGAGTTCGACATCGAGAATCAGGCAGGAGGGCACGTCGGGCTTCGGGTACGCGATGTACTCAGCAGCAGAACCGAACGTGACCACATGCAAATCGAAGGTCGAAAGAAGCTCGGATAACGCTTCGCAGATCCGACGGTCGTCATCGACGATGAAAACGATGGGGGCATGTGGATTCACTCGGAGGGCCCCTAGAGGTCGCCTGCGTTGTCGACCGGTACGGTCAATTCAAACGCGTGACGCCGGTTCGTCTGTCAGTTCGTTCCAAGCCCACTTGGCCATGACGCCATCTACTGACGATGCGCCACTCCGCAGGCGAGCGTCCATCATACCTTGGTGTCGGGGACGGGGACCTCGTGCAGCACGATTGCGCGCCGACCGATACCGACGCACCGACCGATACCATCGCCCAATAGATTCGCCTCCACACTTCTGGTCTGATCGCACCTGCGATCGCATCCAAGTCGGCGGATCGCGCCGCCAATCGCCGGTGTAGTCCCTCGAAGATTCGTTCCCGGGGTCGTGTCCATTGATACAAACCAGGAATTGCATGACACACACGCGGCATCAGAGCGCGAGATTCTGAAACAATCCGGCTCAGCGGCCGGACCTTCAGGAGCGACAAATGGCGAATACACTGCCAATCACGCCTGCGAAAGCCGCCCGTCGATACCGCAGCGTTGAAGCAGCCGGTGTGAGCGACCACCGTCACGATGCGTACTAAGCTTGACATGAAATTCGAGAGATTTCGGAAGACACCACAGCAAGGAGACCTTACATGATCCGCAAGGCGAAAGCGGTTTGGCGCGGCACCGGTCGCACCGGCAACGGCAATCTTTCCACCGATTCCGGCGTGCTCGCTGAGACCCCGTATTCTTTCAGGACGCGCTTCGAGAACGAGAAGGGCACGAATCCCGAAGAGTTGATCGCTGCCGCCCATGCCGGATGCTTCACCATGGCGCTGGCCTTTGAGCTGCAGGGCGCCGGCTATACGCCTACGGAGCTCAATACCGAGGCGGCGGTCACTCTCGAGCCAGAGGGCAAGGGATTCCGCATCAGTCGGTCGGCTCTGACTCTGCGCGCCCAGGTGCCGAACCTGGACGAAGCTGCATTCGCTCGAATGGCCGGCGATGCCGAGAAGAATTGCCCGGTCTCCAAGGTGCTCAACGCCACGATCACATTGGACGCCAAGTTGATCTGAGACACCAGTCCTTACCAGCAGACGACTAGCACGTTCAGATCAGGAGAAATGGCAATGGTTCGAACCATCAGCCAGGCGAAGCCGTTTTCAGATCGGTCCTGCCCGAAGACATCGAGTGGAAGCCGTTCCCGGCATTCCCACCTTCGGTCCGCCTCGCCGTCATCGTCGGTCAGCCCTCGGAGCCCGGCCCCTACGTGATCAGGGTCAAAGTGCCCTCCGGCGTGAAGCTGATGCCGCACAGACACCCGGAGGACAGGATCTACACCGTCATGTCCGGCGTTTTCTACGTCGGCCTCGGCGATCGGTTCGACGGCGATAAGGTGGACGCGTATCCGCCCGGTAGCGTCATCGTCCTGCCCGGCGATACGTATCACTTCCACTGGGCAAAATCCGGTGAGTACGTCACCCAGGTATCGGCCATCGGTCCGTTGGGCCTCGAATACCTGGATCCCAACGACGATCCGCGGTAGCGTGCACATGAACGCGCAAACCGATACACGGCTGCTCATTCGGCACGGGGCTCACAGTCATTCAAGCGCCGACGGCCGGTGTTACGACTCATCCGATTGGTCGGGATCCTGATTAAGGGGACTCACAATGGAAACAAGGCCGCCACTGCCGCCTTTCACAACTGAAACCGCCGCGCAAAAGGTGCGGTTGGCGGAGGACGCCTGGAATACGCGTGATCCGGATCGTGTCGTGCTTGTCTATACCGAAGACACGCGCTGGCGCAACCGCAGCGAATTTCCGATCGGACGCGAACAGGTTCGCCAATTTCTCATTCGCAAATGGACGAAGGAACTGGACTATCGACTGATCAAGGAGCTTTGGGCCTGTTCAGGCAATCGCATCGCGGTGCGATTTGCCTATGAGTGGCACGACGACTCGGGGCATTGGTTTCGCTCCTACGGTAACGAAAACTGGGAATTCAACGACCACGGGTTCATGATGCGTCGCTTCGCCAGCATCAACGATCTTCCGATCAAGGAGGCGGAGCGCAAATTCTTCTGGCCTCTCGGCCGCCGGCCGGATGAGCATCCGGGGCTGAGCGATCTGAACCTGTGACATCGCGGCGAAGCGTACTTTTGTAAGCCCGTATCGCCCACCTCGTTCATTGACGGAGGTCTCCCAAATGAAATCGACTTCTCTCCCCCGCGGCGCGCGATTCGCGTTTCTGATCCTTGCGTCAGCCGCATCCAGCGCTGCCATGTTGGCCTTCGGGGCGCCACCCGACAGCACCGAGGTCACCGCCCCGCAAATGATCGACGCTTTCGAAGGTGACTTCGGCGTCCACGCCGGCCAGCGCAGGAACCACGCCAAAGGCACCTGCGCGGCAGGCGAGTTCGTCGGGACGACCGACGCGGCTGCCCTCAGCCGCTCGGCGCTCTTCTCGGGTAAAACCATCCCCGTGGTCGCGCGCTTCTCACTCGGGGGAGGCGATCCCGAAGCACCGGACGCGGCGCCGACTCCGCGCGGCATGGCGCTCGAGTTCCGTCTTCCCGACGGCGCCTTGCAGCACATCACCATGATCGACGCGCCGATCTTCGCCGCAAAGTCACCGGCCTCCTTCCGCGATTTGCTCCTGGCCGCGAAGCCGGATCCCAAGACGGGTCAGCCCGACCCCGAGAAGCTAAAAGCCTATGCCGCCACGCATCCCGACGCGATGGCTGCGACCGAGCTGGCGAGCCACCATACGCCGACGGCAAACTACTATCAGGCCACGTACTTCAGCATTCACACGTTCAAGTTCATCGATGCGAAAAGCACCGAGCACATGGTGAGGTGGCGCTTCGTCCCCCGCGATGGCACGAAAGAGATGACCGCCGCGGAAATGAAGGCGGCGCCCCGTGACTTCCTCGAGAAGAATCTTATCGAGCGCACTCGCAAGGGCCCGGCGGTGTGGGACATGGTCGTCTACGTCGGCGAGCCCGGCGACCCGCAGGACAACCCCACGTTGGCCTGGCCGGAGAGCCGCAAGCATTTCACCGCTGGCACCCTCACCATCACCCAGGCGACGCCGCAACAAAAGGGCACGGCCTGTGAGCCGATCAACTTCGACCCCCTGAGAATGGCTGATGGCATAGCCCCTACCAACGACCCCGTCTTGCTGTTTCGCTCGCCGGCGTACGCGGTTTCGTTCGCTAAACGTCTGTCCGGCCAGTGACATGCTTCCGACCGACACTACCGTCTAATGGACACGCACGGATGGGAATACGCCGAGTTTGACTATGAGCCCGCGCTCCGACACGTTTATGCCCCTTGGGAGTGGCACCGATTGCGGGAACGCGTGCCATACGATAGTGGCAAAAAAGGCACCGCTTCGGGTATGCCGTGAACACGTAGTAACGCGGAGCAGGATTGCCTTCAATTCCGTCCGCTCCGACGATGCCTCCTCCATCACAGGCGTCGAATTCGTCGTCGCAATTACGCCTAAGCGAGCACCTTGGCTCAATTACTATCGGTGAACGTCGGACTTCCACGCGACATCGAGTGGAAGGGTCGCACGGTGCACACCGGGATATGGAAGGATCCCGTGCGCGGCCGCTGCCGCGTTGCCCGGTTGAATCTCGACGGAGACGGTCAAGGCGACCTGGCCGGGCACGGGGGCGAGCAGCGCGCCGTCTTCGTCTATCAGATCGAATCGTATCGTTACTGGCAGGAGCAACTGCGGAGGACCGACTTCGTCCACGGACAGTTCGGCGAGAACTTCACGATCGAAGGATTGCCCGACGATGCCGTGTGCATCGGCGACCGTTATCAGATCGGCAGCGCGCTGTTCGAGGTCACGCAACCTCGCGTTACCTGCTATCGCGTCGGCATTCGGATGAACGAGCCCCGGATGCCGGCCTTGCTGACATCGAGCGGACGACCGGGGTTCTACTTCCGCGTCCTGCAGGAAGGCGAGGTCGGCGCCGGCGACGAAATCGTGAAGGTGGGAGAGGCGAAGGAGCGAATGACCGTCGCAGAGATCAACGCGCTCCTCTATTCGCCCGATCATGCGCGCGATCGACTGGAGCGCGCGTTGCGGATCGAGGCGCTTTCGCCCGGATGGCGCTCGTCGTTCGAGGCGTTGCTGCAGAGCCACACGAGCGGTAATGCGGGGCTCGTGCCGGAAGCGGCTGCGCATCCGGCTGCACCAGGATTTCGACCGCTTGCGGTGACGGCGATCGATCAGGAGTCCGCGGACGTCCTCTCGCTGACGATGCAGAGCCCGGACGGTCAGCCGCTGCCAACGGCGATGCCAGGCCAGTACGTGGTCGTGCGTCTTCAACCGACCGCCGGCGGCCCGCCGCTCTTTCGCAGCTACTCGCTTTCGGGTCCCCTCTCGACGGAGCGCTATCGAATCAGCGTGAAGATCGAGCCGAACGGGGCGGCCGGAACCTACCTGCGGGAGCATGTGCGGGTGGGCGATGCTCTCGACGTCAGCTCGCCGCGCGGAAGCTTCATTCTGCAGTCCGGAGAGCGGCCGGTGGTGCTGCTCAGCGCGGGAATCGGCGCGACGCCGGTTCTGGCGATGCTGTACGCGCTGGCAGCGGCGCGCTCGACACGGCAGGTCTTGTGGCTGCACGCAGCTCGCGATCGGGAGCATCATCCCTTCGCCGCCGAAGTTCGCCGTCTCATGCTCGCGCTCGCGCACGGCCGCAGCTACGTTTGTTACAGCAGGCCCGGCTCGCGCGACAAGATGGGCGAGGATTTCGACGCGACCGGTCACCTTTCGCGATCGGTCTTCGACGAGGTCGGCGTCCCACGAGAGGCGGATGTCTACCTCTGCGGGCCGACTCGCTTCATGGCAGAGATGAAGGAGACGCTCGCAACGTTGGGCGTTGCGCCGGAGCGGATTCACGTCGAGATCTTCAACGGCAGCGAGTCGATGACCCCGGGTGTCGTCGGCGCGGCGACGCGAGCTCCGCATCTGCCCGACGGACGACGTCAACACCGGTCCGCTGGTCTCGTTCGCGCGCAGCGGCATCGCCGCGCACTGGAAGGCATCGGCCTATCAAAGCATTTTGGAGTTGGCCGAGGCGTGCGACGTCCCGGTCCGTTGGTCGTGCCGGACCGGTGTTTGTCACAACTGTGAGAGCGGTTTGGTTTCGGGAGCGGTCGTCTACGGACCGGAGCCACTCGACAAGCCGGCCGACGGCAACGTTCTCGTTTGCTGCTCGCAACCGAGCAGCGACGTCGTCATCGATTTGTGAAGCTATTCGAAGTGTGATCGATACCATCGTCCAATAGATTGCTTCCCAGGCTTCTGGCGTAATCGAAACCGTGCGCATCGGGTTCGAAGCGCGTTACGTGAGGCCCGACCAATCTGAACGAGCGTGTCGTGGCGATCGTTTAAGTTTCCAAATGAGAGATGATCCATGTCGCATCATTATTCCGGTCCCGACTTTGGATTTCCCCATGGTGATGCCCGCCTGGATTTCACCGACCTGTATGCATTTCCCAAGCCCGGGGACGGCAGCAAGTCGATCTTCATCATGAACGTGCATCCGTCTGCCAGCCAGAATCCTCCCGGGCCCACCACCGCCGAGCCCTTCGCGCCCGAAGCGCTGTACGAGCTCAAGATCGATACGGATGGCGATGCGGTCGCCGATATCGCATACCGAGTGCGCTTCTCGTACTCCGCGGGCGCGCAGACTGCAACGCTACGCCGTGTCGAGGGCGCGCAGGCCGCCGCGACGGGCGATGCCGGCCTCGCTATTGTAGAAGGGGCGCCGGTCTCGACAGGACCGGTCGCACGGGTCACCGAGGCCGGCGACTATCGCTTCTTCGCGGGCTGGCGCAGCGATCCCTTCTTCTGCGATGTCGAGGGCGCAAAGAACAACCTGCAGTTCACCGGCGCCGATTTCTTCGGTGACAAGAATGTGTGCAGCATCGTTCTTGAAGTCCCCAACTCTGCCTTGGCAGCGAACGAGATTCGCCTGTGGGCCCGCACGTTGGCCCCACGCGAGGGAGGCGGCTGGGTCCAGGCGGAACGCGGAGCGCGGCCTGCGCAAGCTGTCATCCTTGTCGATGAAGAAAGAGATGACTACCTCGCGGGAGAACCGGCGGACGATGCGCGTTTCGTTCGGGGCTTCGCGCACGCGCTCGAGCACACCGGTGGATATCGGCCTCTGGAAGCAGAACGGGTCGCGAGGACACTGCTCCCAGATCTCCTGTCCTATGATCCCGCGCGTCCGGCATCCTTTCCCCACAACGGCAGGACACTTACCGACGATGCCTTCGATTCTTTCATTGGCGTCATGACAAATGGGAAGGTAGCGGAGGACAAGGTAGGGCCCCACCGCGATCTGCTCACCGAATTCCCTTATGTAGGACCGCCGCACAACGCAGCGTGATGTAGCCGGCGTAGGTACTTCCAGCGTCAGGTCTTTTCGTCAGGTATCTCCAGGCGGCGCGCGGAATCGGCTCGAAGCGAATTCAAGCCGCGTCGCCATCATTAGCTTCCGAGGGTTCCGGTGTAATAAGGGAGCCTTGCCTCTACATCTGCGTTTTTCTGAAGGCCGAGCTCCAGCAGCCGCTTGATCTTTTGTTGCGCCGGCCGGCGCTGCATCGATGCGATACATGCGTCCCAGCCGGTGGCTATCTCTGAATCCGGAGGCAAGCTGGCAATGTCGACCAGATGTTTCGTCTCCGCGATCGCCTGCTTGTCAAAGGTCGATATGCGCATTGCAAGCGACTCCACAAATGCGTCGAGCTCACCGTCAGGCAAGGAACGATTGACGTAGCCATATCGCTCGGCCAGGTCGCCATCAATATCGTCAGCGCCCAGCAGTACTTCAAGCGCACGTCCGCGACCCATCAGCCTTGGAAGGCGCGCCATCGGGCCGCCACCTGGAACAAGCGCGGCGCCGACTTCCCATTGTGACAAGAGCGCTTTCTCACGGCTGGCGAAACGCATATCGCTGGCGAGGGCAAGCTCGCTTCCGACGCCTGTTGCACGTCCGCGAATCGAAACGATCGATACCACGGGCGCGCGGCTGAGGCGGACCAGCATGTCGGGCAGTGGATGCATCCCGGTGGGACCTGGCGCAAGGCCTGTGGTCTCGGCCATCTCAGGAACGAAATCGTAGTGTGTCAGGAAGAATCCGGGCACAGCGCTATCGAATACGACCACCTTGACCATCGGATCGTTTTCGATCGCCGTAATGACCGCGTTCACCTCGGGTATTGATTTCGGTCCGAAAATATTGAACGGAGGGTTATCCAGCGTAACCCGCCAATACGCGGGCGTGCGTCGCTCAAGCCGGATCCGTGGCTTCGGTACGGCATCAGCGTCTACGCCGGGGATCATGTCGGTGCTCTGCACTTGCTCGAGTTGGCTCATCGCGGAATCCCTTCTAAGAGGCGCCGTTGCGCGTATCCGATTCGCTTCGGAGGCGATATATCCGGATGGCGATATACACGTGTGATCAGACCAGAAGCGGGCTGGCGGGTCTATTGGACGATCGTATCGACAACACTTTCGTATGAGACACCGCAGCGATCGATACCATCGTCCAATAGCTCGATCCCGGTAAGTTTGGCTTAATCGCAACTGTGCATCGTCGCAACGTCATCGACTGAAATGTTGCGAGCGGGCGAACCGAGCCGAACTCACTGCCGGCCCTGCCGAAACCCACTACGCAGGATTCGTACATGGAACGCAAGCAAAAGACTGTGATCGTTACCGGAGCATCGCAAGGCATTGGCGCCGGCGTCGTCCGGGCCTTTCTGGCGCGCGGCTACAACGTCGTAGGCACCTCGCGGAACGCGACGAAATCGAAGGAGCTGGCCGCTTCGGATCATCTCGCGTTGGTCGACGGCGACATCGGCGAATTCGAAACTGCGCGACACATTGCAGACGCAGCGCTGAAGCACTTCGGGTCGATCGACGCCGTGGTCGCCAATGCCGGCATCTTCTCCGTGAAGCGCTTCACCGATTACACGCCCGAAGATCTTCGCGCTTTCGTGTCGACCAACCTTTCGGGCTTCGTCTATGTTACGCAGCTTGCCGTCAGACAGATGCAGGCCCAGAAGTCGGGCGGCAGCATCGTCAGCATCACCGCGGCGCTGGCCGACAATCCGATTGCCGGCGTTTCCGCTTCGATTCCCATGATCACCAAGGGTGGGCTGCAAGCGGTATTGCGGAGCCTGGCTTCCGAGTATGCGAAAGAGCACATTCGATTCAACGCCGTCGCTCCCGGGGTCGTCGACACCCCGCTTCATGCTGAGAATCCGAGAGAATTTCTCGAAACGCTTTCGCCGATGGGCGCGATCTCCACCGTTGACGACATCGCCAGCGCGGTCGTCTACCTGACGGAAGCTCGCCAGATCACCGGGGAGGTCCTGCATGTCGACGGCGGCGCGCACAACGGGAGATGGTGATGGCGAGCTCGCGGTCGGGCGGTGCTGAACAGCGACTGACGGATCTTGGAATCGAGTTGCCGACACCGCCCCAGCCTTTCGGCGCGTATGTGGAATCGGTGCAATCCGGCCGACTGCTCTTTCTCAGCGGCATGTTGCCGGTGGTGGATCACAAGCCCAAGTACGTAGGGCGCCTTGGCCAGGAGCTCGACATCGAGTCCGGGCGCGATGCGCTTCGTACCGCGAGCATGAGTGCGCTGGCTGCGGCGCGAGCTCACCTGGGCACGCTCGATAAGGTCACGCGGGTCGTGCGATTGGGGGTTTACTTGGCAACGTCCGGCGACTTCGTCGATCAGCCGAAGGTCGCCGATGCCGCGTCCGAGCTGTTCGAAAGCATCTTCGGGAAAGAGAAGACATCGGTCCGCATGGTGCTCGGCGTCGCGAGCTTACCGTTGGGCATGCCCGTCGAGCTCGAAGTGATCTTGGAAGTGGCCGAGTGATGCGACGGCCCTGCGCCCACTTATAGGTAGAGTTTTTCAACCCCACCAAAGGAGCACACTATGAGCACTATCACATTGCTGGGTATGACGGCCGCCGCCGCCATGGCGCTTTCGGTTGCCGCGGGGCCCGTCAAGGCCGCGCCTACGCAACCGGTGAAGAACATCGTCTTCGTCCACGGCGCCTTCTCCGATGGTTCGAGTTGGGCCAAAGTGATTACGATACTGCAGGCGAAAGGCTACAACGTCACGGCGGTGCAGAATCCATTGACCTCATTCGCCGATGACGTCGCAGCGACCAGCCGCGCGCTTGCCCTGCAGACCGGTCCGGTCATTCTGGTCGGCCATTCCTGGGGCGGCGTCGTCATCACCGAGGTGGGGGTCGATCCCAAAGTGGTCGGCCTCGTTTATGTGGCGGCCTTGGCACCGGATTCGGATGAGGTGGTCAGTGATATCGGCAAGAGCTATCCGCCGCCACCGACGTTCGCCAACCCGATCGTCGACAAGCAGGGCTTCATAAGCCTGTCGACCGAAGCGATAGTCGAGCATTTTGCCTGGGACTTGCCCGCGGCCGAAGCGCGAGTCATCGCCGCGACGCAAGGCCCGATAATCGCTTCGGCGTTCGGCACCAAGGTGTCCAACGTTGCGTGGAAGACGAAGCCGTCGTGGTACATCGTCAGCAAGAAAGACCAGACCATCGCGCCCGACGAAGAACGTTTTTTCGCGAAACGCATGAAGGCAACGACGACGGAATTGGACACGAGCCACGTGCCGATGCTTTCAAAGCCGAAGGATGTGGCCGCGGTCATCATGGACGCGGCGGCGAACGCACCCGACTAGACATCTGGGTGCTTCGGTTCCGCGGACCGGACGATCTGGAAGCGGTCCCAACGCTCCGTCAGCGTGCTGCGCTGAGCTCGAAGCTGCGAACGACGATCGCCGTTCGCATCAACATCGATCAAAACGGAAAAGAGACCACCACATAAGCACGATCACCACGAAAGACGGCACGCAGCTCTATTACAGGTACTGGGGAAAGGGACAGCCGGTAGTCTTCAGCCACGGCTGCCACTGACCGGCGATTGCGTTCGAAGACCAGATGTTCTTCCTGGCCTCGCACGGTTACCGCTGCATTGCACACGACCGCCGCGGTCACGGACGCATCGAATCTCCGATCGGGACCGAAGCCGCGGAGAAGAACGTTGTCAGATGAGGTTCAGATGCCGATGTTTCTGAAGAAATGTGCCTGTCGCCGGAGGTGCTGCTGTCGTCCATGGCCGGCAATTTCAGCCTCAATCGGCGCTACCACGAACGTGGCTGTGGCGCGAAAATGACTTCATAGATATCTGCAGCGAACCCTGCCGCCGCGTGTTGCTGTGCAAGAGCGAGCCGCCGCCCGTCGTCAGACGCCGGAAAACCAGTCGTAGCCCTGATTTTCCCAATATCCGCCCGGAAAGACGTGAGTCACCTCGATCGCCTGCAAGTTCTTGGCGCTCTTGAAACCGAGCTTGGTCGGGATTCGCAGCCGTACAGGTGCACCCCACTCGGGCGCGAGAGGCTGCCCATCGAAGTCAAGCGCCAGGATCGTTTGTGGGTGCAGTGCGCTGGCCATATCGATGCTGGTCGAATACCCATCGAAACATCTGAAGCTCACAAAGGGCGCGCGAAGGTCTGCTCCGATCCGCTGAAGAAACGCTCGCAGCGGCACCCCGCTCCAGTGTCCAATCTGGCTCCATCCCTCGATGCAGATGTGCCGAGTGATCTGCTCGACCTGCGGCAACGCGCGCAGCGCCGGAAGTGTCCAGGGAGACCTTTCTGAAACAGAACCCGCCACGTCCAGGCGCCAGTCTTCTGGAACCCCGCGAACCTGCCACTCCGCGTAATAGGCGTTGAAGCGAAAAGGTCGGGTCACTGCGCTCGGCGGATAGGTTTGCGCCAAACGTCGACCGCTGAAGAGCGCGGCCTGCACTTTGTCGTCGAAGCGCAGGATGGATTTCAGGGCGGCATCGACACCGGAGTCTGTAGACAGGTCACATCCGGTAAGTAGAGCGACGCCGCCCAATGAAAGAGCGTTCCGTAAGAACCCGCGACGCTGAAGCCGACGAAGCTCCGGCTGAATATCCTGGATTTTGACAACCGGCGAACGTCGCAGCGGGTTCATGCTGGGCTTTTTGGTTCGGCCGGCGTTCCCACGATCATCGAGACGAGCGTGCGCGGAAAAATGGCCACCAGAACGACGTGGACGATTACGAAAGCAACGATGAGGAACATGATCGCAAGATGAATGTTTCGAGCGATCGGATATCCGCCAAAAAGATACACCAGCGCGCAAAGTTGCACGGGCTTCCAGATCGCAAGGCCGGTGGCGACTTGCAGAAGAAGCGCGCCGATCACGCCGGCGTACAACAAGCGCTGAACCGCGTTGTAGTGACCGATCCGGTGCCCGAGCCGAAACGTAAACGCGGACCAGAAATCCCGGAGCACGGCACGCGGCATGGGGATCCCGAGATCTCGTCGGAAATGCCCGGATATGAAACCGTAAGCGAGATAGGCCATTCCATCCACGACGAGCAACCACATGGCGCTGAAGTGCCACGCGAGTGCTCCCCCGAGCCAGCCACCGAGACCGGTCCAGCGCGGAAAGCTGAACGGCAGGCTCGGCGATGCGTTGTAGATCTGCCACCCGCTGAACACCATACAGCCGATCGCGAAGACCCACACCCAATGCAGGAAGCGGATCGTGGCGGGGTGCACAACAGTAGGGGTCACCTGATGATGCAGCGGCACGGTTATAGCTCCAGGCTCAAAAAGGCGGCTTCAATCCCCCGACACCCGCGGCGACCAATCCCGCAGTCAGGGAGCCCCCGTTCTGCGCGGCATCGACAAATACGTACGCGCCCTTCGAAAGATCCGACACCGTTCCCGGGAGAAGGTTGACGATCGGCGCCGTCGGAGGTACTACGACCGTCTGCTGACCCCCGTTATAGGTGACCGTCAACTGCTTGACGCCATTTTGTGAAGCGCTTGCGGAGACATTACCGTTAGTCATCGTGGTGCTGACGTTGCTTCCCGGAGTCGCAGTCACCGCGGAGACGTTGCCGTTGGTCATCATGCTCGTCGTTGTCGTCGCTCCCGAAATGGTCGTGTCGGGGAGCCGGTCGTAGGGGAAGTGACCCGCATTCAACCCTTGCATCGCCGCCGGAAAGATCATTACCTCGAGTGCGACCAGAGTAGAGCCAACGTCCTTGGTCGCCGTACCGATGTAACTGCCCGGTTCGATCTTGTCGAGGCTCGATCGCACCACCTGCAAGTGGTGGGTCTCAGCGTTCAGCGCGAGCGAGACATCGGCCCCACTCGAAGTGCGGACGACCAAAGTATCGGGCGTGACAGAGGTGATCTTGCCCCGAATGTGCTCATCAACGGGAGCGGCGAGCAATCCCGTGCAATACAAAACCCCTGCTACTGCAGTCAAAGCAAAGCGTTTCATAGCGACTCCTTTTCGGTTGAGTACGGTTGCGATTACGCCAGAGGTGTTGAGAGAGGGCTATTGGACGATGGTATCGATCGAGAGCGGTTCCGACGCCCGCGCTAGCTCACTGCTGCCAGGCGTTGTCGCTGAACCGCCGGTACGCCCTGCTTTGTTTCAACTTTCACATTGGGCGCACAAACTGTGTCAATCGTCACGTTGAGCGGCTCGATTGCAGCAAGACACTGCAGAAGCCGGCGCAGATTCACACGATCGCGACGCCCTTCGCTGCCATCAATGACTTCTACCGCCGCATCGGCCTGCTATCGGTTTGGGCGGTTCAAGCTCCAACTTCTATACGTGGACGGCGCCTGAAGGTCTCCAGATCAGGAGAGAACCATGGCGAAAGCGACCTATGACAAGGAGGTCACGGCACTCCTCGTGATCGATCCATACAACGACTTCATTTCCGAGGGCGGCAAGGTATGGGATCGCCTGAAGGCTGTCGCTGAGGCAAATGGTTGTATTCCCCATATGTTGCAGGTTCTGCATGCGGCGCGGGACGCGCGGCTTCGCGTCTTTTATGCGCTACATCACCGGTACCGTCCCGGTGACTATGAGACCTGGAAGTACATCGCACCTATCCAGAAGGCAGGCTGGTCGCACAAGGTCTTCGAATACGGGACATGGGGCGGCGAAATCCGAAGCGAATTCGCACCGCAACCGGGCGAGATCGTGGCGATGGAGCATTGGTGTTCGAGCGGCTTTGCCAACACCGATCTGGATTTGCAGCTTAAGAAGCACGGCATTCACCAGCTCATCGTCATCGGGCTCATAGCACACACCTGCGTGGAGGCAACCGTTCGCTATGCCGTTGAGCTTGGCTACGAGGTCACGGTCGTAAAAGACGCCACCGCGGATTACTCGGCTGTAGAGATGCGCGCCGCTCTCGACGTCAATATTCCTAACTACGCCAGTGCAATCGTGACGACCAATCAAATCGTCGACTCCATCTCGTCTCTCTAAGCTGCCCCACGAGCTCACCACCAATCTACGGAGGCCACCACCATGAGCAGCACACAGATGAGCAATGAACGCGCAACCGCAAATCCCGAGCGCTGCGACGGTCGATTTGAAGCTCGAGGTCGTCGTCATTCCGGTGTCCGACGTCGATCGCGCCAAGCGCTTCTACGGGAGCCTGGGGTGGCGGCTGGACGCCGATTTCGCCTTCGATAACGGCTTCCGGGTCGTGCAGTTCACGCCGCCCGGCTCGGCGTGCTCGGTCCACTTCGGCACGAACATCACGTCGGCCGCGCCGGGCTCGGCCCAGGGCCTGTACCTGATCGTCTCCGACATCGAGGCTGCACGCGACGAGCTCGTCGGCCCGCGGTGCCGAGATCAGCGAGGTGTTCCACGTCGACGACGCCGGGAGCTCAGTTCCAGCGCGACGGCACGAGCGGTCGAGTCAGCGGGCCCGCGCCCGACCATGCCAGCTATCGCTCGTTCGCCACGTTCAGCGATCCGGACGGCAACAGCTGGCTGCTCCAGGAGATCAAGACGCGACTTCCCGGACGAGGACTCAGCAACCTGGACGTCGCGACTCTGACCGAGCTTCTGCGAGAGACAGAGAAGCGCCATGGCGAGTACGAACCGACCGCTCCGAAGCACCACTGGTCGGGGTGGTACGCCGCCTACATCGTCGCGCGCCAGCGGGGCAGGACTCCCGAGGAGGCAGCCAAAGATGCCGCGCTCCACATGGAAGGTGCCCGCCGATGAGGGCCGACATCGTTCCCGGCGCAGTCTTTCCCGACTACGAGCTTCCGGACCACCGCGGCAAGCACCGGACGCTCTCGGAGTTGCAGCAAGGCGATCCGCTCGTGCTGGTGCTCTCCCGCGGAGGTTTTTGTCCAAAAGACAGGCGGCAACACGAGGGGCTCCTGCAACTCCACCGCGAGATGCAGGTCGGCTACTGCCGTCTCGTGACGATATCCACCGACAACTTGCTCGAGACGAACGAGTTCCGCGTCGGGCGTCGGTGCGCGACTGGACGTTTCTCTCGGACCCCGGGCGCAAGCTGCAGAAGGATCTCGACATCGCGGAATACACCGACCCGCATCACAATCCGATGATCCCTCACACGCTGGTGCTCGAGCCCGGCCTGCGTGTCTACAAGATCTACAACGGCTACTGGTTCTTCGGCCGGCCGACGGTGGAGGAGCTGCGCCTCGACCTGCGCGCCGTGCTGCAGCGTTGCCGTCCCGATTGGGACATCAGCAGCGCGGAGCAGCGAGCCGCCTGGGCGAAGGGCGAGAAGGCGAGTTTCTTTCCGTACGGAAAAACGCAGGCGCAGCTGTTGGCCGAACAGGACTGACCACCAGGCATGCACCTTTTCTCTTACAAGGAACCCCCATGACCTCAGAGAAGGGAAGTCGAACCAGCCGGACCACAGCCGCGTCGATGCCGGCGCCGCGCGGCCCTCTTGCAGTCACGACGGCCGCGCTCGCCTTGGGCCTCCTTGTCTTCTCGTCCCCTGGCCACGGCCAGACCATGAGCGTTTCCGAAAGCGAAAGCTCCGTCGTCGCCCAGGCGGCTACGCCGCGCGCACCGGCGGAAGATCCATCGATCCGCCCTTTCAAAGTCCAGGTGCCGCAAGCCGCGATCGATGATCTCCGTCGGCGCATTGCCGCTACGCGATGGCCCGACAAGGAAACCGTCGCCGATCAGTCGCAGGGCACGCAGTTGGCGAAGCTGCAGCAGCTGGTCCAGTATTGGGGGAGCGGCTACGACTGGCGCAAGGTAGAGGCGAAGCTCAACGCCCTGCCGCAATTCATGACGACGATCGACGGGGTCGACATTCACTTCATCCACGTCCGTTCTCGTCACAAGAATGCGCTTCCGGTGATCATCACGCACGGCTGGCCGGGATCGGTCATCGAGCAACTCAAGGTCATCGGTCCACTCACGGATCCAACCGCGCACGGAGGCAGCGCCGAGGATGCTTTCGACGTCGTCATCCCATCGGTACCGGGCTACGGCTTCTCCGGCAAGCCGACGGGGACCGGCTGGGACCCCGAGCGCGTCGCCCGAGCCTGGGCGGAGCTGGTGAAGCGTCTCGGGTACACCCGCTACGTCGCCCAGGGCGGCGACTGGGGCACGCCCATCTCCAGCGCGATGGCGCGCCAGTCGGCCACGGGATTGCTGGGCATCCACATCAACCTGCCGGCGACCGTACCTCCGGAAGTGGCCGCGGTGCTCCCCATGGGCGGGCCCGCGCCGCCGGGACTCTCCGAAAAGGAACGCGCCGTATTCGACGCGCTCGTCGCGTCCGGCAAGATGGGGAACTTGGCCTACTTCACGATGATGACCGCGCGGCCGCAGACCGTCGGCTACGCCGCGACGGACTCACCGGCGGGCCTCGCGGCGTGGATACTCGTGCATCCGGGTTTCGCGCAGTGGACCTACGGCGCCGATCCCGAAAAGTCGCCGACCAAGGACGACGTGCTGGACGACATCACGCTGTACTGGCTGACGAACACTGCAGCCTCGTCGGCGCGCCTGTACTGGGAAAACGGCGCCCGAGGCAGCGTCATTGTTGCGGCCGCGCAGAAGACCGCCGAGATCTCGCTGCCGGTGGCCATCACGGTATTCCCGGAGGACGTCTATCGGCCCTCCCGAGACGTGGGCCCGGCGCGCCTATCCCAACCTGATCTACTTCCGCGAGGTCGACAAGGGCGGACACTTCGCGGCGTGGGAGCAGCCCGAGCTCTTTGCGGCCGAGATGCGTGCCGCCTTCAAGTCACTTCGGCCAGCGCAGTGATCGCCTGTTTCGATTGAAGGACGAGACGAAGGAGGTTCACATGAAAACGACTCGAATCACGACGGTCGCGGCGGTGATCGTCGCAGGCGGTTTGGCGCTGCACACGGCGTATGCGCAGGCGCCGGGAATCGCTCGCACCGATCTCCAGCAACACGATCTCAGCGTCCCGGGACGCGAGGTCGTCCAGGTGCGCGTCGATTTCGCCCCGGGAGTGGTGGCCCCCGCGCACAAGCATCCGGGCGAAGAGATCGTCTACTCCCTCGAAGGCTTGCTGGAGTATCGGTTGGAGGGCAAGCCGCCGGTGACGCTCAAGCCGGGCGAGGTCTTGTTCATCGCGGCCGGAACGGTCCACGAGGTAAAGAATGTCGGCAGCGGCAACGCGGCGGAGCTCGCCACGTATGTTGTCGAAAAAGGTAAACCGCTCGTCGTGCTGGTGAAGTGAGCGTCCAGTGAGGAAATCAACTAAGAAAGGATCAGCCATGAAGCGCAAAAGCAAGCTCACGATTGCGATAGCCACGGCAGTGCTCGCCGTCCTGGCGGCCGGCCGTTACGCGCAGGACAAGTTCGACAAGTACTCGCTGAAGTCGCCGAGCGGAATCGCGTTCTCCGACTTCAGGGGCTACGAGGACTGGGCGGTGGTCTCTTCCGCCCGGACCGACGAAGTGCTCAAGGTGATCGTCGCCAATCCGACCATGATCAAGGCGTACAAGGCCGGCGTTCCGGGCAACGGCCAGCCTTTCCCGGAAGGCTCCAAGATCGCGAAGCTCCAGTGGAGCTTCAAGAAGAGCACGGAGGCCACCTTCGCCGTGGATGTGCCGGACGCCCCCACGCAGGCTTTCCTTATCGAGAAGGACAGCAAGCGGTTTCCGAAGACCGGTGGCTGGGGATACGCGCTCTTCAACCATGACGTCGCGGCCGGCAAGATGACGGCCGATCCGGCCACCGCCGATTGCGGCCACGTATGCCATGTGGCCGTGAAGGCGAAGGACTACATCTTCCACCCGTACCAGAAGCGTTGAACCGGGCGCGCGGTCATCGCACCGACTGACACCAAAGTACCGCCGATACCATTGTGCGATAGATTCGCGTCGACATTTTTGATGTGATCGTGTCTGTGTTTTGTGAGGCATACGATTGGATCGGAGGTTTCTCAACCCACAGGCGCTAACCATCTCAAGGAGCAGTCATGAAGAGCAAAGTCTCGATGATGAAGACCGTGATAGCGGCCGTTGTGCTTGCCGCAATGTCGGGCATTGCACGCGCCGACGACAGCAGCTTGAATCCGTTCAGTGGCGATTCGTACGCTTACTTCAATGGCGGTAATCTCGGACGTATCGCCAATCCTCGCGTGATCTCCGATGCGCCTTCGACATGGCGCCAGAGCAATCCGAATGGGCTGACCTACCGCGACTTCGCGGCACTCGGGTCCGAGGCGACGGCGAACCGCTTTCACCCGCCGGTCTTCAGCGCCGCGGCGGCAGAGCCGACGTGGCGCGCCTCCCATCCCAACGGCACGACGGACGCTGAATTCGCGGCATTGGGATCCCAGAAGATCGCGACGAGATCACCGCCGAGGCAGCCGGCAACACGCGTGTCGGCATCACCGAATAGACCTGCCGATGCGGTAAGCGCTTCCAGGTGAGTTTCGAGTCGCGCGTCGCGTCCACCAATGCCAAAGTATCGACCCGGGCCAGCGTCCAATAGATTCGCCTTCACGCGTGCAGCGTGGTCGCATCTGTATATCGCATCGATCGCGTCTGGTTGCCTCGGCTATCAACAACGGGCGTTCGATCAGGAAACGAACCATGAGCCAAATCGAAAAAATACGCGGTAAGATCGATGTGAATCCAATCAGGGAGAAATGAAATGTCCGAGCAAATCAACCATGATCGCCGCCGCCTCTTGGGCACCGCGGTCCTGACCATTGCTGCCGCCGAGCTCGCCATGATCGGCTCCGCGGACGCACAATCCAAGCACGATAGGCCCGATCAAGCCGGGGACGAACACGTCGTTCGGCTCGCTGAAGCAGATCGACGCCGGCGTCCTGAATGTCGGATACGCCGAAGCCGGCCCCGCCAATGGTCCGGTGGTCATTCTTCTGCACGGCTGGCCCTACGACATTTACAGCTTTGTCGACGTCGCCCCTCTGCTGGCGTCGGCGGGCTACAGGGTGATCGTCCCGTATCTGCGCGGCTATGGCACGACGCGCTTTCTATCGAGCGAAACGTTCCGGAATGGCCAGCCGTCGGCGGTCGCTGTCGATATCATCGCCTTGATGGATGCTCTCAAGATCCAGAAGGCGACCCTCGCCGGTTTCGATTGGGGAGCGCGGACGGCCAACATCATCGCGGCGCTTTGGCCGGAGCGCTGCAAGGCCATGGTGTCCGTGAGCGGTTATCTGATCGGCAGCCAGGAAGCCGGCAAGATGCCGTTGCCGCCGAAGGCTGAGCTCGAATGGTGGTACCAATTCTATTTCGCCACCGAACGCGGCCGGGCCGGCTACGACAAATACCGGCACGACTTTGCGAAGCTCATCTGGCAGCTTGCTTCGCCGAAGTGGAACTTCGATGATGCGACGTTCGATCGCAGCGCAGCGTCCTTCGACAATCCGGATCACGTCGCCATCGTGATCCACAATTATCGGTGGCGGCTCGCACTGGCTGAAGGCGAGCCGAAATATGCCGATCTGGACAAGCGGCTTGCCGAGGGTCCGGTCATCACCGTGCCCACCATTACCCTCGAAGGCGATGCCAACGGTGCGCCGCATCTGGACCCCAGCGCCTATGCCAAGAAATTCTCGGGCAAATATTCGCACCGGACCATCACGGGCGGCATCGGGCACAATCTGCCGCAGGAAGCCCCGCAGGCCTTTGCCCAGGCGGTGGTCGACGTCGACGGCTTATTGATCAGCGCTCGATTCGTCAGAGAGGCATTCGTCATGAAAACAAACCAGCTCTTGCTCGCCGCGATACTCGCCAGCGCAATCGGGGCTCCGATCGAGACCTTGGCCGAGGACAAAGAGCGTGGTGCAGCAGACGACGCCCGCAGCGGTTCAACTTACCCGTTGAAGGTGAGTTTCCTTCTCTCGGCGGTGCGACCGGGTGGCTCAATTCGCCGCCATTGACGGCGGCCGGCCTGCGCGGAAAGGTCGTCCTGATCGACGTCTGGACCTATACCTGCATCAATTGGCTGCGCACCCTCCCCTATGTCCGCGCGTGGGCCGAGAAATACAAGAATCAGGGTTTGGTGGTGATCGGCGTGCACTCTCCCGAGTTCGCATTCGAGAAGGACGTCGACAACGTTCGCCGCGCCGCGAAGGACATGCGGGTCGATTATCCGATCGCGATCGACAGCGACTATGCGATATGGCGCGCTCTCAACAACGAATATTGGCCGGCCCTCTATTTCGTCGATGCGCAGGGGCGCATTCGACATCATCAATTCGGCGAGGGTGAATACGAACAGTCGGAAAGGATCATTCAACAATTGCTGGCCGAGGCCGGGAAGCGGCGGCATCGGTCGTGAACTGGTTTCGGTCGATGCCCGCGGTGCGGAAGCTGCCGCCGATTGGGACAGCTTGAAGTCTCCGGAAAACTATGTCGGCTACGAGCGCACCGAGAACTTTGCGTCTCCCGGCGGCGCGGTCTCGGACAAGCCTCGCGTCTATGCTGCCCCCGCGCAATTGAAACTCAATCATTGGGCCCTTGTCGGGCGATTGGACGATGGAGAAACAGGCCACCGCGCTGAACAAGGCCAACGGGCGGATCGCGTACCGCTTTCACGCCCGCGATCTTCATCTCGTCATGGGACCGGCAGCGCGAGGAACTTCCGTGCGATTTCGCGTGCTCATCGATGGACAGCCGCCGGGCGCCGCTCACGGAATTGACGTCGACGACCAAGGCAACGGCACGGTTACCGAACAGCGGCTGTATCAGCTGATCCGACAACCGAAGCCCATCGCCGATCGACAGTTCGAGATCGAGTTTCTCGATTCGGGCGTGGAGGCGTTTGCGTTCACGTTCGGCTGATTCCTGGTTTTGCGCTAAAACGCCGGATGACGATCCTGACCCCGCCATCAGCGTTGGCAGTGTCGCGGCTGCGCGGTGCCGCAGCAGTGCTCGTGTCAGTCTTGCTGTCGGCGTGCGGCGCGCTGCCAACGAAGGTCGATCGGCCTTTTTCACCGACGCAGCAACCTTCCGCCGACAGTCCGCTGGTCCGGATCGCGCAGGACTCGAGCCCCGCGCCGACGCTGACGGGGTTTCGGCTCATGCCGGATGGTTTCTATTCGCTCGATGCCCGGATCCAGCTTGTCCGCAGGGCCCGCGACTCACTCGACGTTCAGTACTATCTGATTCAAGACGATCGCACCGGCCGCCTGCTGATGCGCAACTTGCGTGACGCCGCATTGCGCGGCGTGCGAGTGCGGCTGCTGGTGGACGACCTTTACACGGCGGGCGGCGACCCGATGTTTCGCGGCCTGGCGGCGTTCCCGAACGTGGAGGTACGCCTGTTCAATCCGTTTTGCTGCGCACGACAGAGCATCGTCAGCAGATACGCTGCGTCGATCGGCGATTTCAGGCGGCTGAATCACCGGATGCATAACAAGCTCTTCATCGCCGACGGCGTGGTCGCCGTCATGGGCGGCCGCAACATCGCAGACGAATACTTTACGCGCAGCGCGACGAGCAACTTCGTCGACATGGACGTATTGCTCGTGGGTCCCGTCGTTCGTCAGCTCGCCAGCATCTTCGACGTTTACTGGAACAGTCCGCAGGCCTATCCGGTGGAGGCCATCGTCGGCGAATCCGCAGACCGCGAGGAGGCGCGACGCAGCTTCGACCATCTGGTCGACGACGGGGAGCAAATGAGATCGGTCGTCTTGCCGCCGTTCGATATCCTCGGTTACGGACCGATAAGCGACGATCTCGATTCCGGACGTCTCGGGCTCGTCTGGGGCACGGCGGTCTGCGTTTGCCGATCAGCCAGGCAAGGTCATGGCGACGTCGGCCGAAATGGCGCGATCGATGAGCGCACAGATGAATGTCATGGATCGGGTCTTGGAATCGAAGAGCGAGGTGGTCATTTCTTCCCCGTATCTCATTCCGGGGTCGATGGGCGTGCAGGAATTCGGCGACTTGAGAAAACGCAATGTCAAGGTCACCATCCTCACCAATTCGTTCGCGGCAAACGACGAGCCGCTGGCTCATACGGGATACGCGCGCTACCGCGTCGAATTGCTGCGAACCGGCATCGACATCTATGAGCTGAGCCCAACGCGCATCCAGCACAACGAACGGCTCATGCTTCCCGGCACGTCGCTTGGCCGTCTGCACGCCAAGACGGCGGTGATCGACCAATCGATCGGTATACATCGGGTCGGTGAATCTCGATCCGAGATCCGAGAGCACGAACACCGAGCTCGGACTCTTCGCCCGATGTCCGGAGCTTGCGAAGGAAGTCATCCGCGTCATCAATATCAGCAAGCTGCAGAGCTCATACCGACTGCGATTCGCCCCCGACGGCCAGAGTCTGGAATGGCTGGCGACCGATGATCAGGGAGAAGTCGTGCTTTCCCAGGAGCCCGAGGTCACTCCGTTCATGCGCCTTGAGATCATGTTGCTCGCGCCGTTCGTGCCCGAGCAACTGCTGTAGCGCTGCGTTGGACATCGGCGATGGCGCGCACTTTCCATGGCGCAGATAGCGCTGGCGCGACAACGCACGCGCTACCAATCTTCGTTTACGGCAGGGAAAATGCAACCAGCGAATCGCCAAGCTTCGTGCGCAGCTTGCCGTGACCGCCGGCGGCAACGACAACGTACTGTTTCCCATTCGGCCGCAAGCGATACGTCATGGGCAGCGCTTGACCGCCGGCGGGAAGGCGCCCTTTCCAAAGTTCCGCGCCGGTGTCGCTGTCGAATGCCCTCAGATAGTTGTCCATGGCCGACGCGATAAATACGAGCCCGCCTGCAGTGATTATCGGCCCGCCCAGATTGGGTGTTCCGCGAATGACGGAAGCGGCGTTAGGAAGCATATCGGCGGTCGTTCCCAGCGGCACATTCCATCGAATCGTTCCTTGCGACAAATCGACGGCGACGAGCGAGCCCCACGGCGGCGGGTTGCACGGCAGTCCGGCGGGCGACGCAAGCACCTGGCGGCTCATGCCATAAGGAGTTCCATGCTGAGGTGAGACCTCGGCGCGGAACCGGCCCTGCTCCGCGGACTTCTCCATCTCCTCGTACCGATCGCGCGGAATCAGATGAACTTCCATCGCAAGATTGTTGACGTTCGTCACGAAGATCTGACGCTTCGGATCGAACGCTCCGCTGCTCCAATTCATGCCGCCCACGTTGCCCGGAAAAGCGATGGTTCCCTCGACGCTGGGTGGAGTGAAGATCCCGTCCGACCGCAGCACTTTCATGCGGGCATAGCACGCCTCCCGGTCCGCGACCGTCGGCCCCCACGCGTCGTCGGCAGTCAACCGCTGCGCCACGAGCGGTGGCGGTGCGAGCGGAAACGGCTGCGTAGGCGACGCTTGCTCGCCTTCCGCGTCACTCTTCGGGACCGCCCGCTCATCAACGCCGAATACCGGCTTGCCGTTCTCACGATCTAGCACGAAAAGTCTTCCCGTCTTGTTGCCCTGAATCACGACGGGCATCTCGCGCCCGTCGCGCAGCAGCGTGGCGAGGATAGGCTGCGGCGCGGTATCGTAATCCCATAGATCGTGATGAACGAGCTGGAACGCCCACTTCAACTCGCCTGTTTTTGCCGATAACGCCACCACGGAGTCGGCCCATTTGTTATCGCCCGGGCGCTGGTAGCCGTGGTAGTCGGGGCTTGCACTTGTGGTGGGCACGAAGACGAGATCGCGTTCCGCGTCGACGGAAATCGCGGACCACGCATTGCCGGCGCCCGTGGGCGCGATGTTTTCGGCAATCGGATTCCAGCTCCAGCGCAGCTTGCCCGAACGCGCGTCGAAGGCTCTCACTTCGCCACTCGGGCTGTCGACACGGTCGTTGTCCGCGATTCCGGAACCGACGATGACAAGGTCACCCGCAATCGCGGGCGCAGACGTTTCTTCGTATTCTCCGCGGCGGATAATATGAGCGATGCCTCGGGTCAGGTCGATCTGCCCTCCCGTACCGAAGTCCGAGCAGGGCCGGCCCGTCATGGCGTCGATGGCAAAGAGGCGCGCGTCGATGGTCGCCAGGAATATCCGCCGCCGACAAGTCTCGCCGGTTGTCGTGCCGGCGTCGGTCCAGAGTGCGACACCGCGATTGATCAGGCCTTCAGAATAGGGTACACGCAGGTCGATCTTCGGATCGAATGTCCACCGCTCGCTGCCGGTCTCAGGGTCGAGCGCGATCACGCGGTTGAACGGGGTGCTCAGGTACATCGTGCCGTCAACGACGAGGGGCGTCGCTTCGAACGCGCTCTTGCGACGGTCGCCGCTGCCGTCTGAAACATCGCCGGTGTGGTACTCCCAGGCGATCTTCAGCTCTGCGACATTGCCCTTGTTGATCTGAGTGAGCAATGAGTAGCGAGTGCCGCCGGCATCGCCGCCATAATACGGCCAGTTCGCAACGGGATTGTCGTCAGGTGCTGGCGCAGAGAACGGCCCGCTCGTGCAAGACGAAACAAGCACGACCGCTGCAAGCGCTATCGGACGCATTGAGGTCTCCTTCTCCCGGTGCGAAACGACGCTATGGACACAGCCCTGACCTCCGTCTACCTGCGTCACCAAAAGGACGAGTCCAATGCCAATTCCGAAAAGAAAAACGCGACAATCGAGTCAACCTTGTAGTCCAGTAGATGCGATGCGTCGCCGGCGGGGTCGACCACGCCTTCCCCTGCGCTCGGGCGGTGCGACGATCGAGCCACCACAGCAGTGGCAACACGATCACGGTTCCAGGCAGCAGGAGCACCGCGAGGTACAAGGCTCGCCTCGCGACGTTCTGAGACGGAGCGGTCGGCAGCCAACGGCTTCGCGCAAAGTTGGTTGGCATCCTGAAGCCGCTTGTCATCTTCGAATCGGTAGTCATTGTCTTTCTCAGGGCATGTCGGTCGTCGTCAGGGCTACGCGTCGATCGAGAACGGCGGCCGGGACGCGGGTCGACATCATCGCGCGCGCCGGGCGATTTTCCGCGCCGGCCAATTGCCGGCGCAACCGCTCGAGATCCGAATAGGCAGCGGCGAGCGATTTCCGCAATCGCGCGTTTTCGAGTTCGAGATCCTGCAGCCGACCTGCCTCTGCGTCGACCGCCACGCCGTACTTGGCCTTCCACGCCCGAAAAGTCGAGCGACTGAAGGAGTGCATCCAGCACAGTTCGACGACCGGCATTCCCGCCGCAACTTCGCGTAGGAAACCCAGGATTTGTGTTTCGGAAAAGCGTCTCCTCATCGCGCTCAATTCTTCTTGGCGTAGGTGATGAACGACAGGGTCGCTCCCTGCGGATCCATGATCGTCGCGAAGCGACCGACGGTCGGGATGTCGGTCGGAGCGAGCAGCACGCGTCCGCCCAGTCCTGCGACGCGCGAGATCACCGCGTCGACGTCGTCAACGGTGACGTAACCGCCCCACGCGGGCGGCATGCCCTTCGCATTCGGTGGCACGGCGGTGATGCCGCCCACGCCCTGTCCACCGACGTTGATGACCGTGTATGTGCTCTTGCCCATATCCATGTCCTGGAACTGCCAGCCGAGCAATGTGCCGTAGAACTTTCGTGCCGCCTTCGTATCGCTGGTCGTAAGCTCGGTCCAGCTGAAGGCGCCGTGCGTTGATGAAGATGTCGTCATGATTACCATTCCTTTCATAGTGTGAAGGGGGTCGCGCCGGCGAACTCCAGCGCGAGCCTGCGTAAGGTATCGTCAGCGCGACTGCAGGTAGGACTGCAGCCAGCGCGAGCACGCGCTGCCAACCCTTGTTGTGGGCGTCGCGCTCGGGCACGGTGGTGAATCCGGAGTGGGTGACCGTCACGTGCGTTCCCGAGGAGTGTCGGCGTCAACTCGACGAGCACGTGCGTCTCCGGCATGCTCGCCATCGCCCCAGTCGTGATTCCAGGTGAAGCCGAGCGCTCTGGGCGGGTCGACACGCGTGTATTCGCCCGAAGACGGAGAACGGCTTGCCGTCGGCGCCTTTGCCCTCGGTGCGCCACTTGCCGCCGACGCGAAGGTCGCTTTCGAGCTTCGTGGTGCGGTACGTCGCATCGTCGCCCCACCACGCGAGTCGCTGCTGCGGATCGATCCATGCCTGGAACACGCGCTCCGGCGGCGCTGCGATATCGATTTCGACGACGATGGTGTCGTTCATGCTCAGGGTGTCGTTCATGTCAGTGCGTCCTTCCTTTTTGCTCGACGAAGCGTTTGAGGTTGCGGAGCTGGTGCTGCCACATATGACGGTAGTGCGCGAGCCAGTCGTCTACGCTCTTGAGCGGCTCCGCGTTGAGCTCGTACACCCGGTTGCGGCCGATCTTGATCTCGGTGACCAGCTCGGCCTCGCGCAGGATGCGCAGGTGCCTCGAGATCGCCGGACGGCTGATCGGGAAATCGCGGGCGATGCCGCCCACGGGCTGGCTGCCCTGCCGCAGCAGCGTGAGGATCGCGCGCCGGGTCGGGTCCGCGAGCGCCTGGAACACGTCCCGCTCGTCCGCGTTATTGGAAACCGTCTGGTTACGCATTCTCTGCGGTGCTCCCGCTCAGGCCCACGGCATCGGTCATAAAATAGGTAACCGATACGTTACCTATTGTACGCGCCGGAAAGTCTTTGTCAAGTGCATTGCCGAGCTTGCGCGGCGCGGCGCGGGAGCTGTTTGTCACGCTCCCGCGGCCTAACGCTCAATGCAGCGGGCCGGTCGCGAGCAAGAAAAGTGCATGCCGTGCGCGTCGCTGCCAATCGAGACGCGTACGGCAAGCGACTCATGCGGTGGGTCGATGGCCTTGATGGCAATTCGCTACGCGTGGGCATAGACCCACCACAAGAGTCCACCGAGCGCTGCGTAGAGAAGAAGCGAGCGGCCGCCGAGCTTTATGTCCTGGAAAGACGGCAGCGCTGCGAAGAGCGCGGTGGCGCTCACGTAACCGGCAAGAAGCCACCATCCCCACTGACCATCGTTCCACAACGGCAGCAGCAGGTGGATAACGCACAGCCAGACTAGCGGGAGAAGCAGCAGTGGCGCGAGCGCTACAAACGCGCCGTTTAGAAGGCCGATATTGCCAAAGGAGACAGATCCCAGCCGCCATGTGTGGCCGTCCGCTCTTGGCCAGACCGAAAACCCTCGCGGCTTTGCCAGGAGCAGCATCCCGACGACAAAGTGCGACAGCTCGTGGGCGACTGTGCCGGGTAGCGAGAGCAAGGCGATACGCCACATGGAGCTGCGCGCGGCCCGCAGGAGCACATAGAACCCCAGCACCAGCGCGATGCTCGGGATGAAGCCGGCACGAAAGAGGTATGCGCGCAGGTATTCCATGCGCTCATTGTGCAATACGGCAAGTCAAATCGCGATGACTGCCCGCTGCAGAAGACCTACACTGCTGTCCTCCTCGGAATCAGACGTGACGGACACTGTCCACTCGGATTGAACCGTCAGCGACGCGGAAAGCGGTCACGTCTTTTTGAGTCGTGGGTGGGCGTTATCGACCCTTTCCAGCCGTTCAACTTTCTCGGAAACGGACGTTGTCTACGGGTGACTGGTTGCCGGTACGCAGATCACGCACTGTGGAGGCGCTGGGCAACCGCCTTTCTTGACCCTGTCACGTCCATAGCGTAGCGTCGCCTCGACGGCTCTGGAAATCCCACGGGAGGATGGAATGCCGCGGCAACACATCGGATAAGGAATATGGCCGATATGCCTCAAACGCGGTGGCGCACGCAACCGCTCCGCAGGCATGCAGCGCTTGCGAGTCTGGCGATCGCCGCCCTGATATTCGCGACAGCCACGACAGCGCTCGCAGAAACCGTCGCGTTCGAAGTCCCCTATAGCGGGCGCACGATCAAAATCGAGGGGGAGCTCAAAAAGCCGCCTGGCAGCGGCGGTCCCTTCCCGGTTGTGATCGGATTGCACGCGTGCGACGGTCCGACCAACTATTCCACCAACTTCTGGCTCGCGACGCTCGCTGCCCAAGGCTATGCAACGTATTTGCCTGACAGCTTTCGTCCCCGCGGATACGTCGATATATGCGATTTCACATCGTTGGTCATGAAAGCGGAGCGGGCGCAGGATGCGCTCCTGGCCGCGGCGACGCTCGCCGCACGTCCCGACATAAGGGCCGACAAGATCGCGATCCTTGGCGTTTCTCATGGAGGCAGCGCCGCGAACCGTGTCTCGCGCGAGGACGCGTCTCTCGCGACCCTGCGACGGAAACTCGCGGACACGGGAGGCAAGATCGTCGCGATCGTCGCGGTCTACGGCGGGTGCGTGCCCGACCTCGAGCGTCCCGTCATCACTCCGCTGCTGATTCTCATCGGCTCAAACGACGATTGGACGCCGGCGAAGCCATGTCAGGAGTTTGCGAACGAAGGGTCGAACTCAAAGCTTGTGCAAATACACGTCTATCCTGGTGCCACGCATTCATTCGACAACGGGTCAATCATCACTCCTCAAACGGTCCACGGCCATCGGATGGCGTTCGACGCCGAGGCGACCAGCGATGCCCGATCGCGAGTGATCGAGTTCCTACGCCCGTTGATGCAATGAGTGCGCCCAACGCGTGGAAACCCATCTGGTCCGATGCTGCAGCGCTTCGCATTCCGATCCCCGCTGCTGGGCCGGCTATCAAGGCGACCGGCATGGAACCGGCAGGCTCGTGACCTCACCGGGCTCAGCCCCAGCGGCCTACGTCTGCAACTGGCCCGGTCGCCGGCATTGACGTGATTCGACCGAACGGCCGCTGAATGACGTACAGCAGCCGGTCGTGCGTCAAGGGCCGTTGTGCATCGTGGGGCCGCCACTCAGCACTAGCGAGCGGATGAGCGTGAACGACCCAAAGCGGTACTCCGCTGAACCACGAAGCGGTCATCCACGAGTCGGCGAGAAATTACGGCGCCCGCGCTAAGGAAGTTGTTGGAGTCCTGCTTGTTTTGTTTGCATCTGCGCGCGATTGCGGTATTCGGCGGGGTCATCCACGCCGCCCGTTCCCGCCTTGAGGATGAAGCCTTCGGCGACCAACTGATCGACCGCGCGGTTGACCGCGTCGACGTAGGCCGCTTTGCTGCCATACAGTTCCTGCACACTTTTGCGGGGATCACCAGACTTACGTGACGAGGGGGTCGTCGCAAATGCGAGCTGCGAGCTGTTAAGCCCGTTCTGTTGTCCCTCGACGAAGCCCGCCTTGCGCAGGTTGTATCCGGTAAAAGTGGCCAACGGCACGGCGATGTCAGGCATCTTGACTCCCGAGCGCTCGTTTCCCTGCGCGTCGGTGGTCGGTTGGGGCACCACATAGTACCGGTCTCCTGGCACCGGCGGGCTTACCGACTCGTCGTTCACGCTCAATGTGTTGTACCCCCCGTTGTAACGTAGCCCGGCCGCTGCGAGATCAGGCCGGCCGATGCTTGCGGGATTCGTCGTAGCGACAGCCAACGTTCCATCCGTTACGGACGGATAGCGGCTATCAAGAGGCTTCGCCGTTCCCTTCACCCAGCCTTCGAGGTTCATGAGCAGGGCGCGGTACATCGCAGTGCTCGACACCAGTGCCCACGGGTTAGCCGACGGGTCGTCGTTGCCGACGGACCGGTCGACCGTATAGTCAGGCTGCAGGTCGGCGGCCTCGGTGGCTGGCATCGGAGTGTGCTGCGTGCCCGGCGCATAGAAGAGGCGCACGTTGTCGGGAACCGGTATAGCCTTTCCGGTTCCATCGGTCACGAGCAGGGACGCGCGCCCGCCGTTCGCTTCGATGGGGCTGTCGTACTGGTAGACCTTGGGGCAGGTGCGCGTCTGCGTGCACTTCCGCAACAGCCCATCAGTCTTTCCGGTCAGAGGGTCCGTGATGGTGGTGTAGGCGAATGGGAACTGGTCGCCCGGCGCGTAGTGCGTCTCCTGCTGGCGTGAGTAGTCGCCCGGCTTTGCCCAGCGATAGTTGGTGTAAGTCTTGCGCGAACCACCGACCAGCGGAAGCATTCCTTCGAAGACGATGCGTCCCTGCGCGTCCTCGTTGAAACCCTGCCAGAGAAAGTCGCGAAGGTAGCGTCCCGATTGTGAGATGCCCGTGGCCACGGCAATGGTGGGCCGGGTCGCCAAGGGGTTGGCATTCCCGCTGGTATCCTTGCTCTCATAGCGCAGGAATGAAATGAGGTCGCGCGTAGCGAGGAACCCGAGCCCCAGCACTTTCGGGTCGACCGCCGTGTACTCGAAAAGGTAAATCGATCCGTTATCGTTGCCCTCGTCGAGCGCTGCCGCATAGCGAGCGTCCGCACGTAAACCCGCACGGTCAATCTCGACATACCCAAAGCCATTGGGACCTGTATTTCCTCCCTCCGCGGTGCCGGCGCCCGGAATGTATCTCCACAGTGTCTCGGCCACCCCAATGGCGGGCGAGGTCGGCGTCTTGCGGATGGTGAGCGTCGCGGGAGTGCCCGGCACGCGCTTGTAGTAGGTGCCAAGCAAGTTGGCCTTGGGGCTGTCGGCGATGAACTCGTCCTCGATCTTGCCCGTGATCGGGGCGTTGCCATTCCTCACGTCGCGGGCGACGGGCACGGTCATGCCGATGACGGGCCAGGTGTTCTTGTCAGAGATGGCCGCAGGCTTGTCGATCCCGAACTGCTGCGGGCGGTCGCCCTGCCAACCGGACAAGACGATGGTGTACCCCTGATTCAGCAGGAAGGCATTGCCCGCGCCTTTGCCTCGGACGACGCCCTTCGCCTCGCTCGGCATGACCGGCTTGATCGCGTTATGGATGTCCATCGTGTTGCTGTCCTGAAGCGCGGCCAGCGCGATGGTCCGTCCCCGATTGACGACCTCGTAGAGCAATGTACCATTCCCCTTGGCGGGATCGGTCGGCGTCAGGATCACTACGTCAAACGAGTACTTCACCGTTCCCGTGCCGTCCACCGCATTGTTCAGATCCACAATTGTCGGGGCGCAGGGGTCGCTCGCCTTGACCGTGCCCTTCGCCTCCGCAAGCAGGTAGGTGTAGGTGCCGACGTTTCCGAACCGCGTACCGTTGTAGGCAAGCCCCCTCGTCTTGACCGCCAGGGATTCGATTGCAGACTGCGTGATCGGACAGGCCGCTACGAGTTCGGGAGGCGCAATTGCGCTGCCGGTCTTGAGCCTCAAGTCGCGCTGGGCAACGCAACTGCAACCCGCCATAGCGGCAAGTGTCACTCCGACCACTGCCACCTCAACGCGCTGCACCGCCCTCTTTCCGAACGAAACCCGCATTTCATCTCCTCGCATCCATCTGATCGGCGCCAACCGGCAACCGGAAACACTTGATGCTAGCCCGCCGGCCAGTTGCACTCCAACGGATCGTTTTAGTGCGGGCATGAATATAACTCATGGATGGAACAGGTCCCGTCCGTGACGGCATTGCGCTGTCTTGTCGCCAGCGCTCGTCGGAGAAGCTTCACGCTGGCGTTACGCGCGGCGGGCCATTGCATGAGCATCGTTTCTCGAACGCGCCGTAGGAATGGCTTCACTTTACGCCTCGCGGAGTGGCGTCACATGGAGCAATGAATCATGCGATGAGGTCGACGGTCAGTTCAGGCGATCCGTGCCAAGATCGGTCTGGAGTGAGCTTTGCCTTGTCGACGACTCGCGTCCACCTCGCCAGCTCAGCTCGTACCAGCGCGCCGAGCTCCCCGGCGGTGCTCGACTGGACGTGCGCGCCATGGTCATTTATCCACCTGATGACCTCATCGTCGGCGAGCACCTCGTTGAGCGCACGGTTGATCCGTTCGACCACAGCGGCCGGCGTTCCGCACGGCGCGAAGATCGCATACCATTGCGTCACGTCCACGCCCTCGACGCCCGCCTCGTGCAGCGTCGGTACGTCGGGCAGACTCGCGACGCGCTTCGGACCGGCCACCGCCAGGGCGCGTAGCCTTCCCGCCTTAACATGCGTGTAAGCCGTGAACAGGCTTGGAAACATGAGCCGGGTTTGCCCGTTGATCGTGGCGGTCACCGCCGGTGCCGAGCCCTTGTATCGGATTCCCGGCATCGCAACGCCGGTGCTTAGTTTGAACAGCTCAGCGGCGAAGTGCGGCGCCGTGCCGTTGCCAGCCGAGGCGTACGCAAAGTCGTGCGTTTCTGCCTTGAGTTGCGAGACCACTTCCCTGACATCTGCACCCCGCACGGCGAGACTCGCCACCATCAGCGTCGGCGAGTAGCCAATCATGCCGACCGGCTCGAAGTCCGTCACCGGGTCGTAGCGCAGCTCCTGCAACGCCGGATTCATGCCATGCGTGGCGATGTAGCCGAGCATCAACGTGTGGCCGTCCGGCACCGCGCGGGCGACGTACTCGGCCGCAATCGAACCGTTCGCCCCGGCGCGGTTGTCGACGATGACGTTCTGGCCGAGAAGCGGCCCGAGCTTCTGCGCGATCGCTCGTGCCATCGCATCGTTGGCGCCGCCCGCGGTCGTTGGCACGACGATAGTGATCGTTCTTGCTGGAAATGCGGCAACGGCGGGGGCCGCAGCGCTGGGTGATGCGATCAGCGCGTTCGTCGATGACTCCTCTCCGAGGGGTTTCGAGAACACGTAGTCCGGCAGGTGCAGGTCGCCCTGCAGGATCTTGCGCGCGGTGCGGACCAGCGCGGCGCGCTGGACGTGCGCCGCATCGCCTTTCCCCGCGGTTTCGACCTCCACGTCGATCCGGCCCTGCGGATGGAGCACCGTAACGTTTTGCGTGCCATGAATCGGCACGGCGGCGCTCGCCACCGTGCCTGGCAGTGCAAAGGCGGTGGCGACACCGATGGCGCCCGTGGCGGCGTGCGACGCATGGCAGCGCCATGGGGTGAAATAGCGCGACGTGAGGCTGGCGGGGCCGTCGCCCTCGCTCACCAGCACCGGCTTGGGCACGACGCTCGCCGACACGTCGCCGAGGCCCATACGCAGGCCCGCGGCGCGGCGCAGCGACTCCAGCCGCTCGAGCAGCTTCGCGTTCGTATCGAGCTCGCTCGGCGATTCACGCCCGCTCACGCCGAGGTCGCGCGCGCGGATGATCATCAGCGGCATGGCCGCGTCGATGCAGGTGAGCTCCGTTCCGTCGATTACGTCGATGCGTTGCCCGGTCGGAAACACCGACCCGGTGACCGCGCCCCAGGCATCGAGGAAGTTCAGCCGGATCGGTGCCGCCGTGCCCCCGACACCATCTATGCGCGTGTCACCGGCGTAGGTCACCCGGCCGCCTGGCGTCTGCACCGTGACGTCGATGCGTGACCTCGTGTTGACGTTGAACACGCGTACGGTCGTGGTCCCGTCGGCCGCAGCGACCAGACCTTGCTCGATCGCGAACGGACCCACGCCGGCGAGCATGTTGCCGCAGTTCGGCCGCGTGTCCACCGATCGTTGTCCGACGCCGACCTGCGCAAACAGGTAGTCGACGTCGCAACCGGGCTCGTTCGACCTCGAGACGATCGCGACCTTGCTGGTCAACGTGCTGCCGCCTCCCACGCCGTCAAGCTGCAGCAGATCGGACGCGCCAATGGCACCGATCAGCGCCTCGTCGCGCGCGACCTCGTCCCTGGGTAGCCATTCCCGCAGGAAGAAGGGTCCGCGCGAGGTGCCAGCGCGCATCAGGACACACGGGACGGTTCGGCTCATGACGTTCATGATCGGTTCCTTTCCCTCGTTTGTGAATTGCATTGTTGCGAACGATTGATCCAGAATGGGCATCAGTAAGCTAGTGAGGTGGAGGAGCCATGGCCATCAACATTGATCTCAACGACCTTCTGGCGTTTCGCGCCGTGGCAGAATTGAGCAATTTCCGCAAGGCGGCGGAAGTGGTGCACATTTCGCAGCCGGCGTTCAGCCGCCGCATCGACAAGCTGGAGCGGGCTCTGGGTGTTCGGCTGCTCGAGCGCACCACGCGGCGGGTGAGCCTGACAGTAGTGGGCCGCGACTTCGCGCGCAAGGTCGGGCAGCTGCTCGGGGATCTCGACCACGCCCTGCTGGGCATCCGGGGGGTCGCTGCCACGCGCATGGGCGAGGTGGCAATCGCGTGCGTGCCGTCCACCGTCTACTACTTTCTTTCGCAGGTCATCCGTCGCTACCACGAGCGCTACCCCAAGGTCCGCATCAAGGTCTTCGATGCCGGCGCGAACGAGGTGCTGGCCGCCGTGGCCGGCGGCGAGGTCGACTTTGGGCTCAACTTCATCGGCAGCCAGGAGACTGGCATCGAGTTCAAGCCGCTGCTGAAAGACCGCTTCGTCGGCGCGTGTCGTCGCGACCACCCGCTCGCGCGCAAACGCCACGCGACGTGGAGCGATCTTGCGCAATACGACTACATCTCGGTGAGCAAGTCCTCGGGCAACCGGCTGCTGCTCGACCAGGCGTTGGCGCATGTATCCGGCCAGCCGCATGCCATCTACGAGGCCCAGCATGTGACGACGATGATCGGCCTGGTCGAAGCCGGCCTTGGAGTTGCAGCGGTTCCGTCGCTGGCGATGCCACCCGCCGACCACCCCTTGCTCGTTAGCGTGCCGCTCAGCGACCCCGTGGTGACCCGTACGGTGGGTCTCATCCAACGCCAGGACCGCTCGTTGTCGCCGTCGGCGCAACAACTGTACGACTTTCTGCTCGAAATGAAATCGGCGCGCAGGAAGGCTGCCCGTAAGCCCACCGCCCGGTGACTGCACGCCGCTCACCGGACCTGCGTCCCGTGGACGCCGCCGGCCATCGGCGAGCCGGCGAGCTCCTCGCCGCTCTCTAGCGTTTCTTCGGCCTTCGCGTACCCTTGGGCCAACTCCCTCGTCAGCACGTCGTGGTCGCAGGCGTGTTCCCACTTCGACACGACGATACAGGCCACGGCATTGCTGATGGTGCTGGTGAGCGCACGCGCTTCCGACATGAAGCGGTCGATGCCGACGAGCAGCGCGACGCCCGCCACCGGCAGGTCGGGGATCACGGTCAGCGTCGCCACGAGCGCGACGAACCCGCTGCCGGTGACGCCGGCGGCGCCCTTGGACGTGAGCAGCATCAGGCCAAGCATGCCGGCGATCTGTCCCCACGACAGATGGATGTCGCACGCCTGGGCGATGAACATCGACGCGAGCGTCAGGTAGATTGCGGTGCCGTCAAGGTTGAACGAATAGCCGGTGGGCAGCACCAACCCAACCACGCCCTTCTTGCAACCGAGATGCTCGAGCTTCATCAGCAGGCGCGGCAGCACCGGCTCGCTCGAAGACGTGCCCAGCACCACGAGCAGCTCCTCGCGAATGTAGCGCATCAACTGCCAAAGCTTGAAGCGGTGCATCCGCGCGAGAAGACCCAGCACCACGACGACGAAGAAGCCGCAAGCGACGTAGAACGTGACGATCAGCTGGCCCAGCGAGCCGATCGACTTGATGCCGTAACGGCCGACGGTGAACGCCATGGCGCCGAACGCACCAAGTGGCGCGAGCCGCATGATGAGCCCGAAAGCCGCGAACAGCATGTGGGCGAAGCTGTCGATGCCTTCGAGCACCGCGCGGCCGGCGCTGCCGATGCGCGTGAGCCCAAAGCCGCAAAGGATCGCGAGCAGCAGCACCGGCAGCACCTCGCCTTCGGCAAAGGCGCCGAAGAACGACTGCGGCACAATGTGCAGCACGAAATCCACAAACCCCATCGGCGTGCCCTTGCTGAACCTCGCCGCCACTGACGCGTCGAGCGTCGTGGGATCGATGTGCATACCGGCGCCGGGCTGGAGCGCGAACACTGCCACGAGACCGGTGATCAGCGCAAGGATGGTCAGGACGTAGAACAAGCCCATAGACTTGATCAGTGTCTTGCCGATCTCCTTCGAGTCGCCCAGCGAGGTGATTCCACTGACGATGGTGCAGAAGACAATCGGCGCGATCATCATCTTCACGAGCTTGACGAAGCCGTCGCCCAGCGGCTTGAGCGACGCGCCGAGATCGGGCCAGAAGTGTCCAACGGTGATGCCGAGGGCCAGGCCAATGAGAACCTGGATGTAGAGGTGCTTCAACAGCTTGGCGGGGTGCATGGAATGCCTCCTGGGGTGGGCCCGGCGCGCCGGTCTCGTGCCGGCCTTACCTTGGGCGAAGGGATGTTTGTCGGGACTCAGCGCAGCGCGGCCAGCACGCGGTCGACCACGGTGAGTCCCTCGAGCGGTTGCATGCAGTCTCCTGTCACAGATGGTTTCGGGATGTTCAGCGCAACGTCGCCGTGGCATCCATCGTGAGCCAGCCTTCGTGGTCCTGCGCCCAAAGGCGTACCGTCTTGCCGTCGTCCTGCAAGGCGCCGTTGACGCGAAATGGGTGGAGGTCGAAGGTGGGGCGTACTGCCTTGAAGCGGAATGTCGCCACCTCGGCGTCGGGCAGCTGCCGGCGAAGCAGATCCATCAGCAGCGTCGCGATCAGCGGGCCGTGCACAATCAGGCCGGGGTAGCCCTCGACTTCGGTCACGTACCTGCGGTCGTAGTGGATGCGGTGGCCGTTGAAGGTGAGCGCCGAGTAGCGGAACAGCAGCACGTCGTCGGGAGCGATCTCGCGCTGCCAGGGAGCGCCGGTCGGCGCGGCCTGCGGAGGCGGCTCGACGTCGCCGACTCTTCGGGCCTCGCGGTACACAATGTCGTGGAACTCGACCAGCGCCGGGTCCTTCACATCGTTGCAGCGCACCTCATGTCTTACCTTGACGAACACCAACTTGCCGGTGCGGCCGTCCTTGGTCGTGACGTCATCGATCGTCGACGTGCGCGCCGCCTCATCGCCGACGCGTAGCGGCGACCGGAAATCGAACTGGCTGCCCGCCCACATGCGTCGCGGCAGCGGCACCGGCGGCAGGAAGCCGCCACGCTTGGCATGTCCGTCCGGCCCGATATCCGATTGCCGGTGCATCGGCAGGAAATAGAGCCAGTGCCATAGCGGTGGCAGTGGCATGCCGTGGGTCACCGGTAACGCCGCGTGGTCCAGCGTCGCGGTCAGCGCCCGCACTGGAGCCGCCGCAAAAGTGTCGCGCAATGTCTCGCTGCGGCCGATCCACGTTCTCAGGTCGATGTCTTGTGTGTGCACCAGGGTCTCCGTCGTCTGGCTGCGCGGTGGCAGCACCATGGAGACGGAGTCTGAGACGCCGTTGCGGCGCCGTGAAGTGCAATATTTCTATGCATTGATGCGCCATGCGCATCAAATAGTCGCCACGCGTGCCGACCCGCCACGCGGCACGCTCCCAGAAGATAGTGCTGGCCCCGATGGACGGCCGGACCCACCGCTCACGACTGAACTACTGAGTGCTCAGCGGACGAGTCCTGCACACGCAAACTCCAAACTCTGCAACTCCTGCGCGAGTAGTTGCTGCGTACGCTCAGTTACTCCCAGTACGACCGCTTTCAAGAAGATTGGAGCGCGGCGACGACCGACTGTTCATGGCCTGTCGCCGGCATTGAAGTGATTCGACCGAACGGCCGCTGAATGACGTACCGCAGCCGGTCGTGCGTCAAGCGCCGTTATGGATCGTGGAGCCGCCACTCAGCACCGGCGAGCAGATGAGCGTGAACGACCCTAAGCCGATATTGGGGGAGCGGGGAGCAGACATTGAAACTGATGGAAGCTGTCGTTTGGATTCACTCAACAGCGTGGATTGCGAGGCGCGTACAACGATGTTCGCGTAGATCTGAGTTCGCATCAGCCCTTGCTAAGAGCGCTGGCCGTTGCGATTCGGAGGTTGGGATCGACTGGACCGCCGTCGCGGGCGGAAGGTGGTCGACGTTGTCGCGGCGGGCGACGCCGTCGGGAAAGGCCAGGTCCGATCCCGCGGACGGCCGGATTCCAGTTCGATGGCTGACTCTTTGGGCAGTCGCGCGCGAGATCCCCGTCCACGTATACGTCGCGCCGATCGGGTGTTAAGCGAAGGGCGTGCAGGCCAGCAAGCCTGCGGCAGCGAATGTGCGCACTAGCGCCCGGCATCCACGTTGCGCTGCCTTCAGCGATTCGGCAGCTTCATGTCCCGTTGCCTGAGCGAGCTCTGGATCAGGATCATGTCGCTCGCCGCCAGCGGACGGCTCGACGCGTCCGGCGTGACGCACGTGAAGTTGGCGGCGTCATTGATGTCGCCCGAGCCCTTGTACGCCGCCTGTGCCGGATACGCGCAGATCGGCCGCTGGCGGACCACCTTACCGTCCTCGATGCGGGTAGCGATGATCCGCTCGGGCGCAACGCCCTGCTCGACCCACTTCATCAACGCGCCGACGACATGATGATCGGCGTCGCGCAGCGCGGCCGGCGGCTCCGCCGCACCGCCGCCGATCCAGCGCGGACCGGTGCCGCTCAGCGAGCAGTGCCCCATCCCCGGCACCATGAAGAGCCGATGGTATTGGCGGACCTTCTCGAGCAGCGGTTCGGCCGACGCCGCGACATCCTGCGGGGTGAGCGTATCGATCGCGCGATCGAACTCGGCCTTCGGCAGGTTGCGGAAGCGCTCGAATTGCGTGAGCGCGTACAGGTAGTCGATCGAGCCGTCGGGCGTCACGACGGGGTCGTTCCAGCCATGAAAGTGGAGCAGCTTGCCGCCGCGGCTCACGAACGCGGTGATGTCGGGGCTCGGCGCCGCGGTGAACGGCGTGAGCTTCGATTTCGCTTCGTCGTAGACGTTCGAGAAGTTGAGCTCGCGCCGCCAGTCGAATCCCGGCGTGTGGCGCGAGTACACGAAGTGTTCGATGAACACGCCGTACCCGCCGTTGTCGGCGAAGAGCGGAATCCAGTCGCTCTCCGACCCGAGCTTCGCGCCCGGATAGCGCTGCACGCCCGATTCGCTCCGCGTGCCGCCGTACATCCCCTTGACGACGGCCAGCTCCGCCGCGGTCAGCGCGTTGTCGCCCGAGGGCCCGAGCGAATCGATGTCGAACGTGCACGCGCGCGGATTGGTGATCTGGCCGTCGGCAAGGCCATCGACGGCGTCGCATTTATCGAGGATGCGCTTGGTGATCAGCGCGCGCTTCGCTTCGCTCAGCACCGGCGGCTTGCCCGCCTCGGGAATCTGCTGCTTGCCCGTCCACAGCAGCCAGAACAGCAGGTCGGGATAGAACATCGACGGCGCGCCGGAGACGATTCCGTCGAAGAGCTCCGGATAGTTCTGCGCCATCATCATCGCTTGGCGCCCTCCGTTCGAGCAGCCCTCGAAATACGAATAGCGAACGGGCTTGTCGTAGTACGTGGCGCTCAACGCCTTCGCGGCCGTCGCGACAAAGTAATGCGCGCGCAGCCCCCAGTCCTTGACCTTCTCCGGATGATTGACGGTCCATGCGGGGGACTCGCCGCCGTCGTGACCCATGTTGCTGCCGGCCGTCACGAATCCGTCGCCGATGTCCTGAGCGAGCAGTGCGTAGGGAACGCCGCCGGCGTAGCCGCCTGTGCCGTCGACCTTCATCCGACCGGTCCACTTGTCCGCGGTCGACGGCAGCCAGACTTCGAACCGGATTTCCGAATCGGACGACGGCCGCGCGATGGCTTCGACGCGGCAGAACGGAACGCCCACATGGGCCCCGCCGATCATCGAGGGTCCCGAGACGACCGATGCCGACGTGACCGTCGCCCCTTCGAGCTTGACGTTGACGAGCCCGGCGCAATCCAACGCGGCATCGGCCGATCCGACGGCGCCGGCAATAGACAACGCGAGCGCGAGCGCACGCATTGGATGACAGGATCTTGGTTGCATCTGACCTCCTCTGGAATTTCGATCATCATAACCAGCCGACGGCGAAGGCGCTCGGCTTCGCAATCCCTGAGACAATGCTGCTACGCGCGGATGAAGTGGTCCAGTAAGTTGTCGACCCACCCTGCGCAGACGTTGCGGCGTACGTCTGCTTTCGGGATTAGCGACGGCCGCTACCGACCGAGGCTGTGTGGAAAGGCTTGAATCGTAGGTGATGGCGTGCTGGGCGTTAAAGAGCCGCTCGGATTGTGGTTTTCGGCGCGTTTGGTGCCTTCTTGTCGGCTTCATCCGTCACCTGAGCTCGGCAGCGATCCGAGGTCCAGTGGCGTCGCAGAAGCAGCTTACGCTGCCGCGATCCTTATCGCTCTTATCGTCCCCGCGATGCCGAGGATCTGCATCACCCGCTTCAGGTTGTATGCGAGGACGTGCAGACTCATCTCGGTACGGACCTTGGCCAGAGTCTTCGTGAGGAAGTGGGTCGACCCCATCCAGTGCTTGAGTGTGCCGAAGATGTGTTCGACGGTGCGTCGACGAACTTTCATCTGATCGGGCTTTCGATCCAGTCGCTGTTGCATGGCATCGAGGACGGCCTCATGCTCCCATCGCCGCACCCGCCGCTCCTTACCGGTGGTGCACTGGCGCTTGAGTGCACAGCTTGAGCAAGCCGACGTGTAATAGACGTTGATCTTCATCTCGTGTTCGATGGTCGAGTGATGCCAGACCAGTCGCTGGCCCGCAGGGCAGCGGTACTCGTCATCCTTGGTGATGTAGACAAAGTCCAGCTTGCTGAAGCGACCGGCGGCTTTGCTGTTCGATGTCTCATTCTTGGGAACATAGGTCCTGATTCCGGCTTCGTCACAGGCCAGGATTTCTCGCCCGCTGTAGTAACCTCGATCAGCGATCACCTCGATCTTCTTGGTGCCTATCGCTTCATGCGCCTGCGTCGCCATGTTCGATAGCTGATCCCGATCGTGACCCGTATTGGTCACCTCATGCGCAACGATCAGGTGGTGCTTCGCATCGGCTACCGCTTGGACGTTATAGCCAACAATGCCGGTTCCGCGGCCACTGGTAGCCATCGACCGAGCGTCCGGATCGGTCAGAGACAGTTGCTCGTCAGGCCGAGTCTTCAGTTCGGCTTCAATCTTGCGCAACCGCCGCATCTGCTGCTTGAGTTTCTTCAACTTGTCGTTCAGATGTGCCGTCTTCGCCTCAGCCTCGGCCGGCTCAGTTCGATCGATCGTATCCAGCGCACTTAGGTAGCGCTCGATGCTCTCGTCGATCTGTTGCATGCGCTGGTCCAGCTTGTGCGGCGTGAAGTTCTTGTCACGGTTGTTGACCGCCTTGAACTTGCTTCCGTCGACCGCTACGATGGCTTGGGTAAACAGCTTGAGCTGCCGGCACATTAAGACGAAACGCCGGCACACATTGCGGATACCCGCACCATTGTCTCGACGGAAGTCGGCAATCGTCTTGAAGTCTGGCGATAGGCGACCGGTCAGCCACATCAGCTCAACGTTGCGCTGCGCCTCGCGTTCCAGGCGCCGGCTGGATTGAATGCGATTCAGGTAGCCATAGAGGTAGATCTTCAGCAGCACACCAGGGTGGTACGACGGCCGCCCCGTCGCCGCCGGCTCCGCGCGCAAGAAGCCAAGCACATGCAGATTCAACTCATCAACAAAGACATCGATCACGCGTACCGGGTTGTCAGCAGCGACGTAGTCGTCAAGACATTCGGGTAGTAGCGTAACCTGAGTGCGGTCTTCGCCTTCAACGAATCGCTTCATGCTGCCCTCCGAAGAAACCTGCTTCTTCAGTCTAGGCAATCTTTCGGTTTAGGCAACCTTGGCGTTTCCACACAGCCTCGACCCGGACCAGCCGTTCGTTCTTCTCTAGAGCAGACGTTCAAAAAATCAAGTTGGCCAGCAAGGACCGCGAGTCTGGCCAAAACCACGGGCGACCTGTGACCCTCCAATCAAGCCATCCTATCCGCACCAAGCGTTAACCGTACGTGAGCGTGGTGCTTTGTCCAACCTCGATGATATAACCGTCAGGATCGCGGATGTAGCAGCGAATCTCGCCGTACTTGGGTATAGGCTCCGTGATGAACTCGGCTCCTCGACTTTTCCACAATTTATAGCACGCCTGAATATCCGCGACGCGGAAATTCATAAAGCTGTTGATGTGATTCGGGTCGGGGACACTGAGCGTTACCGTCGGCTTATCCGGCGTCGGCCCGCCCCCAACGTTCAGAATCATCCAGATATTCGCAAGCTGAAGGTACCCAGGCGCGTTGCCGTCGCCCAGGCTCAGAATGCGGGCACCGAAGACCTTTTCGTAGTAGCGGGCCGATCGCTCGATGTCGGCGACGGTGAGAAACTGCGCGATGCTGATCCCCTCCCGCGGGGGCATCTCATAGCTCTTCTGTTCCACTTGTACGGCGTTCATTGATGGCTCCTTTTCGATACGTTGCTCATTACCAATACGGTGTCCGGAGTCCCGATCCATTCACAAAAAAGGACCGACGCCAGCTACTGCAACAGCGATTCCCAATTGGCTGGCACCCTTCCAGCAGGCCCCGGTACTGGCTGATCCTCCGGATGCGAATGCGGCGGAAGCAATTCCACACCCTTGATCATCCCCTGCTTCTCGTAATCGTAGAACCAGTCTTCACCCGGCTCGAAGCTGGCAATGATCGGATGCCCTGTTGTCGCCGCATGCTTTGAGGCATGCTGACTCGGAGAACTGTCACAGCATCCGATGTGCCCACACTCCGCACACCGGCGGAGATGAAACCACCAACCTTTCGGCGACGCGAGACATTGCACACAACCATCACCAGTTGGTCTCGAAGCTAGATTAATTCCGCGATGATCTTTCTTCATTTCGATTTTCTTTTGGGCGTTGCATGTCCTTCAACGAATTTGAGCTACCAGCAAGACCTTCCCGCTACCACCCTTTTCTGCCGCTGCTTGAGCCTTGGCCGCTTCACTGAGCGGCGGTTTCTGGCCGATCGGGATTACAAGCCTGCCATCTCGCACGGCTTCGGCCATGAACTCGATTTCTTGTGCCTCGCCGTTCACCATGATGCTTATTACGACCCCGCCGCCGGATGGGCCCACCTAGGATCAAATTCTAGCGCGATGTCCGCTTTGGAGGAGATTCGCGACCGGCCGCTCCTGGCCAATGCTGTTGAAAAACGCAGCGTTTGAGCGAGGAGGTGTTCCCGCGAACGTTGGCTGGAAGGCGAATCGGTGAATGAGGTTGCAGTGCTTGTAATGGCGACAGCGTTCTTCGCCAATTCAGATTGCCATGTTCGTCACTTCTGGTTCTGCGGAGAACAACCACTTCGCCATTCGTCGTAAGTTCTGCGCGGTTGCTGCCAGAAGGAACTCGTCGTGAGCACCATTCGGCCCACGCAAACGCAGTCGATCAAGCCTCAGGATTCGCTTGAGGTGTGCAAAGAGCATCTCGACCTTCTTGCGATCCTTGCGTGATTGCTTGTACGCGTCGGTCTTGGCAATGTCGCGAGCGACATCGCGTGCCGATTCATGGATGCTGCGCGCGATCTTCCGAGTCGGTGTGTTCGGACAACAGCGAGGCTTCATCGGGCAGGTCGCGCAGTCTGCTTGTCTGGAGTGATAGAGAATGGTGCCGTCTTTGGTGACATGGGTACGCTGGATCTTGAAAGTGCGCCATTGCCTGCGCAGCACCTTGCCCTGCGGGCAGCGATATTCGTCGGCCTGCTCGTCCCATCGGAAATCGCTGCTGGATAGCGTGTCGTCGTCGCGTTGTGTCCTGTCCCACACTGGCACATGCGGGTCGATCCCTTTGTCGTTGACCATCCAGCCCAGCAGCTCGGCATTGCCGTAGGCCATGTCGCCGATCAGCCGTTCTGGCTTCAGGGCAAACCGTTCCTCGACGCGCTCGATCATCGTTCGGGTTGCCTTGACTTCCGCCGTCCGCAACGTTGGCGTCGCTTCGACATCGACGATGATGCCCGCCTGCACATCGACCAGGTAGTTGGTCGAGTAGGCGTAAAACGCCGGGCCGTCCACCGCCGTCCACCGCGCAGCAGGATCTGTCGGCGAGATCGACGCGGGAACGGTGACCGGTTCACCCTGCTCATCGAGTGCCGCCAGATACTCGCGTACCGCCCGCGTCGCGAGTTGTGGATCACGCAGGTCCGCCTCCTCGCGCTCAGTACTGCGGCTGCGGTTGGCATCGGCCTTGATCACGCTGGCGTCGACGGCAAAGCCTTCGCCGCCGATTAGCCCTTCCTTCATGCACCGTGCGACCACGCTTTCGAACACCTGCCGAAATGCGTCGCTCTCCCGGAAACGGCCGTGACGGTTCTTCGAGAAGGTCGAATGGTCCGGTACCGCGTCCTCAAGGCCGAGTCGACAGAACCAGCGATAGGCCAGATTGAGATGGACCTCTTCGCACAGTCGCCGCTCGGAACGAATGCCAAAGCTGTAACCGACGATCAGCATTCGCACCGTCAACTCAGGATCGATCGACGGCCGCCCGGTATGGCTGTAGAACGGTATCAGGTGACGCCTCAGCTCGCTGAGGTCAAGGCAACGATCAATCCCCCGCAGCAGGTGATCCGCCGGAACGTGATCGTCGAGCTTGAATGAGTAGAACAACGGCTTCTGCCCGCCCGTTCGTTGCCCCATCATCGCCGTCGCTCCCTCTCGAACACCTTGCTTTCAGCATAGCCACCCGGCGCGCACTTTCAAGGAAGTTTTTCAACAGCATTGGCCGACTGCCGCCGGTGTCTCTCGTCCCCTTGAGTGGCGGCTTTTGATTTTTCGCCTGCGCAAGCGGCCGCGAGTATGGCCGAAGACAACAGGCGTCCGTCCCCATTCAATCGCTGCTAATGCAGACCGACGCTGACGCTGTCTGTTTGGTCAGAACGCGGTTTCAGCATCTACACCCACACGTCGATGTCAACCTGGACTCGATAAATCCCACTCATGTCACAGCCAATTGTTCGGGCCGCGCGCATCGATCCCTATTCATGGCTCGTCATCCAATGGCCGATCTCCGGCCAAATTCCAGTCAATGTCTTGGTGCCCATGAACAGACCGATGTGACCTCCGGGCGCCAATTTCTTGACGATGTCGGAACGCGGCGTGCCGACCAGGTGCTCAGCTTCGAACACCTGCTCCCTGGTCGTGATGTCGTCTGACTCGCCGGCAAGGAGGTAGAGCGGCACCTTGATATCCTTCAGCGATAATTTTCGACCCAAGGCAATGAACTCGCCCTTGGCGAAGCGATTTGCCTTGAACAGTTCCTCGATGGCTTGCAGATAGTAGCGACCTGGCAGATCGATTGCGTTTTCATACCATCGCTCGAAGCGTTCGGTGCGGGCGACGTAGCATTTGTCCGCGATGTGCTCGTAGAGGTCGATGTACTTCTTGAGATACTGCTCTTCCGGGTGCATGTTCTTCCAGCCGGCAAGCATGACCTTGCCGCGCATGCGCCCGCCGCCCGCAGCCACAAGGTTGCGGTATACACTCATCGGCAGTTGGTGCGCCATTTGCTTGATCGGCCCATTGCCCGCGTCGGTGTCGATCGGCGCCCCCGCCAGGACCAGGCTCCGAACCTTGCCCGGAAACCTGGATGCATACATCGCCGACATCCACCCTCCTTGGCACAATCCGACGAGATGCACCGGGGTTCGGAGATCATCGACGACAACGTTGATCTCGGCCAAGTACGTGTCGATGTCGTAGTCCTTCATCTCGGCCGTGGCGCTCTTCCAGTCCATCACCAGAATCCGGTTGTGTCCGGCTGCACGCAGCGTTTCGACCAGGCTCTGTCCCTTGGCGTAGTCGGCGATGGACGAGCTGTGGCCGGCATAAGGCGGATCGATCAGGACTGGAGTTGCGATTGATCGTCGAGTGGAGAAATCGCGCAGGCGCATCGTATCGAGCTCGAGATCGATCCGATTCATCGTGGCCCACTCCGGACGCGGAGGCGCATTGATCAGTTGCGCCTCCGCAAGAAATTTGAGGTTGTCCTGGAAGAGCTGCATGCCTTCCTCGCCGAATTCGATTGCCGCGGCCAATGGCCAGAACCATGGAACGGAATGCTCTCGACGCGGCTTGCGGGTCTCGTGAGGTGAAGCTGCCATTGTCTTTTGCCCGCTTGATCGGGCGCTGTGATCATTGGCCATCATTGCTCCAAACGAAAATAAACTAGTTAAGGATCCCAAGGCGGGTCCGTCCTCCTCCTCCTTTCGTATGACCAGATTGACGTTCTTATGGGCGGCGCCTGGCCGCCTCCGCTTCGCTTACCTAGTGCTTGGCGCGCTTCGCGGATCCGTCGATGCGCTCAGGCCACGCGTGCATCGCCGCCTTGGCCATTGCCATCAAGCGCTTGCGCGAAGCGCCGTCGCGCGCCTGCAGCGACATCCCGGCAACGATCGCGTGATAGAAATCCGCCAGCGCGCCAGTATCCGTGCCGCGCGGTAGCTCGCCTTCCGCCACGCCCCGGTCGATGCGCGCCTTGAGGTAGGCCCTGGCCTCAGCGCGGTGCCGCGCGAGTGCGGATTGCAACCGAGCCGAGGATGTCGAGCTGGTGGTCGCGGCCATCACCATCAGACACCCGCGTGGATTCGAGGGACGGCTGAACTCCGTGGCAGCGTAAGTCAGCAGCTTTTCGATTGCCTCTTCCGCCGTCGGCGCATCCGCGTAGGGACATTCATCGCCCTGCTTCGTCCGGTAGCGCTCCACCGCCTCCAGGAACAAGTGCTCCTTGTCGCCAAACGCCGCATAGAGGCTCGGCGGGTTGATGCCCATCGCGTCGGTGAGGTCGTTGAGCGACGCACCCTCGAAGCCGCGCTTCCAGAAAATCTCCATCGCACGCTCGAGCGCTTCATCGCGATCGAAGGAGCGTGGGCGGCCGCGCGGCTTTCCGGCGATGCCTTCCAGGCGTTTCATAGCGATCAATACTAAATTGCTTGACTGTTTGGCGCAAGTACCGTTACATTGGCGCCGATATTATGTAGCAGTCGTTATATATTGCCGTTATTTGCTTATTCAACAGAGGGGGCCCCGTCTCATGGCCAGATTGTTTCTCTCCCCGCTGCCTCTTGCGGGCGCGATCATTGCTTGGCTCGCCGCCGTTTCCGTGCCTGCTCTGCCTCAGGTCTGCCGGCGGGCGAGCCGGACGCAGCTATTTGTCCAGAATCGACACTTGAGCCTGTCGATTGCGGGCCGGTCCGTTCGACTATGCAATGAAGGGACGGCGGTTCGGGCCGCCGACACGCCCGGCTGCCGTCCCACGACCTCCCTTTGACAACACCAACCGATCGATCAGACACCATGATTAGACAACATCTTTCAGTCATCCGAACCACACTCGCGCTGGCTGCTCTAGCGGTGCTCTCCGCGTGCAGCAAACCCGAAGCTCAAGTCGGTCCGCCGCCCGGACCGCCGCCGGTGAGCGTGGCCGCCGCGGTCGAGCGTGAGGTCATCGACAGCGACGAGTTCCCCGGGCGCATCGAGGCCATCGCGACGGTCGAGGTGCGCGCCCGCATCAACGGCTATATTCAATCGGTCAACTTCAAGCCGGGCGCCGAGGTCCGCAAGGGCGACCTGCTGTTCGTCATCGATCCCCGGCCGCTCGAAGCCGAAGTGTCGCGTGCGGAGGCGACGCTCGCCAACACCCGCGCTCAGCTCGATCTGTCGCGCACCGAGCTGACGCGTTTCGAGCAGCTGCTCGCCGAGCAGGCCACTTCGAAGCGCGAGTACGATGATGCGGCGGCGAAGGTTCGGCAATTCGAGGCGCAGATCCGTGCCAACCAGGCCTCCGTGGATACCGCGCGGCTCAACCTTGCCTATACGCGCCTGACTGCTCCGATCGGCGGCCGCGTCGGCAAAGACGAGATCACCGTCGGTAATCTTGTGCAGGGCGAAGGCGCCAACTCGCCGCTGCTTACGACCGTCGTGTCGTCGAACCCCATTTATGCGTCGTTTCAAGCCGACGAGGGCGCCTATCTCAAGTACATAGGGAAGGCGCGCGATGGGGCGCTGTCGGTCGCCGTGGGTCTGGCCGACGAGGAGGGTTTCCCGCACGCGGGGCGGCTCGAATTCGTGGACAACCGGGTCGACCCGCAGAGCGGTACGGTGCGCATGCGCGCGGTTCTCGACAACAAGGACGGACGCTTCACGCCGGGCCTGTTCGCGCGCGTCAAGCTCGGCGATGGCAGCACGCCGCGCAAAGCGGTGCTGGTCGCCGATCGCGCAATCGGCACGGATCAGAGCAAGCGTTTCGTGCTGGTCGTGAATGGAGACAACAAGGCGCAATACCGCGAAGTGCGCATTGGCCGGCTCGCGGACGGCTTACGCGTCATCGAAAGCGGGCTCAAGCCGGGAGAGGTCATCGTCGTAAACGGGCTGCAGCGCGTTCGGCCCGGTGCGCCGGTCACCCCGGAAACCGTACCGATGGAAGCGCGCACGACGGGTCAGGCCGAGCGCGTCGCCGCGAAAGAGTGACCTCATGAATATCTCGCGCTTCTTTATCGATCGGCCCATCTTTGCGGCCGTGCTGTCGATCATCATCTTTGTCGCCGGCGCGATCGCGATCACCCAGCTACCGGTGTCCGAATATCCCGATGTCGTGCCGCCCTCGGTCGTCGTGCGCGCGACCTATCCCGGCGCAAATCCCAAGGTGATCGCGGAAACCGTCGCCGCGCCGCTCGAGGAACAGATCAACGGTGTCGAGAACCTGCTCTACATGTCGTCACAAGCCAACACCGACGGCGTGCTCACGCTCACTGTCACTTTCAAGATCGGCACCGACCCAGAAGTCGCCGAGACACAGGTGCAGAACCGCGTGCAGCGCGCGCTGCCGCGGCTGCCCGACGAGGTACGTCAGATCGGTGTGATTACGCAGAAGAGCTCCCCCGACTTTGTGATGGTGGTGCACATTCTCTCGCCCGACAGCCGCTATGACGAGCTGTACCTTCGCAATTACGCGGTGCTCAACGTCAAGGACGCGCTGCAGCGCATTCCCGGCATGGGTCAGGTGCTGGTCTTCGGCGCCGGCGACTACGCGATGCGCGTCTGGCTCGATCCGCAGAAGCTCTCGTCCCGTAACCTCACCGCCAGCGACGTGACGCAGGCGATCCGCGAGCAGAACAAGCAGGTCGCCGCGGGCGTGGTCGGCGCGCCGCCGGCGGCCAGAGACACCGAGTTCCAGTTGTCGGTGAACGCGCAGGGCCGGCTTACGACCGAGGAGGAATTTGGCAACATCATCGTCGCCACGTCGGCGGACGGCGGTGTGCTGCGGCTGAAGGACGTTGCGCGCATCGAGCTCGGCGCCGGGGAATACGCGCTGCGCAGTCTGCTGAACAACAAGCCCGCGGTGGCGCTCGGCATTTTCCAGGCGCCGGGATCGAATGCAATCGCGCTATCCAACGATGTACGCAAGGCGATGGCCGAGATGAAGAAGGACTTCCCTGACGGCGTCGACTATCAGATCGTCTACGACCCGACGCGCTTCGTGAAGCAGTCGATCCAGGCCGTCATCGAAACTCTGCTGATTGCAATTGCATTGGTGGTGCTGGTAGTGATCGTATTCCTGCAGACCTGGCGCGCATCGATCATCCCGCTTGCTGCAGTACCGGTATCGATCATCGGCACGTTCGCGCTGCTGCTGCTGTTGGGTTTTTCGATCAACACCCTGACCTTGTTCGGGCTCGTGCTCGCCATCGGCATCGTCGTCGACGATGCCATCGTCGTGGTGGAGAACGTCGAGCGCAATATCGAGCTCGGCTTCGACAGCAAGGAGGCCACGTATCGCGCCATGCGCGAGGTCAGCGGACCGATCATCGCGATCGCGCTGACACTCTGCGCCGTGTTCGTGCCGATTGCCTTTATCAGTGGCCTCACCGGACAGTTCTATCGCCAATTTGCATTGACCATCGCCATCTCCACGGTGATCTCGGCGTTCAACTCGCTTACGCTCTCGCCCGCGCTCGCGGCGCTGCTGTTGCGCCCGAAGGAGGCGCCAAAGGACCGGCTCACGCGCTTCATGGATCGCGCTTTCGGCTGGTTTTTCACCCGCTTCGACCACTTCTTCAAGCGCTCGGCGAATAGTTACCAGGGAGCGGTGGCGCGGGTGCTCAATCGCAAAACCATCGCGTTCGCTGTGTATGTAGTGTTGATTGCCCTTACCTATTTTGTGTTCCAGGCGGTGCCGTCCGGTTTTGTGCCCGGACAGGACAAGCAGTACCTGGTCGGCTTCGCACAGCTACCCGACGGAGCCTCGCTCGATCGCACCGAGGAGGTGATCCGGCGCATGTCGGATATCGCCATGAAGACCCCGGGGGTGAAGGATGCGGTGGCGTTTCCGGGCCTGTCGATCAACGGCTTCACCAACGCACCCAACGCCGGCATCGTGTTCTTTGCCCTGGACGAGTTCGAAAAACGCAAATCGCCGCAGCTCTCCGGCGGCGCCATCGCCGGAGAGATCAACAAGCGCATGGGTGGGATCCAGGATGCGTTCATTGCCGTATTCCCGCCGCCGCCGGTAAATGGCCTCGGCACCATCGGCGGCTTCAAGCTGCAGATCGAGGATCGCGGGAGCCTTGGCGACGACGCGCTGTACCAGGCCATGAAGGCGGTGCAGACGAAGGCGTACCAGACGCCCGAGCTGGCGGGTGTGTTTTCGAGCTTCCAGATCAACGTGCCGCAGCTTTTTGCCGACGTCGATCGCGCCAAGGTGAAGCGCATGGGCGTCTCGCTGACCGATGTCTTCGACACCATGCAGATCAATCTGGGCTCGCTGTACGTCAACGACTTCAATCGCTTCGGTCGCACCTATCGCGTCGTGGTTCAGGCCGACGCGCCGTACCGCTCGCGGGCGGAGGACATCGCGTTGCTCAAGACCCGCAACGCCAAGGGCGATCTGGTGCCGCTCGGCTCGGTGCTGAAGGTCGACGCGAGCTTCGGCCCGGATCGCGCGATCCGCTACAACGCGTTCCCCTCGGCTGACTTGAACGGCGCCGCGGCGCCAGGCTTCAGCGTCGGGTCAGGCCCAGGCCGCGATCGAGCGCATCACCAAGGAAGTGCTGCCGCGCGGCATTGCGTACGAGTGGACCGACCTTACCTACCAGGAAATCCTTGCCGGCAACACCGCATTGCTGGTTTACCCGCTCTGCGTGCTGCTGGTGTTCCTGGTGCTCGCGGCGCAGTACGAGAGCTTCAAGCTGCCGCTGGCGATCATCTTGATCGTGCCGATGTGTTTGTTGTTCGCGATCAGCGGCGTGTGGCTGACCCATGGCGACAACAACATCTTCACACAGATCGCGCTATTCGTGCTTATGGGCCTCGCGTGCAAGAACGCGATCCTGATCGTCGAGTTCGCGCGCGGGCTCGAGAAGAAGGAGCCAGAGCACGATCCGGTCCGCGCCGCTCTCGAGGCCTGCCGCATCCGGCTGCGTCCGATTTTGATGACGTCGTTCGCGTTCATCATGGGCGTCGTGCCGCTGGTCTTCTCGACCGGCGCCGGGTCCGAGATGCGGCACGCCATGGGTGTCGCGGTCTTCTCGGGCATGCTCGGCGTGACCTTCTTCGGTCTATTCCTCACCCCGGTGTTCTATGTGTTGCTGCACCGACGCCGCAAGACGCTGCCGGCAACCCAGGGAATCTCGCCTGCTCCGGCAGGGGCGGACTAAAAGGAAATGGCGATGATGCGCAACATTGCAATCGCAGGGACGGCATTGCTTGCCGGCTGCTCGCTTGCCCCGAAATTCGAGCGGCCGGAGAGCGAGACGCCGGCGCAATTCAAGGAGCTCACGCCGGCAGAGCGCGGCAACTGGAAGACCGCGCAGCCCGCGGAGGAACTACCGCGCGGAGAGTGGTGGAGAGTCTTCCACGATCCGGCGCTCGATCAGCTCGAAGCCGACGCGATCGCCGCCAATCAGAGCCTCAAGGCAGCCGCCGCACGTGTTTCGCAGGCGCGCGCGCTTGTCGGAGTGGCCAAGGCCGATCGCATCCCGCAGGTAGATGCCGGCTTCGGTCCGAGCCGCGCGAAGCAGAGCGCCACATCGCTCGGCCTGCCGCCGGGGACGGACGTCGCACCCTTCACAACGTGGCGCGGAATCCTCACGGCGAGCTACGAGGTCGATCTGTTCGGTCGCATCTCGGACAACATCAACGCCGCGCGCAGCGACTACGAAGGCTCGGAGGCGGCGTTCCGCTCGGTGCAGCTCGCGCTGCAAGCCGATGTCGCGCAAACCTATTTCGCCTTGCGGGAGACCGACGAAGAGCTCTCGCTCCTGCGCAGTACCGTGGGCCTGCGCGAGGACAGCGTTCGCGTGCTGCAGCGGCGCTTCGACCTCGGCGAGATCGGAGAGCTCGACGTGGCGCGCGCGCGGACCGAGCTCGCGACTACCCGAAGCGATGCCATCGCACTCGAGCGGCAGCGCGCTCAGCTCGAGCATGCGCTCGCGGTGCTACTGGGCAAGCCTGCGGCTTCATTCGGCCTCGCGCCGGCGCCGTTGGCAAGCGCCATGCCCGCGATTCCTGCTGGCCTGCCTTCATCGCTGCTCGAGCGCCGGCCCGACATCGCGGCGGCGACCCGCGCCATGGCGGCGGCGAACTCGCGCATCGGCATCGCGAAAGCTGCGTTCTTCCCTGTGCTCAATCTCACGGCGCAGGGCGGCTTCGAATCTGCCGAGCTCGGGGATCTGTTCAAGTGGTCGAGCCGCGTGTGGGCGCTCGGACCGCTCGTCGGTACCATCCTGGCGATGCCGCTCATCGACGGCGGCCGTAATCAGGCCAATCTCGATCGCTCCTATGCGGTCCTCGAGGAGTCGGTGGCAGGCTATCGCCAGCAGGTCCTGGTCGCGTTTGCCGAGGTCGAGGACAACCTCGCCAACGTGCGCACGCTGGACGATCAGGCCCAGGCGACGCGCGATGCCGTTGCATCGGCAAGCCGCGCTCTGCGAATTGCGCAGGTCCGATACAACGCGGGCGCAACCGGGTATCTCGACGCCATCGATGCTCAACGCAGCTTGTTGTCGACGCAGCGTCTCGAGACGCAGATCAAGGGCGCGCGCGCGACCTCGACGGTGGCGTTGATACGGGCCCTCGGCGGCGGTTGGAATGCGGCTCCCGTCGTGGTGGGAAGCCGCTAGATCACAGGCATGTGCCTCGCGCAGGCAGTTGCGTGAGCGGATTCTTCGCGAAGGACGGTGTTTGATGAAAAGACGCAGAGGAACACGATCGCCGCAGGCGGCCGACTTTGTGGCTGGCGCGTTGATTGGATTGTCGATCGTGGTCGCAGTGTTCGTCCTGATGGCCTAGCGTGCTGGCTAACCCCTGACGAGTCGAATCAGTGTGATCTCCGACGGAACACCAAACCGCATCGGCGGCCCCCAGTAGCCCGTACCGGGATTGATATAGATCCACATGCCGGCCCAGCCGATTCAGACCCGCGGTGAACGGCTGCTGCAAGCGCACGAGAAGATTCCACGGCCAGAATTGCCCGCCGTGCGTGTGTCCCGACAGTTGAAGGTCATAGCCAGCATCCGCGGCGGAGGAAGCGGAGCGCGGCTGGTGAGCGAGCAGGACCTTTGGAGCGCCCATGGGAGCGCCGTTGGCGGCGGCGTGCGGGTCGCTCTTGTGCGAGGGATCGAAGTGGTGCGCGGAGAAGTCGGTCACTCCTGCCACTGCAAGCTTCGCGCCGTCGTGATCGAGCACGACGTGCTCGTTCAGCAGCACCCGCGCGCCCAGCCGTCGCAGTTCGTGGATCCATGCGTGGGCGCCGGAATAGTACTCGTGGTTACCCGTGACGACGTACGTTCCGTGTCGCGATTCGAGCCTTCCGAGCGGCTCGGTATCGTGCGCGAGCTCCCGCACGCTGCCGTCGACGACGTCGCCGGTGATCGCAACCATGTCAGCGCCCAGGCGATTCACCCGATCGACGATCGCTTCCACGAAATTCCGTTTGATCGTGGGGCCGACATGGATATCGCTGATCTGGGCGATGGTGAAACCCTCGAGCTCTCGCGGAAGATCGGCCAGCGGCACTTCCACGTCGACAACCCGAGCGACGCGGCGCGCCATGAAAAACCCGATCAGCGTGATGACCGGCGTGAGCACCATCACTCCGATGGCGGAACTGCGAATCCAGGTCTCCTGCCCTTGCGGTGAAAGCATGAGGATCGAGACTACGAGGCTGGCTTCGCGAATCAGAGTCAGGACCAGCAGCCACGAGAAGAATCCCATCGTCAGGAACGGAAGCAAAACCGACCACGCGCCGCCATCCGCGCGACTCCGGAAGCCGGTGGGCAACAGCCACAGACACATTGCCAGCAGCCCCGCGCCCAGAACCTGGACGACGGCGCCGAACGGCAGGAGCAGCCGCACGCCGATATAGGCATGCAGGAGTGCCAGTGCGATGAACATCGGACTTACGGACAGGCGACTTCTGGAAGGGCGACTTCTCACTACGTGGACATGGGGGCGAGCATATGCACCTACAAGGTGCCCTGGAGAAAACGGCCGGACACCTAAAACGGCAACAACGATTGCAATCCCGTGGTTTTCGCCATCGCTTTCAAGTCCTCGAGTGTGTCGTAAGGCAACTGAATGCCGCGCGACCGGTTTTCCTTTTCGCTGCGCGCTTCCAGCTCGCCCGGATAGAAAATTTCCTCGCAGCCCTTTGCCAACGGCACCGATTTGGTTTCCTGGATCAGTTCTTCCATTCGTGAGTTGAACTCATCCAAGGATTGAAACGCGCTGATGTTCAGTGCGAACATCAGCTGACCGCAACCGCTGCGCCGATCGAATTGATAAGGACCCTTCACCTTGCCGCCGAATGCACTTCCAGTAAGCACGCCGGACATCACGTCCATCATCATCGCTATCCCGTAGCCCTTATGCCCGGCCATCGGCAGGATGATTCCGTCGATGGCTTCTGCCGCATCTGTCGTGGGTTCGCCGGCGGCATTGATCGCCCAACCGAGTGGAATGGGCAAGCCTTTCTGTTTCGCCAGATAGATCTTGCCTCGGGCAACTCCTGTGTTGGCAATGTCCAGCACCATTGGCGTATAACGGCCGGCCGGAGCGGCGATCGACCATGGATTGGTGCCCACGGTTTTCTTGCGTCCGCCCCAAGGTGCCATGGCGGGGCTCGCGTTGGTGGACAGGAACGCAACGCATCCCTCGCGCGCGGCCATGAGCGTGTAGTACATGGCGGTGCCGAAATGGTTGGAGTTTCGCAGCGCTATGACCCCAACGCCGTGCGCCTTGGCGCGACGAATCGCATCGGTCATAGCCATGGCGGTGAGCACCTGCCCGACGCCGTCATGTCCGTCGATAATGGCAACCGCGCCCGCATCTACGGCGAACTCGGGATCGGCCTTCGCTTTCATGACGCCGGACTGGATGCGCTTGGCATACCACGACAAGCGCAATACGCCGTGCGATTGATGTCCCCAGAGGTCAGCCTGGACAAGACTATCGGCCACCAGTCGCGCGTCAGGATCAGGGACGCCGAGCGCCGCAAAGACCCCGGTGGCGAAATCGCCTAATCGCTCGGGCGAAACCGGGAGGGCATCAGGCACGGGGTAATGCTCCCGATGCGGACACGTTCGGTAGCTGGACGGCGCGACTCGCGGCGCCGGAAACGATCACTGCGGCGGAATGCGCAGCATTTGTCCTGGATAAATCAGATCGGGGCTCTTCAACATCGGCTTGTTGGCCTCGAAGATCGCGTTGTATTTGTTCGGGTCACCGTAATACTGCTTGGAGATCTTGGACAACGTGTCGCCCTTGACCACCGTGTAGTACTGGGCCTCGGGTTGACTCTGATCGACCGTCATTTGATCGTTGACCGCTGCGACACTGTGCACGTTGCCGCAGCACAGCACGATCTTTTCCCGCGTGGCCTGGTCATCCGCGATGCCGTAGACGGTCGCGATTCCGGTTGCTCCGTCATAGGTAACGGTCAGGCCCGTTGCCTTAAGGTTCTGCGATTGAATATAGGCGAGGATCGCATCCCCCGCGGCGTCGTTGGCTGCCTTTGCTTTTTCCGCGGAGCTCGGATCGGCCTGCGCCGCGGTGATTGCGGCCTGCGCTTGGCCTTTGCCGAACAATTTCTCGCCCGCGTCTTTGATGAAACTCAATAGTCCCATGGTTGCTCCTTGACGGTTAACTGTCAGTCGCTACGCTCAGCACTAATTCCGCATGTTGTTCGCGATCTTGGCGAGCACGATAGTCAGCGCCGCACTGCCAATTGTCTGAACCAGAGCAGGATGCTGCGCGTAAAAGCTGCCCATCTTGTCGATGATGCTGGGGTTTTGCTGCTCCGCATGCGCGGCGATCTGCTGAACTTGTTCGGGCGAAAGCTGCGCGGCTTGGTCCGGAGTAACTTGCGGCGTTCCACCCAACGCCGGCAGCACCTTGGCGAGCGACCCCCCCGCGATGCCCGCAAGGGCCGCGGGCCCCAATGACGCGAGCAACTGATTCAACATCCCCGCCTGTTGTTGAGAATTCGCCTGCCCAAACATCTGCCCGACCATCTGCGAAAATGGCGGCGTCTGATCGGAGCGCAGGGCTTCGGCAATGCCCTGACCGACCACTTGAGGAGGCGCGGATTGCGCCACTTGCTGAAAATGATCGGGTGCGGCACCCATCGGCTGTCCGGGGACGGCATTGACATACTGTTGCAGCATATCCAAAAGACCCATGATCGACTCCCGTTGTTCAGTTGTGCAGTGTGTGAAAAGGCTCGTTGTGATAGTCGCGCGACCGAGCCGCGTTCAGCGGGGCTCGACAACTCGGCCGTTCAGGACCGCGATCTCACCGCGAGGTGATAGATCACAAGCAGGACGACGGCACCGATGAGCGCGCCGATAAAGCCTGCCGACTCCCCAGGTTGGTACCACCCCAGGAACTGTCCCAAGTACGTCACCAGGATCGATCCGGCGATGCCGAGGGCGGCGGTCAAGAAAAATCCGCCGGGTCCCGTTCCCGGGGTAAGCATTTTGGCGACCAGGCCAACGACGAAACCTATCAGGATTGTCCAGACGAGATGCATGCTTGATTCTCCTTTGCGCAGTTTTCGGCTCGATCGTGGGAGCAGGTGACGTATTGTCCCATACCGCAGGACCTTGTCGCTCAGGTGCTATCTGCTACCCGTTTTTTCCCGCTCGAAAAGCGCCGCCGCTTGGGAACGGCGGCGGACATTGAGTTTTTGGAACGCGTTGCTCAAATAATTCTTGATGGTCTTGTCGCTCAGGCCAAGCGTCTTGGCTATTTCCTTATTGGTTTTCCCTTCGACAACCAGTGCGAGAATGCGCCGTTCCTGCGGCGACAGCTTCTCCGCGGTTGAGTTTTTTGGAGCAGCGTCCCCTGCTATTGAAGAGACGCGGTCCAGTACAGCCCTTGTGACTTTAGGATCGAGTATGGATTCGCCGCCGTACACGATCTCGATGGCATTGATCAGCGCCTTGGCGCCGATCTCCTTGAGAAGGTAGCCGGCAGCGCCTGCCAGAACCGTAGATATGACCGCCTCTTCGTCCGAGTGCGAAGTCAGGAACAAGACGCGCGTGCTCGGATTTGCGGACAGGATGATGCGACACGCGTCGAGCCCCGTCCCATCGGGCAGGCGCAGATCCATCAGCACCAGATCAGGGCTGTGCTTCGCGGCCGCCTTTACGGCATCCGCGACAGTCGCGGCTTCGGCGATCACCTCGATCGCGTCCGTCTGGCTGAACAGCGTGCGCAGCCCCAGCCTGACGACTTCATGATCGTCAACCAGCATCAGTCTGATTTTTGGTTTCATCGCCACTGCGTGACTAGCGTGACTTACCAAGCTTTACAACAATTCTCGTCCCCTGATGCGGCGCCGAATACACCCGCGCCGTCCCGCCCATCTTGCGAGCTCTGGCGTCGATATGATGCAACCCGAGGCCGAGCTTGTTGACCTTCTTGACGACAAAGCCGGTTCCATCGTCACGTACCTCGAGACAGACGGCGCCACGTCGCTTGCGCAGCGACACGAGCCCGGTCTGCGCGTTCGCGTGCCGGGTTGCATTGCTGATGCACTCGCGCGCGATCTGGAGCATATGCAAGGCTTGCTCAGAGGTGAGTGCCCGCATGGCATTCTCATCGATGTCGACGGTAAATGTCACGCCATGATTGGCCGCAGCCTGGACTGCCTTTTCGATTTCCGACCGGAGATCGTACCCATCGGCGATTTGCAATTTGTGACCGATAATGAAGGACCGCAACTCCTGTACTACCAGGCCGAGGCTGGCGATGGCGTCCGCGATCATCTCGGCCGCCTTTTTCGGGCTCACCTCGATCACCCTCATGCAGGCTTCCAGATTTAGGCCTACTGCATAGATCGATTGGATGCAACCGTCGTGCATATCCTGGAACAGTCGCTCCCTTTCCTCTGCGAACGCTTGAAGTTGCGCGCGCGAACGTCGCCGCTCCAGGCCTGCACTCTTTAGCGCGGCTTCCGTCTGCTCCAATTCAACGAACGTTCTTAACGCGTACAGCTTTTCCGAATCCTCACCCTGAATCACCAATGCGTCGATCTGGCCCGCGCGTATCGCGCTCAGGGTCGCTTCGGCTTCTTCCGACGACTTCTGTCGGGCCGTAGGCGCTAAACGGGATCGCTGGGCCGCTCCGGACCGCCTTGCAGCAATCGCTTGCGATCCTCGTCGAGCTTTGGTTTCGCGCTTCTTCGCAGTGGTGCTCATTTGTCTGTCTTGATATCGAGACCGACCAGAACGCGCTCGGTGTTGGACAGATCGCCGATGATCTTGCGAATCGGGGTGGGCAACTGGCGAACGAGCGTGGGCAACGCCAGGATCTGGTGCTCGCGCGCCAGTTTTGGATTCTTGAGCAGGTCGATCACCTTGATGCGATAGCTATCTTCCAAATGCTGCGCGCAAATCTTTTTTAAGTTATTTATCGCGGATAGTGACTTTTGAGTTTCCCCCGCCACGTATAAGAAGAGCATGAACTTGATCGGCTGGGGCGAGCGCTGTCTGGCCCGCACCCTTTTGCTGCCGCTCATGCGTATTGCCCGGACTGTGCGGTGTCCCTGATCTCGACGCCCTTTTTCGACATGACTAACTCGTGGCTCTGATTCGAGTGCCTCATGCCGCGAGCCTTGATAATCGACAGCGAGCGCGCACGCGCACCGTCAGTCTCGGAGTTCTCCAGTGTGAGCCATGTGTCGACCAGCGAAGAGATATTCACGCCCGTCGTGTCGGCGTGCTGGCCTCCGTCGATCAGTGCCGTCATGACCAGAGTGATGCCGTTCATTTTGAGAAAATCGATCAGACGCACGACCATGGACGTTACTTCGGCGACAGAACCCATGGACAGCAAGCTTGTGATCGAATCGATCACGACGACGCGCGGCCGATATTCGACGACAATCTGGTGAATCGACGCGAGATGCATTTCCAGTCCGTGCGCGGTCGGCCGCGAGACGTGGAATCGCAGGATGTCCCTGGCGACCAGCGGCGCGAGCTGGATGCCGATCGATTTCATATTGCGAACGATCTCGCTTTGCGATTCTTCGAGCGCGATATACAGGGATTGCTCTCCCCGTCGGCCGGATTCCGCCACGAAATGTCCCGCAATACTGCTCTTGCCGGTACCCGCTCCGCCCGAAAGCAGGATGGTGCTGGAGCGGTAGAACCCTTGCGCGCCCAGTATTTCGTCGAGCGTCGGAACGCCGCTGGACACTACTTCGCTGGAGGCGCTGTGGTCCAACCTCATCGAGGTTATTGGAACGACGGAAATCCCATTTTCCATTATCAAAAATGGGTACTCGTCGGTGCCGTGGAGCGTGCCCCGGTATTTCACGATCCGCAGCCGTCGTGAAGTAAGCTGGTTTACGACGCGGTGATCGAGCAGGATCACGCAGTCTGAAACGTATTCCTCGAGCCCGTGTCTGGTCAGCGTGCCTTCGCCGCGTTCGCCGGTGATGACCGCGGTCACTCCTCTTTGTTTCAGCCATTCGAAAAGCCGGCGCAGCTCCGCGCGAAGAATCGCCGTATTCGAGAACCCGCCGAAAAGCGCCTCCAGCGTGTCGAGCACCACGCGCTTCGCGCCGATCGAGTCGATAGCGAGTCCCAGTCTGATGAATAGCCCCTCGAGGTCGAAGCTGCCCGTTTCCTCAATTTCGCTCCGCACCACGCGTATATGATCGATCACGAGCTTCTTGCGCCGAATCAACGCGTTAAGGTCGAAGCCCATCGAGGCGACGTTCTGCGCGAGCTCTTCGGCGCTTTCTTCAAAAGAGACCAACACGCCGGCTTCGCCGTACTGCTGCGCACCGCGAACAAGAAACTCCACCGCGAACATCGTCTTCCCGCACCCAGCGCTCCCACAAACCAACGTGGTTCGTGCTCTGGGCAGGCCTCCGCCGGTTATTTCGTCCAATCCTTGTATGCCGGTAGCCGCCTTGGGGAGCGAACGCATCGGGGAGCGACCCCGCACTGAACCGCGGGGACTATTGCGAGAGGGGAGCTTCTTGGCAGGCATAGATCTGTTCCGCCTTAGCGAATGGGTCGAAGTAGAGCGCAATTCCGGGGTTGATGTAAGGCCCGAAGGACCCTATCACTCTAGGGCCGTCCGGCAACTTGTGAGCAACAGATGATAAACGTATTGTTCGAGTCGAGCGGCTGAATCGGCGTGTTGTGGGTACGTTCGAGGCCGTGCAGGCGCTGCGAAAGGTAATGACATGTCGGATGTGGGCGACGAGTTTGCGCGCTATTCCAAGGCCGAGCGAGAATTGTGTAGCGAGGCCGGGCCCCTGCTCGCCGGAATCATTCGAGCTGTAGGAGCCCGCGCGGGACTCCGTATCACCGAAGTTCGCGTGACAATCGATCGCGCGAATTCCCTGAACGGGTCAATTACCGCGAACTGCACGATCGTGCACGCTCAAGATGCCGCCGATGCCGTGCGCTCGACCACACGGGCCGGCGATGGTTTGTCTTCGGACCTGACCTGATGGCTTAAAGAGTCGGCGCTTCGGCCAGCAGAAACCACGATGGAACTTGGTGGAGGAACGGCCCCTGACGCCGGGAAAACGACGATCGACCGGCCAACGGATGGAGACTTCTATCGAATTTTGACCCTACTCACAACCTGCGCGACGCGGAAGGCTTCCATGTCATGACTCGCAAACTTGGACGCACATCAACAAAGAGCGAGGAGGTCACATGAATGTAGAAATTCGATTGAGCGGCGAAAAAGAAGAATGGCTGGTTCGAGCGGCGATTGGCACGACATCGCCATTTATTCCTGAAGATGCGGTCGAGACTCTCGTCGCTGCAGGTTTCGGCGAAAAGACCAGCAGCGGAAAGCTCGACATTAACGCTGCAGGTCGGGCGTACATCGCGGAAAACAACCTTTCGACAAAGATAGAGAGGCGTCGTCGACGCTAGTGGACTGTAACAGTCAAATAGCTAGCGTCTCGCTTGCCCTCGCCGGCCGCAGCGTTGTTGCTCGTCGTCACCATAGTGTTGACTATGCTTCCTCCTCGCGCCTAGCTGCAACCGGTGATTGCTGCGCGATACTCACTGCTGATTCAACTGTTACAGCCCACTAGTTGCGCTGCCGTTTGCGGTCGCTTGGTGCATCCAACGATCGGTCGCGGAGCGCGCGTACGCCGATCATCGAGAGACCGCTTCGCTATCCCGAACGGCGCCGGGCGTGCCATCGGACCATTGGCGGGCGCACGACGAACGCAACACTGACGCCGGATGTGTTACCGCATTGTGACAATCCGCGCAGCGCAGGAAGCGCCTGCGGACGCGCCGTTTACCGGCAGCGTTTGAGACGCAGCGCAAGTAGCCGGCTCGGTTGCTCGCCATGGCCGCTTCACCATCCTGTAACGCGACCTGGGTGAGGATGTCTCGGTTAACGTGCGTAAGGAGCACCTTGCGGATCCGCGCCGAAGGCGACCTTCCGGTGACGGAGCACCGGGGACACCGCCAAGATTTCGAGGATGAGCTCAGCCGGCGAGGGTTCAGGCACGAGGAATTCGCGCTTCACGTTCAAGCTGCGTTCCGCCCAGGGCCGAAGGCCGCATCGGTTGGGGCTTACGCCGTGCGGGTCACGCATGTACCCACGCGCACATGGACGATCTACAGGTGCGGTCCCGGAGACGATTGGCTGGCGCAGTTCAAGGAAGATCTTTCCATGGGAGTCTTCGGCCATCCGCCCGCGCTCCATGCTTTGAGCGCAAAGATCGAGCGCACGTAACAGTGTTCGCCCCCGGCGCCGCAACGTCCGTTCGGTGCGGACACACGTCAGAGTCTCACGACCGTGACGGTTCGCCCGGCGCGCTTTGCTGACCGCTTCCATGGACCAAGGCTTCCCGGGTCCGACGGCTGGCAAAGAGCAACACGTAGTCGCGAACATGCGCGTCTGCTTCCAGGCGCGCTAATTCGGCTTCGTAGATGCTCTGTACCTGGCTCACGGGTCGGCCGCTCTCAACCGCGATCTCCTCGATTGCATTGAGGTGCGGGTTTGCGTCGTCCGCGGCTTCATGGGATTGGGTCATGACTAACTCCGTTATACGACTATCCAATTACGAGGTGGATTGGCGTCCGGCAAGAGGTGATGGCAGCGATCCGCGCAACATGCAGCGCATTGCAGAATCTGGAATGTGAAACCGCATCACCGATTGGCGCGCAGATTATTGTGACATATCGCGGGCGCCGCAGTTCGGTCGAATAGCGGCTTTTATTTTCCGGTCAATCTACTTAAAGGTCTTTAAGATTTCCCACCAAGTGGTTGGTGGAACAAATCAAAAATTCCACACGAAGACAGATTGTCGGACTTGGCGGGAATCGGTGCGAACAGTTGGCGTCGGGTGGCAGGAGACGTCAGCCGATAGGCCAGGGCGAGACTCTTCAGTGCAAGGCAAAGTCGACCCGCGTTGGCTTGCCCTTGTCTTTCAGACCCTCCGCGTCGAGATGCGGTGCGACGAGGAAGACGCGTTCCGCGGGAACATGCTCGCTGTCGGTCAGGCTGGCGCTGACAACTTGCGCCCGCCGGTCCGCGAGTGATCGGAGATCCTCGTCGGTGACCGTGGCATTGGCGAGAAGCAACGCCTCCATCTCCGCGCGCGGCAAGTCTTTCGGGAAGCCGATGGCGTTCCGCGGTTTGGAGAAGTTCGCCGCATTGTAGGCCCGCCCCAACAGTCGTTCATATTCGCTGGCCGACACCTCGACGGCTTCGACCGACGCCGGCGGCTCGCCGCTTTTCACCAGCTCGTCGAACTTCTGTGCACGGATTTGTCGGTCGACTGCGGCTTGCTTCAGCGCTTCGCGATCCTGCGCCGGATCGACGCGCCCGGCCACGTCGAGCTTGACGGCGGGACGATCGGTGAGAGCTTTCGCGATCGCCTTGACCTTTTCGGCGCCCTGCTTGTCCAGCGTAGCGGAGCCGGGGAGGAATTCGACGTAGGCAAGCTCTTCACCGTGACCGGCGAGCGAACCCAGCAATGCGAAGGGGCTCGTGACGATCTTCACGATCAGGTTCACGATGGCGCGGAACACGAGCCCGCCGACGGAGAACTGCGGGTCGTCGAGCGATCCCCCCACCGGAAGATCGAAGTTGATGACACCGTTGCGATCCTTGAGCAACGACACCGCGAGCAGGACCGGGGCCTTGATCGCATCGGGACTCTCGACCTTCGCCCCGAAGGTGAGCTGATCGAGAATGATGCTGTTCTCGGCCTTGAGCTTGCGATCCTCGATGAAATAGCTCACCTTCATCGACAGCTTTCCCTTTTCGATCCCATAGCCGACGTATTTGCCGGAATACGGAGACAGCGGCGGGAGGTCGATGTCCGTCGCGGTCGCCTTCACATCGAGAAACAGGTTGTCGCCCAGCGGATTGATGCGGCCCGTGATTTCCAGCGGAGCGTTGCCCTGCACGCTGCCGTGCAGCTCGATATCGGCCGGCTGATCAAAAGCGAGGCTCGAGAGACCTCCGGTAAGACCGGTCAGGTTGGCAGAGTAATTCGGGCGAATGAAGTGGTCGGTGAAATCGATGTTGCCGCCGGTCAGCGTTGCCTTGCCGAGCTTGAGCCAGGTCGTGGGCGTACCGGGTGGCGCGGCTACTTCGACCGTCTTGGGCTCGATGGTCGGTTTCGGCGGTTCGGCGGCAGGCGTGTGCTTGCGTGCGAGCTGCTGCAGATTGAACTCGCCGTTCTCGTTGAGCAGAAGGCGGGCGAAGAAACTATCGAGCGCGATGTCGCCCACGTTGACCGCGAGCGGCTCGAGCTGCGCATCGACGCTGGCCAGCGTGAGGTTCTTCCACTTGAGGAGATCCGACTGGTTGACTTCGTCCACGGCGGCCAAGTCGCCGAGCACGATCTCTCCCTTGAATCCTGCGTGCGTCGGCGTACCGGCTGCGACGTTCACGGCGCCGCGGAAAGAAGCAGTGCCGCCCGTGACGACCACGCGCGCGGACTGCGAGATATACGGCTGGAACGGAACCAGATCGATGCTTTTGGCGACGACGTTGAGCGTCGCGACGAACGGCTCGGTTGCGATCGGCCCCTCCAGTGAAACGGTGCCGCGTTTGCCGACCGTCGCCTGCAGCCTCGCACGGCCCTTCGCCTTGGCCGCGTTGGACAGGTTCTCCGCGCTGACCGAGACTTTGCTCAGCGCGATACGCGCAGGCGGCGCCACGTTCTCATCCAAAAAGGTCGCGGCAAAGTCGTCCAGCGCCACCTTGTGCGCCTCGACGCGCCAGGTCTCGCTGCTCGCCGGCGGCGCGGCTCCGCGGTGTGCTGTTCGAATCAGCCGTTCGAAATTTAACGCGCCCTTGCTGTCCCGGCGAATCGTTGCCACCGCGCCTCGGCCCTCGAGCGATTCGAAGCTGATCCCATGTTTCGCGACATCGACCGATCCGCCGCGCACCGCGAGCACGGGCACCCGCCAGAGCGGCTCCTTTTCGTCCGGCAAACGCAGCTTCAAGTTGTTCGCCGTGGCGTCGAGGCTCGTCAGCGTGAGTGCCCCTGAGGCGCCGTCGAAGCGAAGCTCGGTCGAACCGTCGAGCGTGCCGTCGTCGACCACGAGATTGAGTGCGCTTGCGTAATAGGGGAACAGACGCGCGAGCTTGAGACCCGTCATTTCCAGCCGTCCATCCGCATTGAGGGGTGCCAGGCGCAGCGTTCCACGATGCGCGATGCGCGCGCCCGTGTCGCTCAGTAACGAAAACGTGACGTCGGCCTTTTGATCGTGCGTCGAGGCGAGGCTGGTAATTCCCACGGAGACATCGCTCAAGGTCGACGCGAATGCCGGCGTGACGGACGCGTCGGAGAGATGGACGGTGCCGTGATTGAGCACGATGCGCGCTGCGCGAAAACGAAACGGCGTTGCCGTGCTCGGCGCCGCCGCATCCGGTGGAAACAGTGTGGCCAGGTTCAGGTCGCCACCGCCGCTCCGGCGAACGTCGAGCTCAATGCCTTCGGCGACGATCGAGCGCAGATCGGCTCTTTGCCCGAAGACATCCAGCCGGTCGATCGCCACCGTGAGCGACGGTACCCGCAGAAGCTTTGCGCCCGAACGTTCCGTCAGCGCGAGATCGGCAAGGCGAAAGGTTCCGTCGAGCGCAAGTTGCGGCGGGTCTTTGCCTCGGGCGATAAAGCTGATGTTGGCTTCGCCGCCGACCGTGCCCGACTCAACCTTCACCGGCAAAGCCAATGGGACATACTCGATGTAAGTTGGCAGCGGCAGCCCGCCGAAATCCCAATGCAAAACCGTCTCGTGCGTGTCCTTGAACGGCCGCGTCTCGCCCCTGACCCCGACGGGTTGCCCATTCACTCGCGCGGAGAACGTCGGTTCGACCCGGATTTCCGTTTGCGTCGGCAAACTCGAAACGAACGGAATGCCGAGCGTGAGCTGCGTGACCTCGTGCTGCCGGTGCTCGGGACGGTCGTCGAAAGCGATCCGGCCGTCGATGATTTCGATATTGCTGACCGAGAAGCGTGGCGGCGGACCCGCAGGCCCCGCAAGGGCGCGATCGATGAGGTCCGAGACGTTGTAGGTCTTGTCGGCGTTGCGTACCAGACGCAGCGCCGGCTGCGTTATTTTGAGCGCGCTTAGGACGGGCGCCCAGCGGAACAGCGAAGCGATCTCGCCGTTGATATAGACCTGCGCCAGCGACAGCACGGGCGGCCCATCGCCGCGCTCGGCCACCGAGACGTCGTGCAGCGTCGCCGAAAGCGCGAACGGGTTGATCTGCAGGCGCGCGATGGTGACCTTGCGATCGAGCGCCGCGGACAAGTTGCTCTCGAGCGCCGGCCGTACGAGGACCGGCAAAACGAAGAAGCCGAGCACGGCAAACGCGACGAGAGCGCCGGCGAGCCAGATCAGGCTTCGGCGCAGGCGCAAACGTGACCAGGATACCAATGCCCCGGGGGAGAGCCAGGCGTAGCGCGACATAGCGGGCACTCCATGCTGCGGTAGAGACCGTCGCCGCACCCCTTGCCGCGCCGACTTCGATTTCGATCTAGCCTATCACTGCGCGACCACATTGCAAGCCCGCCGCGGCGTGACAGTCAAACCTCAACAAACGTGCGACGATCCAGCGCGAAATTCCGCCAGCATCTCATCCATCACCCAGGCAGTACGTGCAGCAGTTTCGCCGGTGCTGGGGCAACGGCCCTGGCCATTGAGTTCGTCAACGATGGTCTGTATCAACGGCAGATGCACGTGCGGTGGATCGGCTACGGGGATTTCCTGCACACTGTCGCCGCGGGTGAGGCGGATCGGGATCGGCGTAGACGTCGAGAAGCGGATTCGCCCCTCTGCGCCGATGATTTCGCTGTACTCGTCCTCGAAATCGGCGGTAAAACACCAAGCGCCACTGCCGTAGACCCCGGATGCAAAGCGATAGCTCGCGGCGACAACATCTTCGGGCGGGTACGCTCCCGCCTGATTGTCCGCAAATGCGCGGACCGTCTCGATCGGTCCGAATACGAAGTCGAGGAAATCGAGGGTATGAACCACTCCCTCGAAAAAGAAACCACCGCCAGAACGCGTAGGATCGATTCGCCAGGGCAGCGTTCCGTGCGCGAATTGCTCCGGTGGCGGGAGACGCTGGAACTGGCGCGTGATCACCATTCGTACCGGCCCGATCGCGCCGTTGCCGATCAGGTCCCGGACCGCAAGAAAGCGCGGCAGCGCGCGCCGGTAGTACCCGACCCAAAGCGGGACTTTGGCCGAGCGGCACCCCGCGATCATCGTCACGCACTGGGCGTAATTCATCGCCATCGGCTTTTCGACATATACCGCCTTGCCTGCCGCCGCGCAGCGCAGGACATAATCGCAATGGGAATCGGTCAAAGTCGCGATGTAGACCGCGTCGATGTCCGACGCCTCGATGATTGCGTCGGCATCGTCGTGCCAGCGCGGCACGCCGTGGCGTCGCGCGAAGTCCGCCGCGAGCAGGCCGTTGCGCCGCATGACCGCGACGAGCTGCGAATGGCTGGCTTTGTAGAAGCCCGGGCCGCTCTTAACCTCGGCGACATCGCCGCAGCCGATCATGCCCCACCGGATCGTCTTCATGAGTCGATCGTCTAAACGTCGTGCCCGAGAAGGAGCTTGCTCACCGTCTGTTCCGCGCTGTCAGGCGGCCTTTGCAGCGGCGCCTTTGGTGCCTTGTTCGTCCATTCGTCCGCGCGCGACCGCGCTTGTCGAGTCCTGCAACTGTGGAAGGCCTGGGCCTTACCGGCCATAGCGTCGACAATTCGGCCGCGCATTGCGTGACCAGCGGCGCGAGCTCGCGCACGCGGCTTTCGGTCATCCGGGCGGAAGGGCCCCGCGATGCTGACCGTGCCTACCGTCGCTTTGTCGCCGCCGGATCGAATCGCGGCGGCTATCGCCGTGACCCCGGGCTCGGCTTCGTTGAACGCCAGGCCGTAACCTCGGCGGGCCGTCGCGCGAAGCTCCTTCAGGAGCGCATCGATTGATCGAATGACGTTGGGGCCATATCGATCTGCCCGGCTGAAGCCACCTTGCTTTGCGACGTGCTGGACGGCTTCGTTGGGCTCGAGCGTGGCGAGCCATGCCTTCCCAGTTGCCGTCGCGAACAGCGGCACGGTGCCCGTGGTTTCCGCCGGTTGGTACAAGAGCCCTCCCGCGGCGCCCTGCGCGTGCGCGATCCATACGAGCGCACTGCCGTCGACGACCGCGAGACGAGCAAACTCTCCGCATTCGTGCGCGAACCGCTCGAGGACCGGCTGGCAAATGTCCGGGAGGCCCGAAGCGACGTAAAAGCGCTGACCGAGAACGGCGAGGCGCATCGTGAGTCGATAGAACCCCGTTTCCCGGTCCTGCTCGGCCCAGCCCAGGCCGACGAGCGTTGCAAGCAGGCGATGCGCCCCGCTCTTCGGAAGATCGAGCCCGTTCGCAATGTCGCCGAGCGGCATTTCGCGCGCGCCGTCTGCGAGGAGCTCGATGATTCCCAGACAACGCTCTGCCGGTACGTGGGACATGGCTTACGCTCGCGCGAAGAACGACATGAGTGCATCGGATTGGCCGGCAAACATGTCGCGGCCGCTCACGTGGCTGCAGCCGTGGCGCATGGCGTGCCGGATGATCGGACTCGGTTCCTCGGATATGATCACATCGCCTACCAGCGTTTCCGGCGCAAGCGCGCCGATCTCACCCGGCATGCCGTCCGACTCGCGCATTCCGACGGTCGATGCGTTCACGATCATGTTGGTGTCACGAGGGACAGCGGCGGCCGCTTCGACGCGGCAGCCAGGAAAGGCGTCCCGAAGCGTACGCGCGAGCGACTTCGGCACGTTCCGCCTGCGGATCGATGATCGCGAGCGACGCAACGCCTGCGGCGGCAAGCTCGCACCCGATCGCACTGCCTGCACCGCCCGCGCCGAATAGCGCGACCCTGCGCCCGCGCAACACTTCGCCTTTCCGCTCGGCACCGCGCACGAAGCCCACGCCGTCGAACATGTCGCCCGTCCATGTCCCGTCCGCTTCGCGGCGCAGTGCATTCAACGCTCCGACTCGACTTGCGGTCGGCCCCAGCCGCGTCGCGAAACGCGCCGCGCGCCCCTTGTAGGGCACCGTCACGATGAGCCCGTCTACATTTTCTATCCCCATCAATGCCGTCATCGTGGAATCAAATCGCTCGGGCAGTACGTGCATCGGGATCATGACGGCGTTCATCCCGGCCGCCGCGAACAGCTCGCTGTACAGCTCGGGCGACTTCACCTGCACGATCGGATCGCCGACGATTACGTACAGTCGTGTCGCGCCGTTGATGCGTAGAGCGGTCATCGGCCGGCCCGAGCTTCGTGCCATCTCGCAACGCGAGCCGATCGAAAGCGGTGCGGCTTCGCGTGGATGTCGGCGGACAAGCCCATCGATGCAGGCTGGAAGATGCGCGCGTCCATGGGTTTCAAGTCACGCGACACCGCGGGCGTGAACCCCATATTCGAAATCACATCGCGCTCGGCGTCGAGCCCCGGCGCGATCTCGATCAACTCGAGACCCTTCGACCCGACACGAAAGACGGCGCGCTCCGTGACGAACAGCGTCAACTGTCCACGCTCGCGGCCCATGCTCGCGTTGTAGCAGACCTGCTCGAGCTTCGGCACGAACTTCTTGTGGCGACCCTCCTTGCGAATGACCGTCTTTCCATCGTCCCAGTCGATGTCCAGGTCGCCGGCGGTCAGCGTGCCGCTGAAAATCACGCACCTCGCGTTCTGGCTGATGTTGATGAATCCGCCCACGCCGATGATCTTGTCGCCGAACCGGCTCACATTGACGTTGCCTTCCGCGTCGACCTCGGCGAAGGATAGGAACGCGAGATCGAGGCCGCCGCCATCGTAGAAGTCGAACTGGGCCGGTTGCTCTATCATGGCGGCGAAGTTCTGCCCGCCGCCTGAATCCCGGCCCGTGATGGGCGCGCCGCCAATGATGCCTTGCTCGTTGGTCAGGATGGCGGCGTCGAGCAAACCTTCCTCGGCCGCGATCGTCGACAAGCCCGTCGAGACGCCGGCGCCGAGATTGCAAATCGCGCCCGGGAACAACTCCATTGCCGCGCGACGCACGATCACCTTGCGTGGCCCGAACGGAAGGGACTTTATGTCGTCATCGGGGATGCGAAGTTCACCCGAATAGCTGGGATCGTAGTGCGTGGCGTAAGTCTGGCTCTGCTCGCGGTCGACCACCACGAAATCGACGAGGATGCCGGGGATTTTCACGTGCTGTCCCGGCAAGGTCCCCCGCTTGGCCATGCGCTTCACCTGCACGATGACGATGCCGCCTGCCTGCCGCGTCGCCTGTGCCATCGCCAGCATCTCGCCGAGGACAGCTTCTTCCTCCATCGTCACGTTGCCGTCTTCGTCGGCGGTCGTTCCACGCAGAAACGCGACCGTGACCGGTACCGGCTTGAAGAGCAGCCACTCTTCACCTTCAGGCTGATCACTTCCACGAAGTCGGCGGGCGTGCGCGGGCTTTGCCGAGCGCCCTGCTGACGCGGATCGACGAACGTATTGAGGCCGGTCTTGGTGATAAGCCCGGGACGTCCCGCCGCCATGTCCCGCATCAGTTGCGAGAGCACGCCCTGCGGGAGCGTGTAGGCCTCGATCTTGTCCTCGGCAGCGAGGCGCACAAGGCCGGGCGAATCGACAAGCGCGCTCGTGATTGCTCGCTTCAGCAATCCCTCGTGCGCGAGATGCGAAGCACCGAGTGCGGCGCGATCGCCGACGCCGACGACGCTCACCGACGTGAGCCCGCGCGGTTTCCCTTCGGCGAGGAAACGACGCTCGACCGCAGCCAGCAACGCTTCGGGCACGGCGTGCCCGCCCCCCGAACCGCTGATCAGGATCGAATCGCCGTCCTCGATGAGTTGTGCCGCTTCGTCTGCAGTGATCTTTTCCATATCCTTCTTGACTTGTCCTAGTGGCCCATGAGCGCGCCACCGTTGGCACGCGTGACGGCCGCGTACGCCGGTTCGCGGCTCATCGCCCGCTGAACTCCGGTGCGCGCTTGCCGAGGAACGCAGCCACCCCTTCGTGCAGATCATGGCCGTCGAAGACCTGCTGTTGCGCCGCGGTCGACATCGACAGTGCGGCATCGATCGGCATGTCGTCCGCCGCGTCGACGAGCGTCTTGGCGAGACGGTTCGACATCGGGCCCCGTTCTGCAATGGTCGATGCCAGGCGACGCGCGGCCGCGAGCGCGCTCTCCTCCTCCACGACGGCGTTCACAAGTCCCCACGCGAGCGCCATTTCGGTGGTCACCGTTGCGCCTGTAAAGAGCATTTCCTTCGCGCGCGCCGGTCCGATCAAGCGCGCGAGCCGCACGGCGCCATTGCCGGCAAGCCCTCCCAGCCGCGACTCGGTCAATCCGAGGCCGACGCCCTTCCTGACTACGCGCAGATCGCACGCGAGCGCTATTTCCAGACCACCCCCGAGCGCGGGCGCGTCGATGGCCGCAATCGTCGGCATTGCCATGCGCGAAAGCGTGCGAAGCACCATGTCCTCGAACAGGATCTTGTGCTCGCTCGCATCGTGGCGAAGATGCTCGAATTCCCTGACGTTGCTTCCGGCACAGAACGCGCGCGCGTCGCCGCCGTGAAGAATCAGGCAACGAATCTCGTGGTTCGCAGACGCGTCGCGAAGTGCACCGTTAAAAGCGCGAAGCATGTCCCTGTCGACCAGGTTCAAGGGACCATTGTGCAGGCCGAGCTCGGCAACGAATCCATTGACCTCGAGACGAACCGCAGGACGCACTTCTGTCACGTCATCTCCCATCAGTTGTCGCGAGCGCCGGCGTATCGATGCCGTGCAACACGCCCAGGCGTTCGAAGTGGCGATGAATGCGGTCGACATAGGCCGCAAATTGCTTGACATCGCCGAGCACGATCGGACGCGGTCTTGGCAGCTCGACGCGCATGTCCTCGACCACCTCGCCGGGGCTCGGGCTCATGACCAGGATCCGATCCGACAGGCCCACGGCTTCCTCCACGCTATGAGTGATGAAAAGCACCGTCGGCCTGCGCCGCAGCCACAGGGCTTCCAGGTCCGTTCGAACTTGAAGCCGCGTCAGCGCATCCAGCGCACCAAACGGCTCGTCCATGAGGAGCAGCGGCGGATCGTGCACAAGCGTGCGGATGAGCGAGACGCGCTGGCGCATGCCGCCCGATAGCTGCCGCGGATACTTGTCCATCGCCGCGGTTAATCTGAGCTGCGCAAACAGCTCCTTCGCGCGGTCCTCGAGAGGCTTGCGCGGCAGCTTACGGATGTCCGCATGCAGCATCACGTTGTCGAGCGCGGTGCGAAATTCGAGCAGAAGGTGATCCTGGAAGGCGATGCCGACATCGGTGATAGGGCCCTTGACGGAACTGCCGCCGATCACGATATCGCCACCACTTCGATTGAGCAGACCCGCAACCATCAGCATGAGCGTGCTCTTGCCGCATCCCGACGGGCCGACCACGGACACAAACTCGCCTGCGTCGATGTCGATCGTGACCTGCTTCAACGCCTGAAACGGGTTGTCACCGTCTTCGCCGAAGACCTTCGATACGCGGCTGATACGGATGGGAACACCGCTCTTACCCGCTTGACTATCGCTAGTCATCTCGACGCCTCTACGGCAGTCAAGGGCACTTTCGACACAAGCAGTGCCTTGCGTCCGCGCTGTACGACGCGATCGTCTTGCGTAACGACTTCGACGTCGAACGTGGCAATCGCTTGCGTCGGCTTCGACTTGCTGTCGCGCAGCTCGGCGATGCGGTAGTTCACGAACATCGTGTCCCCGACGAAAATCGGACCCACGAACTTCCAGTCGGTGATGCCGAGGAAGGCGATCGCCGTCTCCCGCAGCTCGCCGGTGCGCGCCCACATGAGGCCGTGCGCGTAGGCGAGCCCGAGCATTCCGTGCGCAACACGCCGTCCGAACTGGCTGCTCTTGGCGTAGACGTCGCTCGTGTGCAGCTCGGAGTAGTCGCCGGTAAGCCCGGAGAAGCTCATGAGATCGGCGTCGGTGATCGTCCTTCCCGGGCTGCGGAACGACATCCCGACGTGAAGGTCGGCGTACGTGTAGCCGACTTTCTTTTGCTCACTCATCGATCGCTTCTCCAGATTGATGCCGCGCTACTTGCAGGCACGCATCTGCGACGCGGGCGGCAGGTAGTCGTTCGAGTAATAGGTCTTCGGATCCTGGCCGGCGGGCAGCAGCTTGACCTCGGAAAGCAAGTCCTGCGACTTTACCCACAATGCGTCTTCCGCCTTGCCGACGTACTTCGCGCCGCCGCTGCAGAATAGCGGTGTGATAGCCGCCAGTTCCGCGGCAGCCAGCTTCTCGTTTACCTCCGGGAATACCTGCTTCAAATCCTTGACCGCCTTGTCCGGGTTATCGAGCGCGAAGCTCCATCCTTTGAGGCTCGCCGCGATGAACTTCTTGACCACGTCGGGATTGCTCTTCAGGTAGTCGTTGCTCGCGAAGATCGACGTGCTCACCGTGGGCACGCCGTAGTCGGCGAACCGGTACACGTCGAGCTGCGCGCCCTGCGCCTCGGCCTGGATCTGGTATGCGTCGATCGAGCCGAGAACCGCGTCGACCTGCCCTTGCAGCAGCGCCGGGACCATCGACGCAACGGGCATGTCGATCATGTTGATGTCCGACTCTTTCAGGTTGTTGGACTTGAGCAGCAGCGGAAGCATCGTCGTCTGCGAGGATCCCGACGGAACGCCGACCTTCTTGCCCTTGAGGTCGCCGACGGTCTTGATGCCCGTCTTCTTGAGAGCCATCACGGCATTGGGATTGGACTGATACACGGTAGAGACGACTTTCATCGGCGCGCCCTTGGCGATCAGTTGGCTCACCGCTACCGCGTCGGCGTACGCGAGCTGTGAGCGTCCGTTGGCCACGAGCTGAGCGGTGTTGCCGGAGCCGTTGCCCTGCACGAGCGTGACATCGAGACCGGCATCGCGGTAGTAGCCTTCCGCAACCGCAGCAGCGAAGCCGGCGTTGGCGCCGCCTGCCATCCAGTTCAACTGAAACGTGACCGGCGTGCCGGCTGCTGCTGCCGATCCGGCGACGACCATTAGCGCAGCAGCCGCGCTGCGAGTGACGCCTTTGATGAACAAATCGAACATGAGACCTCCTCTATTGGCTAGTGCCGGGCGCCGCGGCGCCCCTCTGTTGAACCGGCTGCATACCGGGCATGGATCCTTTAGGTGCTCTTTGCTCGCTGCCATGGCGTCATCGCCCATTCACTGAACTCGACGACGTAGTTGATCGCGACGCCGATCAGCGTCAGCACGACGAGCACGGCGAACACGAGCTCGATATCCATCGTGCTGGTTCCGCGAAGCAAGACATAGCCGAGCCCTTTATTGGCGCCCACGAACTCCGCGACGATGGCCGCCGTTGCGGCAATGGTGGCCGACGTCTTGATCCCTGAAAAAATCACCGGAAGCGCCGCCGGGAACCGCAGATAGCGAAAGGTCAGCCACCCTGTGGCGCCCATGGATTTCGTCAGGTAGAGAAACCGGTCGTCGAGGATCTGGAAGCCGCTGATGCTTGCGATAAGCAACGGGAAAAAGGTGAGCAGCACGGTCAGCAGGACTTTGGATTCGATGCCAAAGCCGAGCCAGACGAGAAACAGCGGAGCAACCGCGATCTTGGGGACGAGCTGCATCAGCATGATGGGCGGATAGACGAGCTGCTTCGACAGAGGGGACAACGCGATCAGCAGGCCCAGCGGAATCGCGGTCACGATGGTGATTCCGAAGCCCAGCAGGATCTCCGTCAGCGTCACTTGCGAATGAGTCCACAGCAGACCAGCAGTCGGTAACGAGTCTGGCGAAAACCGCTTTCGGTCCCGGCAACAGGTACGCCGGAATCTTGAAGAGCTCCACTGCCGCCCACCAAAGACCCACGATTGCGATAAAGGTCAGCGGAGGAAGCAGGTTCCATCCGACGCGACGAATCGCGCGCACCGCTTTCGAGCGTCTTTTTTTGGGCGTCTCCGTCAGCGCCACGGCTGAAGGCGGCGGCTGCAAGTTCGCGGAACGAACGACGTCGTCTGCCCGCTCGGGCGATGACGAGACCTCCATTGCTTTCTCGCTCCTACTCGGGTTGCGTCGCTTTTTTTCTGCGCTCAAACGCACGAGCGCGCGGGGTCGGATCGCCCGTTTTGCTATGGCACGGACTGAAATCGGCAATGCCAAATTCTAATCAATCATAGAACTCTATTCCATCTTCAGGTTGGACGCAACTGAACTTGACGCGGGTCGATATACGCCGGACCGACGAGGAAGACGCGTTGCCCGACGTTGTGGCTTGCGATCTCCGAATTACATCGAGGCGCTCGTGCGGCTGGTTTTGTGACCGAAAGACCATCGTAACGCGGCAAGCCTAGTTAAAGTCGGGTCACAGTAGTTCGAAAGACCAGGCATTCAAGTGTCTATTTCGACTTTCAATGTCAGCGCGTGTATCAAGGATAAGTTGCTTCAAATTTGCGGGATTCCGTAGCTCCTCTACCAAGCTACCTTCATAGGTGCCAATTATTTCGTTGTTCTCGCCATAGACGCGAAACCCCAGCTTGTAGTGATAGTCCTGCAATTCGGCTACGACATGAAACGGCGCAAATGCTCTCCGAATCTTCTCAAGTATTTCCTGGCTGGTTAATTTAATGCTCATCTCTCGCCTCGAAAGAATTAGGGGTAGAAGAACCTCGCGGTCAATATACCAAGGTTAGCGGGACTATCCGCGTCGCCTTGGTGGCTCCCCGGCCAGGGCTCGACCTGGGGACTGCGGATTAACAATCCGTCGCTCTCATATGTAATGTGATTGCATCGTTCACTGCTTATGGCTAACGATGGATAGGCGAACCCGCAATTCTATCCGCCGTCGGTCGCGGCTCGCCGTTCGGCAATGCGATATTGCATTGCGGAAAGATACGCGCCGGGCAATTGCGACAAATCTCCGAGTCGAGCCGCGGATAGAGAATGCTGATCGGGTCGACGCCTTGCGCAATGATATGGTCCTCGTGGATCGTCTTCAGGTAACTGCCCTGCTTGAGCAAGTCGTATACAGCGTCTTTCATGAACCAGAAGTACAACCCGCCGCCCATTCTGTTACGGCGAGCTGCCTCGCGGCTCAACATCTCCGCACCCGAGATGTCGACCACATTGATGCCGCTCGCGACGATAAGCAACCGCTTCTGCTCCGGATTTTCGTGATCGACGCGGTGAACTGCGTCTTCGACGTGCTCGACCGCGCCGAAGAAGATCGACCCGTTGACCCGAAGCATCTTGAGCTGGGGACAGTCGGGGAGTCCCGTGTCCGCGTCGAAGTGGAAATGGCCGTTGCGAAATTCCGGCTTCACGTCGCGAATGCCCGGACGCGCGGCCTGGTTCAAAAACAGCAGCAGCGAAAGCAGCACACCGGCATAGATCGCAGTCTGCAATCCGAGAAACAGGGCGGCGAGCAGGGTTACGATCATGACCGACGCCTCGCTGCGGCTGGTCCTGAAGATCGCCTTCATACGGCGCACGTCAACGAGCCCATAGGCGATCAGGAACAGAATACCCGCGACGGTAGCGAGCGGCAGATACGCCGCAAGCGGCGCGACCACGAGGACGATGCCCACCAGAAAGATCGACGAGAATACCGACGCCAGTGGAGTCTTCGCGCCCGCTTCGAAATTCGCCGCGCTGCGATTGAATGAGCCTGCGGAAGCGTAGGAAGAGAAGAAGCTTCCAACGAGGTTCGAAATCCCCTGGCCGATAAATTCCTGATTCGCGTCGATGCGCTGCCCGGAACGGATGCCGAGCGTGCGGCCGACGCTGATGCCGAGTGTGAGCGCAAGGATCGTCGTCGCGAGCGCCGTCGGCGCAACGCGCGTGAGCGTGCCGATCGACAAGTCCGGAATCGAAAACGGCGGTAGCGCCGCGGGCAGCTGCCCCACCGTGCTGATCCCCGTCACGTCGCGGCCAAAGTAGGCATCGAGCGCAAGCGCGAACAGGCTGCCGGCAACCGTCGCGGTGATCATGAAGGGAATTTTCTTCAGGTAGCGCTTCGCGAGTAGGCCCGACACGATGGTAAAGACTCCCACGCTCGTCACCCACGGATTGAGCTGCCCGATTTGGAGCACCGTTTGGCGCAGCGTCTGCACGAACGATGCGTCCGGAAGGATTGGAATACCCAGAAACGATTTGAGCTGTTGCGTCGCGATCAGGATCGCCGCGCCCGTACTGAACCCGACGATCACCGTGTGGGAGATGAAGTTGACGAGCGTTCCGAGACGCGCGACCCCCATCACCAACTCGAACAGCCCGGTGAGAAAAGTGACGGTGAGCACGAGACCGATGTAGTCGGCGCTGCCCGGCGAAGCCAGATGGCCGAGGCTCGCGAAGAGCAGGATCGCAACCGCGTTGGTGGGGCCCGCCACCATGTGCCAGCTGGACCCGAAGAGCGCCGCGAGCGCCGGCGGAATCATCGCGGCGTAAAGCCCGTACTGTGGTGGAAGACCGGCGAGAATCGCAAACGCGACACCCTGCGGCAGGCCCAGGATCGACCCGGTGATCCCCGCTATCAGGTCGTCCTTGAGCGTGGATCGGTTGACTCTCGGGAGCCACAGCACGAAGGGGAACACCCGGGGCAACAGCGACGATGTCATCGGTCTGGCCTCAGTGGCTGGCGGCTCGAACATGCAATTGATGAAGCGCGACCATTGATTGAATCGAGCGACGCGATCCCGGCATTCAGGAAACCGGCGCCAGGAGCGGGGACATCTCTCCTTCGTACATCTGCACGGTGCCTGCTCCGACACGTGCCGCGACAGCGCGCCAGGTCGGATGCGCCGCGGGGTCTTTGATGCGATAGACGTAACGAAAGATCTCCGCGAGACCGTTCAGAAGCTCCGAGCCGGCGAGCTCGGGCGGCTCATAGACACGGCCGAGCCGCTTGTACATGAGGATCAAGGGCGCGCCACCGTGCGCCGAAGCGCCTGCCAGGCTGGGCTGGACATAGCCGATGTCGAGTGCGTAGAAGCCGACACGGCGAAAGATTTCCGCGCTCGACGCGCTTTCGCATTCGATCAGCCAGCCGCTCACGCCGAGCGCGTCGCCCATCATGTGATGTTCCATCCGTGCCAGCAGCGGACGCAGGCAGCCGACGCCGCGCAGCTCACCCTCGAGCGCGATATAGCCGCCGAAACCCATTTGCACGAAGCTGAAGAACGAGGCCATGCCGGCGACGCGTCCGCCGCCGCTCGCGAGCACGGCCCACAGATGATAGCGGTAGCCGGTCTCTTCATGGCGCTTCAGGCCGCGTACGAAAGACTCCGGGTCGACCGACGTCGACGGTGAGTCGAAAACGTGCCGGTAGACATCGACGGCGGCAGCGAACTCGGCTTGGCGAGGACCGCGCAATTCGCGTACCTCGAACGGCGGCATGCTCTCCTCGCCGATATAGCTCCCCAGCGAGGTCCATGCCACGTAGCCACGCTCCGCCAGCCAGGCCGACAGCGCTGCGAATTGCGGATTGCGCTCCGGCTCCTCGATCCGCATTGCCCAGCGCAAATACTCGCCCACCAGCGAGCGCACCTGTGCGGCGGGTATGCCCTCGCGCAAAACCGGATCGAGAGGCTTGGCGATTAGCATGAGCCCTTCGGCGGGACGCTGTTCATCCGACAGCGCCGGCTGTACGTACGGACAGTCGAGTGCACCGAATCCCCAATGGCCCCAGATCCGCGCGCGCTGAAATGCATCCATGTCGTCGCGCACCTTCGCCGGGACAAATGGATCGTTCATTTCCGCCGCCATCCATTGCAGCGCCTGTCCGACGCGCCGGGCATCCACTGCGGCAAGCCGCTCCGCCTCGGTCAACAGCGCATGGCCTATGCCGCCGCCGCGCACCGCAGGCACCGTGAAAAGAAACTCGATCATTCCGGCGTTCGGCTCCGCCAGATAGTCGAGTATGCACCCGCCGACGATCTCGTCATTCCGATACGCCACCACCACGTGATAGTTGTTGCGGCCGTACCAGCCGTTCTCCTTCAGCTCGAGGTAAGCCTCGATGTTGGCGAGCGACTCGCGCTCGTCGGGGTCCGGGAACTCACGCTCATAAACATCGGCATAGAACACCTCCAGCCGCGCGCGGTCGTTGGCGCTTGCGGTGAGCTCGCTCAGCTTGAGCGACAGAGTCATGCGGAGCGGACCCGCACGTCGCTCCTGACGGCCGGCGAGACATACCTGTAGTACTTGCCCAAAAGATCGGGGAGATGACAGGAACAGTACTCGCCGTCGCGCCACAGCTCACCGTCGAGGCAAAGGCGAGGCGCCAGTGCACCCGACCCTGGACGCAAGTCGCCAAATGCATCCTCGGTGGCGATCACGTGTTGAATGAGCGCGCGCATCGACTGGCCCGTCGGCGGAGGGGCGAGCAGCGAACAGCCGCAGAACGACTCGTCGATCGAGCACACGAACTGCAGATGCAATTGCGGCAATTCCTGCAGCAGGCCGCGGATGGTCATGAGCGTCTTGACGGCCAGTTGAAGCTTGAGCGTCGTAAGCGTCTGCGCCTCGGCGATGTTGGTGTGCTCGAAGAACGGCAGGATCCCGCGCCAGGTCTGATCCGTATAAAGCGGTCTGAAACCGGGGCCGCAGATCACGAACATGGACCATAGGTATGCCGAGTAATAGCGCGCGTTGCCTTCGTGCCGGTCGCCGGCCGCGACCAGCGGCCATCCGTCCGTCTCCAGCACGAGGCGCTCCTCCTCGGGGTCACACAGGCTCTGCTGCGCCTCATTGACCTCAGTCGGCGGCAGCCCGGGTCCCCACTGGATGCGGCCGACCGCTCCGGTCACCTTGACCGCGAGCGCGTCGCCGCGCTCCTGGTCGCTCGCGAAAAAGCGCCGCAGCTCCTCGCGGTCCACGGGGCGCGCGAAAACGAGTGCAAGCGAGTTGTTTTCGTCGCCGAAGCCAAACTGCAGCACCGCACGGCCGCCGTGCCACGCTTCGCAAGTGCAGATCGGAATGCTCGGACCCCACAATAACCAGCAATCGAACAGAAATGTCTGCAACCGCTGCAAATGCAGCTCGGCCTCTCGCTCGCCGAATTTTCCCGGCGTGCCGTCAGGCTTCGCCACCGACGGCAGGGATTGGGCGATCTGGCGCCCATAGTATTCGATGACCGGCGCCCAGTCGTCCTCGCATTCGGCGAGCAGGCCCGAGACCAGGTGCAGCGGCGCGATGAAGCCCCGCTTGATCCGAACGCAGCTGATGAAATGGTTGCTGATCTGCCGCTGCGCGGAGCGGTCGGTGACGAGCACGCCGAAGTAGTTTCGGATCTCGTCAGCGCGGGCGTATATATGCGAGCAGTCTTCTACATCGATGACGACTGAGTCGCCTGCGTCGCCCGTCAGGCTCCGTAGATGCTCTTTGAGCTCGTGCTTCCACATGCTGAGCTCGTCGACGTATTGCTTCTTCCGGGCCTCGAAACGGGCACGCGCATCGGCCATCCCCTCGTCGGAGCGAGGCAGCGCAAGATGGCGCGGTGGCGGCGCGGGCCGCGGCCGCAACAGCTCCCACTCCACGCGCAGCCGCGCCCCGCGGTACCACTTCTCCCGGCTGATGCCGAGCCAGCCCAGTTTGGTAAGGTCGACGAGCGAGCGCGACAGCGACCAGGGCAGGTCGCGATACAGCGACAGCGCGAGGACGCGCCATGTCGGAATCACGACGCGAATCGCGTAGACAACCGCCAGCAGCCCGAGCAGCCACTTGCCCGCCTGCACCGCCGGTGCGTCGGCAATGCCCTTGACGAAATCCACTACGAGGGCCAGCTCCGCCGACAACCATTCGAGAAAGGTCATTGCTTTCCTGCTGCTTCGCGGTTTTCGCCGATGCCGTCACTATCCCGAGGCAGCGCAGCCTGCCGACGCGCCGCGTTCACCTCGCGCTCGTCGCACTAGTCAATGCCCAGATGCTCTATGAGGGACATGAGCGCATCTGCGCACGAGCGCTCGACCTTCAAGGAAAATAGATGATCGGCGCGCGTTCGACCAAGGTTGATCGCCGCGATGGGCTTGCCCATGTTGCGGGCCCACTCGCAGAAGCGGAATCCCGAGTAAACCATGAGAGAGGAGCCGATGACGAGCACAGCATCTGACTGCTCGAGTGATCCCACTGCGGCATCGACTCGATCCCTTGGAACGCCCTCCCCGAAAAATACCACATCGGGTTTCAGCACCCCGCCGCAAAACGAGCACAGCGGGATCCGAAACGCCTCGACGCGGTACGGCTCCAAGTCGGCATCTCCGTCGGGGGCGACCACCGCGCCGGCGCCCAGAAAATCGGAATTTTCCGCCTCGAGCGTTCTTTGGACCGATTCCCTCGAGTGATCCGCGCCACAATCCATGCACCGTACTCGGCGGAGGTTGCCATGGAGCTCGATGACGTCGATGCTTCCGGCCCGCTGGTGGAGCCCATCGACATTCTGCGTGACCAGTTGCCGTAACCGCCCAGCCGCCTCGAGTCTTGCCAGCCCATAATGAGCGGCGTTGGGGCTGGCACGGGCCACGACGCCCCAGCCGGCCATGCTGCGTACCCAGTACCGCTGCCGCACCGATCGATAGCTCAGGAAATCCTGCAGAAGAACCGGCGGCGTTCGCTTCCATCGGCCTTCCGCGTCACGGTAACCCGGGATGCCCGAATCAGTGCTGACCCCCGCTCCGGAGAGGACAAACAGCCGTGGATACTGGCGTACGAAGTTATGGAGATCGCTCAATGTCCGCTATACCGCCAGGGCATCGGTGAGGTGTAGTTTATCTCTGAATCTCGACCCGTTCACGGCAGGGTCCGCATAAACATAATCGCAGTGGGGGTGACATGAAAACGCGGTGGAAGGGTAGTGCCGACCTCGCCAAGGTCAAGAATCTGCGACGCATGCAGGGGATCGCCCTTGCGCTCTTGCTGACGATGGTGGCGTTGCTCGCCGCAACGTCGGTCAACCTAGGCGCTCATCCATGGACGGCGTGGCTCAAGGCATTCGCCGAAGCCGCCGTGGTCGGCGCAGTCGCGGATTGGTTCGCCGTCGTTGCGCTCTTTCGTCATCCTCTCGGACTGCCGATTTCCCACACGGCGATCATTCCAAACAACAAAGACCGCATCGGTGAGAGCCTGGGCCGCTTTGTGGAAGAGAATTTCCTCACTCCGGAAAATGTCATCGAGCGCCTGGCGCGCGTGAACATCGCGAAAGTCGGCGCGACGTGGCTCGCCGAACCTGCCAACAGCGATCGGGCCGCGGGAGGCATCTGCGCGATGGTCCCTCGCCTGCTGGCGATGATCCAGGACGAAGACGTGGCACGGTTCCTCACGCGAGCTTTGCTAAGCGAGCTTGAGAAAGTCAACCTTTCGCTTGTCGCCGGCGAAGTCCTCGAGCTGGTCACCGCAGGCGAGCAGTATCAGGCGCTCTTGGACGATGCACTCAAGGCGATCGAGCGCCTGATCACCTCCAACCAGGCCTTGATCCTGGAGAAATTCGGCGAGGCGTCGAAGTACACGCCGGAATTCGTCGACCGCTACATCGTAGATCGTTTTGTCACGGGTATCGTCCATCTTCTACGGGAAGTCATCGCCGATCCCCGACACCCGCTCCGTGCGCAATTCGCCGACTCGACAATCAGGCTCATCGACAATCTGAAAACATCGCCGGAAATGTTCGATCGCGGCGCAGCGATCAAGGTGCAGATCATCGAGCACCTGCGCACCAAGCCTTACTACGCGTCGATCTGGAACGAGCTCAAGAAGCGGATCCTGGCCGACGTCGCGTCCGATCAGTCCCGGCTGCGCAAAACGACGTCGTCACTGTTGAATGCCTTGGGGACGGGGCTTGCCAAAGACGAGCCGATGCAGCACAAGCTCAACGAGTGGTTGTTAGGAGCAACGGAAACGTTGATGCTCGCTCACCGGCACCAGATCTCGCTCCTCATCACCGATGTCGTCAAGAGTTGGGACGCGCGGGACGTGTCCGAGAAAATCGAGCTCGAGATCGGCAAGGATCTACAGTTCATCCGCCTCAATGGCACCTTGGTCGGTGGTTGCGTCGGCGTGTTGTTACACCTGCTGGGGATGTTCCTCGGCTAGAGCTCCGAGCCGCATCCCTTGCACTGAACACGCGAGCTCTAAAAGGAGTCGATCTGCCGTGCTCGCACGAGCGCTTCGATTCGGTTTCGTACTTGGAGTTTTCCGAAAATCTGAGTCATCCGCCACTTAATCGTGCCAACGGTCATCGCAAGCTTGTCGGCAATTTCTCGATTCGTGAGACCGAAATCGAGCAAGCCCAGAATTTCGCGTTTAACCGGGACCGGCGGAGGGACGCCAGAACACCCCACCGCCTGCCCAATCGGCATCAATTCACTTATTGGCAAACGTAGTTGCTGGCACTCAACAGATCCCCCGATCCCAAATAAGTCAACGACGCGGGATACGAGCAGAGCAGCGTGGTGAACTGGACTGCACCCGTGGGGCTATTGTTGGCTCGCTTGGTAATTGGGATGTCTCCTGGCGGGACACCGTTCTCGACCCAGTTCACCAGCGCTTGGGTCAACTCTCCATAGTTCGGATTTTCGACGAAACTCTGCGCACCTGGGCCGCCGCCGCAGTGGTCAACGCCCGAGGCCATGTAAAGCTTCGCGAACTGGTTGGTCGCGGCCACTGCGCGGGCATGAGCTGCCTGGCTGGCGGCCGAGTAATAACTCCTGATCGCCGGATTCCCGAACGCAAAGTCCGTGTTCCCATACGGGTACTCAGGATTCTCGTAGTTTATGTCGATAAGCTTGCCGTCAGTCGCATTGGCGGCATTTTGACGAATCATATACTCGAAGAAATTGACCGTATCCCAGACAAAGATCTGTGGATCTTCCCAGCCTACCCACATCATCAGCTTGCCACCGTGCGCCGCGAACGCCGAAATATCCGGGTCGATGGTTCGAAGCGCGGTCGCCATGGGCAATGCGTCGAGAGCCGCCTGGTCCGAGTCGAAGTTGTAGGTCTGCCAAGGCCAGCTCAGGTTGTTGTAGAAGAGGCTGCCGATATACAAGATATGGGAGTCGGTCGCGTTGGACCCTGGAAACAACCCGGTAAGTCCCGAGAATGGGTTCACCCCAGGGAAAATCATTTTCCCGGTTCTTGGATTGTGGACGCCCCCATTGGGCCCCAGTACAAGCTTCATGGTGGCCACCTGAGGCGCGCTCAGGCAGGTGCCGGTGTCCGGAGTGTTGCTGCCCGTGCATAACAGCGAACTCACATCCCAGTTGCACTTGCGGGGATCGGCGACCACCCCGGTGCCTGGGGCGGCGCAGGCCGCGGTGGATGCGGTCTGCATGAAGTTGATCTGCGGCGTGGTGAGAGCGTTGGCCGGATTCGAGAAGAGTTGATCGAGCCAAATATTATTTCCGATCCACATGTGCGGCGGATTTTTGGCGGGCGAGCCGGCTTGGATGCCGTCGAAATAGGTCGGATAGCGTTGGGCCATCAGAAGGGCTTCGCGGCCGCCTTCGGAACACCCGACAAAATAGGACTTGTTCGGTCCCGCGCCGTAGTACGTCTGAATCAGGGGAATCGCGTTGTCGTGCGTTGCCGGAAAGGCCCGATATGCAAAATCCAGCTGCCGGTCAATATTGTTGACGAAATCCACAAATTGGCCGGTTGACCCACCGTCGGTGGCTGCTACCGCGTAATTCAGCGCCAGCATCTGCCCCATCCTGGTCAAGTTGATCGAGCCGTCGATTCCGCCGCCGCCCAGTTGTTCGAACCGGCCATTCCAGCCGCCGGCAGGCATCCACACTTCCCAGTTGACATTGGAATTGGGGCCCGGCTTGGTGATGCCATTGACGCGGCAGAAGGGCGGCACCCCAGTCACAGTATAGGTGGTGCCAACGGCGGTGAGAGTGAGCGTCCCTCCCGGCAGGCTCTGAGCCGTCGTAATGGTCGTGTTGTTAGGCAAGGACATGCCCGCCAATGATTCGCAACTCCGGACCTGGGCTTGGACTGGCACGTGGATAAGGGCCAAAACGACAATGCCGGCTGCTATTAGCCGTCTTTTAAGGACTACCGGTTTCATCAATGCCTCCTGCGAGGAATAGAGGTTTCGAAGATGATGCGTCAACAAAACAACGGCCATTGTGTTGTCGCGGCGCCGCTGGCCGAATCGCAACTGTGGCGGGCGTCTGCCCCGCTCTCGGAGACTTTCTGGCTGAGCCCGTTTACCTCGTCCTCCCCAAACGGTCTCAACGCGGACGCTAAGTCGTCATGAGCGATGTGTCACCTACCAAAGGTTAGGAAAATTTGTACTCGAGGATATAGTGGTCGGCGAGATGCACCGTTTGCTCGGGCGAGTTTCCGACTACAAGATTACCTCCGAGCGCGTGGCAGAAAACTTGCCCGCGAGTCGGCGCGACCGACATGTAAACTTTACAACGCGGCCTAACTTTGATTAAGCGACACGTAGCGCCTATAGCATCGACATCAGCGCGCCAGAGCAGCTGTGCCTGAGTGCAAGCGGGCCGCAGGTCCGTGGCAATGCATCGAGAAAGCGCCCAGCATGACGCTTTATCCTGAAGCGAAGCAGCGAGTGGGGTGACTCAACAAGAAGTAACTCGGATCCTAGGCGCGTTGCCGACGCAACAGGAACGGCTCACGCGTTTTGCACTTGCAACGGGATTACGTCAGGCCAACGCGCTCGGACTCAAATGGCGAGCGCTGCTATCGATGCGCCGCCAGGCCGGGCATGCAACTCCGTATTGGCTAGCGCGAGCGACGGTTTCACACAATGTACGCTCAATGTGACCGCGTTACGGATGTAACGCGCTCGAAAGGTTCTGACACCGAGCCGACACTGCAGCGAGGTTCAATGACGACTCGATCGAAGAGGATATGACGCACGTCACTCGAGGCCAGCAAGCATCGATCGAACCTACCGTTTCGGGCTGAGACATTTCTATGACCATGATGAGTCGTCGGACATTCAATTCAACACTTGCCGCCGCTGCTATGGCTTCGCTGGTGCCACCCTCACTTCGCGCGCAGAGCCAACCAGCGGCCCGAAACGTCGTTCTGGTTCATGGTCTGTTCGCAGACGGATCATCCTGGGCGGAGGTGATCGGGCGCCTGCAGACCGCAGGGCTTAACGTTACCTCGGTGCAGAACCCCCTCACAACGCTGGACGATGCCGTAGCCGAAACCCGACGTGTATTGGCCCGTCAGGACGGCCCGACGGTACTCGCGGGACATTCCTTCGCGGGCATGATCGTGACGGAGGCCGGTGTCGACCCCATCGTGTCGGCCGTGGTGTACGTCGCGGCGCGAGCCCCGGATGCGGGAGAGGACTACTCGGCGCTCGCGAGCAAGTTCCCCGCGGCGCCAGCGTCGGCCGGCATCGTGTTCGATGGCGATGAGGGCAGACTCACCGAGGCTGCGTTCATGCGCGATTTTGCGGGCGACTTGCCGCAGTCGCGGGCGAAAGTGCTCTACGCGGTGCAGCAGCCGTTCCACAAAGCTCTTTTGACCGGCAAAACGAAGCAGGCCGCCTGGCGCTCCAAACGGAGCTTTTATGCTGTTTCGATTGACGACCGGACGATCAATCCCGATCTTCAGCGGTTCATGGCGAAACGTATGGAAGCGACGACGATCGAGGTGAAGGCGAGCCACTTGTCGTTGATCTCACGTCCGGAGGAGATCACTGCTCTGATCCTGCAAGCCGCCGGGCAAGGATGATCCATACGCCTGCGTTGCCGCCCTGGACGGCATTCAGACCCGGTATCGCTCGGCGTAACTTCGTCTCCCCGCAGGCCGAAATGTGGCACTTAGGTTTTTTCGCGCAAATGCTTCTTAGCCCTTTCAAGGTAAGTATCGAAGTATCGGAGGACCTCTTCGACGTGCTTCGGGCTGTCGGAAGCACTTATTTCGTGTTCCGACGCACCGTTCTCCGTGCACCATAACCGAGACCCAGTGACGATCCCGCCTTTGGTCTTCTTACCCGCTTGCAAATCCTCCATGTAAATGTAGCAGCGCGCGGTGGGTTCCCGCTTCTCCCAATCGTCGATGACCGCTTTTTCATCCTTGTGGAATCCCCGCTTTTCGAGACCCGTCATCACGTCGAAAAAACGGTTCAGCGCGCGTTCGTCGTACTTCGGATCGTTTCGCCAAAACTGGGTGTTAAGCAGGACCTTGTTTCCTTCCGAGTCCATTAGATACAGGTAGGAGGCGACCGTCCTCATCGCCTGCTCAGAAGTATTTGCCGGCTGGGCTAACGAGTTCGACAGGGCGATAGAGATAGCGAGCACTGCTAGCGGGCTGAACATACACGACCTCCAAGTTGTTCGCTGCAATTACACAGCACATCGACTCGCGTTTCTGCCTTCTCGGCGCCAGCCACGGCCATACCTTTAGAGTCGAGTCCCGCGAAAAAGTGCGCACCGTGCTTGCATGCGGGGAACGTATCGGAGTAAGCAGCCCAGCGGCGGGTAGAAACCGGACAGGCAAGGCTCAGCCGGCGCCTGTCGCACTGCCCACCGCGGGCGAATCCAGCTCCACGGGACCGTTCGAGGCCTCAGGGAACAGCGCGAATGCATCGCTCGCCGGAAAGGTTTCCTTCAGCGCCTCGTCCAGCTTTTCGTCCAAACTCGGCAATCCGGGCTTGCTCACACGCCGAAGCTCTCACCGCATCCACAGCTCTCGCGAGCGTTCGGGTTGTCGAAAGACACGCGTCGACTGAGCCCTTCGTGCACCACGTCGAGCGTAGTGCCCTGCAGGTAGGGCAGACTCGCCCCGTCCACCACGATACGTACGCCGCGGCTTTCGAAAACCGAGTCTTCGTCGCGGATGGTGCCGGCAGGCTGAATACGATAGCGGTGGCCCGAGCAGCCGGAGAGTTCCACCACCAGGCGCACCGCCACCACGCCGGGATGTTTCGCGAACTGCCCAGCGAAATGTTCCGCTGCGCGCTCACTCACCGATACGGGCTGCATGTTGGCGTGGACGGGCGCTTCTTCGCGCCGAAGCTCGATCAAAAACTCGCCGGCGCCGCTCACTTGGCACGCGAGCCGCGCGCCCGGCGCCCCTGCTCCACTTCGATCGAGCATATCGAGCTCGTCTTCGTTCGCGGCGTTGAGGCACTCGACCCCCTCGCGCACCACCACGCAGCAACTTGAACAGGCACCAGTGCCCCCGCAATCGTGCGCGATGCCAACGCCATCCTTCAGCAGGCGGTCAAGAAGGATTTCTCCTTTCTTCAGGGCGAGTCTCAGGCGTTCCATAAGCGATAGGACCACCATCGGCAGCCGCGGTTCACTTGCACCGCTAGGCAAGCACTCACAAGGCACGCCGTCGATTAGGGAGCTGGAGTCCCTCTGAGCTTATCGCCTCTTGCGGGTCGAACACTCCGCGACCTCGTGAACTGGCGCGTCAGGCGCTGAGTTGGTCGGCAATCGTGAGTCTGCGAATCCGTCTTCCCGTCGCGGCAAAAATAGCAGCGCCGCCGGGCTGCCAGCCGGCGGCGCGTACCACGCTTTAGTTCATCGTCGCTTCCGCTTTCACTTCCTGGGCAGCCTTTTCGACGAGCGCCGCCACTGCATCCGGCTGCGATACGTAAATCGCGTGACTGCCGGCGACCTCGACGACGCTCGACCCCGCGCGCTTCGCCATGAAGCGCTGGGCCGGTGGCGGGATCATCTTGTCCTCGGTGGTCACCAGGTACCAGCTCGCCTTGGCCTTCCACGCGCTCGCTGATCGTGCCGCCGAGCGCGTCCACCCCCAGGGGACTTGAGAATCGGCCATGAATTCAGCTTTTTGCGCGTCCACGTCACCCGCGAATGAGGCGCGAAACTTCGCCCTGTCGAGAAGCAGATAGCCGTCCTGTGGCGGCAGTATCGGTGGCACAGGCGCGTCAGGCGGTGGATCCTTGATGAGCGTCGATACCGACTCGCCCTTGTCCGGCGCGAAGGCAGCGATATAGACCAGTCCAGCGACCTTTGGATCATTACCGGCTTCGGTGATCACGGCTCCGCCGTAGGAGTGGCCGACAAGAATTACCGGAGCGCTTTGCGCGGCAATAACGCGCTTGGTTGCCGCGACGTCGTCGGCCAGCGATGTCGTCGGATTCTGGACGATACTGACGACATACCCGTCTTTCGTGAGGATCTCGTAGACGGACTCCCAGCCGGAGCCGTCTACGAAGCCACCGTGAACGAGAACAACGCTTGGTGCAACCGCACGGGCCAATTCAGCCATGATGATCTCCTGTTTTCGATGTTAATCCGTTGGTGTGGCGCAAGGCGAGTTGCGCGGTTGCGAAACAGCGATCAGCCCTCGCAAGGTACATCCCCCCTCGGCGGAAGCTAATCGCGGTCAACTCAAATCGAGTTGGCTACATCACGCTGCTGTACGCGCTTTCCGCGGTCCGTGACCGGACGCAGAGCGACGACACGCATCAGTTCGGTGTGGATTCCCGAGCCGACGGCGCGGTGTCAACGCAAGCGGGCGATGTGTCAGTTGACACGTTGAGTCGCTCGTAGACCCCAGCGATGGACTCATGCTGCGCGCGTTCGCCGGCATCAGCTTTGCGCGGAGATAGCATTGATCGTAACATGCTCGCACAAGAGTCACGGAGGGGTGGAGGCGCAAGGATGCCGGATGTTGTCAGCCCGCTGATACTCGGGATGGGCGGCACACCCCGTCCCGGTTCGACGACCGAGCGCGCGCTCGTCGTAAGCCTCAAAGCTGCCACGGCAGAAGGCGCCGAAACGCAGATGATCGCAGGGCCGGCGCTCCTTCTTCCGATGTATGGAACCGGCGCATCCGACCGCACCCCCGAAGGCAAGGAATTGATCGATGCCTTGCGCCGTTGTGACGGGATCATCATCGCGTCGCCGTCGTATCACGGATCGGTGTCCGGGCTGATGAAGAACGCGCTCGATTATGTAGAGGAGTTGCGGACGGATGATCGCGCTTATTTCGACGGTCTTGCTGTCGGATTGATTGCCTGCGCAGGTGGCTGGCAGGCGGCGGTCCAGACGCTGGCAGCCATGCGTTCCATCGTCCACGCGCTGCGCGGCTGGCCTACGCCGCTCGGCGCGGCGTTGAACACATCCTCCAGGTTGTTCGACGAGCAAGGCAACTGCGTCGACCTTTCGTCGAAGCTCCAGCTCGAAACGATCGGTCGGCAGGTGGTCCAGTTCGCCAAGATGCGGCGCATGGGGCTGGCCGTCGATCCGCCCGCACCGTGAACCCTGTAAGCGGGAGTCCCCGAATATGATCGTCAGAATCTATTGGGCAAGAACTTATCCCGGAGCGTGGCCCGCAATCGAGCAGAAATACAGCGAGCTGAACCAGATTGCGGTGCCCGGCTTCCTCGGTCGCCTTGTCACGCAGGACGTAAACGATCCGGAAAGCATGTACATCATCACGCTGTGGGACGACCTGTCGAGCCTTCACGCCTGGGAGGCATCCGATGATTTCGAGAAGGTTTTCGTCACCGCGATCCAACCCTACATCGTCGGATCGCACTCGATCTCGCGTTGCGAAGTGAAGGTGGCAAGCCTCGCGGGTCTCGCGGCCGTCATCAAGGACGCCGGAAAGCGCTAGTCCGGTTGCCGTCTCTACACCTGGAGTGCACGCGCCCGGGCGTCGTTGATATGCTTTCCGATGGCGGCCGCGGCGCGTTCGGGGTCGCGCGATTCCAGCGCGTCAGACCCGACATGTCGACGAGCTCGCGCTGCGAAACCAATTGCCCGTGCTCGAGATCTGGGTTCGAGCAGATGGCGCGTGAACGCGTCGTACGCCTTCTCGCACAAATTGAGCGGCGGAGCACGATCGAGTTGGCGCCGCTCGCCGTTGCCTCCCCCGTTGACAGCCCCGACGTCGCACACGGTCCGCTGCAGGAGGAGGCACCGACTACGCCGCCCGCTACCGAGAAGGTGCCCGAGAAGACCTTCGTCGACATCCCGCCGGTCGAGCAGGCGCCACTCGCGCCCGAGCCCGAGGTCGTGCTGCCCAAGCCCGATCCCGTTCAGGACAAGAAGGTCGACGAGGAGAAGACGGCCGCGGAGGTCGCGCCGCAGGAGCAGAAGGCGGTTGATCCGACCGTCGGTGCGCCGCTGACGACCGCGCCGCCGCGCGTCGAGGCCCCGCCCGCACCTCCCGCGACCGCGAACGCGGCGGGGACCGCGGCAAAGCCGGCGACGGTGCCGCTCTCATGGCAAAAGCAACTGATGTCGCACTTGAACCGCTTCAAGCGCTATCCCGACGCGGCGCGCGCGCGCGGCCTACGCGGCGTCACGAACGTCGCCTTTACAATCGACCGCAGCGGACGCGTGATGTCGGCCCAGGTGGCACAGGGCTCAGGCTCGCTGCTTCTCGACGAGGAGGCCGTGGCGATCATCCAGCGCTCGAGCCCGATGCCCGCGCCGCCGCTCGACACGCCGGGCGAGAGCTTCGATCTCGTCCTGCCGATCCAGTTCCAGATTCACTGAAGACGCACACTCGCGGTGGCGGCTCAGGTCCGCCGGATGAGCCCGACGAGCA